>DATAFR010000049.1:0-14754 GCA_036257375.1 Methyloceanibacter sp.
GAGGTCGTTCCAGCGGGCGAATCGAGCGCCAGCGCCAAGCCGCGCGCCGAGTCTGTTCCCGATTTCAACACGAGCGTCAGCCAGAGCGCTTCGCCACCGCCGCAAGCCTCATCGCCCGGGGCCCGCACGGCCGACGCTTCGCCCGGCGCCTGGAGCACCTCCGTCGCGGACGGGTCGAAGCCCTCCAGTACCAGCCGTGGCGGCAATCTCGTCTCCCGCTGGTGGGGCTCGATTACCGATCCCTCTGTGCAGGCGGACGCGGAGGCTGCGGCCCCCGCGGCTGCGCCACCAGCGGCGACCCCGGCGCCCAAACCTTCGGCGCCCCCGCCATCTGCCGCAGCGGCGAGCTCGAGCTGGTCGACCACGACGGAAACGCAACAAGCCTCGGCAAGCGCGAGCGGCGGCGAAAGCAAGAGCCGCTGGGCGCGCCTGTTCAACCGGAGCAGCGACGCTGCGCCTCAGGCCCAGCCGGCCGCCGCCCCGGCTCCCGCCGGCGGAGGCGTCCAATTGCAACTCGCCACCAGCAGGTCGGAGGCCGAGGCCCAAGCGTTGTGGAAGAAGGTGTCGCAGAACCAGGCCGTAGCAGGCGCCCGACCGCAATTCGAGAAAGTCGAAATCGGGAGTTTCGGCACCTTCTATGCTTTGCGCATCGGACCCTTCCCGGACAAGGCCGAAAGCCTTAAAGTCTGCAATGCCTTGAAGCGAAGCGGGATCGATTGCTCTCTCGCAACGCCTTGAGCCGCAATTCCTGCTAATCGCGTTGCGTGGCGTGGCGTTTCGTCCCGGCGTCGCCTGCCTCACTTATTTTGCGAGGATGTGCTAAATCGCTCCGGCGGCACCGCAAGCCGTATCGAAGTTTCGCTCGCCGCGTGACAGTCGAATGAAGAACAAAGACAAATCCGGGCCGCCGCAAGAGGGCCCCACGATCGAGCCGCAGGTTCTGCTCGCAACCGGGGAGCCTGCATCATCGCATCTCGGCGCGCGTCTGCGCGGCTATTTCCTCACCGGCCTCATCGTCGTCGGTCCGGTCGCCATCACCATCTACGTCGTCTGGTGGTTCATCAACCTGGTCGACGCGTGGGTAAAGCCGCTTATTCCGAAAGCCTACCTGCCCGAGACCTATCTGCCCTTCAGCGTACCGGGCGTCGGCCTCATCGTCGGCATCCTCGGCCTGATGGTGATCGGCGCGCTCACCGCCAATCTGTTCGGCCGCACCATCGTCAGTTACGGCGAGATGATGCTCGACCGCATGCCTGTCGTGCGCGGCGTCTATCGTCTGCTCAAGCAGATCTTCCAAACGATCTTTTCCAAGAGCGGCAGCTCCTTCAAACGCGTCGGCCTCATCGAGTTTCCCCGCAAGGGGCTTTACGCGCTCGTCTTCGTCTCCGGCGATCCTCCCGCCGAGGTTAAGACGAAGGTCGGCAATGGCGAGGCGCTGATGACCGTGTTCATGCCGAATGCGCCCAATCCCACCACTGGCTTCGTGGTGTTCATGCCGGCGAAGGACGTGACCTTGCTCGACATGCCGATCGAGGACGGTGCCAAGATGATCGTGTCTGCCGGACTCGTGGGTCCCCAGCAGGACGCGCTGAAGAAACTCGCCGAGGATGCCAAGGGCAAAAAGCCGGTGCCGGAGGAAGAGCCGGTCGTCTAGACGCGGCGTCCGTTACTTTCTCGCTTTTACGACAGCCGCCCGCAAAAGAGTCCTGGTAGATCGAATGGCCAGGGCATGTCATGATTGAGGCATGGACCTAGAAGCCGCGCGGAAGTCCCTGTCGAAGCAAAGCAGGTTCTCTCCAAAAAAGATCGCGTTCGGTGTCGTCGTCTGCCTGGTGCTTGTCGCGGGCATTGCCTTGCGCGCGAGCAACTACCTTGGCGAAACGCCGGTGCAGAGCGAGCCAACTGCGATTGAAGCGCCTGTAGCCGTGCCTCTACCTGCGCCTGAGGCTGCATCGCCGCCCCCCGCAGAGACGACCCAGGCCGTTCCCGAGACGCCGTCCGCCACGCAGCAAGCCGCACCCGCACCGACTGAGCCGGCCGAACCGGCCGGCGATATTGCCGAGGAGACCAAGCCGGAAGGCGATGCGGCTGGGCAGACCGAGCAGGCGGATTTGCCGGGCGCGGGCATGATCCTCGTCTCGAGAAAGCCCGTCTCCGTGCTGGCAAGTCCGTCGGCCTCGGCCCCGGCCATGTTCGGTTTTCCAGCCGGCCGGCCGTTTCGTGTCATTGGTCGTGAAGGAGGCTTTGTCCGGATACAGGACTTGAAGAGCAGCGCGAGCGGCTGGATCGATGAGGCCGCCCTCGCGGCTCCCCCACCTGCACCGGCGGTCGCGGCGCCGTCGCCATCGAAGCCGGGCGCGGTCAACCGGAAGCCTGCAACCGCGTCGGCCGACCCGAAACCAAAGGCGGTCAAGAAAACCGCTCCGGTCAGCGTTGAATCGCAACCAGTCGCCGAGCCCGATCCCGCCGAAGCGCCCAGACGCCCCGGTTTATTCGGCCGAGGCGGACTCTTCGGCGGCATCTTCGGCAACGGCAACGCCAACTAGCGTCGAACCCCGCGCGTTGAGCCTTGCGCTGAGTCAGACGTCAGCCGGCGCGCATCAGCTTGATCGCGTCGTCGCGCTCGAACAGATAGAGCAGCAGCTTGAGCGCCTCGGCGTCCTGCCCTTTCAATTCGGGGTCGCGCGCAAGCCTTAAGCGGGCCTCGTCGTTTGCCACCTGGAGCAGCGTCTCGTGCTCGGGGAGACTGGCGATGTGGAATTCAGGTAAACCGCTCTGCCGCGTGCCGAGAACCTCGCCGCCGCCGCGCAGCCGCAAATCCTCCTCGGCGATGGCGAACCCATCCTCTGTGTTGCGCATCACGTTCAGCCTCTCTCGCGCCGTTTCGGAGAGCGGCTGGCGGTAAAGCAGAATGCATGACGACTCCTTGGCGCCGCGCCCGACCCGGCCGCGCAATTGATGCAACTGGGCGAGGCCGAAACGCTCGGCATGCTCGATAATCATGATCGAGGCATTGGGCACATCGACGCCGACCTCGATCACCGTGGTCGAGACCAGGATCGACAAGGCACCCGAGGCGAAGGCCTGCATGACGCGATCCTTGTCCTTGCCGGCAAGCCTGCCATGCACCAGCCCGACTTTGCCCCCGAAACGCTTCACAAGCGCGGCATGCCGTTCCTCTGCCGCGGCGATGTCGAGCACTTCCGACTCGGCAACCAGGGGGCATACCCAATAGATTTGCGCGCCCGCGGTGATTGCCCGCTCGACGCCGCCAAGCACCTCGTCGAGCCGCTCGAGCGGCACCGTGCGAGTGGCGATGGGTTTCCGTCCCGGTGGCTTCTCATCGAGCCGCGACACATCCATGTCGCCATAGCTGGTCAGCAAAAGCGTGCGCGGGATCGGCGTCGCCGTCATGACCAGGAGCTCGGCACCGCCGCTGGAACCTTTTTCTTGCAGCGCGAGCCGCTGATGCACGCCGAATCTGTGCTGCTCGTCGATGACGACCATGCCGAGATCCTTGAAGACGATATGCTCCTGAAACAGTGCATGCGTTCCGACGAGAATGTCGATATGCCCTGCATTGAGCGCTTCGACAATGTCGGCCCGCTCCCGACCGCGCTCGCGCCCGGTGAGGAGCGCGATGCGCAAGCCGGCGGGCGTGCCGAACGCGCTGATAGTCGCCATATGCTGGCGCGCAAGCAGCTCGGTCGGCGCCATCAGCGCCGCCTGTGCGCCGGCTTCGACGGCGTTCGCCATGGCGAGCAGAGCGACCACGGTCTTGCCGCTGCCGACATCGCCTTGCAGCAGGCGCAACATGCGATTGGGGCTGGCAAGGTCGGCATCGATCTCGGCAAGCGCGCGCTCCTGTGCGCCCGTGAGCGTGAAGGGGAGGGCGGCGAGAATCGCCTGCCGCAGCTTGCCGGCTGTAGCGAGGCGCCTCCCGGCCCGCCGCCTCAATCTTGCGCGGATGACGGCGAGCGCGAGTTGGTTGGCGAGCAGCTCGTCGTAAGCGAGCCGCCCTCGCGCGGGCGACGACGGCAAGAGATCGGCGTCGCACTCAGGCGCGTGCAGGCGCGCCAACGCCTCGCCGAACGACGGCCAAGCGTTCTTCGCGGCGTAGGCGGCATCTGTCCACTCGGGCAGCGTTGGCAGATGCGCGAGCGCTTCGCCGATCGCCTTGCGTAGCGTCGTGTTGGTGAGGCCGGCGGTCAGCGGATAGACCGGCTCGTGCAAAGGGAGCGTTGCGGCAGCGCTGCCCTCGGCGCCATCGAGCCTTGCCACATGATCCGGATGCGGCATCTGCAGCCAGCCGTCATAGGACTCGAGCTTGCCGGAGATCAGCCGCCGGCTTCCCTCCGGCAAGAGCCGCTTGAGATAGGCGGGATCGGCATTGAAATAGACAAGCTCGAGCGCGGCGCCCGACTGATCCTCTACCAGCACGCGATAAGGACCTCCGCGCCGCCCACGCCGGCCACCACCCGGCCTGTGCTCAGCCACGGTGACCTCCAGCGTGGCGATTTCGCCGATCCTGGCTTCGGCGATGCGCGGCGCGATGGGGCGGTCGATCACCGATACGGGGAGGTGCCAGAGGAGGTCGATGACACGCGCATGACCGCCCTCGTGACGCGGTGCGAGCAGCTTGTTCAACAAGCCCTCGACCTTGGGCCCGACGCCCTTCAAGGAGCGCACAGTGGCGAACAGGGGCGCTAACCTAGCGGGCCGCATGGCCTTTTCCGCATCCGCTGAGTTTGATCGGGAGTTGCTCCAACCCCACGTCCTTGACAGACCAAGTGCGCTCGCTCTAACCCACAAGAAGCGGCACTGGAAAGCAGATTTCATGTCCGGCAGTGATCTTGGCATGCGCCGCCGCCGGGCTCTGTGGCGGGCGACGCATCGCGGCTCAAAGGAGATGGACTTCCTGCTCGGCCGATTTGCCGAAAACACGCTCGACAGCATGAACTCCACCGAGATCGCCGTTTTCGAGCGACTGATCGAGGCGCCCGATCCCGCGATCGAAAGCTGCGTGCTGGAGGGTTATTCGCTGGGCGAGCGCGACCTCGATGAACTGATCGAGCGCCTGAGGCGTTTCCACGGGCTTGCACCGACCGACTGACCCCACGACTTCTTGCACGATGTCACCCTCGCCGAAGCTTCCCTCATTGCCTGTCGATCGCTTGCTCAAAAGCGAGCGCGCGACCGCCGGTGGCGTGCCGGAAGGGCTCGACGCGCTTCTGCTCGGCGAGATCGCGCGCTACGCGGGCGAAGACGCTCCTGCGCCGATCCTGCATATCGCGCGCGACGCCAATAGGCTGGCAACGCTGGAAGAGGCGCTCCGCTTCTTCGCGCCCGATGTCGAGATCTTGGTGTTTCCCGCCTGGGACGGCGTGCCCTACGACCGCGTGGCGCCCAACGGCGAGACGATCGCGCGGCGGATCGCCACGCTTGCCGCGCTGACCGCGCGCGCGCGCGACGACGCCAAGCCTCTGGTCGTGCTGACCACCGTGAATGCGCTTTTGCAGAAAGTGCCGCCGCGCGACTTCATCGCTGCCACGAGCCTCAAGCTCCAGCCCGGCAATGTGATGACCATGCAGGCACTGATCGCGCGGCTGGAGATCTCAGGCTATCTCCGCGCCGGCACAGTCACCGATCCAGGCCAATATGCCGTGCGCGGCGGCATCCTGGACCTCTATCCGCCGGGCGGCGAGCCGATCCGTCTCGATTTCTTCGGTGATACGCTCGAGTCGATTCGCGCCTTCAGCCCCGATACGCAGCGCACGGCGTCGCGGCTCGACTCGATCCAGCTTCTGCCGATGAGCGAGATGACGCTCACGCCAGAAGTGATCAGCGCCTTCCGCCGACGCTATGTCGCTTTGTTCGGACCGGTCTACGGCGACGACCCGCTTTATGAATCGATCTCGGCCGGACGCCAGCACCAGGGCATGGAGCATTGGCTGCCGCTCTTCCATGAGCGCCTGGTTTCCCTGTTCGATTATGTGCCGAACGCCCGCGCGACGCTCGACCCGCTTGTCGAGGATGCCCGCAAGCGGCGGCTCGAGCAGATCGCCGACCATTACGACGCCCGAGCTCAGGCGCTGGAGCGCAAGGCGTTCGGCGCGCCGCCTTATCATCCCGTGCCGCCGGAAAGCCTGTTCCTGAGCGAGAAGGATTGGCAAGACTCGCTCGCGAACCGTCAGGTTATCGCGCTCGATCCCTTCGAGCATCCTGATGCGCCCGGGATCGTTTCGTTCGGCGGCAGGCAAGGCCATTCCTTCGCTGCCGAGCGGCAGACCGAAGGCGCCAATGTTTTCGATACCGTCGTCGCTCATGCCAGGCGCCTGAGGGGCGAGGCCAAGCGCGTGATCGTCGCCTGCTGGAGCAACGGCGCGCGCGAGCGGCTGGCGACGCTGTTGTCGGAGCACGGCATCGGCGAAACGAAGCGCGTCGAGCACTTCGCAGAAATCATCTGGGAGCCGCGCGACGTGACCTTCATGGCCATTCTGCCGCTCGAGACGGGCTTTGAGGCGCCTGGCCTTGCCGTCATCGACGAGCAGGACATCCTCGGCGATCGCCTCGTGCGCAAGACGCGCGGCAAGCGCCATGCCGACGTGCTCACCGAGGCCTCTAGTCTTTCCGTCGGCGACCTTGTGGTGCATGCCGACCACGGCATTGGCCGCTTCGCCGGGCTTGCCACCATCGAAGCGGCCGGCGAGCCGCACGATTGCCTCGAACTGCATTATGCCGGCGGCGACAAGCTCTATCTGCCGGTGGAGAATATCGAGCTGCTCAGCCGTTACGGCTCTGACGAATCCGGCGTGCAGCTCGACCGACTCGGCGGTGTCGCCTGGCAGACGCGCAAAGCCCGGCTCAAGCAACGCATCCGCGACATGGCCGAGAAGCTGATCAAGGTCGCGGCGCTGCGCGAGCTACGCCAAGCCCCGGTCCTCAACCCGCCCGACGGCGTCTATGACGAGTTCTCCGCCCGCTTCCCCTACGAGGAGACGGGGGACCAGGAGACCAGCATCGGCGCTGTGCTCGGCGACCTTGCCAGCGGCAGGCCGATGGACCGGCTGATCTGCGGCGATGTCGGCTTCGGCAAGACCGAAGTCGCGCTCCGCGCAAGCCTGATCGCCGTGCTTGCCGGCAAGCAGGTCGCCGTGGTAGTGCCGACCACGCTGCTTGCCCGCCAGCACTACTACACTTTCACCGAGCGCTTCCGCGGCTTCCCGGTGAAGATCAAGCAAGCCTCGCGCCTCGTCAGCCCCAAGGAGCGCGCCGAGGTGAAGCAGGGACTCAAGTCCGGCGACCTCGATATCGTCATCGGCACCCACGCGCTGCTCGGCAAGGGCATCGAGTTCGCCGATCTCGGACTCCTCATCGTCGACGAGGAGCAGCATTTCGGCGTGCAGCACAAGGAACGGTTGAAGCAGCTCCGCGAGGACGTACACGTGCTGACGCTGACCGCCACGCCGATCCCGCGCACGCTGCAATTGGCCCTTTCCGGCGTGCGCGAGATGTCCCTGATCTCCACGCCGCCGGTCGATAGGCTCGCGGTTCGCACTTATGTGATGCCGTTCGATCCCGTCATCTTGCGCGAGGCGTTGCTGCGCGAACGGTTCCGCGGCGGGCAGACCTTCTTCGTGGTGCCGCGCATCTCCGACCTCGACGAGGCGGAAGCCTTCCTCAAGGAGCATGCGCCGGAATTGAAAATTGCGCGCGCCCACGGCCAGATGGGATCGCGCGAGCTCGATTCCGTGATGAACGCATTCTACGACAGGCAATACGACGTCCTGCTCTCGACCTCGATCGTCGAGTCGGGTCTCGATATCCCGTCTGCCAACACGCTGATCGTCTATCGCGCCGACATGTTCGGGCTTGCCCAGCTTTATCAGCTTAGGGGGAGGGTGGGACGTTCCAAGATCAGGGCCTATGCCTATTTCACCATCCCCGCCGAGGCGCGCCTTACGCCGGCAGCGGAAAAGCGCCTCAAGGTGCTGCAATCGCTCGACACGCTCGGCGCCGGCTTCGTGCTGGCGAGCCACGATCTCGATATCAGGGGAGCCGGCAATCTGCTCGGCGAGGAGCAGTCGGGTCACATCAGAGAGGTGGGCTTCGAGCTCTACCAGTCGATGCTCGAGGAGGCGGTGGCAGCGCTCAAGGGCGGGGAGGGCGGCGTCATCGAAGACCAGTGGAGCCCCCGCATCAATCTCGGCACCTCTGTGCTCATCCCCGAAGACTACGTGCCGGACCTGCAAGTGCGGCTTGGGCTCTATCGCAGGCTATCGGGCGTCGAGAGCCACGATGCCATCGAGGCCTTCGCGGCTGAGCTGATCGACCGTTTCGGCGCCTTGCCGCAAGAGGTGCGACATCTGCTCGACGTCGTCGAGATCAAGGGGCTGTGCCGCCAAGCCGGTATCGAGCAGATCGACGCCGGGCCGAAAGGCGCGGTCATCGCCTTCCGCAACAAGACCTTTGCCAACCCTGATGGCTTGATCGCCTTCATCCGCGATCACAGCAAGCAGGTGAAGCTCCAGCCCGACCACCGGCTGATATATTACGCCGATTGGGAGACGCCCGAGGAGCGACTGAGCGGTGCGCGCGATCTGTTGAAGCGCCTGGTCAAGATCGCCCAGGCCGTGAAGCGCGCCGCCTAGGCCTTACACCTGCGCCAGAATCTGCTCGCGCAAGACACGGCTTTCGCCGTCGCGTGGAATCTGCTTCACGACCAGCAGCTTGTCGGGAAATTTGTAAGCCGCGATCCCTCGCCCCTCGAGGAAACGGCACAGGGTTTCGAGCGAAGGCGCTTCGTTCGGCTTCGGCACGATGGCGGCGAAAATGCGCTCCCCGATGACGGGGTCTGACAACACGAAACAGGCCGCATCGAAATAGCCGGGGAAGGTCTGATAAAGCTGGTCGAGCTCACTCGCCGCAACGTTGAAGCCGCCATGATGCAGCAATTCGGGATCGCGCTTGACCCGCACGCGGCTGCCGTCGCCCGGCTCGACCTTGGCGCGAAGACCGGTCGAGACGAAACCCTCTCCGTCGGCGGAAAGGAGCCCCGTCGTTCCCCGCGGCACGAGCGGTCCTCGCAGGAGGAGTTCTTCGGCACCCAACCGTGTCTTGCCGAGCTTGGCGTCGACGAACACGGTCGTCTCGTCGTCCTCGAAATGAATGCGCCCGAGCGGAAGCGAAGTCGGAGCGGCATGCGTATCGCGGCGCAGAACGAGGCTCGCGAGATCGCCGAGCGGATAGACATCGAACAAGACAGGCGTCGCGCCATAGACGGGGGGCGGTGGGGGACCGATAAGCTCCGGCATCGACCAGACCGCGCCAAGCCGGCGCAGGCGGCAGGTGGGCTTGCGCAGCACTCCGTCCTTGACAAGTTCGGCCAGGATAGGCGGTGGAACGGCCGTCACCGTCGCGCCGCACTCGAGCAATTGCTGCACAAAGGGCTGATAGTCGAACGGAGTGTGCTGCACCAGCGTGCCGCCGCCGACGAGCCACGGCATGAGCCCGAGCGACAGCCCGACAGGCCCGGTCAAAGGGTAGGGATTGAGGATCACGTCACGGGAATCGAGTGACAGCGAGAGCGCGGTCATCGCACCCTGCGCGAGCAGCTCCTCCTCGCGGCGGGCGACAGGCAGGAGCGGTGCGCCGGCGCGTGCCGTGAACGTGATCATGACGGGCGTGAGCCGCGGCGGAGCGTCCATGAGCCGCTCTTGTCCGTTCTGTCCAGCGGCGATCGCCTCGTCGAGCGACGCCACGCCGTCCGGAAGGTTCTTGCCGAATCCAAGCACGAACCGCACCGACATCTGCGACGCGGCAACGGCGCAGAGCGTCTCGGCGCGTTTCTCTCCCATGAAGGACGCGACGCCGATCAGGACCTTTGGCGCCACTCCCTCGCAAACCTTGTTGATCTCTTCCGCCCGCCACAGCATCGGCACGGAAGCCACCGTGAGGCCGGCCCGCCAAGCCGCGAGCAGCGTGAGCGGCGATATCGCGAGATTGGGCAGTTGCGTTGCGATCGTATCGCCGGGCTCGAGACCGAGCGCGATGAAGAAGGAGGCAAGCGCATCGACCGCGGCGTCGGCCTCGCGAAACGTGAGGGTCTTGGGCGGCCCGAAGCCGTGGGTCTCAAGATAGGGAGGGTCGGACAGCGCCGTGACGCCGGGCCTCTGGCTGGCTCGCCGCCGCAACAGTCCGTCCGCCGTCAGCGGCGCGCTCTTCGACTTCGTCTCAACCGGTTCGGCGTGCAGCGACATGGTTCGATCAGGGCCGTCGTCCCGCCTCTTTGCCTGTGCCGTCCGCCGGCTCCAGCCACCAGGAATCGATCTGATAGCCGTAAAGCGGCGTCTTCTCCGGGCGCTTGAGATCGCTCCAATGCGCCACCCATTGCCGCGGCAGATGAAAGAGCGGAATGACATAGTCGCCGGAAAGGAGCACGCGATCGAGCGCGCGCACGGCTGACACGAAGCTATCGCGGTCTTGCGCCTGGAGCAGCGCCTCGATCATGGCGTCGACCGCGGCGCTCTTTATGCCGGCATAATTGAACGAACCTTCGGTCACCGCAGCATCGCTCCCCCATCGAAACGATTGCTCATTTCCCGGCGACAGCGACACCGGCCAGGAAAACTGGATCATGTCGAAGTCGTAGGTCTGCTTGCGCCGCTGATATTGGGCTGAATCAACTTGCCGGATTTTTGCCTCGATGCCTACCTGTTTCAAAGCACGGGCATAGGTGAGGAGGAGCCTCTCCTGGGCGCGGGTGGCGGCGAGAATCTCGATCACGACTGGCTCGCCCGCCGCATTCACGAGCTTGCCGTTGTTCAAGCGGTAGCCTGCCGCCTCGAGCAGCGCGAGTGCTTCACGCCGCCCTTCGCGGTTCTCGCCCGAGCCGTCGCTGACCGGAAAGGCGAAGCTGCCATCCATGATCGAAGCCTTGACCGCGTCGCCATAGGGCGCGAGCAGGGCGCGCTCGGCTGCATCTGCCGGACGCCCGTGTGAGCTGAGCTCGGAGCGGGCGAAATAGCTTTCGGTGCGCGCATACTGCCCGTGATAGAGCGTGCGGTTGACCCACTCGAAGTCGAACAGCTTGATCAGTGCCTCGCGCACGCGCCGATCGGCAAACAGCGGACGCCGCGTGTTGAACACGAGCGCCGACATGCCGGCCGGCGTCTCGACCGGCAGTTCCTCTTTCAGCACCCGGCCGTCGCTGATGGCGGGAAAGGTGTAGCCTTCGGTCCAGCGCGTCGGGTCGTCCTCGTTGCGCAAGCGAACGAGCCCCGATTTGAATCCTTCAAAAAGAGTGCCGGCGTCGCGATAATAGTCGTAGCGGATCTCGTCGAAATTATAGAGCCCGCGATTGACCGGCAGATCACGGCCCCAATAATTGGGATCCCGCTTGTAGGAAATGCTCTTGCCGGGATCGATCTTATCCACGGTGTAAGGACCGCTGCCGGTCGGTGGAAACAGCGTCGTCTTCTCGAATTGGTCCGGATCGATGCGATGCTTGGGCAAAACCGGCATCAGCCCGATGATGAGCGGCATCTCGCGATCGCCGCTCGTGTCGAAGGTGAATCTGACCTTGCTCTCGCCGGTCTGCTCCACCTTGGCGACCTTCTTGTAGTAGGAGCGGTGATTGGGGCGGCCGTGATCGCGCAGCAACGCGTGGGAGAAGATCACGTCGTCGACGGTAATGGGCGTGCCGTCCGAGAATTTGGCGGCGGGATTCAGCGTGAACTCGACATAGCTGCGATCGGGCGGTGTCTCGACGCTTTCGGCGATCAGTCCGTAAAGGCTGAAAGGTTCGTCATAGGCCCGCGCGAGCAGGCTTTCATAGACGTACTCGCGCATACCGTCGGCCGGGTTGCCCTTGACGATCAGGGGATTGAGACTGTCGAACGAGCCCTGCATCCCGAAGATAACCCGGCCACCCTTCGGAGCGCTCGGATTGACGTAGGGAAAATGCGTGAAATCCTTTGGCTCCTCGGGTGTTCCATGCATGGCAAGGCCCGCTTGCGGCTCAGCGGTGGCGCTTCCGGGCAACAGCACGAAGAAGCTCAGGACGAGCAATGAAATAGGGGCTTTCAATGGGGAGCGCGCGTGGCTATAGATGCATTTCGCATTGCAACACGGAGTTAAGGGCAACATCGCCTGGAACGCAATTGGCGCGCTATAATTGCGGCGGGCGATTGTCGATGTCGGGGGACCCCTGCATGGAACGGCTAAGAAAGTCGTCCGCGGCAAGGCTTTCAGCCACGCCTATGCCGCATTTCGGGTATTGACCCTATCAGCACGGGACGCGGGGCATGAGGGCAAGTGAAGGCCCTGAACCAGCCCGCGAAAAGAGGAAAGGTCGATTGATGATCTGGTCCAGGGATCGTTGGAACTCGCTGAGCCGGAACGGGGCTCGTTTCATGTTTTGTGCCGGCGCGGCCGCGCTGGTTTTAGGGCTTGCAGTGCCGCAAGGGTTCGCCCAACAGGCGCCGGCCGGCCAAGTGCAGCCGAAATCCGCGCCGGTTCCCAAATCGGCGCCAGCCGCAGGCTCTCCTGCCGGCGGCGCTCCGGTAGGGGGCGTGGCCGGGACAACCGCGGTCGGCTCCACGCCGCCCGAGGATGCTTGGGTCAAGCTGTGCATGAAGAGCGAGCAGACGCAGAACAAGGAAATTTGCCTCGTCAATCATGAGGGACTCGAGCCCAACACCGGGATGGTGCTCATCGCCGCGGCCGTGCGTAAGGTCGAGGGCGAGGAGAAGCAGCAGTTGCTCGTTAGGGTCCCCACCGCCTATGCGCTGGTGATGCCGGCGGGCGTGCAGCTCAAGATCGATGAGCAACAGCCCATTCAGCTGCAATACACGATCTGCTTTCCCACCAGCTGCCAGGTTCAGCTCGAGCTGACCAAGGAGTTGTTCGACCAGATGCGCAAGGGCAAGCAGATGGTCGTGGCCGCCATGAACATCCAGCAGAAGACCATGGGCTTCCCGGTGCCGCTCACCGGCTTCGCCAAGGCTTATGACGGCGCGCCGGTCGATAGCGCGAAATACGAAGAGTCGCGTCGCCAGCTGATGGAGATGTTCCGCAAGCGGCAGGCTGAGCTTGCTGCCAAGGCCGCCAAGGGCGGCGGCGCCCCCGACGCGACCGGTGCAGCGCCTCAGGCGGCCGGTCAGCCTGCGGCAGCGCCGAGCGCCACTACCGCGGCGCAGAAGAAGCCGACGGCTCCCGCAACGCCGTAGCGCTTCGACGCCAATCGGAATCGACAAGGCCGCCTCGGTCCTGACCTGGGCGGCCTTTCGTTTGCGGGTATAGCCCGCCGCTCTAATGCTCTTGCAGGAAGCGAAAACGGAAGATGCCGTTCTTCAGGTCCTCGAACAGCTCGGCCACCTGCGGGTGGCGCAACGGCTCGTCGGAGGCGTCAGGCACCAAATTCTGCTCCGACACATAAGCGATGTATTCGGTGTCGGCATTCTCGGCGAGCAAGTGGTAGAAGGGCTGATCCTTGTTGGGCCGAACTTCTTTCGGAATGGAGCGATACCACTCCTCGGTGTTGGAGAAGGTCGGGTCGACGTCGAAGATCACGCCGCGAAACGGGTAGACCCGGTGGCGGACCACTTGGCCAATCTGGAATTTGGCGCTACGGCTGAACATCAGGCACCGAGTTCCCTTGAGTCTTTATGACGATAAGATCGGAGGCATCGCGTGCTGTCAACGAAGTTAAGGCAAAGACTCAAGACCAACGCCGGTTTGACCACATGAATTGTTCGGGGGTCTCCCGAATCCAGGTTTCGAAATGGCGTTGGATCGCCGCAGTGATGGAGCGGATATCCTCGGCCTGATTGTTGGTGCGCGGGATTCTCAACTCGTTGACATTGACATCGAAACAGGCGCGCTTGCCGATGCGGATGCAGCGGCCGATCCAGATGCGGGCGCCGACGCGCCGCGCGATCATGGCGGCGATCGGCATGCTCTTGGCGGGATAGCCGAAGAACGGCACGGCGATGCCGTTGGCGTCGTAAAGGTCGGAGATGAAGCCGAGCCGTCCGCCTTGGCGCACATAGTCCATGATCAGGCGCGCGGTCTTTTGCGTGTCGTCCTGACCGGCAGCGCGGCCGCGGCCGAACAAGCCTCCGGGATAAAGGTCCTTGCGCTGATTGCGCAGATAGCGGTCGACATAGGGGTTCTTCACCTGACGATACACGCCTGCGGGGCGAACGCCGGCCAGCATCACCGGCCACATGCCGAGCTCCCAATTGCCCATATGCATGGTGACGATCAAGACCGGGCCCATCTTCTCCTTGTAGCGGGTGATCCAGTGACCGTTGGTGACGTGCAGCCGGTCGGGCTGCTTCAGGATGCGGTCGATATTCATCGTCTCGACCATCACCCGGCCGAGATTCTCCCACGCCGCCAGCGCAATCCTCTCGCGTTCTTCCGGCGTCTTGTCAGGGAAGGCGCGCTCGAGATTGGCGAGCGCGCGTTTGTGCCTGCGGTTGCGTTTGCCGAAGAAGCGCCAGAACTTGGCCGAGATCGAACCCCCGAGATCGACGGGAAACAGCCGCACGATGCCGATCAGCATGCGCAAGCCGAGATATTCGAGCCGGTAACGCAGATCGCGCAGAAACGGAATGTCGGAATTTCGGGCCACGCGGCGCACGGCTCCATGATGCTGAATTGGCGAGATCGAAAGGCAAACAGGCGATACGGTCGTGGCGAATCCGGGGCAGGGCCGTCAAGCCAGGAAGGGATTAGCGCGAGCCAGGC
>DATAFR010000050.1:0-2697 GCA_036257375.1 Methyloceanibacter sp.
TGAGCAGCGACCCCTTCAGCTTGTCGAGGAGCGTGCGCCGCGCTTCGGTGTTGCGGGCCGGTGAAGCAACCGTCATTGCCGAGGAGCCTTTTCCGCGCTCGGAGGACCAAGCCGTTTATGATGCCGGTGTATCGCCGGCAAGAGCGGTCCGCCTTCGCCGTGGTCGCGGGGCAGCCACCGTCGCGGTACTTTCCCCGCGCAATGACCACCCCTTCACCACCGCGTAGATCGCGGGGATGACGATCAGGGTCAGCAGTGTGGACGACACCATGCCGCCGATCATGGGAACGGCGATGCGTTGCATGACCTCGGCGCCGGTGCCATGGCTCCACATGATGGGCAAGAGTCCCGCCATGATCGCGGCCACGGTCATGATCTTCGGGCGCACGCGCTCAACCGCTCCCGACATGATCGCGGCATGGAGATCTTTGCCGGTGAAGGCACGGCCTTCGCGTTCGCGCTGTTGCCGTCGCTCTTCTAGCGCGTGATCGAGATAGATCAGCATCACGACACCGGTCTCGGCGGCAACGCCGGCAAGCGCAATGAAGCCGACAGCCACCGCGACGGAGAGGTTGAACCCGAGCCACCACATCAGCCAAAAGCCGCCGACCAGCGCGAACGGCACCGAAAGCATGACGATGAGTGTCTCGGTGATGCGCCGGAAATTGAGGTAGAGCAAAAGGAAGATGACGAGCAGAGTGACCGGCACGACGATTTGCAGCCTTGCCTTGGCCCGCTCGAAATATTCGAACTGGCCGCTCCAGGTCACGTAATAGCCGGGCGGGAAATCGACACCTTCGGCCACTGCCTTTTTTGCCTCGGCGACATAGCCGCCGAGATCGCGGTCGCGCAGATCCACAAAGATATAAAGCGCGAGCTGCGCATCCTCGGTGCGGATGCTTGAGGGACCTTGCGCGAGGCTCACCTTGGCGACCTCGCCAAGCGGCACCGTACCGCCGCCAGGCAGCGGGATCAGCACCTCGCTCGCGATGTCTTGCGGGCGGCTGCGGTAGTCGCGCGGATAACGAATGCTGACGGTGTAGCGCTCGCGGCCTTCCACCGTCGTGGTCACCGGCTCGGCCCCGAGCGCCATCGCGATCACGTCCTGGACATCGCCGACCATGAGCCCATAGCGGGCGAGCTGGGCCCGGTCGGGATCCACGTTGAGATAATAGCCGCTGATGGCGCGCTCGGCGTAAGCGGAGGCCGTGCCTGGCACGTCGCGGAGCACCGCCTCGATCTTGCGCGCGAGTTTCTCCATCTCGGCAAGGTCCTTGCCGTAGACCTTGACGCCGACCGGCGTGCGAATGCCCGTCGACAGCATGTCGATGCGGGCCTTGATCGGCATGGTCCAGGCGTTGGAAACGCCCGGAAATTGCAGCGAACGATCCATCTCGGCGATGAGCTTGTCCACCGTCATTCCTGCGCGCCACTCGCTCTCGGGTTTGAGATTGATCACGGTCTCGACCATCTCGGTCGGCGCGGGGTCGGTCGCGGTCGCGGCGCGCCCCGCCTTGCCGAAGACCGACTCCACCTCCGGGAAGGATTTGATGATCTTGTCCTGCGTCTGGAGGAGCTCGGCCGTCTTGGTCACGGAAATGCCCGGCAGCGTCACCGGCATGTACATCAGCGTGCCCTCATTGAGGTTGGGCATGAACTCGCTGCCGAGCCTCGATGCGGGCCAGAGGCTTAACGCGAGAACGGCCAATGCGATCGCGATCGTGGCGCCCTTGAATTTGAGCGCGAGCTCGATCGCGGGACGGTAGATCCAGATCAGGAACCGGTTCACCGGGTTCTTGTTTTCCGGAATGATGCGCCCGCGGACAAAGAGCGCCATCAGCGCCGGGACCAGGAGAATCGACAGCAGCGCCGCGGCAGCCATGGCGAAGGTCTTGGTGTAGGCGAGCGGCTTGAACAGCCTGCCCTCCTGCGCTTCCAGCGCGAAGATCGGCAGGAAGGACACGGTGATGATGAGCAGGCTGAAGAAGAGCGCCGGGCCAACCTCGACGGCGGCCTCGACCACGATCTCATGCCGCTTCTTGCCCGGCGGCGCGCGTTCGAGCCGCTTATGCGCGTTCTCAATCATGACGATGGCGGCATCCACCATCGCGCCGATGGCGATGGCAATGCCGCCAAGGCTCATGATGTTGGAGCCAAGACCCAACAACTTCATCGCCAGGAACGACATCAGAATGGCGACCGGAAGCATCAGGATCGCCACGAGGGCGCTCCGCACATGGAGAAGGAACACAATACAGACCAGAGCCACCACCACGCTTTCTTCGAACAACGTTCGGCGCAGAGTGTCGATGGCGCGGTAAATGAGTTCGGAGCGGTCGTAGACCGGCACCACGTCTACGCCCTTGGGAAGCGACGGCCCTATTTCAGCCAGTCGCGCCTTTATATTGTTGATGACGTTGAGGGCGTTGGCTCCGAAGCGCTGCAAGGCGATGCCGCTTGCGACCTCGCCTTCGCCGTTGAGTTCGGCAATGCCGCGCCGTTCGTCGGGCCCGAGTTCGATACGCGCAATGTCTTTGAGGAGCACAGGTGTACCGCCGTCTGTTTTGACGACGTTCCGTTCGAGGTCACCAACGCTTTTGATGTAACCACGGCCGCGGACCATGAACTCGTGCTCT
Source organism: Methyloceanibacter sp. (assembly GCA_036257375.1). Taxonomy (GTDB): domain Bacteria; phylum Pseudomonadota; class Alphaproteobacteria; order Rhizobiales; family Methyloligellaceae; genus Methyloceanibacter. The sequence continues at coordinate 2,637 of DATAFR010000050.1, forward strand.
GCTAGCTCCACCGTGCGGCCGCCAACATCCATGTTGTTCTGGCGGATGACCTCACGCACCT
>DATAFR010000051.1:0-12794 GCA_036257375.1 Methyloceanibacter sp.
TGGCGGAGAGGGTGGGATTCGAACCCACGGTACGGTTACCCGTACAACGGTTTTCGAGACCGTCCCATTCGACCTCTCTGGCACCTCTCCGTCAGAAACGGTCATGTAGCTTGCCGGTGGTCTTCCGGCAACCTAGAGCGCCTGGAAATACGCGAGTTTTACCGCCAGCAGGGAATTGACTTATCCACTTTGGCTTCTATATTGCGCCGCTCAAGGCTGTTTGCGGCTCGTCAGCGCGCTCTAGGCGCCGCTTCTTCAAGCCCAATTCGGACGGATAACGGACATGTTCGCGGTCATTCGCACAGGCGGCAAGCAATATCGCGTGGCGCCAAACGACATCATCGAGATCGAGAAGATCGCGGGAAAGCCGGGCGATATCGTCGAGCTCGCCGAAGTGATTCTGCTGGGCGGCGACAGCCCCAAGACCGGCGATCCGACGATCGCTGGCGCCATGGTCGCCGCCGAGGTCATCGAGCAGAAGCTGAACGAGAAGATCGTCGTCTTCAAGAAGAAGCGGCGTGCCAATTACCGCCGCAAGAAGGGTCATCGTCAGGCGCTGACCGCGCTCCGCATCACCGAGATCCTGACTGACGGCAAGAAGCCCTCGAAGGCGGCGGCGAAGCCCGAGCCTAGAAAGGCGGAGAAGAAGCCCGAAGCCAAGGCCAAGCCTGCGGCGAAGCCCGCGAAGAAGGAAACCAAGCCGGCGGGGCGCAAGCCCGCTGCAAAGACGGCTGAGAAGACCCCGGCCAAGAAGCCGGCGTCGAAGCCGAAGAAGTAAAGGAAGCCAACCATGGCACATAAGAAAGCAGGCGGCTCGTCGCGTAACGGACGCGACTCGGCCGGGCGCCGGCTCGGCGTGAAGAAGTCAGGCGGGCAGAGCGTGCTCGCCGGCAATATCATCGTCCGCCAGCGCGGCACCAAGTGGCACCCGGGCGACGGCGTCGGCATGGGCAAGGACCATACCTTGTTTGCGCTCCGCGAAGGCGAGGTCGAATACGCGACCAAGCAGAAGGGCCGCGTCTACGTCTCGGTGAAGCCGAACTAGGTGAGCCCCCCGCTCGCACGCGCGGTTCGGCGCGTGTATTTTGTTCCCGTGACCATCAGAACGCCCAGGCTTGTCTTGCGCGCGCCGCTCCTTTCGGACGCGGCGCGGGTCAGCCTGCTTGCCGGCGATTTCGACGTGGCGAGCATGACGGGCACCATCCCGCATCCCTATAGCGAGGAGATGGCTGCCGAGTGGCTTAGGAGCGCCATCGCCGGCGAGGAGGGCGTGGTGTTCATCATTGAGAGGTCCGGCGCGCTGATCGGCTGTACCGGCTATCGCCCTTTCGGCGAAGATCATGCCGAGCTCGGCTATTGGATCGGCAAGCCCTATTGGGGCATGGGCTATGCCAGCGAGGCGGTTCGCACGCTGATCCTCTATGCCTTCGAGACGGGCGGGTTCGACTACCTCAAAGTGGGGCATTTCCGCGATAACCCTGCGTCCGCGCGGATCATCGCCAAGTTCGGGTTTGTCCGGCAGGGGCAGGAGGAGCGCGACTGCGCGGCGCGCGGCGCCAAGGCCTGTTGCGTGACCTACCGGCTCGACCGCGTCACGGCCTTGGCCGGATTTCTCAAGGCGTGAGATCGGTTCGCCGGCCCGATCCTGCCGTCGCGTAGTGTATTTGGAAAGCCGCCGGTGCTAAGCCCTTCCCCATGCAGTTCCTCGATCAGGCCAAGATTTATGTGCGCTCGGGCGATGGCGGCAATGGCTGCGTCAGCTTCCGGCGGGAGAAGTTCGTCGAGTTCGGCGGCCCTGACGGCGGGGACGGCGGCAAGGGCGGCGACGTCATCATGGAGTGCGTGGCCAATCTGAATACCTTGCTCGACTACCGCTACCAGCAGCATTTCAAGGCGAAGAAGGGCGGCCATGGCAAAGGCCAAAACCGCTCGGGCGCCAAGGGCGCCGACGTGGTGCTGAAGGTTCCGCCCGGGACCGAGATCCTCGATGCGGACGGCGAAACTTTGATCGCGGACCTCACGAAGCCCGGCGACCGCATCGTGCTGCTTCGCGGCGGCAATGGTGGCTTCGGCAACGCCCATTTCAAGTCCTCGACCAATCAGGCACCGCGCCACGCCAATCCCGGCCAGCAAGGCGAGGAGATGACGATCTGGCTCAGGCTGAAATTGATCGCCGATGCCGGGATCATCGGGCTGCCCAACGCCGGCAAGTCGACCTTTCTCGCCGCCGTCAGCGCGGCGAAGCCCAAGATCGCCGATTACCCTTTCACTACGCTCCATCCCAACCTCGGCATGGTGCGGATCGACGGCACCGATTTCGTGCTCGCCGACATTCCCGGACTGATCGAGGGCGCGCATGAGGGAGCGGGCATCGGCGACCGCTTCCTTGGCCATGTCGAACGCACCGCCGTTCTGCTGCATCTGGTCGATGCGACGCTCGACGATGTCGCTGAGGCTTATCGGATCGTGCGCGGCGAGGTGGAGGCTTACGGCGGGGGACTGGCCGAGAAGCCCGAGATCGTGGCGCTGTCGAAGGCCGATGCCGTGCCGAAAGACGAGATGAAGAAGAAAGCGCGTGCCTTGAAGAAGGTAGCGGGAGTGATTCCGCTTATCGTCTCCGCCGCGTCGGGCGAAGGCGTGCTCGAAGTCTTGCGTGCGCTCGCCGCGGAAGTGCGAGCATTGCGCGCGCAGGATAAAGCGGACGCCGTGCGCGAGAAGACGCCTGCGCGAGGATGGCGGCCATGAGACAAGAATGGACCCAGGCCAAGCGCATCGTCGTCAAGATCGGCTCCTCTCTGCTTGTCGACGCCGCCGACGGCATGCTGCGCGGCGCTTGGTTGGAAGCGCTTGCCGACGACATTGCTGACTTGCGCAAAGAGAGCAGGGAGGTCGTCGTGGTCTCTTCGGGTGCGATCGCGCTCGGCCGCAACGCGCTCAAGCTGCCGAAAGGCGCGCTCAAGCTGGAAGACAGCCAGGCCGCCGCGGCGGTGGGGCAAATCGATCTCGCACACGCCTATGAGGAAGCGTTCCGCGCGCGCAATCTGGTAGCGGCGCAAGTGCTGCTCACGCTCGGCGATACCGAGGAGCGGCGGCGCTATCTCAATGCTCGCAACACCGTGACGACGCTACTCAAGCTCGGCGCGGTGCCTGTCGTGAATGAGAACGACACTGTGGCGACGAGCGAAATCCGTTATGGCGACAACGACAGGCTTGCGGCGCGCGTCGCCTCGATGATGAGCGCGGACTGCCTCGTTCTGCTTTCGGATGTCGACGGGTTCTATACCGCGCCTCCGGGCTCTCGCGCCGATGCGCGGCGTCTCGAAGAGGTGAGGGACATCACGCCGGAGATCGAAGCCATGGCCGGCGATGTCGGCTCCGAGCTGTCGAAAGGCGGCATGGTGACGAAGATCGAGGCGGCGAAGATCGCCGTCTCCGGCGGCACGCACATGGTGATTGCCAGCGGCAAGGTCTTGCATCCGCTGCAAGTGCTGGCCAAGAAGGGGGCCGGTACTTGGTTCATCGCCCGCCAGGACCCCGTGGCCGCGCGGAAACGCTGGATCGCCGGCACGCTCGAGCCGAAAGGCGCCCTGGTCGTGGACAAGGGCGCGGCGCAGGCGCTCGCCTCGGGCAAGAGCCTGCTCCCGGCCGGTGTGACACGCGTCGAGGGGAGCTTCGAGCGGGGCGATGCGGTCGTGATCAGGAATGGCGAGGGCGTCGAGCTTGGCCGCGGGCTTTCTGCCTACGATCATGAGGAGGCCAACGCCATTATTGGCCGCAAGAGCAGTGAAATCGCCGAAATTCTCGGCTACCTTGGGCGCCCTGAGCTGGTCCACCGGGACGACATGGTCTTGCGCGGAAGAATTGAATGAGCGTGCTGTCAAATAGGCCCGAGACGAGCATCGAGCCGATGATGCTCTATATGGGTCGGCTTGCACGCGAGGCCGCGCGCGAGCTTGCGCTCGCCTCCACCGATACCAAAAACGAAGCGCTCGAGCGCATGGCGGCCCGCATCGAGGCGGGCGCCGAGCAGATCATCGAGGCCAACCGGCAGGACCTCGATGCCGCGCGCGCCAAAGGACGCGATAACGCGTTTCTCGATCGGCTGATGCTGGACGGTCTTCGTGTGGCGGCGATGGCGCGCGGCCTGCGCGAGGTGGCCGCACTCCCCGATCCGGTTGGCCAGGTGAGCGCCGCATGGACGCGGCCGAACGGGCTTGAGATTTCCCGGGTGCGCGTGCCGCTCGGGGTGATCGGCATCATCTACGAGTCGCGGCCGAACGTCACCGCCGACGCCGCGGGGCTTTGCCTCAAGTCCGGAAACGCGGTCATCTTGAGGAGCGGCTCGGAGAGTTTCCTGACCTCGCTCGTCATCGCCAATCTGATGAACGAGGCGGTCGTGGCCGCAGGGCTTCCCGCCGCCGCCATCCAGCTCGTGCCGACGGTCGATCGTGCGGCCGTGGGGTTCATGCTGAGCGGCCTCGCCGGCGCGATCGATGTGATCGTGCCGCGCGGCGGTAGGGACCTCGTCGCGCGCGTGCAGGAAGAAGCCCGGGTGCCGGTGTTCGCGCATCTCGAGGGCGTGTGCCACGTCTACGTGCACAAGGCCGCCGATCTCGACATGGCGAAGAAGATCGTGCTCAACGCCAAAATGCGCCGCACGGGAATTTGCGGCTCGGCCGAGACGCTGTTGGTCGATCATGCCGCCGCGCCCACGCATCTTGCGCCACTCGTCGAGATGCTGATCGAAGCGGGTTGCGAGGTGAGGGGCGATCCCGAGACACAGCGTGCCGACAGCCGGGTGAGGGTCGCGAGCGAAGAGGATTGGCCTAAGGAATTTCTCGATGCCATCATCGCGGTCAAAGTGGTCGACGGTCTCGATGAGGCGATCGAGCACATTGCCCGCTACGGCTCGCAGCATACCGACGCCATCGTCACCAAGGACAAGGATGCGGCCGAGACGTTTCTCGCCCGCGTGGACAGCGCCATCGTGCTGCATAACGCTTCGACACAGTTCGCCGATGGCGGCGAGTTCGGCATGGGGGCCGAAATCGGCATCGCCACCGGCCGTTTCCATGCGCGCGGGCCGGTCGGGGTCGAGCAGCTCACGACCTTCAAATATGTCGTGCGCGGGCAGGGCCAGACGCGGCCTTGAGTCGATCGAAGTCAAAGAGCGTGGAGCGAGGGCTGACGCAGCTGCCGATGGCGGCGCCGAATATGCGCATCGGGCTGCTTGGCGGCTCGTTCAATCCGCCGCATGCGGCGCATCGCGCGATCACCCTCACGGCGCTGAAGCGGCTCGGCCTCGATCAAGTCTGGTGGCTGGTGACGCCGGGTAATCCGCTCAAAGACCCCTCCAAGCTGGCGAGCCTTAAAGACCGTGTCGAAGCGGCGCGAGCCTTGGCGAAACATCCGCGCATCGTCGTCACCGCGTTCGAGGCGGGGAGCGGCTCGGCCTATACGATCGACCTTCTCGCCGACCTCAAACGGCGCTTTCCCGGTGTAAGCTTTGTTTGGCTGATGGGCGCAGACAATCTCGCCAACTTCGATCGCTGGCGTGCCTGGGAGCAGATTTTCGCCCTCACCCCCATCGCCGTGCTGGACCGCCCGGGATTCAGGCTCAAGGCCCGCGCCAGCAAGGCGGCGCAGCGCTTTGCCGCCTACCAGGTCGACGAATCAGATGCGCGCGGGCTCACCCGGCTCGTCCCCCCAGCTTGGACCATCCTCACCCACACGCTATCGCCGCTCTCCTCGACGCAGCTCCGCGCCAAGATCGGTAAAGCCAAGAAGGCCAGGAAAGCGAAGCCTAGCGATGCGAAGAGCAAAGACAAAAAGCCCAAGAAAAGAACCGGGCGACACTAGAGCTATTGAGCGCAAGCGGGGACCATACTATGTTTATGGTGCGAAGCAGCATCCAATGCGCCTTGTCATGCGTTTAGCATGCGTATCGGCTATAGCGGCTTCGTCACGGAGCAATGGCAGAAGGACACTCACTCAAACATGCGCTCAGCTAGAGAGGGTGCCGCACGCGGCACGCCTCCTAACGGATTCGCGTCATTTCGCGCGCATCCGGATCGTCTGCTCAAGATCGTGCTCGACACGCTCGATGCCGCCAAGGCAGAGGACGTCAAGACGATCGACTTGAGAGGCAAAACCTCGATTGGCGACCAGATGGTGATCGCCTCGGGGCGCTCGCAACGGCATGTCGGGGCCGTCGCCGACCACCTCACCAAAAGGCTGAAAGAAGAGGGCTTTGGCCGCACGCGCGTCGAAGGTCTGCCCCAATGCGATTGGGTGCTGATCGACGCGGGCGACATCATCGTCCATATCTTCCGGCCGGAGGTTCGGGAGTTCTATAACCTCGAGAAGATGTGGTCGGCCGATCGGCCCATGGAGCGGTTGGTGATCTGATTCGATTGCCAGGCCGCCGGGCCTCGAGGGCGAGCGAAGCATGCGGCTCCTGATCGCTGCGATCGGCAAGCTGAAGCAGGGGCCCGAGCGCGAACTCTTCGCGCATTATCTCGGCCGCGCCGAGGCGGCGGGCCGCAAGCTGCATCTGTCGCCACTCGACGTAATCGAAGTTGCCGAAGCGAAGGGCACAACTCCGCAGGCGCGCATGGAGGCCGAAGCGGAGGCCCTCCTCGCCAAGCGACCTTCCACGCACAAGTTGATCTGTCTCGACCGCGGCGGTGCCCAACTCACAAGTGAAGGATTGGCGCAAGCCTTGGCGAAGTATCGCGACGGTGGCGCCCAGGGTGTCGTCTTTTTTGTCGGTGGCGCCGACGGTCTAGGGCTGTCGGCGATGTTCAAGGCCGACCTGGTGTTGTCGCTCGGGCCGATGACCCTGCCGCACGGGTTGGCCCGTATCGTCTTGGCGGAACAGATCTACCGCGCAACGACAATTCTTTCCGGCCATCCCTATCATCGGGGCTGAAAACGCCAAGGTTAAGGATTGGTAAGCGTTTTGCCTTGATTCTGCCGTACCGCTCCGTTGTCGTTGCCATCGGCTGAACGGCCAAGGCGCATGGCGCATTCCGATCGATTGACTTCCCCACGCCACAGAGTCTGGTCCGCGCTGCTTGTTGTCGGCCTGCTTTGCGCCTTGCCGTGGCTTGCCGCCGCGCAGGAGGACCTTTCGCGCGAAGAGGCGAAGCAGAAGCTCGACAAGACGCAGCAAGAGCTGCAATCGGGCCGCGCCAAGGAAGAGGGACTTGCCAAGGATTTGGCGGCGCTCGTCGAAGAACGGGCCAAACTGAACAGCGAGCTGATAGAGGCGGGGAAGAGGGTACAAGCGAGCGAAGCCAAGCTTTCCGAGACCGAAGCGAAACTCGCCGAGCTTACCGAGCAGGTTAATGTGATCCAGAACTCGATCACCGAGCGGAAGGAAGCCATCGTCAAAATGCTGAGCGCCATGCAGAGGATCGGCCGTACCCCGCCGCCCGCGCTGGTGACGCGGAGAGACGATGCGCTTGCCGTCGTGCGCAGCGCCATGCTGCTCGCCGACGTCTTTCCCGAGTTGAAATATCAGGCCGACAATCTGTCCCGCGAGCTGGAAGGGCTGGTCACGGTCGAGAACGGCATTCGCGATCAGCGGGACAAGGAGAAGAGCGAGGCGGAGCGGCTGGCGGCGGAGCGGGCGAGCCTCGACCGTCTGTTGGAGGAGAAGAAGCGGGCCACCGCGCAAGGCGAGGCCGAGCTAGCCGATATCAGGCGCTCGACGGCCGAGCAGGCGCAGCAGGTCACAAATCTAAACGAGCTGATCGATAAGCTCGATAAGCAGATCGCCAAGGTCGAGATCGCTCAATATGACGCCGAGCTCGCCGCGGAACGGGCGCTGCTTGCGCGCGAGCAGCAGCAGGCGCTCGCGACCCCTGACAATGAGAGCGTGGTCGAGATCAAGCCGGGGACCAAGGTCGCCTTTGCCAGCCCCGACCGGCTCAAGCCGGCATTGCCTTTCGAGGCCGCCAAAGGGACCCTTCGGCTGCCGGCCCAGGGTCGTAAGGTAAAGCGCTTCGGCGATACCGATGCCAGCGGCAGCTCGCTCAAGGGGATCTCGCTGCAAACCCGGGGCGAAGCCCGCATTACCGCCCCCGCGGACGGCTGGGTCGTTTATGCCGGCGAGTTCCGCTCCTATGGGCAGCTATTGATCATCAACGCAGGCGGGGGCTATCATATCCTGCTTGCGGGGATGAGCCGCATAGACGTCAGCCTGGGCCAGTTTGTCCTTGCCGGTGAGCCGATCGCAGTGATGGGCAATTCGGCGATACCGAGCCAAGGCGATGATAGTTCGCGCCCCGTCCTCTATGTCGAATTCAGAAAGGACGGCAGGCCAGTAGACCCTGACCCATGGTGGGCCGAGGCTTCCGAAAAGGTGCAAGGATGATGCGGAAATCCGAATACGCGCTTTGGGCGCTTCTGGTGTTGGCCGTGCTCGCTGCCGGGTCGACGATAGTGAGCTTGGCGCGGAGCCAGTCCGCCTCGGCCGCCAATTCGGAAATCTACCGTCAGCTCGATCTGTTCGGCGAGGTTCTGGAGCGCGTGCGCTCGGACTATGTCGAGAGGCCCGACGACCCCAAGCTGATCGAGTCCGCCATCAACGGCATGCTGACCGCGCTCGATCCGCATTCGGCCTATCTCAATCCCAAGCATTTCCGTGACATGCAGGTGCAGACCCGCGGCGAGTTCGGCGGCCTTGGCATCGAAGTCACGATGGAGAACGGCGTGGTCAAGGTGGTGGCTCCGATCGAGGACACGCCCGCGGCGCGCGCCGGCCTCATGAGCGGTGATCTCATCACTCATCTCGATAAAGAGCAGATTCTCGGCCTCACCCTGCAAGAGGCGGTCGAGAAGATGCGCGGACCGGTCAATTCGCCGATCACGCTCACCGTCGTGCGCAAGGGCGTCGAGGACCCCTTCGAGGTCAAGGTCGTGCGCGACGTGATCCACATCAACCCAGTGAAATACAACGCTGAGGGCGATGACGTCGGCTATATCCGGGTCACCACCTTCAACGAGCAGACCACCGCTAATCTGCAAAAGGCAGTCGAGGACCTGAAGAAGCAGCTCGGTCCGAAGCTCAAGGGCTACATCATCGACTTGCGTAACAATCCCGGCGGCCTGCTCGACCAGGCGATCTCGGTGTCGGACGCGTTCCTCGATCAGGGCGCGATCGTGCTGACGCGCGGCCGCAACCTCGAAGAGACGCAGCGTTCCAACGCGCGCCAGGGCGACATCACCGACGGGCAGAAGCTCATCGTGCTCATCAATGGCGGCTCGGCTTCGGCATCGGAGATCGTGGCGGGCGCGTTGCAGGATCATCACCGCGCGACCATTCTCGGCACGCGCTCCTTCGGCAAGGGCTCGGTGCAGACCATCATTCCGCTCGGCTCGAACGGCGCGCTGAGACTCACCACCGCGCGCTACTACACGCCGTCCGGTCGGTCGATTCAGGCCAAGGGCATCGATCCCGAGGTTGTTGTCGAAGAAGAGTTGCCTGAAGATCTGAAGAAGAAGGCAGAGCTTCAGGGCACGCGCGGCGAGGCCAATCTTCGCGGTCACCTCAAAGGCGAGGATGCCAACGAAGACGGCGAGGGAGAGGCCGAGGAGGAGTCGGGGAGCTCGTCCTATGTGGCGCCCGAGAAGGACAAGGACACGCAGCTGCAATACGCGCTTGATCTCTTGCGCGGCATCAAGTCGGTTGACACGGAGGCGAAGAAGAAGGCCGAAGCCAACTAGGCTCGCGCCGAAAGCTGGTGCCATGCCGGCCATGACGGCGAAAATGGTCGCCGGGAAGCCGGGGGAATAGGAGGACTGCAACCACGACTGGCCGGCGAGCGGGGAGGTAAAGTCGAATGAAGGCGCTAGCCGTCGCTACTGGCATTGTGTTCTGGACGCTCGTGATTGGTATCGCGCTGCTCGCCTTTTTCCCGGGCGGCGACACCGGCGAGCCGGTCGCTATCCTGCAAATTGAGCCTGCCGCAGCCCCGAGTGCTGCCACGCCGGAGCCTGCGGCTGAAACGCCCGGGCTTCCTCCCGAGAGCGAGGCCCCGGCTCCTGCCGCACCGCCGGCTGAAGCCAAAGGCAACATGGATTTGCCTCCAGGCTTCGCGGTACCCTCCGAGACGCCGCAAGCGCCGATCGTCGAGGAACCTCCGGGCCTGACCCCCGCGCCGCAAGGGCAGAGCGAAGCGCCTGCCGCGCCGCCTGAGGCGCCCGACGATGCCGCCCCGCCCGACACTCCCGATCAGCAAGGCGCCGCGCCTGCGGAGACGGGCATGCAGCAGGCGGCGGTAGACACAACCGCTGCCGCGCCCCCGCCTCCGCCGCCGGTCATCCCGGAGAGCGAAACCGGATCGATCACGCTCCCGCCGGCACCCGTGGCCGAGCTCGTCGAGGACTCCCAATATGGGCCCTTGCCGAAGATCGCAGCCGACGGGCGCCGTTCGATCGACGTTTATGCGCGGCCGTCGCGTTATGTCGTGGCGAACGCCGGCGATCCACCGCGTATCGCTATCCTGGTGACCGGGCTTGGCCTCCCCAATGGTCCCGCGGGCGACGTGCTCAAAGGCCTGCCGGCGCCGGTGAGCGTTGCCTACGGCGCCTATGGCCGGAGTCTTCAGGAGGGGGTGAGCAAGGCGCGGGCCAATGGCCACGAGGTGCTGCTACAAATTCCGCTCGAGCCTAACAATTACCCGAGCGAGGACCCCGGTCCCCACACGCTACTCACCACTCTGCCGCCCGAGGAGAATATGAAGCGGCTGCAATGGCTGATGTCGCGCTACACGGGCTATGTGGGCGTCACCAATCACATGGGCTCCAAGTTCGAAGTCACGACCGAGTCCATGCAGCCGGTGCTCGAGGAGCTGAAGCGGCGGGGCCTGCTCTATGTCGACGATGGCAGCGTTCAGGGCTCCACAGCCGAACAAATCGCCAAGACCATTGGTCTCGACTATTCGGTGGTCAGCGTGCAAGTGGATCAGGGCAACCTTGCCAAGCAGCTGGCGCAACTCGAGACGACGGCAAAGGAGCGCGGCGCAGCCATAGGGGTGGCCAAGGCGACGCCCGCCACGATCAAGCAGCTGGCCGACTGGGCCAACAAGCTGGAGTCCAAAGGCTTCGTGCTGGTGCCGGTCAGCGCGGCGGTGCGGTCGCAGCGGCAAAGCTGAACGTTTTTCATATGACAGAGAAAGACGGCCTACCCTACCGGCCTTGCGTCGGCGTGATGCTCATCAACCCGGCGGGACGCGTCTTCGTCGGACAGCGGGCCGATCGGGGCGATGCGCCCGAGGGCGTCGGCACGTGGTGGCAGATGCCGCAAGGCGGCCTGGACGAGGGCGAGGACCCCGAAGCTGCCGCGCGCCGCGAGCTCTGCGAGGAAACCGGCGTGACGAGCGCACGCTTCGTGGCGCGCACGCGGGATTGGCTCACCTACGACCTTCCCGACGAGCTTATCGGGATCGCCTGGGAAGGCCGCTTTCGCGGCCAAAAGCAGTTGTGGTTTGCCGCGCGCTTCGAGGGAGCCGACAGCGAGATCGATATCGGACCGCATGAAGGCCACGAGCAGGAATTCGACGCGTGGCAGTGGGTGAGCTTGGCCGAGTTGCCGGCACTTGTCGTGCCGTTCAAGCGCAAGGTCTATCTGCGCGTGATCGAGGAGCTGGGCGCGCTTGCCGGCTAGACTCGAATCTCAAAGATTGAGCGTCGCCTGCACTTGGCGGAGCTGATCGAGCTTGGTCTGGGCGCGATCGCGCACCGCACCCTCGGTAGCATCGGCCACGTCTTCTTCGGCATCCCTCACGGCTTGCGCAAGCTGGCTGGCGTCAAGCTCGTCGAGATTGATCGCCGTCTCGGCGAGAACGGTGAGACCCGACGGTCCGACCTCGGCAAAACCGCCGCGGATGAAATAGCGCTGATGCTCTCCGCCGGGCAGACCGATATCGAGCAGGCCGGGGCGGAGCGTGGTCAAAACCGGCGCATGATGCGCTAGTACCGTCATGTCGCCCTCGGCGCCAGGCACGAGCACCTGTTCGACCTCGCCGGAGACGAGCAGCCGCTCGGGCGAGACGAGCTCGAATTTGAATGCGTCGGGCATCGATTAAGCGGCCTCGGCGGCGAGCTTCTCGGCCTTGGCGACAGCCTCCTCGATTGTGCCGACCATATAGAAGGCGGCTTCCGGGAGATGGTCGTAGTCGCCGTCGCAAAGCCCCTTGAAGCCCTTGATGGTGTCGGCGAGATCGACGAACACGCCCGGCGAGCCGGTGAACACCTCGGCCACGTGGAACGGCTGGGAGAGGAAGCGCTCGATCTTGCGCGCGCGCGCGACCGTGATCTTGTCCTCTTCCGACAGCTCGTCCATGCCGAGAATGGCGATGATGTCTTGCAGCGCCTTGTAGCGTTGCAGGATCTCCTGCACGCGGCGGGCGACCTTGTAGTGCTCCTCGCCGACGATACGCGGATCAAGCATGCGCGACGTCGAGTCGAGCGGGTCCACGGCGGGATAGATGCCCTTCTCGGCGATGCTGCGCGATAGCACGGTCGTGGCGTCGAGATGGGCAAAGGAGGTGGCCGGCGCCGGGTCGGTTAGATCGTCGGCCGGGACGTAAATAGCTTGCACGGAGGTGATCGAACCTTTCTGCGTCGTGGTGATGCGCTCCTGCAGTGCGCCCATGTCGGTGGCGAGCGTCGGCTGATAGCCCACGGCGGAGGGAATGCGGCCGAGCAGCGCCGACACCTCGGAGCCCGCCTGGGTGAAGCGGAAAATATTGTCGACGAAGAACAGCACGTCCTGGCCCTGGTCG
>DATAFR010000052.1:0-2554 GCA_036257375.1 Methyloceanibacter sp.
GGCCGAACGGCTCTTGGGCCGCGAGCCAGTCCTTGAGCCGGTCAAGGGAGGCCTGTGGCTGCGTCACATGAACGACGCCCTCGGCAAGCACGAACGGTGCACCAAGCGCGGACTTGGCCCAGGCGAGAACCGGGTCCCAATGCGCCTTTTGCGCCTCCGTGAGCCCGCGCGGACCGTCCGCCCGGTAGCAAAGGAGATCCGAGCCGGCATAGGCGAGAATGTCATCGATGACGGCCTGCGCGCGCCGGGCCACGCCGTCAATCGCGCTGTTCGCGAGCTTAGTCAGCGGCATGGTGGCGGGATCGATGCGCTCCCCTTGGGCCCGCCACTCCTCGGCCACGGCCTCGGCAAGCGCGCTGGTCGGCAAGAGGAGCTGTGCCTTAGCCGGCGTGCGCACGGGCTTGCCATCGAGCAGCAGGGCGAATCCCGTGCCCTCCTTCTCGACGGAAACGCTCTTGTAGAAGCGTTTGGGCAGGCTCGTCTCCGCCCGCGCACGGGTCGATGCTTTGCCGGGATCGCTCATGAGCTAACGCTCCGGCGATTTCTTGGAGCGCCGCCGCGCCTGGTGATGCGGAATCTCACGCGCCAGCCTTTCGTAGTCCTGACGCAGCGCCTCGAGCTCAAGATCGTCGAGTTCTTCGAGATCGAGCAGCGTATTGCTTGCGCTCCCCGTCACGCGGATAAGCTCATCGAGCTTGATCTGCATGGCGATGGTGTCGCGGATCTGCGTGTTCTGGATCACGAACACCATGAGAAAGGTGATGATTGTGGTCGCCGTATTGATAACGAGCTGCCAGGTGTCGCTATAGCCGAACAGAGGTCCCGTGGCGGCCCAAAGGAGGATTGCGGTCACCGCCCCGATGAAGGCGATCGGGCGTCCCGTAACGTGAGAGACGTGTTGTGCGAAGCGCGCAAACCAGGTTGATCTCGAATGCATTGCGGTCTGGCCTGCTGATGGGGATTGGGTTTGCGGTATCATACCGCGTCAGATCGAGAGATCAGCGTCCGAACCATCCCGAAAACCGAAAAGAGCAAAGCTTTGCCGCATATGCTCGGGCAGCGGTGCGGTGACATCCACCAGCCTCTCCCCCGAGGGATGCGGAAAGCTGATACGCCGCGCATGCAGGTGGAGCTTGTTCTCGACACCCTCCGGCAGTTCAACGCCGCTCGGATATTTGGTATCGCCCAGGATCGGATGGCCGATGATGGCCATGTGCGCACGGAGCTGGCGCTGCCGCCCGGTGACGGGCTTGAGCGAGACGAAGGAGACGGCCTGCCCCGCCCGGTCGACGACGGCATAATGGGTCACCGCCGATTGCGCGACATCCTGCTCGCCGGGACGCGCTTTGCGCACCCGGTCGCCATCCGGTCCCGCCGCCTTGACGAGTGCTGCGTCGACCTTGCCTTGCGGCGGCTTTGGAACGCCGTGCACCAGAGCCCAATAGATCTTGCGCACGGAGCGGGTCTGGAAGGCGCGGCCGAGCTTGGCGGCGACCGCGCGGCGCTTCGCCACCACCAGCACGCCCGAGGTATCGCGATCGAGCCGGTGCACGAGCCGCGGCCGCGTCTCCGGCCCGTCACCCAAGCCTTCGAGCAAGCGGTCGATATGGTGCGGGGTCTTGGTACCCCCCTGAACCGCGATTCCGGACGGCTTGTCGAGGATGAGGAGATCGTCGTCCTCATAAAGGGTCATGCTTGCGAGAAAGTCGCGGTCGGACTTCGAGAGATGCTGTCGCGGCGGCGGGGCGACATCGGGGAGAGGCGGCACGCGGACTTTTTGGCCCTCGGCAAGCCGCGTGCTCGACTTCGCTCTCCCGCCGTCGACCCTCACCTGCCGTGTGCGCAACAGCTTTTCGAGCCGGCTATGGGGAAGTTTTGGGTAATGGGTCTTGAACCAGCGATCGAGGCGCATGCCGTCTTCGCCCCTGGCGACGTCTTTCGTCTCGACGCCTGCCATGTTCAGCGCGCCCGCATGATGACAAGGCCTGCGAACAGCGCGGCAATCGAGAGTCCGGCCGAGGCAACGAAGAGAAGCGTCTTCACCGCGGCGCTTGCCTCTTTTTGCGCAACGCGGCGAAGCGGTCGAGACGCGCCTTCAGCTCGGCCTCGAAGCCGTAAGACGTGGGCGCATAGAAACTCTGCCGTGCCATGCCGTCGGGGAAGTAGTTCTGGCCCGAGAACGCCTCGTCCTCGTTATGATCGTAGGCGTAACCCCTGCCGTAGCCTTCCTGCTTCATGAGACGGGTCGGCGCGTTGAGGATGTGTTTCGGCGGCAACAGCGAGCCGCCTTCTTCCGCCGTCCGCTGCGCCGCGCCGAAGGCGACGTAGGCGGCGTTCGATTTCGGTGCGGTGGCGAGGTAGATCGTGGCTTGCGCGAGCGCGAGCTCGCCTTCGGGACTGCCGAGAAAATCGTAAGTGTCCTTGGCCGCGATCGCCTGCACCAGCGCATTGGGATCGGCAAGTCCGATATCCTCGACCGCCATCCGCACCAGCCTTCGGGCGATATAGAGCGGGTCTTCGCCGCCGGCAAGCATGCGCGCCAGCCAATAGAGCG
>DATAFR010000053.1:0-7917 GCA_036257375.1 Methyloceanibacter sp.
TCCCGCCACGTTCGCCAACTGACACCCATTGATCCGCCAGGCGCAATTCGCCTGACCCTGCATCGGATACAGCGCGATCCACGCGGCACCGGCCGCGTCGATCATTCGCACCGGTTACATGATCGCGAATAGGGAATTCAATCCACTCTTATGGGTTCGAATTCTTCAGCAAAGGGCATTGCAACGAAGAGCTTCATTGTCTATTCGGTTCCTATAACCCTGCCAAGCCACGAGGCACGCGCTTTGGGCAGTCCTGAAGACACATCAAGACCTTGTGAGTTGCTTTCCCTTTAAACCCACCGGATCGATGATAACGACCGGGCTACCTGGGCACTGTTCCTTCCAGGCCCGGACGGTGTCTGCGGCCCCTCCTTTCAACGCCCCGGCCTTCGCTTCAGTCGAAGCGAGTACAGCAATTAGCACCGGGCGTTCGTCGTAGATGCGTGCGGCCTCAAGGGCGGCACTCTGGATGGCTTGGTTGCAAGCCGCGTAGGCATCGTCCTCTGCTTTCCGGCTAGCCGGTTTCTTGTCGAGAAGGACGTGCAGATTGGCCGGCAATATGCGTGCTAGCGCCGCCTCGAAGCGCACGCGCCAGTCTTCTCCGACCGATGTCCTGAGAAACTCTTCCTTGGGAAAGGGGAGAAATACCGTGGGCGCGCCACCGCGCGCCAGCAACTGCTCAATGAACAACAGGTCTGCTCCGCCCGCTGCAGACGAGAATCCGAAATGGATGTTCCGCTTGTCGAGCTCGCTCCTGATGTGGCCGGCAACGCTTACCACGCGGTCGCGCGGGAAACGTGGCGGCTGGCGACCGGGCTCGTCGACCCGGTGGCCGGTGAACCACGCGACGCCGCCGACAGCGAGCACCACCTCGAACCTGTCCGCGGCGCGCTCGAGCTTGCGTAATGAAATACGAGCCTGTTTACGCATAACGGCGATATCGCGAAGGCGCGTGGGATCCTTCGCGACCGCCTTCTCGTAACAGGAGAGCGCCTCGCTCGTCTTGCCGGTAAGGAGTAGAGCCTCGCCGAGGCTAGCCCAGTCCCAATGATCCCGCTCGCGCTCCGGCTTCTTCTGGAGCATCCCTAGTACCTCGGCGGCGCGCATGCGGCTCAGTTTCTTGTTGCCGAGCCACAGGGCAGTCGCCGCTGCGTTGGTGCCAGGATAGGGTTCTTTGGAGGCCTGGAACGTGCGCTCGTACTCGTCGAAGGCACCCTGCAACCAAGCCTTGTTCTGCGTCTCGAGATAGCGACGCTTGAAGACCCCGCCTGCGATGCCGCCCGCCTCGCCGGAAGGCGGCAGCGAAGCGAGAATGGTACGCGCCTCATCATGCTGGCCGAGGATTGAATGGGCAAGGGCTCGCAGCTGCTGAGCCCGCGGCGTGCCGCTTTCATTCTTCAGCAAGGCCAATGCATCTCGCGGCGCACCGATCGCGATAAGTTTCTCAGCGGCAATCAGCGGCACGTTCGCCGGCAGGGCGACGTTGTTGTTCCCCTGCCAGGCTTCCAGCACCCGCAGGATTCCGTCGACCTTTGATGCGCTCTCCAGCTTGCCGAAGAGGCGCAGCTGCTCCCTCTCCTCCGGCGTCGGCCGGAGATCGGGCGGCGGCAGCGCCGCGCCGCTTGGGCCCAGGTCGCCGGTGCCCCCGAGCGCCGGATGCACACGGGTGATCGGGATGGCGTAAATCATCCCAAAACGCGATTGCTTGCCATCGCTTCTGCCGGCAAGTACGCGATAGATCACTCCCACGACCTTGGTACCGCTGAGGACGGGCGAGCCGGAGAAGCCGCCCAGCTGAGCATCTTCGCCGGCCAGGTTGTCAGCGAAAAGCATGATCGTGCTGCGACCCTCGCGGTCGACACACTCCTCATCGGCGACGAAGCCGAACAGCGGTACGCCCTGGCCGTCAACGATGGCGGGAAAGCCCCACGCCCACCAATTCCTCAACGCGACGGGTTCGGCAACGACCGCAGGCGCTCGTATGTGTGTCGCGCTACCGTCGTCCACGGCTTCAAGCACGGCCATGTCGGCCTTCTCGAAGCGCTGCGCGACGCGGAAGTCGATCTTGTTTGCCGCACCGCCGAAGTGGCATTCCGCGTTCTCCACGCCAAGCACAACGTGGTTGCATGTCAAAAGCCGCGACCCGCCTATCGAAAAACCGGTGCCTACGGCGCGCGTCGTGACGAGCCGCGCACACGCTGGTTTAAGGTCCTTCAACCGACTGGCATCGAAGTCGTAGGGATTCATAGCAGTCGGGCTTCGACGCCTTGCGTCGAAATCGGCGAAGTCTTGCCGTCAGCATCGAAGAAGTACGTGCCGGCGTGCTCGAGCTTGCGGCGCGCGTCAAGATCTATGCGTGCGAAGGTCGCGACTTGACGCCGGAAGGCGTTGATGTCGTTTGCCTTAACGCGCTGAAGGAATTCCTTGAGCGCCTTCGCCCCCTCGGCTTGCGACCCGGCGTAAACGCTCGGCGGGAGCCGCATCAGGTCGGCCCACGTACCGGTATTCAGGTATACGGCCCCGCCCTCTAGATCGATTCTCTTCGCGTGATGGGTGTGGCCAAAGATCACTACTTTGAAACCGCGGTTGGCGAGAATCTGTGCTTTTTCGAGATACGTACCGTCTTCGTGGTTGATGTTGAAAGCCAGGTCGGCCGAGCTCCGCCAGCGGCGAAACGCCTCGAGCAGTGCCGGAATGGCCACGTCATCGACGAAGCTGATCTCGTCGCTTGCCGGTGGTAGGTCCGCGATCAGGGCCGTGGCCTCGGCAAAAGGTTTACTCAGCGTTTCCGGTAAATCCGGGACCGGTTGTCCATGCTGCGAGTCGACCTCGCCTGCAACGTAGTCGTCCTGCTCCGGGGTCCCCTCTTCAGTGAAGCGTCCGCGGTGCCATGCAAGGACCCCTCGCTTCAATGCCGGCGCGGTCTTCATCCACAGCGTCGGATTGAGAACGGCAAGAATCGGAACGACGGCGCCGGTCTCCGGCTTGAGCAGGTCGACGAAAGCGAACTTTTTCTTGAGCGGATTCATCAACTGGGCCACAAGCTCGCTGCCAGGTTGAGCGGCAAACGCGCGCGACGCCTCCCGGCGTGATAGGCGGGAGCGGATTTCGCGCAGCTGGTTGTGATTCACCATGTTCCAGTCGTCGTAGCGATTGCCGTGCTCGATCAGCACCGGCCCGATCGAAAAGGCCTCGTTGTCGTACAGAAACTCGACGTCGCCGCCACCGAGCCGCGACAGGAACTCGGTGCGCACCGCGGGAAGCGAGAGCTCAACGTCGTGGTTCCCCAGGAGGACAGTCAATTTGGCGCCAGTCTTTACGTACTTCTTCAACGCTGCGAAAAAATCCTCACAGCTTTCAGCAATGCGCGTCAATTTCCTTACCGCTTGGGCTTGGTCGACATTGAAGGCGCTGAATCCGCCGGCATCGTCTGTCTCGGCAAGAAAATCGACGACATCACCGTTGAGCACAAGCCACAGGTCGGCGACCTCCTGCTTCTGGGCGGCCACCCATTCGATGAAGCGCGCCAGGCGCGCGCGGCCCGCGGCCGAGCACATCTGAAATCCCTCGCCGCCTCCCAGATGTAGATCCGAAATGACAAAGACTCGCGTGGCCATCGTCCGCTCAGGTCCTAACCACCGCATTGAGAATCGCGTACGCGACCTCCCGCTTGCAGATATCCGAGTGATCGCCGATTACCTTGTCCGCATTCAGGTTGTAGAGCCTGCCGCTGTTGAACCTGTACGCTGAACCGACGGCGGATAAAATGCCGTCGCTCGCCTCGGGTGTGAATTCCACGAGCGCGCCATTCCTGCCGATGCCGCCGAAGCGGTCTTTCCTGTCGCCAAGCGCGGCCGCATCGTCGCCCGAGAGCAGCGAGGCCAACGGGTAGGCAACGCCGACTGCCTTGTCGTTCTCGGTGCATGTGATGACCACCGGCCCGGAGACTCGCCCCTCGCTGAGCACCTTGCGAAAGAAGCCGTCGTTTTTCTTGTCGTACTTCTGTCCGAAGCCGTTGTGCGAGAACGCCGCCTGCAGCAGGGCCATCGATTCGATCCGGATCGGGGCCTTGCCGCTCGGCCCGAGCGCCGCCGCGGTCACGAGGCGCCCGCCGAAGCTGTGGCCGATTAGATGAAGCTTTACGCTCGGCGCCCGCGTGCGGATTCCCCGCAGAAGGTCGTTGACGCCGCCGCTCCCCACGAGCCCGGCCCGCTCCTTCATCTGGTAATAGGTCGTGTAGTTGAGGAGATTGCGGGCTGCCGAGACAAATCCCTTGAACATGCTGCCCAGCCCGGCCGCGCCGCCGGCCCCGTGACGCGAGCGGACCACGGCCGCGCCGCCCGCCGCGCCACCTTGCGCGCCGCGCCGGCGCGGCAGAACGCGCACCGGCTTGCTCAGCCGCATCATCACGTCGTCCTCCGGCAGGCTGAGAAAGCGATCGGCGGCGTCTTCCCTATCGGCGCGCTGTCTCGCAGGAAGCGAGCGGACCAGCTTCACGAACTTGCGGCGCGCAGCAGCGCTTTCCGCGAGCTTGGACACCAGCGCCTTTGCCTGCGCGATGATCTTGTCCGCTTTCGGGTTGTCGAACACCCCCTTCAGCCCGTCAAGCTGTTTCTTCACGAACGCGGCGGGTACCTCCGCCCTGGCGCTCGCTGCGCCGCTCGGCTTGAGCTCGTCCTCGGCGAACTTTTTCGACGGCCAAAGGATGGCGATGACCCCGAATCGGCGGTCCACCCCGGCGACGGCTTGCTCGTCGATCAACTCGCGCACGCGGGCGAAGAACGCCTTGTAGAGCTGGCGCGCCTCCTTCATGTCGTTGTTCCAGCCGTGCGAGATGACGAAGACATCGCTGACCGACCCCGAGCCTGCGAGTGAAAGCGCCGCGTCCACTTCCTTCGGATCGTGAGGCGCGCCTTCCTTATTGAACTGGATCTCGAAGTACGGAAAACCCGATAGCTCTTTCATGTTGGCTCCTCGCGCTACACGGATTGGATGGCCCGCATCAGGTCGAGCAGGCCATGGCCCTGGAACGACCGGTCGCGCTTAAGGTCGGTCGCCGTGGACACGAAGATCTCCTTCACGCGCTCCGGCCGGCCGATGAATTCCTTGCGCACCGAGAGGAAAGCGGCGATCGCGCCGGAGACGTGCGGCGCGGCCATGCTGGTGCCGCTGTCCTCCTTGTACTTTGCCTTGTTGTTTCTAGATCTGGCCTTCTTGCCCTCGTTGTCTCGGGCTCGGCCCTTGGCGCCCCACTTGACGAGCTTTTTCTCCAGCTCGCCCTCCATGGCGCGGTTCGCCGCGGCGGCGCCGGGCTCATCAGGACTGCGCCAGCCCGAAGCGCAAGAAATCACCTTCTCCCCTGGCGCCACGAGATCCGGCTTGGGCCGCCCGTCGCCGGTCGGCCCTTTGGAAGAAAAGTACGAGACGCCGTAGACGTGGGGCATTTCGCGATGCGTCGAGCCAACGGTGACCGCGAGCTCCGCGTTGCCCGGATCGTTGATCGTGAGTCCCAGGCCGGCGGCGACCGTGCCCTTGAACGCGCTTTCGGAAAACCCGTAACCCGTGTTGCCGGCCGCGACGACCACGACGACACCCGACTTCACCAAGCGGTCGACCTCGACGCACAGCGGGCTCTGGCCGCAGGCGAACCATTCGGGTTCGAAATCGTAGCCGACGCTCATGTTCACGCCGTGGATGCGCAGATAGCGCCCGTGCCCGTTGATCTCCTGGATCGCCTCGATCGCCGCGATCAGATTGCTCGCCTGGCCCTTGCCCTCGTCGTCCAGCACCTTCAGGCTTACGAGCTTGCATCGGGGCGCCACTCCCGAGATCGAGCGGGGATGGACGGTCATGTGGATCACGTCCCCTTTCTCGTTGCGGAAGTTGGTTTCCGCGTCGATCTGGGTGCCGTCGCGAATCTCCCCGGCGATGATGCCGGCGACATGCGTGCCGTGGCCGTACTTGTCGATGAGGGCACGCTTGTCGTCGAGGTTGACGTCGTCGATGGCGGTGAAGTCGCCGTGCCGCACCGACGGCAAGTCGTTGAGATTGAGATTGTCGTGCGCCACGAAATGCGGATGGGTGGCGTCGATTCCCGAATCCATCACCGCCCAGACGATGCCCTCGCCAGTGGTGCCGAACGAATTGAGCGCCGCATCTGCCTTGACCGTGCTGACCGACCTGATGAGCAGTGCCCTAACCGGGAAGTCCTCCCAGATCCGGTAGATCGGCCCGGGCTTGTTCGGGCCCTTCGGGCGGGCGAGCCGCGCCAATGCCTCGATCGCATCGCCGTCGAGCTTACCGAAGAGGTATTGCTGGCTCAGCGCGCTTTTCTTCTCCTTGATCCACTGACCCGTTCTTCCCTTCAGCACCTGCGCGATCAGTTTCTTCGCTTGCTCGCGCGCCTTGCTGCGGCCCCCCGGATAGGTGAGGTGCAGATCGATGATGACGTGGTAGGGCTTCTTCAGCTTGTAGCCGGGCTCGTCCTCGTGCGCTTTGCGTTCCGCCATGAGCTTGTTCAGCAGCGGGATTGCAACCACCGTGCGGTCCATGACCTCTGGCGTGAACGGCTTCTTCTTCGGATTGGCTTCCGGCAGATCTGCCGGGGCGCTGGTCGCGGCGGGCGTTTTCGCGGTTCGCCCGGAAGCTTTCCTCTTCGCCATGAGTCCCCTCCTTGGCGCGATTACTCTAGCCGCGCTCGCTCGAGCGAAGCAAGGCCAACGGTCAGGCGTTATCTATCCGTCCGACGCGGCGAATGGCCGCCATGTTTGTTAGCGCTTGGGGGTAGCTCTCGGTGTTGTGTCGTTGAGCGATGTCGAGCGCCCCCTGCTGCATGGTGCGCTGGGTACTGTCGAGGCCTTCGAGGAACACCAAACCAGGGACAGGCGCGATCAGGGTCATCTGGGATCCAGGCGCGTCCGGTGATGAACATTTTGTGCTGCTTCGGAGCGGGTCACCAATGACAAGCAAGAAAAGTCCCAGAGACTTGCTCATGTGACGGATTCGCGCGCCATGCCGGAGTCCGGGCGCCAACTTGTTGCAAGAATAAATAGGGGCAGAGTACGATTTTTCATAACTGAATTCATCGGTTGTCGATTGGAGCGACGCTGGCCGACATGTCCTCGCGAAAGCTCGTGACCTCGCTCAAGCGCTTGTCCAAGGGGCTCGTACAAACACGGTATGGCGAGAGCGCGTCTGACCCTTGGCACACCTTTTCCGCGCGCTACGACGGGGCCCCTCTAACGGCCGCGTCGTTCAAGAAGGCGATGCGATTGCCCGATGGCCCCGAAGGGGAATTGCGGGAAGAGTCCGTGGAGGAATTCTTCGAATCGATGCAAGAGTCGGACGACGCGCCGCGCTACGCCGCGCTGCGCGAGCTGGTATCCCGCGAGCTCAAGCAGTTGAAGATCTTCCTTCTATGAGGGCTCTCCGCGTGTCAAGTCTCCGGCGGCGGGTTTCGGGTTTACAGTCTTCTCTTCATTTTTCGTTCCTGCAAGCGGTCTTCGCGCTTGTTGGCCCGGTTCATTTGTGAGGGCGAGCGCGATGCGCTCGTCACCACCTTCTATCCGTGTCGGCGTTCTTGCCGAGCACCCGATGCTGTATGCGCCCCAAGCGGGCAAGACGAACCGGATTCGGACGAAGCACCCCATCTATCAGGACGGCCGTGCGCACGGCACGGCCCAGGAAATTCACGGGCGCCTCGACCAACCCTCAACGCGGCAAGCTCCTGTGGTTGACTGCCCTGCGCTCTCAGATCTCGGAGGCGATGAGCCGCGCCCCCTGGGGCATCACGCCGTCCTCGAGGTAGCGCCACAGCGCGATCAGTAACTTCCTCGCCAGGGCGAGGATGCCGATGCGGCGCATGCGCAGGCCCCCGCGGGCGAAGCGCGCCTGATACCACTGGGCAAGCGCGCTCTT
>DATAFR010000054.1:0-40944 GCA_036257375.1 Methyloceanibacter sp.
AGGGCGAACAGCACGTAATGCAGAGCCGGTCGATCCGGCGATCGGGACAACCCACATGTGCCAGTGCATCACAGAATGCGGGCTTTTGACCGGGACCCGATCCGCGGAGGGCATTATGGCCAGCGGTCATGCGAACCGCGCTAACAGGCCGAACACATGGCTGCACCGACCAACGCTGCTACGTGAAGTTTTGACTCGCCAACCGGGAGCCGTCCACACATGGCACTTAGCAGACATTCAGGTCCGCCAATCACATGTCTGCATTTGACCCAAAGCGGTTATGTCTTCGGCATATGAGATCGACACCGCCACTGGTGGCGCGCTATATGTTTCAGGCGCGGTGTCAGGGGGGAAGGCATGTTCAAGCGTCGGCGAACCCGCATAGCGGAGAAACTCAAGATCATTGGAAGCGTGACCGCGGAAGGGGCGGTCGAGGTCAATGGTGATCTGGAGGGCGACCTTACATGCGCTTCTCTTGCCGTTTCTCGAAAAGCCCGTATCAGGGGCAGCGTCCAAGCTGACCGGATTGTCGTGAATGGAAGAATTGAGGGCCCCATCCGCGGTCGCATTGTTGTCCTGAAGTCCCGCGCGCATGTCGTTGGCGACATCATGGCCACGACACTTTCCGTCGAAAAGGGCGCTTTTTTCGATGGCAGGTCGGCAAGCGGGGCCGAACTTGGAGATCCTAAAACCAACGGGGCGAAAAAGGTCGGCGGCAAAGCGGTCTCTGATGTGGACCGAGCCAACTCGCCGCCGGCGGAGAAAGGAAGCATTCGAATCCTTTCGCCCGATCCGGCGGCCGCGAAGAAAAAGGGTCGTGAGGAGAATTAGGCTCACCAGCGCGGGAAGAAGCCGCCGCCGAAGCTGCGCAAGGGATAGCGGTGCAGCTGTTTGCTTGAGAACGTGGGACCCTTGGTGCTGCGTCGCTTCTGTACTGGTTGAGTGACCTTCTTGACCTTGGTCGGCTTGCCAGCAGAGACGGTCGATTTAACTCTCGCAGATTTCGCCGTCGGCGGCTTCACCGTTGCCGGTTTCACCACACCGGGCGTACTTTTCGCCAAGACGAGATAATCGTCTCCTTCCGGCAATGTGTCGACGGCCGTTTCGGCGATGATCAAGGAGGAACCGGGGGAGAGTTTTCGCTCGATTGCATCGCGGACTGTGAGGGGAACCACAATTCGCTCAAGCGCAGCGGCCGGGTCGTCACCATCGACGCTGAGCGCAAGCCACCGCAATCTGGGTGCATGATCCTGCTTGGCGATGAACATGTGAGTCCCGAGCGGCTTGTCTGCATCGTCGATTTGGACCGGCGCAGTGAGCACCTGCTTGAAATCTTGCCTTACAAAAAGGTGGCCCGCGGGTGGCTCCCCTTTGCCGGCGACGGCGTAGACCTGCTTGGCAAGCTCAGCTGTGAAAGCGCCCGTTACACTTAATCCGTTCGCTTTCTGAAAGGCTCCGATCGCCGCGCTCGTGGCTTTGCCCAGCTTGCCGGTAAATCGCTGAGGCTCGAGGTAGCCCATGGCGGCCAGCAGGTTCTGCACCGCGATGATCTTGTCCCGTTCGGTCTGTCTCGTAATAAGAATCCGTAAGGGCGCATCGCTCTTTTGATCCAGCGCGTGCGTCATGGAAGCTGCTGCTTTGGTTTCGATCTCAGCGTAGTCGACGGCATGATTGTGCGTCGCCAGCAACCCGCCGAGCGCATGACCGGCGTCTGTCATCGAGGCCCCACTCTCATTCTGAGCTAAGCCGATGCGACTAGGGGGTGGATTCGCACCGTTATCGGCCAACTGAAAAAGGTTAGGATGCTCGATCGGGATTGGCGCGATCTTGTCGTTGGCAATCACGACATTTCCGCCCACCTCGGTCATTTCGAACAGCTTGGGTGCGAAGGAGAAGGGCAGACGTATGCATCCGTGGGACGCGGGATAGCCGGGAACGACCCCCGCATGGAGCGCGGTCCCAGATCGAGTGAGGCGCTGCATCCACGGCATAGGCGCGTTGCTGTACAGATTGGAGTGATGGAATCGCTTTTTCTCCAAGATGCTGAAAACGCCCGTCCTTGTGTCGTGCCCGGCCTTTCCGCTCGATATCTTTGAAGTCGCAAGCAGCGTTGCGCCTCGATAGGCATCGAGCTCCTGGTCGCGCAACGAAACCACAAGGACCAGAGGCTCGCGATGGATTGCGCGATTTGAAGCAGGGCCGACAACGCCGCCGCTGTCTGCATTTTTGCTTAGATCATTCGCCTGGGGCATCAGACAAGCAAACTCCTGCATGCTGTCCACATGACCTGCGCTGTCGATTTCGCCAAGAGCATGTCCCGCCACCATTGTCGCGTTCGCGGATTCCATCCCCGCGTGTTCCTGCGTGTCAGCGCCGCCAAGCTCGACATGCGACCCTGCTACGTCGCTCGAATCTGAGCGCGAAATTGCCGGTCCTTCCGCTTGCACGAGGGCGTGAGCAAGACTTGTTTCCGTTGCGGCTAGATCCGCGTGCTCGAACCGATCGTGTTGTTGCGCGGGTCGAACAGCGTGATTCTTGGGGTCAGGCGGTTCCAGAGCCGCGGACTGAGTATCTTGGCCGCCTATCTCTTCGTCTAACGGGGGGTGGAGATGCGGATCGATGGTAACGTCTTGTTCTGCGATAAGAGGAAGCGCGCGAAGGACTGGCCGGGTGACGCCGATGATGGCCGCTTCAGCCGCAAGAGACTGCGCGGCAAACCGCTCTTTGACTGATGGTCCAATCGAGGCCGTGGCGACAATTTTCCATCTGCTTTGTGCCTGCCATTCGCTGGTTGCAACGCGCATGTGCTCTTGGGTGGCAATGAGAGCATATAAGCCCAGCGGCAGAACAAAGACCGCCGACACAGCGACGAGAGCCAATGCACGCTTCCGGAATTGGCGCTTGGATGTTGGTGCGCGCGGCGCAGTTTGATCATGCCACACCGGCGCAGGGCTTTGCGCGGATCCACAACACCATCCAACCGCCGACCGCAATTGCGGCGGCAGGATCGTGGACTGGGCTCCGATGCTCTTCTCAAGCTGCTCAGGTGTGAGGTTCCTGGCATTATAGAGATTGGCGCCCGTTAAGTTGGCCCCGTCGAGGGTGGCCCCAGCAAAATCGGCGTAGTCGAGCAAGGCGTTGCTCAAATTTGCCTGGTTCAGGTCGGCACCATCGAGTTTTGCGTGCGTGAGATCGGTCAACGACATGTTGGCCGATGTAAGCCGAGCCAATGACAAGCGAGCGTATCGGAGGCGGGAGCCGCTAAGGTTGGTTCCAGCAAGCTTTGCCGCAGTGAAGTCGGCATGATTGAGCGACGCCACGCTCATGTCGGCCCGTTCGAGATGGGCTTGAGTTAATTTTGCATGCGCGAGATCGATCCCGATTAGCGTGGCGTCATGCAGATCGACGCCGGAAAGAGCCGCAAAGCGGAGAACGGCTCGATCTAAGCGTGCGCCACTAAGGTCAAGGGGATGATCGGCCGCGTCTAGGGCGAACTCGTTTGGCTTGAGAACCAAACCGATTAAGTTCGGGATTGTCGTAGGGTTTTCCGCGCGCCATGCATTCCACGTCGCCAGACCGCGACGCAGGACAAGAACGTGGTCGCGATCCAACGGCACGCAACTATCCCCCACACGTCTTGCGATTTAATCGCAGACATTCTGCTTAGCCAAGCGCCGCGCGAAATTTCTTGCGGGTTGTTGCTAGATTGCGACATTCGGCACTGCGAACCGCGTCTTGTGCCGACCAGATGCGCGCCCAGATGTCCTGTGATCATTGTGGCTGCGTGGCGGCCGAGTTCCGCTTGTGACACTTAGCGGACGCTGAAAGCGACGTTCTGAAGCGCGCTAACCGATCGCGTGAGTGTCCGCTAATGACCTCATAGGGGACGTTGACCGATCTGAGCTTTGCTGGATTTGATTAGTGTACCGCCTGCTTATTGGCGTGGCTGATACCTCAGGCGGAGCTTCTTTTTTGTGTCATGCCAGAAGGATAGGCTGCCGCGTGTATATGTTGTCCAACCTTTCGCGTCCCTAGTCCCCGTTTCGCGTAGGCGCGTCAGTGAGTGTGAGCGAGGCCTTTAGCCTCTCTCCCGTGGCGTTCTCGCGATGAGTAGTGGCGTCGAGCTGCGTGGCATCAGCGTCGAGTTGGTCGGCGACGAAATTGTGGTTTACAAGCCGGGGACGGTCTTTCTTATCGCCTTCAAAAAACCTCCACATCAGCGGCGACTCGTCGTTGCGCGCTGCTGGCTCGCCGGCTTCGATTCGAAACCACTAGCAGAGTTTCGGGCCCTGGCTGTTCAACTTGCTGCAAACAAGGCACATTCGCTGGGATGGTTGGTTGAAGCGCACGATGGGAAAAGAACCAAGCCGCCCGGTGCCAAATTGCTAAGCCTGGTTCATACCCGATGGCCGGCCAAAAAAAGCAGGTGAGAGTGTAGTCACTCCGTCATGTTGCGCGAGGTTGCGTGCCGAAATGGTTGGCTGAGCTCCTAGCGATTTTATGCGGACCTGGTTGTAATTCTTCTGTTGGCGGGTCCCAAACAAAGAGCGCTCGCCCGGGGGTTGGCGAGCGCTCTGTCAGATGCAACAGCTGTTGAGTCGTCCTGCGCGAAACCAAAGGACGGGCTGACACAACCATCATCTACCTCGTTCTCTTCCTGTCCTACTGAGAATGGGGCTTAGCTCCTCTGCCCTGTGGAACCGCGGTAAAAAGTGCGCCGCCGTCATATGATTGCAATCTTCCTGTCAAGCACGTGAGCTAGCCTTCGGTCGTCCAATGACCAGATGATCCTACTTCCTAGCGCCTCGGCCATGCGTCCCCTTGGTCGAGGCATTTGGTCCCTGGTGTATTGCATGCGTGACAACGAACGCGCGTTTAGTGATCTGGACCTCGAAGTCATCCACCGAGTTTACGAAGCGGCCTGGGTCAGACTACGCGCTCGCAACCCAGTTCACAGTGCGGATGAACAAGCCCACCGCCAGAAGGACCTTCGCAGACGTCTCTTCGTTCTGGCGCGTCCTGGTGCTGTAAATTTCGACCGCCTTTACTCTGAAGTGGTAGCAAGCTTTGAAAAGCCGAAGCGGCTAAGGAGTTGGCGCTCTGCGAACTGATGGAGTTGTCCGTGGATCGCACTACCCGTGTGGAGCAATTTTCAGCCACCGAAAGGCTGTTGGCGTTCAATTTCGGCGCCACCAGGCGGTGGTGTCACCGCGCTGTGACGGCTCTAAAAAGGCCGTCGGGGTTGGCCGCATCGCGGATACGTCTCAATGTCTCTGGATCCCGGAGCGCACGCGCGACGCAGGCGAGCGCGTTGAGCTGATCCCCGTTGGCCGTCTCGGGGAGCAGAAGCAGAAAGACGATATCGACCGGCTGATCGTCGATCGCCTCGAAGTCGATAGCGCGCCGCAAGCGGGCAAACAGGCCGAGTGACGCCTTGAGTCCGGCCAGCCTTGCGTGCGGCAGCGCCACACCGTTGCCGACGCCGGTCGAGCCAAGCTCCTCGCGTTTGAGGATGAGAGCCGCGACTTCGTCAGCATCAAGTCCCGCTTTCGTCGCCGCCCGCCTTGAAAGCGCTTGTAGAAGCTGACCCTTGTTGGCCGTCTTGACGTCCAGCATAACATCGGCGGGTGAGAGGAAATCGCTGATCTTCATGGAGTTGGACCCTGCTGCGCCGGTCTAGTCCGGCGATCTGAGCCTGTAGCCGATGCCGGTCTCGGTCAGAATGTATCTGGGACGCGTGGGATCAGGCTCGATCTTCTGCCTCAGCTGCCGCACGTAGACGCGCAAATATTGTGGATCGATCGTTATCGACCAAAGCGCATTCAGCAGGAATTTGTGCGTGAGCACTTTGCCGGCATGCTGAACCATGACGCGCAACAACTCGTATTCCTTGGGCGAGAGCTTCACTTCCTCGCCTTTGACTTTGACGATGCGCCGTATGAGATCGACGGAAAGGTCGTCAAGTTTGAAGACCGGCCGCTCGCCGTGAACCTGGAGCTGATGCCGCAGCGCCGCCCGCATTCGCGCCAGCAGCTCCTCCATGCCGAAAGGCTTGGTGACATAATCGTCGGCGCCGAGATCGAGCGCCTCGACCTTGGCAGCTTCGTCGCCACGGCTTGAGAGCACGACAATGGGCAGATCTTCGCGTTGCTCGCGAATCTTACGCAGGAGTTCGAGACCCTGCATGTCAGGGAGCCCGAGATCGAGGATGACGAGATCGGGCGTCTCTGCCAAGAGATCGAGCGCGGCCTTGGCGTTTGGCGCGTCGATGGTCTGGTAGCCTTGCGTGCCCAATCCCATGCGCAGCAATTTTCGGATTGGCGGCTCGTCATCAACCACCAGCACCTTGAGGGGCGCAGCGCTCATGCGGCAGTGTCCAGTTGCGCGGCCGGTTTAGGGACAGGCAGCGCAATGGTGAATACCGCGCCAGGCCGGTCGGAGCGGTTTGCCGCAGTGATGGTCCCCCCCATGGCTTCGACAAAGCCGCGCGAGATCGCCAGACCAAGCCCCGTGCCGGCGCGAACCTGATCTTCCTTCGACACACGATGAAACTTCTCGAAGATGCGGCCGATGTCTTCCGCGGGGATGCCGCCGCCTTGATCGATGACCTGGAGCTTGACGACGTCATCCTCCTGCCAGCTCTGGATGAGCACCGTCGTCCCGGGCGGCGAGTATTTAGCGGCGTTATCGAGAAGATTGAACAGCACCTGCTCGAACAGCACGGGGTCGAGGTCGAGCATGGGCAGGTCGCCCGCCACGTCGACTTCCACGCTATGCTCCGCGAGGACCTTGCTCGCACGCGCCAAGGCGGTGCCCACGATCTCGCCCACGTCGTGGAGCGAGGTGTTGGGCTTGATCGCGCCCGATTCAAGCTTGGTCATGTCGAGCAGATTGGCGATAAAGCGGTTGAGCCGCTCCGACTCCTCGACGATGGTCGAGATCAGGTCGACCTTGCCCTGATCGTTCAACTCGCGGGAGAATCCCTTGAGCGTGCCTGCTGCGCCGAGAATCGCGGCGAGCGGGGTCTTCAGATCATGCGATATGGAGGTGAGCAGCGCCGAGCGAAGCCGGTCCGCCTCGACTCGCCTTTCCGCCTGATCCAGATCGTCGACGAGATAGACCCGCTCGATCGCGAGCGCCGACTGGTCCACGAGCGCGTCAAGCAGACGGCGCTGATCGGGCGTGAGCAGCGGGCCCGGCTTGTCGCTGTCGATGCCGACGACGCCAATGGCGCCGCGCCCCGTTCGCATGGGAAGAAACAGGCGCTTGGCGCCGGGCAGCGTATCGGAACCGCGGCCGGCGGGACGATTGTGGTCCCAGGCCCATTTTGCCGCCGCGATGTCAGCCTCGTCGAGAACATCCTCCGGAGGATAGCCGGCCTTGACCGCGATCATTCCATTCTCAGGCAAAAGGATCACGACCCGCAACTTCAACATCAGGGCGATCTGGTAGGCCGTCGCCCATAGCACGTCGTCGAGGGTGCCGACGCCCGAAAGCTTGCGGCTGAAGGTGTAAAGCGACTCGGTGGTGCGGGCGCGGCCCATCGCCGCCACGGCTAGCGTGCGCGCCCGTGCCGCAACGTTGGAAACCACGATCGCGACGAGAGTGAAAAAGAGGACGGCGATGACGTCCGTCGGATTGTGAATGTTGAAGGTGTGATAAGGCTCGGTGAAGAAGAAATTGTAGCAGAGCGCGGATGCCATGCTGGCAAGGAGCGACGGCCCCAAGCCAAAACGTACGGCGATGCCGACGATGCCGGTGAGGAAAACAAGATCGGTGTTGGGGAGACCGATCCACGGCCACAGCAATTCACTGATGCCGACTGCCGCTGCCACGGTCAGGAGCGCATAAAGGTACGGCCGCAGATCGAACGGCTCCGACGCCTCCGCCGCGCGGACCGTCTTGGTCTGGATCGTGTTCTCGTCGAGCTCCTCTCCGGCAATGACATGCACGCTGATATTGCCGCAGCGGCGCACAAGCTGGCCGACGATAGAGCCATGCAGCAGTTCGAACCACCACGTGCGGGTCGATTTGCCGATGATCACTTGCGTGATGTTGTTCGCTTGAGCAAAGCCGATTACGTCGTCGGCGATGCTGCGATCGCCGGCCGGGATGGTGACGGCCTCTCCTCCGAGAGCTTGAGCGAGCCGGAGCGTATCGGCGATACGGTCTTGTTCCACTTGGCTCAAATACAGGCTGCGTTTGCTCTCGACATAGAGCGCCGTCCAAGCGGCGTGCAGGCGATCGGCAAGCCGCTTGGTGTAGCGCACAAGGCCGGCGGCGCGGGGATCCTCGCTAACGCAAACGAGCAGGCGCTCGCCGGCGGCCCAGGGCCCCGGGATTGCGCGGGCCTGCATCTCGGTGAGCAGTTGCTCGTCAACGCGCTCTGCCGTGCGACGCAAGGCAAGCTCGCGCAGCGCGGTCAGATTGGCGGGCGAGAAGAAATGCTCAAGCGCGCGCTCGGCCTGCTTGGGGACGTAAACCTTGCCTTCCCGCAGGCGCTGAATCAGATCGTCGGGGGTGATGTCGACCAGCTCGATCGCGTCGGCGCGGTCGAGGACCGAGTCCGGCACCGTCTCGCGGACGCGGATGCGGGTGATCTGCGCCACGACATCGTTGAGACTTTCGATGTGCTGGATGTTCAACGTGGTGTAGACATCAATGCCGCGGCTGAGCAGCTCTTCGACATCGAGGTAACGCTTCGGGTGCCGGCTCCCTGCTGCATTGGTGTGGGCGAGTTCATCGACCAAGGCGAGCTGCGGCCGACGCGTCAGGAGCCCATCGAGGTCCATCTCCTGGAATGAGCGGCCCTTATAGTCGAGCTTGCGCCGAGGGGTGACTTCGAAGCCCTGCAGGAGAGCTTCCGTCTCCTGCCGTCCGTGCGTCTCGACCACACCGACGACGACATCGGTGCCCTCTTTCAGCCGCGCGCGCGCCTCCTGCAGCATCTCATAGGTCTTGCCGACGCCGGGCGCTGCGCCCAAGAAGATCTTGAGCCGCCCAACGCGGCGTTCTTCTTTCTTTGCCTTTTCGAGCAGCGCCTCCGGGGAGGGCCGCTTATCGAGATCGCGCCGCTCTTCGCTCATCGGGCGCTCAGACCTTTCCGCGCCTCTGTCGGGCGCGAGGGATTAAGCTGTCCTGACTTATTGCGCCGTCGCAATCTTGTCGAGGGCGAGATTGAGCTCGAGCACGTTCACCAAGCGATCTGGCGTCATGAAGCCGCCCGGTGCAAAAGCGTGCTGCTTAACCAAAGTCTCCATTTGCGACAGCGGGAGGCCACGCGCTTCTGCCACGCGCTTCGCCTGATAGAGCGCCGCGTGCTCGCTGATGTGTGGGTCCAAGCCGGCACCCGATGCGGCCACAAGCTCGGGCGGCAGAGGACTTTGCGCCGTGGCGCGATAGAGCGGAATGATCTCTTCCGCGCGTTTGGTCAGGTCAGGGCTCGTCGGCGATTTGTTGCTGCCTGCCGCAGCCGAGGCGTTGTAGTCCACTGCCGACGGCCTTGGCCAGAAATATTGCGGCTGCGTGAACTTCTGGGCGATCAGGCTGCTACCAACGATTTCGCCGTCGGCTCCCGTGATCAGCGAGCCTTGCGCCGTCGATGGCGTAAAGATCTGTCCAATCCCCCAGATCAACGCCGCGTATCCGGCCACGCAGACGAGCATGGTCGCGACGACGAGGCGGATGCTAGCGAACAACGATTCCATGTTCCTCTCCTCCGGCGAAGGTCTATTTCGCCATGTAGATGAAATGCTCTGCGACAGGCCCGAGTGTGGCGGCCGGAAAAAACGTCAGAGCGCCCACGACCACGATCGTCGCCATAAGCATCGAAGCGAAGGTGCCGTCCTCAACGCCGAGCGTGCCCGCCGATTCCGCTACGCGGCGCTTAGTCATCAGCGAACCGACGATCGCCAGCGGCAGAATGATCGGGATGAAGCGGGCGAGCAGCATGACGATGCCGGTCGACACGTTCCACGGCACGGTGTTGTCGCCCAAGCCCTCGAAGCCCGATCCATTGTTGGCACTGGCCGAGCTGAACTCGTAGAGCATCTCGCTGAACCCGTGCGGACCGATATTGTTGAGCGTCGCCGTGCCCCATGGCGTCGCCGCGAAGATGGCGGTGCCGACGAGTATGAAGAAGCCGTGGGCCAAAAGCGCGAGGATTGCGAATTTGACTTCACGCGATTCCACACGCCAGCCGAGATATTCCGGCGTGCGGCCCACCATCATGCCGGCGATGAATACCGCCACCATGATGTAAAGGAACATGTTGATCATGCCGACGCCGACGCCGCCGAAATCCTCGTTCAACCACATGCCGATCATCGGCATGAGCCCGGTCAGCGGGTTGAGGCTGTCATGCATGGCGCCGACCGAGCCGTTGCTGGTCGAGGTCGTGATCACCGCCCAGGTGGGACCCGACGTCGCGCCGAAGCGCAGCTCCTTGCCCTCGAGGTTACCGACACTCTGCTCGATCGGGAGCTGGGCAAAGGCCTCGGTGGGAGCGGTCTCGAACCAGACCACGAAGGTGATGCGGGTAAGCACCAGAGCGAGCATCACCGCGAACACGACCGCCGCATGGCGCATGCGCCCGAGGATCCTTCCGAACATCCACACGCACGCCATCGGAATGAGAATGATCGAGATCATCGACAATGCATTGGTCCAGAAGGTGGGGTTCTCGAACGGATGCGTGCTGTTCGGCCCAAACCAGCCACCGCCATTGGTGCCAAGCTGCTTGATGGTCAGGAATGCGGCCACGGGCCCGCGGGCGATAATCTGCTCGGCGCCTTCCAGAGTAGTGGCGACCGCCGAGCCCTCGAACGTCATGGGCATGCCGCCGAGGACCATGAAGGTGGCGACCACGAGCGCAAGGGGCAGCAGCACGAGGAACGAAGCCCGCTGCATGTCGACAAAGAAATTGCCGAGGTCCTTTCGGCCGGCTAGACCGCGCGCAAGCGCCGCTAGCGCGGCAATCCCGGTCGCAGCCGACACGAATTGCAGCCACATCAGCGCGCAGAGCTGCGAGAGGTAGCTCATCGACACTTCGCCGGAATAGTGCTGGAGATTGGTGTTCGTGGTGAACGACGCTGCGGTGTTGAAGATCAGGTCGCCGCTGATCGCGCCTTTCGCATCGGGATTGAGCGGCAAATATTGCTGCAGCGCCATGATGCCGCAGCTCACCACGAACATCACCAGATTGAAGATGAGCATAGCGACGATGTAGCGCTTCCAGTCCTGCCCATTGCGGGCGAGCGGGCCACCGACAAGCTTGAAGACACGGGTGAAGCGGCCTGCCGCGCCGGCATCAGCAGCGTCGGGGTCCATCGCCCATTTCATGTAGCGGCCGAGCGGCCAGGAAAGCAGCGCCGCCGTGCCAACGATAAAGACAACGAAGAGAATGGCATAGGTGAGCATGGCAGGCTCCAGGTTAGCGCGTTAGGCTCGGTCGACGGCCTCGGTCAGCAGATAGAGAAGACCGAAGATTGCCAGTCCGAGCAGGAGGTAGAGGATCACCATTGAACGGATCTCCCTCAGGCGAGATGCAAAGCGGTCACGAGCACGTCGATGAGCTTGATGCCGATGAATGGCACGATCAGCCCACCGAGGCCGTAGACGAGAAGATTGCGCCGCAAGACGGCCGCGGCGCCGATGGGCCGGTAGGCGATGCCCTTAAGCGCGAGCGGAATGAGCGCGACGATGATCAGCGCATTGAAGATGATGGCTGAGAGGATCGCGCTCTGCGGCGTTGCCAGCCCCATGACGTTGAGCGCCTCGAGCTGCGGATAGAAAGCGATGAACATTGCCGGGATGATGGCGAAGTACTTGGCCACGTCGTTGGCGATCGAGAAGGTGGTGAGCGCGCCGCGCGTCATCAGCAGCTGCTTGCCGATTTCCACGATCTCGATGAGTTTGGTGGGGTTCGAATCGAGGTCCACCATGTTGCCGGCTTCGCGCGCGGCCTGGGTACCGGTATTCATGGCGACACCAACGTCGGACTGGGCGAGCGCCGGCGCGTCATTAGTGCCGTCGCCGCACATGGCGACCAGCTTGCCCTTCGCCTGCTCGCCGCGGATCAGCTTGAGCTTGTCCTCCGGCGTAGCCTGGGCGAGGAAGTCGTCGACGCCGGCCTCCGCCGCAATGGCCGCCGCGGTCATTGGATTGTCGCCGGTGATCATGATGGTACGAATGCCCATGCGCCGTAGCTCGGCGAAGCGTTCGCGAATACCGCCTTTGACGATATCCTTGAGATGAATAACGCCGAGCAGTTTTCCGTCTTTGGCGACGGCGAGGGGCGTCCCGCCGGATTTGGCAATCTCGTCGGCAACGGCATTGACCTCGCGTGTCACCTCCGCACTCACGCCTCTCCGCGCGGCACTGGCGGCTCCAGCCTTGGGTGCGGTTGTCTTGAGAAAGTCGAGTATGGCGTCGACTGCGCCCTTGCGGATCCAAGAGTTGCCAATCTCGACGCCGCTCATCCGGCTTTGCGCCGTGAACGGAATAAACTTCGCGCCGAGTTCGTGGATATCGCGTCCGCGCATGCCGTATTTTTCCTTGGCGAGCACGACGATGGACCGCCCTTCGGGGGTCTCGTCGGCGAGCGAGGCGAGCTGCGCCGCGTCCGCCAGTTCCTGCTCGGTCACGCCTTTGACCGGAGTGAACTCCGCCGCCTGACGGTTGCCGAGTGTGATGGTGCCGGTCTTGTCGAGGAGTAGCGTATCGACGTCGCCCGCGGCCTCAACCGCGCGTCCTGACGTGGCAAGCACGTTAAAGCGCACCAGCCGGTCCATGCCGGCGATGCCAATGGCGGAGAGCAGCGCCCCAATTGTGGTTGGAATGAGCGTCACGAACAGAGCGACGATGACGATGACGGAAACTGCACCGCCAGCGTAATTAGCAAAGCTCGGAATCGTCGCCGTGGCAAACACAAAGATAATCGTCATGCCGGCGAGCAAGATGTTCAACGCAATCTCGTTCGGCGTTTTCTGACGCTCGGCGCCCTCGACCAGCTTGATCATGCGGTCGAGGAAGGTTGTGCCGGGAGCGGCCGTGATGCGCACCTTAAGCCAATCCGAGACGACCAGCGTTCCGCCAGTGACGGCTGAGCGATCGCCGCCCGCCTCGCGCACAACGGGCGCGGACTCGCCGGTGATCGCCGCTTCGTTGACCGAGGCGACGCCTTCGACCACCTCTCCATCCGAGGGGATCAGATCGCCGGCCTCGACCAGCACAATCTGCCCGGGGCCGAGTTGGCCGGCGGGGGTCGGAACGGTGAACCCCGTTTTCTCATCGACGATCAGCTTGGCTATGGTCTCTTCGCGGGTTTGCCGCAGTGTAGCGGCTTGCGCCTTGCCACGGCCCTCCGCCACGGCCTCCGCGAAATTCGCGAAGAGAATGGTGAACCACAGCCAAAAGATGATTTGGAATGAAAACGCGAGATCCGCTGCCCCAGTCATGAGATCGCGAATGAAGAGGACGGTTGTCAGGGCTGCGACCACCTCGACCACGAACATGACCGGGTTCTTGATCAGCGTGCGCGGGTCGAGTTTGGCGAAGGCCGCACCGATGGCCGGAACAATAATCTTGGGATCGGTCAGAGCCGTGACCGGCATCCGCTTGCGCAAAGTCGAAGGCTTCATGGGACGCCCCTTAGAACTTTTCTGGCCTGATGAGCGCGTAGGTGAGGTAGGCCAGGAGCCCTGTCGTCACGATACCCGCCAGCCAATAGTCGAAAGTCATGGTGGTTCTCCTCGAATGGTGCATGGCCATCGGCTGCGAACGGATCGAGATGGCGAAAACTGCTAACAGCCGCGACCGCTCGGGCAAGACCTAGTCTGGGGAAGCGTAGGTTTTCGAGAGGGAAGCAGCCGCGCGGCTATAGGAATCTCATAAGCGCGCTAGAGCGAGGCGCAGAAACTGCCGGCCTTGCGGGGAGTGGCGCGGGTGAGCGGTTGAGCGTATAGGGGAGGGCGTGACACCCCTCCGCTACTAAGCTTCCCGCCTAAGGTCCGACGATGGAACCGCCAAGCTTCGTCGCAGGCGTCGTGCTGGCCGGCGGCAGATCGAGCCGCATGGGCGGTACCGACAAGTGCCTTTCACCGCTCGCCGGACGACCGGTTCTGACCCATGTCGTCGAGCGGCTCGGGCCGCAGGTCGCAGCGCTTGCCATCAACGTCAATGCGTCGCCGGAGCGATTTCTGGACCTCGGCCTTCCCCTCATCGCCGACACGATCGGGGAGCACGCCGGCCCGCTCGCGGGACTGCAGGCCGCGCTCGAATGGGGGAAAGGGAACCCAACTATCCGCCATATCGTCACGGCCGCGTGCGATACGCCTTTCTTGCCTCTCGATCTCGTCGCGCGTTTCCTCGCTGCGCTGGACGAGACGGGAGGCGAATGTTGCGTGGCGCGATCGGCCACGGGCGTACACCCCGTGATCGGGCTATGGCCTATCGCTATTATCGGGGAGCTCGAGACCGCACTCGCTCAGGGACTGCGGAAAGCAAGCGCCTGGGCTGAGCAAAAAGGCGCCGTGGAGGTGTTCTTTCCGGCGATGCAGGTCGGCGGGAAGGAAGTCGATCCCTTCTTCAACATTAATCGGCCCGGGGACCTCGCCGAGGCAAACAGGCTTCTCTCGGCAGGCCAAGACGTCACGGGTTGATGCGGCTGATCTTCGAACCTTCCAGCGTCAGATTGTACATCAGCCCTTTCTGATCGAGGATGAAACCGATCACCGGGCTTACCACCTTGTCGGTATCGATCGAGCCGCCGACGCCGACGGTTATGATCGCCACCGATCCGTCGACGCCGACCTTCCAGCCTGCCCTTTGCTCAAAGCCGCGCAAGGCATCGTCCGTCATGAACATGATGATGACCGACCGCTCCTGCACGCCGAGCTGGAAGCCGAACGACGCCGAGATCAAATTATAGTAGCCTTCGACCCGCTGCTGATTGAGCAGGACACCCTCGCCATATTCGCCGCCAAATCCGATTCCCGCCTTGATGACGGAGGGGAAGACGAGGATGCCGGCGGCCTTGTTGGCGAGCTCGCGGGCACCTTCAAACTGGCGCACGAAGCTGTGGAGAGTTTCGTTGGCGTCGCGATCGATCTCCGCTGCCGAGGCGGCCTCGCTAGGCCGCAGGCTGGTAACGATCGTTATCGCGACAAGAAAAGCGAAACACGATGCTTTGAGCAGGGTGTTCATCGACGGAGCCCTCCCGAGGAACCGCTTACCTCCCAGCCCGCCATATGGGCAGCCAATAAATGGCCGCAATGTGGCTCAAGCCACGTGGGTCGCAAGTTCGCCCTTCACCCGGTGGGGGTGGGTGAAGACCTCGAATCCGTCCTTGCGTGCGATGGCAACGAGCGTCATGCCGCAAGCTTCGGCCATGCGCACGGCAAGCGCGGTCGGCGCCGAGACGGCAACGATCACTGGTGCCCCGATCATCGCCGATTTCTGCACCATCTCGATGGACACGCGGCTGGTCAGAACCACGACGCCTGAGCGCGCCGTAGCACCCTCGCGGGCGAGCGCGCCGGCGAGCTTGTCGAGCGCATTGTGGCGTCCGACATCTTCTCTCACAGCGACGAGGCCGCGCTCAGGCTCCCAGAATCCGGCGGCATGCACGGCGCGGGTCTCGCGGTTCAGCACCTGCAAGGGAAAGAGCGAGTCGACGGCGGCCATGATCTGATCGGGCGTGAGGACGCGGCCTTCGCCGACTTGCGGCGGCGGCCGCATCGCCTCGATGAGACTCTCCACCCCGCACAGTCCGCAGCCGGTGGGCCCGGTCAACTTCCGACGGCGCCCGAGGAATTCCGCGGCTTCCGGTGCCTTCAACCAGATGCGCAGCTCGACGCCCATATCCTCCTCGACGATATCGATCTGGTCGATGGCATCGAGCGAGGAAATGACGCCCTCGGTCAGGCTGAAGCCTATGGCGAAGTCTTCGAGGTCCTGAGGCGTAGCCATCATCACCGCGTAAGAGGCGGTGTTGTAAGTAATGGCGACAGCCGTCTCCTCGGGAATGGCACGCTCGCCCTCGGCGCTGCCGGAGGCGCGCCAAATGGAGCGGAGAACGCGAACGACAGGTCGCAGCAACGGCTTGCTCCGTCGGGGCTGGATCGGTGTGGAAGCTAGTCCGTTAGCCCAACGGTTACAAGTTGCCGTGCGGGTGTGCGGGCCTGTCACGACGCGCTTCCGGCGTTTTTGGTCTAGAGTTGGCAGATGATCCATCTCGCTTGGTTTTCCCAGCCTTCGGCAGTCGTTGCACTGGCTCTGGCGCTCCTTGGCGGGGACGCCACACAAGGCCGTGCAGAGGACAAAGACCGCGGCCCGTGCACCGAGGACGCCATCCTGGTGTTCGACGCGTCGGGCTCGATGGCCGGCAATATCAATCAGGGTATCGCCACCACCATACCCAGGATCAACGTGGTTCGCTCCGCGCTTGCCAAAGTGCTCCCGAGCGTCACCCGCTTCCGCCGGGTCGGGCTCATAACCTATGGCCCAGGCCCATATCAACAATGCAACGTCCACCTCGCGCTCAAGCCGACGCTCGACGCCGCCGGTCTGATCATGCAGGAGGTGAATGCGCTCAATCCGGTCGGGAAGACGCCCATGACGGCAGCCGTGGAGCAGGCCGCGGAGGTGCTCGACTATCAGAACAAGCCGGGCCTCATCGTGTTGCTCACCGATGGAGAGGAGACCTGCGGAGGCTCGCCTTGCGACCTCGGTAAGCGGTTGCACGCCAACGCCGTCCAGCTCACCGTGCATATCATCGGCTTTCGCATGAAGGATTTCTCCTGGACCGGAGAGCAAAGCATCCTCGATGCGAAATGTCTCGCCGAGCAGAATGGAGGGCTCTATATCACCGCCGACGCCGAGCAGGATCTGGTTGAGGCCCTGGAGAAGACGCTCGGCTGCCCGATGCTGTCGGAAGTTTCGGGACGATCAGTAAATCAGGTAGGGCGCCCTTAGCTCCGCGAATTCGTCCTCGCCGGGGCGCCAGCTTGCGACGATGTCGTCAAGCCGTGTCTGCCGCTCGATTTGCTCCCGCAGAGTGGGAGAGCCCGCCAGAATATCGATCGGCATCTTGTCGTGCTCGTACTCGTAGGGCGGGGGACGCCATTGGAACTGCCTTGGCGAACAGGCAAAGAACTCGCCGAGCAGGGCGACGCCGACCTTGACCGGCGCGAATGCGTCGCGGGACGTGACATGGATCTGGCAGCCGCCGCAGGTCGTGCGCGCATGTTTCTGGAAGGTCGGCTCAAAGATGGCGGGACGGAAATGCGCGCCAGCGAGACCGAGCGCATTCATCCGCGCGGCGAAGGCGTCGCCATCGATCCACGGCGCGCCCAAAAGCTCGAAGGGACGCGTGGTGCCGCGACCCTCCGACAGCATGGTGCCTTCGAACAGGACCGTGCCTGGATAGACGATGGCAGTATCGAGCGTCGGCATGTTGGGGGAGGGGATCACCCAAGGAATTCCGGTCGCGTCCCAATACATGTCGCGCGACCACCCCTCCATCCGCACGACCTCGAGCGCGGCGCCGATGCCATGATGCTCATTGAACAGGCGCGCAAGCTCCCCCACCGTCATGCCGTGCCGCATCGGCATGCGGAACTGGCCGACGAAGGATTCGTAGCCTGACTCGAGCGTCGGCCCCTCGACGGCGATGCCGCCGATCGGGTTCGGGCGGTCGCAAACGATAACGGGGAGGCCGGCGCGCATGGCCGCGCGCAGGCAATTCGCCATGGTGTAGATGAAGGTGTAGATGCGCGCGCCGACGTCCTGAATGTCGACGACCAGCACATCGATAAGCGAGAGCATGTCGGGCGTCGGCTCGCGCGTTTCGCTGTAGAGCGAGAAGATCGGCACATTGCGCCGCTTGT
The DNA here is from genome assembly GCA_036257375.1 of Methyloceanibacter sp. Lineage (GTDB taxonomy): Bacteria > Pseudomonadota > Alphaproteobacteria > Rhizobiales > Methyloligellaceae > Methyloceanibacter. The sequence goes on from DATAFR010000054.1 coordinate 17,889, forward strand.
CCTTGGTGTGCGGCGTCTCGATCATGTTGTCTTGGAGGTCCGAGCGGAAACCGTGCTGCGGTCCGAAAATCGCGGCGAGCGTCCAGTCCGGCGATGCGGCGAGGCGATCGACGATGTGCTGAAAATTACCGTCGATCGAGGCCGGATTGGCGAGCACGCCGACGCGCAGGCCCTTCAGCCGGGACGAGGCGAGGAGACGGTCGGAGCCGAGCAGCATGGGGTCAGGCGGGATGTCGCGAGGACGACGGAAATCCCCGGAAATCAGGCTGCGTCATTAGGCCTCCCCCCAGCATCTGCCTTGAATGGTGACTGCACATGAGCGCGGGTTTGAAACTTGCGCCATGCTATGGTAGTCGGCGCAGGGGCCGACCGGAAGACTTGAGGGAATTGCCCAAAATCCAGGAGGATTTGAGGCTTGGCACCGGTCCCGGCTGCATGCCCAATTGAGCCGTTTTCCCTCGATAAACTGCGCTTCGGTGGGAGATCGCATGAGTAAAGACAGCACGCAAGCCATCCCGGCCTTTATCGACCTCGCGGCTCAGCAGAAGCATCTCGGCGACAGCGTCGAGAAAGCGATTTCGGCGGTGCTAAAACACGGCCAGTTCATTCTGGGGCCAGAGGTCGTCGAGCTCGAGCTGCAATTGGCGGGTTTTTGCGGCGCCAGACATTGCGTCACCTGCGCCAACGGCACCGACGCGCTCACGCTTGTACTGATGGCCGAAGGCGTGGGCCCAGGAGACGCCGTGTTCGTGCCGGCTTTCACATTCGTCGCCACCGTCGAGGTGGCGGTCCTTTCTGGTGCGACGCCGGTCTTTGTCGATATCCGCCGCGACAGCTTCAACATGGATGTGGAAAGTCTCGAGGCGGCGATCGGCGAGGCCAAGTCGCGTGGTCTAAAGCCGCGTTGCGTGATCCCGGTCGATCTTTACGGCCAGCCGGCCGACTATGGCGCAATCGGTGCGCTTGCCGAGACGCATGGCATTTCCGTGATCGGCGATGCGGCGCAAAGCTTCGGCGCGAGTCTCGATGGCCGCAAAGTCGGTACGCTCGCCGCCTACACCGCGACGAGCTTTTATCCCTCCAAGCCGCTCGGCGGATATGGCGATGGCGGCGCCGTCTTCACCGACGATGATGAGAAAGCGACCCGCCTGCTTGCGTTGCGCAATCACGGCAAGGGGCCGGGCCGTCCGGACTTCGAATATGTCGGCCTCAATAGCCGGCTCGATTCGATCCAGGCCGCGATCCTGCTCGAGAAGCTTCGCCTCTTCCCCGACGAGATTCCGGCGCGTCAGGAGAGGGCCGACCGTTATAACGAAGGCCTTGATTCAGTTGTCGAGGTGCCGCGGCTCATGCCGGGCGCAACCTCGGTCTGGGCGCAATATACCATCATCACAGAGGATCGCGACGGGCTCGCCAAGGCTTGCCGCGAGGCGGGCGTTCCCACGGCGATCCACTATGCGAGCGCGCTCGATCGCCTCCCGCCATACCGGCAAATGCCGACCGCGCCTGGAGGCGTCCCACAAGCTGAGTGGCTGGCCCAGCGGGTGATCAGCCTGCCGATGCATCCTTATCTCACCGACGCAATGCAGGATCTTGTCGTGGACACGGTGCAGAGCGCGCTGACGCCTCGCAAGGTGCGGACGGCGGCCGAGTAGCGCGGCGGGACCGACCGGGAGCGGCGTGGATATGGCAGACAGAATTCGCACTGCTGTCGTTGGGACCGGCTATTTCGGCCGCTTCCACGCCAATCATTATTCGCGCAATCCACGAGCCGAGCTTGTCGCCGTGGTCGACAGCGATGAGGAACGCGCGAAAGCGGTCGCCGCCGAGTTCGGGGCCGAGCCTTCAACCGACTATCGCAGCTTGATCGGCAAGGTCGACGCCGTCAGCGTTGCGGTGCCCACACCGTTGCATTACGACGTCGCGCGCGAGTTGATCGAGGGTGGGCTGCATGTCCTCGTGGAGAAGCCGATCACCGACAGCGTGGCGAGCGCGAACGCGCTCACCGATCTCGCCGAGGCGCGCAAGAGGGTGCTTCAGGTCGGGCACATCGAGCGCTTCTCAAGCGCATATCGCACGCTCGCCGAGATGATGACCGAACCGCTTTATTTCGAGACCTACCGCATCGCGCCGTGGCGCAATCGCGGCGTCGAAGTGGACGTCGTGCTCGACCTGATGGTCCACGACATCGACATGATCATGGGACTGGCAAACTCGCCCGTGGAGAGCGTCGATGCGGTGGGTACGCCGGTGATCGGCCGTAACATCGACCTCGCCAATGCGCGCATTACCTTTCAGTCGGGCTGCGTCGCCAATGTCACGGCAAGCCGGGTGAGCTACAAGATCGAGCGGCGCATGCGCGTGTTCGGGCGCAGCCACTATCTCAATTGCGATCTCGGCGAGGGGAAGATCTTCGGTTATCGCCTGCGCGGCGATCCGATGACCGAGGGCCTGCGCGCGATCGCCACCGAGACCCACGAGATTCCGAAGCAGGACAGCCTCGCCAATGAGATCGATTCGTTCTTGGACTGCATCGTCAATGGCACCAGGCCGCTGGTCGATGGGCACGCCGGCTCGGAGGCTCTGCGCGTGGCGAGCATGATCAATCAGAGCATCGAGGAGCATCTGGCGAGAGTCCAAGCTCCGCTGAGTCGCTCGGCCGCTTCGCGCTAACTGGCACGCCCGTTGATGATATCGAGCACGAGCCGCGCGGCGCGCTCGCTCGGCGGCGGCGTCGGATCCCCGAGTGCTTTGACCACATCGCCGAAGCCTTGAGCTTGCGCCTCGCGCGCGGCTTTCGAGCTGAGCAGCTCGGCCACCGCGCCGGCAATCTTCGACGCGGTGCACTCCTCCTGGATGAACTCCGGCACCACCAAGCGTCCTGCGAGCAGGTTCACCAGCGAGGCATGTTCGACGCTCACGAGACGGCGGACGATAAAGGCTGTGGTGGCGCTGACCTTGTAAGCGACCGCCATGGGCACGCCGGCGAGTGCAAGCTCCAGCGTCACGGTGCCGGATTTGGCCATGGCCGCATCGGACGCCGCGAAGGCGTCGTAGCGTTCGGACATGCCGGCGAACACGACCGGGAAGCGCCAGTCGCGGGTAAGGTTGCGCACGGTCTCTGCCGTCGCGTCGGCTTGCGGGATCACGACGGCGAGATCGGGGAATTTCTCCTTGAGGCGAACGAGCGCTTCGCCGAACACGGGGAGCAGGCGACGCACCTCGGCGCTTCTCGAGCCGGGAAGCACGCAAAGAACCGTCGCATCGGGCGACAATCCGTGGCGTGACCTGAAGGCGGGGCCGTCACCCTTGTCGACGCCTGACTCTATCGCCGGATGGCCGACATAGGTCGAAGCGATCCCGTATCTCGCGAAGAATGACACTTCGAACGGGAGCAGCGCCATGATGTGGTCGACGCTTCGCCCAAGCTTCTTGGCGCGCCCCGGACGCCAGGCCCAGAGCTGCGGCGCCACGTAATGCACGATGGGGATGCCGGTCCCGCGGAGATGATGTGCGAGCCGGAGCGAGAAGCTCGGCGAGTCGACAGTGACCACGGCATCGGGCGCGAGCCGGCGCGCTTCCGCCTTGGTTTGGTGGATGCGCCGGACCAGGCGCGGGATATGGGGCAGAACCTCGGCGAGCCCCATCACCGATAGCTCGCTCATGGGGAACAGGCTTTTCAGCCCTTGCGCCTCGCTTTGCGGGCCGCCCACGCCGGCAAAGCGGATGCGGCCGCCAGTCTCGCGTTTGAGCGCGCCCATCAACCGCCCGGCGAGATTGTCGCCCGAGGTCTCACCCGAGACGATGAAGATCAGCGGCTCGCGCCGGTCCATACCCGTTCCCAAAACTCAGATATCCCGCCAAGTGGAGAAGGCCGCGGCCTGGCCGTGATGCGCACCGTGCTCGTCAATGAGCTCCCACACCACGCCGTCCTCGATGATAAAGCGCTGACCCGACTTCGCAATGCGCACGCCGCGATAACCGCTCATGTAGCCGTTGCGGCGGACGCGATCGAGCAGCTCTTGCCGCTCGGTCTGTTCCTCGGGTTCCGCCGAAAGCCGCGACGGCAGCGACAGGAATTCGTCCAAGCTATAACCGAAACAGGCTTGCGCGGCCTTGTTGGCATAGATGAAATGCGGATCCGTGTCAGTGTTGTGTGCGAGCATGACGAAGGGCGCGTCCCGATACAGCCAGAGCGCATCCTTCTCGAACGGAACGAGGGGCTTCCCCACGAGCCGCGCATAGCTCGCCTTAAGCAGCGAGAAGAAGCTTTGATCGGTGGAAAGGTCCACGGGTTGGCTGTTTGCTGCGAGTGTCACGTCCGGCGCGTTTGCCAAGTCTTGAAGATCGATTTTGCGCCCGGATTTAGCCTCAAAGGATTACTGTTGCGCCAGAAAATTCGACGCGGGTTGTGAGGAGGAAAATTTGCCCAGCGCAGCCATGCGCCCTTTACCGCGAGCGACGCAGGGGGCCGTCCGGACCGCGGTCCCTGACGCGCTCCAGGCGCGCCAGTCCATGGCAAGCCCAGGCCGGATCGTCTCGATCGATGTCTTGCGTGGACTGGTTATGGCGCTCATGGCGCTCGATCATGTTCGCGATTTCTTCAGCACGGGTGGCTTCAACCCGCGCGACGTGACCGAGCCTGCTCTGTTTCTCACCCGCTGGGTCACTCATCTCTGTGCGCCGACCTTCATCTTCCTCGCCGGTCTCTCGGCGTTCCTCTATGGCCGTGGCCGAAGCAGGGGAGAGCTTAGTCATTTCCTCCTCACCCGCGGCCTCCTTTTGATTCTGATCGATTTTGTGCTGATCAGGTTCGGCTGGAGATTCGAGCTCGATCTTCTCCGACCGACGCTGGGCGTTATTTTCGTGATCGGCGCTTCGATGATGACGCTCGCGGCTCTCGTCTGGCTGCCGCGCTGGACGATTGCGGTGGTCGCGCTGGTCATGATTCTAGGTCACAACCTTCTCGACGACATCGGCGCCGACGAGTTCGGAGCCGGCGCGTGGGCTTGGCACTTGCTGCATGAACGCGGTCTTGCGCCGCTTGGTGGTGGCGCCGGCCTCTATGTTCTTTATCCGCTCGTGCCTTGGATTGGCGTGATGGCCGCAGGCTTTGCCCTCGGTCCGGTCATGCAGCTTGAGCCCGAGAGGAGGCAGCGCATTCTCTTCGGGCTCGGCGCCGCGATTACACTGGGTTTCATTCTGCTCCGCGCCACCAACCTTTATGGCGATCCGGAGGGTTGGAGCATGCAGGAAACATGGGTGTCCACGGTTCTCTCTTTCATCAATTGCGAGAAATATCCACCATCACTGCTGTTCTTGATGATGACGCTCGGCCCCGCGCTGACGCTGCTTGCCGCCTTCGAACATGCGCGAGGGGCGTTCGCGCGCGTGCTGGCCATCTATGGGCAAGTCCCATTCTTCTACTACGTGGTACACATCTATCTGATCCACGTGCTTGCGGTTGCGACTGGCGCTGTCTTGACCGCCGAGGTGGCGGCAGCGCCAAAGCTCGATTTCAGTCTCGCGGGTGTCTATCTCGTCTGGCTGCTCGTGCTCGTCCTGCTCTATCCGCTCTGCCGCTGGTTTGCAGCGCTGAAAGCGCGTGGTACAGGCTGGTGGTGGCGCTATCTCTAAGCGGTTAGAGATTGGTTTTCGCGTAGAGATCGGTGCGGCGGTCGCGGAAGAAGCCCCATTCGGCGCGATAGCGCGCGATTCTATCGAGATCGAAGCTCGCAACCCGCACGCCTTCTTCCTTGTCGCTGAGTTCCGCTACCAGTGTGCCGGTGTGGTCGGCGATGAACGAATGGCCGTAATAGCTTTGAGTCACGCCGTCATTGTCCTCGGTTCCGGTGCGGTTTGCCGCTACGACCGGCACGGCATTGGCGACGGCGTGACCTTGCATCACGCGCTGCCATTGCTTGTGGGTGTCTAGCGTCAGGTCGTAGGGCTCCGAGCCGATGGCCGTGGGATAGAGCAGAATTTCCGCCCCTTCCAGTACCATGGCGCGGGCGGCCTCGGGGTACCACTGGTCCCAGCAGATGCCGACACCGATCACCCCCGCCTTTGTTTTCCACGCCTTGAAGCCGGTGTCGCCCGGGCGGAAGTAGTATTTCTCCTGATAGCCTGGCCCGTCGGGGATGTGGCTCTTGCGATAGACGCCGAGGATCTCGCCGTCGGCATCGGCGATCGCGACGCTGTTGTAAAAACGCGGGCCGTCTTTCTCGAAGCAGGAGATAGGGATGACCACTTTCAAGGCCTTGGCCAACGCGCCGAGCGCCCGCACGGCAGGATGCTCGCGCGCGGGGTAGGCGGTCGCGAACCATTTCGGGTCCTGGCGGGTTGGGAAATAGATGCCTTGGAACAGCTCCGACGGCAGGATCACACGCGCGCCTTTGGCGGCGGCGTCCCGCACCAAAGCCTCGGTCTTGGCGATATTGGCCTGCATGTCGTGGCCATAGGAGGTCTGGATGGCCGCGACCGTGAGTTCGCGCGTCGTCATCTAAAGAGGCTCCTCGCGGGTGATGCAATGGAACGACCCGCCGCCTGCCATGCCGGTGCCAAGAATGCCGCGTGATGGAAGGCCCACAACTTTGCGGCTGGGAAACGCCTTCTGCAAGGCCTCGACTGCCTGCGTTGCGGAGGGCGTACCGTAGGTCGGCATGACGACAATATCGTTGGCGATGACGAAATTCGCATGCGAGGCGGGCGCCGGCTCGCCCAGAGTGTCGTGAACAAGGCCCGGGCTTGGGATGCGGATGACTTCGAGCTTCCGTCCCGAGGCATCCGTTGCCGCTTCGAGCATTCGAGCGATCTCATTAAGAATCTTGGCATTGGGATCGTTGGCACCTGACGGAGACTGACAGACAACGCGGCCGGGACCCACGAAGCGGGCCAGGGTATCGATATGGCCGTCGGTGTGGTCGTTGCGGAGACCTCGATCGAGCCAGATGATTTTTCGCGCTCCGATGGCTTCGCGCAGCGCAGCCTCGGCTTGCGCCTCGGTCCAGCCGTTGCGATTGGCATTCAGCACCGCCTGGCGCGTGGTGAGGATCGTGCCTTCGCCGTCATTCTCGATGGCGCCGCCCTCGAGCACGAAGTTGAAGGCGCGGATCGGCGTACCGGCAGCGCGCGCGATCTCGTCGCCAACCGTCGTGTCGTCGGGAAGATCGAATTTGCCGCCCCAGCCATTGGTCCTAAAACGGAGCGCGACCGGGCCGCGATCGTCGCGCGCGAAGATCGGGCCAGTGTCGCGCAGCCAGATGTCGCCATATCGCGCCGGCACGATCTCGGCAACTTCGCCGAGCGCGGCACGGGCCGAAGCCTCGGCCTCGGTGCCGGCCGCGAGCAGCCGCACCCGGTTCGAAGCGCTTAGCGCGCGCACCAGAGCCGCCATCTCCCGGCGGGGTGTGGCAAGATCGCCGTCCCATTGCTCGAGGTCGGCCGGCCACGCAGTCCAGATCGCCTTTTGTGGCGCCCATTCCGCGGGGACGAAAATGCCTGCCTCGTTCAGGGATCTCTGCATGAAAACCTACCAACAGTTGCGCCAAAAACGGTGGGTCTTGGCGGAAATCGTGACGTCTTCACCCCTCTCAAGGGTGTAAACTCGCCCCTGTCAACCATTGACGCAAATCGGGGGAGCGGGCGAAGGCGCCCGATGCGGCTTCTATCTGCAGATAGCAAGGGAGGAGGTCATGGCTACAGTCGTTGCTCGTGTCAATCAATCCAGCATTTGGTGGGTCTTTCTGCTCGAGGGCATCGCCGCTCTCATCTTTGGAACGTTGCTGCTGACCAACCCCGCGGCCACCCTTTTGGCGCTCGCGGTGTTCCTGGGCTTCTACCTGCTTTTCGTCGGCGTGCTTGAGTTGGTGCGAGTCTTCGTCGACCGCTCGCAACCTTGGTACTGGTCGCTGATCATCGGCATCCTCGGCATCGTCGCCGGCATTGTCGTGTTGAACCATCCCGCGCTCACGGCGCTCGCGCTTCCGACCACGGTGGTCGTTTATCTCGGCGTGCTCAGCCTGATCATGGGCGTGGCCGGGATCATCGGCGGCTTTACCGGGGGCGGCATCGGATCCTTCCTGCTCGGCCTGTTCAGCCTGATCATCGGCATTCTCTTGCTCAGCTCGCCGATCGCGACCGCGCTCGCCGTACCGTTCGTGTTCGGCATTCTGCTTCTGATCGAGGGCGTGGCGTTGATCATCTACGCCTTCCGCGTCAAAGGATAGTTCGCCGCCGTCTCGGCTAGAACGAACCGGCCGCGGTCCCTACAAGGATCGCGGCCGCCAGAGCTATCACGGCGCCGACGATGGCAACCATGAACACATCGAAATAGCTCTCGCGGTGCGTCGTTCCACATACGGCGAGCAGCGTCACCACGGCGCCGTTGTGCGGCAGGCTATCCAGCGTGCCGGCGCCGATCACTGCGATGCGATGCAAAAGGGCCGGATCGAGGCCGCTTGCCCTGGCGAGAGCGAGATAGGTCTCACCCAAGGCTTCGAGCGCGATCGTGAGTCCGCCCGAGGCCGAACCGGTGAGAGCAGCCAGAAGGTTCGTTGCGACCGCAAGCGACAGCAGGGGATTGTCGCCTCCCACCGTCAGCATGAAATCGCGCACGACCCCGAAGGCGGGCAGGGCGGCCACGACGGCGCCGAATCCCACCAGGCTCGCGACGCTCAGCGCCGGCAGCACGGATGCGTTGGCGCCGGCGTCCACGCTCTCGCGGAGGGATAGGATGCGCTGCCGGTTCGTGAGAACGAGGGTGAGGATGGCCGCCAGAAGGGCCACGACAACCGCCCATACGCCGCCGACCGCCAGGAGCGATGTCGCGCCAAAGCGCTCCTCGGCAAGATAGGAGGTGTCGAGGCGAGGCAGCACGACGATGCTCATCAGGAAATTGACTCCGATAACCACGGCGAGCGGCAACAGCGCGAGCGCGGTCGGCGGCGTGGCGACGCCGTGCTGGGCCGGGATCTCGGCGGGATCGTAAGCGCTTGCAATGGTTGCGCGCTCGCGTGGCACGTCCTCGGGAGCCGCAGCCTGGAGATCGAGAGACGCCTGCGGACTAAAGTTCTCGCCTTTGGCGCGCGCAATCGTCTCGGCCCGCGCCAGCCACCACAAACCAAAGCCCAGCATGATGGCTGAGGCGATCAAGCCGACGCCTGGCGCGGCAAAGGTGGTCGTGCCGAAGAAGGGCATTGGGATCGCGTTCTGGATCGACGGCGTGCCCGGAAGCGCCGACATGGTGAAGGTCGACGTCCCAAGCGCGACTGCCGCCGGCATGAGTCGGCGCGGTACGGAGGCGGCGCGGACAAGCCTTCCGCCATTGGCGCCAGCACGAAGAAGGCCACGAATAGGCTGACGCCGCCATAGGTTACGAGGGCTCCGGCCAGCACGACCGCGACAATGGCGTGGCGCGTGCCCATCGTCTCGGTGACGAAGCGGGCGATTGCGGAGATGGAGCCGCTATCGTCCATGAGCCGGCCAAAAACTGCGCCAAGCAGGAAGATGGGAAAGAACTGGGCGAGAAAGGAAGCCGCGCCGCCCATGAAGGTCTGCGTCCAATGCGCGAGCAGCGGTTCGCCGGAAAAGGCGGCGGCGATCAGCGCCGCGGCGGGCGCGAGAACGAGAACGCTCCATCCGTGATAGGCAAACCAGACGAGCAAGCCAAGGCCGATAAGGATACCGAGCAGGCCCATGGTCTCAGATGCCGTGCAGCAGGGGACCGAGGTCGAGCGTGGAACGGCGCCCGACATCACGGCCGCTCGTGGCGAGGAAGGTCTCGGCGGCCGAGCGTCCCTGGTCGCGCAGCTTGCAGAGGAACTCCCATTCAGCGTTGAGTTTGGAGGAATAGCCGAGCCCGGCCAGAGCTTCGCTGGCGATGCGGTGGATGCGCATGCCCGCCCAGAGCGCGCCTTCTGAATTTCCGGGATTAGCGACCTCGCGCAGGAGCGCGATCATGCGCAGTTCCTTGAGCAGCACGCCGTTGAAGGAGACCTCGTTGAGACGATTGAGGATGTCGCGCGCCGTGCGTGGCGTGCCCACCCGCTCGACCGGATTGATCTGGATAAGGATGGTGTCCTTTGACGTGCATTCGCGCACAAGCGGGGTGATCGTGGGATTGCCCGAATAGCCGCCGTCCCAGTAAGGCTCTCCGTCGATCTCGATGGCCTGAAACAGTGTGGGCAGGCACGCCGAGGCAAGCAGAACGTCCGGCGTGATCGTGTCGTTGCGGAACACATGGCCACGTCCCGTGTGCACATTGGTGGCCGTGACGAAGAGCTTGACCTGCGATCGCGCCAAGCGCTCGAAATCGACGCATTGGCGGAGAATTTCCCGCAAAGGATTCGCACCCATGGGATTCAACTCATAGGGCGAGAAGACCCGCGACATGAGATCCATGGCGATGAAGGCGGGAGAGTAGTCGAGTGTCCAGCGGCCGAGCAGCACGTCGAGCGGCGTGCGCTGGAAAGGACTCAACTTAGCGGCATCCGACACTTTCCGCCAGAAAGCCTCGAGACTTGTCCGTGCGCCGTCGGGGCCGTTTGAGACGTAGCCGTCGACAAGCACGGCCCCGTTCATCGCTCCAGCCGACGTCCCGGAGATGCCGTCGATGCGAAGCCAACTCTCTTCCAACAATCGGTCGAGCACGCCCCAGGTGAAGGCCCCGTGCGCGCCGCCGCCTTGAAGAGCGAGGTCGACCAGAATTGGATCGCGTGCCAAGGATGACCTCCAACTAATGGGGTTCGCCGGGAACGACGATGCGCTCGGGCTCGAGCAACCTGAGCCTGCCGTCGCCGTCGATCGCCAAAGTGTGGATATAGAAGGCGGTAGCCAACTCGTCGGTGACCTCCATGACCGGCGAGGGGGCCGACACGATCGGCAGGCCGGCGATATGGCCGATCCAGTCGATATGCCTGTGGCCGTGCATCAATATCGCCCGGCCCGACAGAGGTTTCAGACTGCGCACGAACCAGTTGCCGTTGATCAGCGCCGTGCCGATGCGCTCGGAAAGCGCCTTGGCCGCCCACGGGTACTCGACCACGTGGTGATGTAGCGCGATCACCCAACAGGCTTGCGGATATTCTGCGGCGGCGATGTCGACGCCGCGCATCTGCTCGGCCGAGACCATGCCCAGAGCATTGGTGAAGGAGAAATGCGTGTCGGCATTTGAGTTCAGGAGAATGATGCCGAGTCCGTCTTTCTTGGCGGGAGGGACGACCATGGGGAAGACGCGCGCCCAGACCTCCGGAATCTCCTTGGAGAGAATCGGCCGGGCGATATCGGCGAAGCGCTCCAAGGCTTCTTCATGCGGGCGCAGCGCCTCCTCTAGCGTGCCGCCAAGCCGGTCGTTCTCGCGGTCGACCACGCGCACATGCCTTCCCTGTATCGCGTTCACGGCCGACAGGCATCTGATCTGGCGCAGCGGCCGGTTTGGGCTCGTCGGCAAATCCATGCGTGCCGGATTGGCGCGGTCGACAATATTGAGGTCGTGATTACCGGGGAGCATCAGCACGCGCCCGTTGAAGGAAGGATGCGCGGCGAGCGCATCGAGCACCTCGGCCCATTCGGTGGAAATGCCTGCGTCGGTCATGTCGCCGGTGATGAGGATGGTGTCGAGCCGGTCCTTGGCGTCGATCGCCTCAAGTTGCTTGAGCAGGCGCTTGAGCCGCTCGTTGCCGGATGGGCCGGAGCGGCCGCTCTCGATGCGGCGGCCGTAGCGCTCGCCCACGACATGGATGTCGGAGAGGTGCACGATGCGCCAAGTCCGGCCCATTTTCGGCGGCTTGTCGAACTTTTCGAGATTGCGAGGCTGCGCCATGGCGGCGTCGGCGAAGCCCCAGATCAGCGCGGCGACGCCGAGATAGGCCGTGATGACGGCAATGCTGTTGGCGAGCGCCACCACAGCGACCTCCTGCCAGGAGTCGATTTCGGAGAGGCTGCCGAAGAGATGCGTGTGCGGCCAGACAAGCCAAAGCACGAGGATGGCGAGGCCGCAGACGAGGATCCCCGCGATTGCGGCCGAGGCCGCGCGCAGTCTCGCCCTTTGCGCATCGCTCGCGTTTTGCGCAAAGAGCCGCTCCGCCACTTGTCGGAACGCCTCGCGGAAGGCGGCATAGCCCGGTTCGACCACGATCGAATTGAGTGCCCAGAAATTCTTCTCGGCCGTGCGGAACAGTGCGCGCCAGCCGAACCAGCCGATGGTGACGAGAACCGTCAGTATCAGCAGCGACCAAAGGCCGATTGCCAAGGAGGCGAGCTTGTCGGTGACGATGGTGAGCCATTCGATGAAGACGATTGGCGCCAGGCCGAGGAGAAGACCGGGGACCACGAGGAGCAAGATCCAGGCGAGGATCAGCTTGGGCAGGCTGATCTCGACTAGCATACTGCCGAACAGCGACAGCATCGAGCGGCGCTTGGTGCTGGAGGCGTCGTCCTCGATATCGCCTTGGCGCGGATCGACGAACAGCTCCGCGTTTCGCGACTTTGGCGCCTTCGGCTTCTCGCGCTTACTCGCCATAACGATGTCTCACGGCTTCTTTTTTGAGTCGGGAGGGGCGCCTGAAAGCAGCCTCGAGACCCATCGGCTCGACGGGTACTCGGCCGCGATGGCCATGATGGTCAGCGTGATGGGCACGCCGATCAGCGCGCCGGGAATGCCCCAGAGCAGACCCCAGAAAAACACCGCGAAGACCACGGCCAAAGGCGAAATGGAGAGCGCGGCGCCGGCGGCCAGCGGCTCGAGATAGTTGCCGATCAGGAATTGGATGGCGGTCAGCCCGATGAAGACGACGATCACGGCGGTCCAGGTGTCGAGCTGTGCCACGGCGAACACCGCCGGCAACAGTGTGGCGACGAAGGGGCCAATAAAGGGAATGTAGTTGAGAGCGAAGGCGAGCAGGCCCCAGGCGATCGCAGGTTCGAGGCCGGCGAGCGCAGCAAACCCCCAGACCAAGAGCCCGGTCAGGATGCTGAGCAATGTCCGCACGAGCATGTAGCGTCGGAACTTGGCCGCGATTTCTACGCTCGCATGTGCGAGCTTGTCGCCGCTCGGAAGCGCTGCGAGCTTGGCGCCGAACTGCCGCACTTCCAAGAGCGCCATCATCAAGAACACGAAGACGAGGATGCCGAATCCGGCCAGGCGGTTGATGCGCCAAGCGATGTCCTTGAACAGGCGCAACAGCCAGAGCACGTCGAAGCGCTCTGCGAGGGTACCTGCGACAAAGATGCCGTGTCCCTCGAGCCAGTCGGTCGCTTGCACGTAAATTGCCTGAAAGCGCTGCACGTTCTTGAGCAGCCAGTCGCCGACCGCGCTCAGCGCCCAGGCCACCATCGAGACGAACATCACCATCACGATCACGGTGACGGTCAGAGTGATGAAGAGGGCGAGACCTCTGGACACGCTCCGCTCGAGCCGCTCCTGAAGCGGCCAGACGATGGCGAGGATAAACAGCGCGAAAGCAAGAGGGGCGAAGACCGAGCTGGCGAAATAGAGTGCTGCGCACGCCAGCACGATGGCGCAGACCACAGCCGCGACACGGACCGGACCCTTGCTTGCAGTGGTTTTGTCCGCAGACGCCATATGCCGCGCTCCCGAACGCAGTCTAACGTGTTTTGCGCAAAGCTACAGGTTTGCCCTAGATGAATGTCGCGCGAGAAAGAGCTGCTGCTATAGTTGCGTTTGACCTCAGGCTCGCCATTGACGCGCGCCGAATCCTCCCTGCACGTCACGAGGCTTCGACATGATTTTCCGTCAGTTGTTCGACTCGACTTCGAGCACATACAGCTATCTTCTCGCCAGCCGCCACGGCGGCGAGGCGCTGATCATCGACCCCGTGCTCGAGAGGGTCGATCGCTACATCCAGCTTCTGAAGGAGCTCGACCTAAGGCTGGTGAAGGCGATCGACACGCATCTCCATGCCGACCACATTACCGGTCTCGACGCCTTGCGCGAGCGCACACGCTGCATCACGGTTATGGGGGAGCAGACCAAGGCAGACGTGGTATCGATCCGCGTTTCCGACGGCGATAAGGTCGACATCGAAGGCTTGAGTCTCGAGGCGCTCTACACGCCCGGCCATACCGACGATTCCTACAGCTTCATCATGCCGGACCGCGTGTTCACCGGCGACACGCTTCTGATCAGAGGCACCGGACGCACGGACTTCCAGAATGGCGATGCACGCGCGCAATACGATTCGCTCTTCGGGCGACTGCTGAAATTGCCGGATGAGACGCTGGTCTACCCGGCCCACGATTATAAAGGCGATACCGTCTCGACCATTGCCGAGGAGAGAGCATTCAATCCGCGGCTACAGGTGGAGTCGGTCGACGCGTATGTCGACCTGATGAACAATCTCAACTTGCCCAATCCCAAAATGATGGATGTCGCGGTGCCCGCCAATATGCGGATCGGACTCGCTCGCGACATCGCGATCGGGCAGGGCTGGACGCTCACGGCTGAAGAGGCGAAGAAGGCATTGGGCAAGCCCGACGTCGCCTTGATCGACCTCAGGGAGAACCAGGAGAGGCGGAAAGATGGGATCATCCCCGGGTCGCTGCACGTGCCTTACCCCGACGTCGAGGAGAGCCTGAAGGTGGACGGCCTGCTGCAACATCTCGCAAGAGGCGGCAAGCGTCTCATCTTCTTTTGTACTTTCGGCCAGCGCTCCGCCATGGCGGTGCAGGCGGCGCAAGATGCGGGTCTCGAGACCTCGCGGCATATTCGGGGCGGGCTGAAAGCCTGGCAGCAGGCGCAGGGGCCTTTGACCCATTAGAGTCTTTGCCTTAGAGAAAGTCCTCATGCGCAAGCCCTCGTTTCGCGTCGCGGTCGCCACCGTCATCGCCTGTCTCGCTGCATTCCCGGCAACCGCGCTCGCCAACGTCAAAGTGTGCCGCAGCATGGAGCAGCGCTACGAGCAGATCGAGCGCGGGGCGAGCACGATCGAGGTTAACGCCACGCTGTTTTCGGCCGCCGACAAAGGCTGCTTCGATCTCGTCAAGCTCGTGCTCAGCGAGGGTGCATCGGTCGATGCACGCGACCGGTTTGGCGCCAAGCCGCTGGCGCGTGCGGCATCGGCCGGGGAGATCGAAATCGTGAAGTTGCTGCTTGAGCACGGCGCGCCAATCGATGCGCGCGATCTTGATGGCTCGACCGCACTCTATAAGGCGGCCGAGACTGGGCGTCTGCCGATCGTTCGTTTTCTGGTCGAGCGTGGCGCCGATATCAACCTGCCGGGCCGCAGCCGAATAACCCCGCTGTCGGCCGCCGCCTATATGGGCAGCGCGCCGATCGTGCAGTTCTTGATTGAGAAGGGCGCCGATCCCAACGGCATGGATGCCACGGAAAAGGGCCCGCTCGTTTACGCCGCTGGCCGAGGCTTCACGCCGGTGGCGCGCCTCCTTCTCGACCACGGCGTCGACGTCAATGCCCATTATGGTCACGACCTGACGGCGCTGATGTGGGCGGCCGGTCATTCGAGCGAAGCCGGTACCAAAGACATCATCGAGGTCATGACATTGCTGATTGATCGCGGCGCACGCATCGACGAGCGTGACGATCGGGGGCGGACAGCGCTGATGGTTGCGGCAGAGCTCAATCACGAGGCGGCGGTAGATTTGCTGCTCTCCAAGGGCGCTGATAAGAGCCTAAAGGACAAGCAGGGCAAGACCGCGGGCGATCTTACCTCGCTCACCGCCTTGCGGGATAAGCTCGCTGCGAAACAATAGGGGGCTGCTGCTACTGACCGAGATATTGGTCGATCTGCAGCCCTGCGAGATATTGCGACAGCGCGGCGATGTCGTCGGTCGAGGTGGCTTTCATCAGGTCGGACATGCCCGGGTTATTGCCCCGCGACTTGTCGCGGAAGGCCAACATGGTCGCTTGCAGATAGTCCTGCCATTGCCCGGCAAGCCGCGCAGTGGTGCCGTCGCCTTGAAAGTGATCGAGATGGCAGCCGATACATCCAATTGACGCGATCGCCTTCTGCGCCTTGGTCGCCACGTCGTCGGGCGCAGACGGCTGCTGCAAATTCGGCCACTTCTGCTTCGAGAAATATTCCGCAAGCGGCAGCAACTCCTCTTGCTGGAGCTGGGCCGCGATGGGCTCCATCAGCGCATTCTTGCGGGCGCCACTCTTGAAGTCGCGCAGCTGATAGAACAGGTAGCCCGCGTTCTGGCCCCAGATCACGGGCGTGGTCTTGTTGATGGGGATGCCCTGTTCGCCGTGGCAGGTCGCGCACAGCTTCGCTTTTTCGGTGACATCGACGGCGAGGGCGCCCGTAGGGGCGAGGATCAGCGCCGCCAGTGCGGCGACGCGGCATAGATACGATGATGCAAAAGGGGAAGCTGCCACGAGCCGGTTTCCGTCAGCGGTCCAAATCGTCAGTCATAAAAAGGACGGGGCCTAACGCGCCCCGTCCTGATCGGTTTGCATGTGCGGCGAGTTGCCGCTTGGCGCGAGAACGATCAATCGACGGTAAAGGCGATGATGTTGTTGCCGCGCTTGAAGTCGATCTGGACGTTACCGCCCGCGCCGACCACGATGTACTGCTTGCCGTCCACCGAGTAGGAAGCCGGAGGCGCATTGACGCCGGCGCCCGCGAAGAACGACCAGAGCACTTTGCCGTCCTTGGCATCATAGGCTCGGAACCAGCCGTCACCTTCGCCGGTGAACACGAGACCGCCGGCTGTGGTCAGAGCGCCGCCCATCATCGGCAACGGCGTCTTCACCTGCCAGGCGATCTGGCCGGTGTTGTAGTCGACCGCCGAGACATTGCCCCATTGCTCGGCGCCGGGGATCACCTTGAAGGCGCCACCGAGCCAGAGCTTACCGCCCGGATAGGGCGAGCTTTCGACGTGGTAGGTCATCGGCTGGTGCAGATTGACGGCATAGGTCAGCCCGAGTTCGGGATTGACCGCCATCACCGACCATTCGACGCCACCGTTGGCGCCCGGAAGCATCTTGGCGCCTTCGGGCGTCGGCAGGGTCCACATGCCGGTCTGATCAACCATCGCTTCGGAGAAGCGGATCAGACTGCAATCTTCGCGATTGTGGACGTACACGTTGCCGGTCTTGCCGCCGTGGATCACACCCGGAACCGTCTTGCCATCCTTGTCCTTCACATCGACCAGGATTGGAGGGCTGACGGCATCGAGGTCCCACACGTCGTGGGCGATATATTGGAAGTGGCACTTATATTCGCCGGTCTTGAGATCGACCGACACAAGCGAATCCGTGTAGAGGTTGTCGCCAGGGCGGATCGAGCCGTCCAAGTCCGGTGACGGGTTGCCGACCACGAAGTAGATGCGGTTGGTCTTCAGATCGACAGCCGGGTTCTGCCACACGCCACCGCCGAGCGTCTTGTAGGGATCGCCCAATTTCTTGAGCGCTTCCTTTTCGGCTGCGATGTCGCGATGCATGTCCTTACCCGTGGCGTCGTGGGTCGCCCACACGCCAACCGAGTTCTCGGGGATGGTGTGGAAGTTCCACACCAGCTTGCCGGTCTCGGCGTCGTAGGCGCGCACGAACCCGCGGATACCGTACTCGCCACCATTGGTGCCGATCAGAATTTTGCCGTCGACCGCGGTCGGCGCCATGGTCTCACTGTAACCGAGGGTCGGATCGGCGATGTCGGTCTGCCAGACTAGGCTTCCGGTCTTGGCATCGAGCGCGACGAGCTTGGAATCGAGCGTGCCCATATAGACCTTGTCTTTGTAGATGGCGACGCCGCGATTGTTGGGGCCGCAGCAATAGGTCGTGATCGGGCCCATCTTGTGCTTGTAGTGCCAGTACTGCTCGCCGGTTTTCGCGTTGATGGCGTAGACGTGGTTGAAGGACGTGGTGACGTACATCACCCCATCGACCACGATCGGCGTCGTCTCGAGCGATTCCTTCACTTCCGTCTGGAAGATCCAGGCGGGGCGAAGCTTGCCGACGTTCGATGTGTTGATCTGCTTGCCGGGGTAATAGCGGGTCTGATCGTAATTGCCGTTGGTATGAAGAAAGTTCTTCTCGTCACCTGCTGCGGCGTTCAGTTGCTCTTGCGTCACCGCAGGAACGGGGGCTTCCTTGACCGTCGTCGTCGCGGCTGTCTCGGTTTCCGTTCCACTGAAGGCCGGGGTCAAACCGATCCCGGCACTAATCAAAATTAGCGCGCCAGCGAACGCGGCCGCTGTTTTACAACTCCCCATGTTTTCCTCCATTGCGTGGTCCCGTATCGACCGGCAGCAGCCGGCCACTCCAGTCGGGTTTGCGCGGGAAAAGACTGCGCGCGGCCTTGCCCTTTGTCAATCTAGCGCATGCAAAGAGTCCAGATTGGGCGTCTAGTAGGCAGCAATATTTGCCACTCCCAGATGCACGTCTTTCTATTTTGCCTGTCATGGAGCAGGTAAATTTGAAGCGAAATCGCAGCGTCGGTGCAGGCAGGAGTTACAGCGCGTGAGTCTTGGTTTCCGGGAGCAGTTTCGCTGCAGCGTCTGCATCTTGCTGCTACTGCTGTCGCTGGCGGCGCCGCTGCCTGGGCGCGCCGAGACAGAAGGGGAGGGCGAGACTACGCCTCCGCCTCCCGCGGACGGAGCCCTCACCACGGTGCCGATCGGCTATCTCAAGCAGGAGGTGAAGAAGGTTATTCCGTTGTCGCGCCTGAACGTGGAGCCGGAGGATGCCGGCATCGCCGGCGCCGAAATCGCGCTCAAGGACAACAACACGACCGGGCGCTTCACCAAGCAGCAATTTACGCTCGACGTCGAGCGCGTGCCGGTCGACGGCGATGCCATCAAAGCGCTGGAGACGCTGGTCGAGAGCGGCCACCACTTTGTCCTGGTTGACGCGCCGGCCGCGACCCTGTTGCAGCTCGCCGACGCGGTCAAAGGCAAGGACGTGCTTCTCTTCAATGTGCGCGCCACGGACGAAAATCTCCGCCAGGAAGATTGCCGGGCGAATGTCCTGCACACGGCACCCGACCGGGCCATGCTGGCAGATGCGCTGGCGCAATATCTCGTCTGGAAGAAGTGGCAGCGCTGGCTAGTGGTGAAGGGCGTCTTCCCAGAGGACCTCGCTTATCTCGACATGCTGCGCAGGGCGGCGAAGCGGTTCGGCGGCACGATCGTCGAGGAGCGCGAATATAAGGAGACTCCGGGCGCGCGGCGCTCCGATACGGGCCAGCAGCAAATCCAACAGCAGATGCCGCTCCTCACACAAGGCGCGCCCGCCTACGACGTTGTAGTCGTGGCCGACGAGAAAGAGGTGTTCGGGCCGTATCTGCCTTACCGCACATGGGACGCGCGACCCGTCGCGGGCACGGCGGGACTTCAGGCCATGAGCTGGCATCCGGCGCATGAGCAATGGGGCGCGACGCAGATGCAGAATCGGTTCCAGCGCGCGGAAAAGCGTTTCATGCTGCCGCTCGACTATCAGGCCTGGGTCGCGGTGCGCGCGGTGGGGGAGGGCGTCTCACGCGTTGGCGCCGACTTCGCAAAAGCCAATACGTTTCTCCGCAGCGATGAGTTCGGACTTGCGGCGTTCAAGGGGCAGAAGGTCACCTTCCGCAGATGGGACGGTCAGCTCAGGCAGCCGATCCTTGTCGCCGCTCCCGATCTGCCGGTGTCGACCTCGCCGCAGGAAGGCTTCCTGCACGAGCATGCCGAGGTCGACACGCTTGGCATCGATCAGCCCGAGAGCAAATGCAAATTGCAATGAAAACAATCGACATTGGAGGATGAGAATGCGCGTATCGGCGCTCGCTGTTTCAGTTGCCGCGACGATCGGCCTGGCCGCAGGCCAGGGACCGGCCGCCGCTTATACCGTCTATGTCTCCAACGAGAAGGGTAACTCGATCACGGTGCTGGACAGCACGACGCTCGAGGTGCTGGAGACGATCCCCGTCGGCATGCGGCCGCGCGGCATCATCCTCACCAATGACGACAAACATCTCCTGATCTGCGCGAGCGACGAGGATACGGTGCAGGTGTTGGACGTGAATAGCCATGAGATCGTCGGCGACTTGCCGTCGGGTCCGGATCCAGAGCTGCTCGATCTGCATCCTTCGGGCAGCCCCGTCTATGTCGCCAACGAGGACGACAACCTGCTCACGGTGATCGACCTCGCCGACAAGAAGGTGCTGGCGGAGGTCGAGGTTGGCGTCGAGCCGGAGGGAGTCGGCGCCAGCCCAGACGGCAAGACGGTGGTGGTGACCTCCGAGACGACCAACATGGCGCATTTTATCGATACCGAGAGCTACGAGATCACCGACAACGTGCTTGTGGGGTCGCGACCGCGCTTCGCCGAATTCACCTCTGACGGAACGAGGTTGTGGGTGACATCGGAGGTTGCCGGGGTCCTCTCGGTGATCGATGCCAAGACGCGGAAGATCATCAAGGTGATCGGCTTCGCCATTCCGGGCGTGCAGCCCGAGCATATTCAGCCGGTCGGCGTCCGCGTGACCAAGGATGGCAGCAAGGCGTTCGTCGCGCTCGGGCCGGCCAATCGGGTGGCGGTGATCGATGCCAAGACGCTCGAGGTCGAGAAATATCTTCTGGTGGGCCAGCGTGTCTGGCAGTTGGCCTTTACCCCCGACGAGAAGCAGCTGTTCGTAACCAACGGCAACAGCAACGACGTGTCAGTGATCGACGTCCCGAGCCTGACTGTCGTGAAGTCGATTCCCGTGGGCACGGCGCCCTGGGGCGTGGCGATCTCGCGGCAGTGAGCGGCGCGCGATCGCGCGGCTAAATCGTTACTGGCAGAATTCAGCGCCGGCCGGCGTCAGCCCTAGGCTGATGCGATCCATTCGCCCGCGATATAGCCGAAGGCGACCGCATCCGGATTTTTCTTGGCAGCGAGCTTAAGTTTGTCCTCGGCGTCGACAACGAGAGCGCGATGTTTGGTCTTCTTGTCCTCAGGCCCGTCCTTGAAGCCGCTCAGGAGAATGACCTGCTTGCCGCGCAGGACGATCTTCGGGAGTGCCATCCCACCTCCTCGGCTTGCCTAAAAGAGTCGCTCTGAGATTTTTTTGTGCCGGGACTCAGAGTCGCATCTTCAAGGCAAGTGCCTTGCTCCGGTATGGCGACCCCCACGTCAGCCACAGAAACCATAGCAACGAAATGCGACGATGGTAAGACGGGACGTAACAGGCGAAACGCATTTTGCTGATTCAATTTGCGGCAATTTCGTCGTCGCTTTTTGCACTGCACAAAGCCGTGGCGTTGCGACTGCAGTGCAGCATTATCCGCCTACGTCATTGCGAAGAAGCGCGGCAAGCCCCGCGCTTGTCTCTACGCGAGGCATCCAATTGAGCCGCGCGAGCGCCGATGGATCGGCAACGAGCGAGCCGAATAAAGGCTCGACAGTGCCGCCGTGGCCCGCCGCGCGGAGTGCGCCCTTGAGCAACGGTCTCGGGACATAGAACAAGGCCGGGCGTCGGCCGAGACCCTTGCGCATGGCGGCGATCATGGCGCCGATGGTGAGCGGCTTTGGATCGGCCACGATGAGCGGACGCCTGAGCGGCGCGTCAACCGCCAAGACTTTGTCAACGGCCTCGACCAGATTGTCGAGGCCGAGCAATGAGTGCTCCGATTTCAGTCCCGCCAGGGGAAGCGGGTAGGGGGAGCGGGCAAGCTTGATCAACTTTGCCATGTTGCCCTCCACACCAGGTCCGTAGACAAGGGCGAGTCGCAGCGCCACCCAGTCGAGATCGGTTTCGGCGAGACCTTGCTCGGCGGCAAGCTTCGAGTGGCCATACGCATCCGTGGGGCGAGGCTCTTGGTCCTCGGTGAGCGCGCCTTCGTGAGTGGGACCAGCCTGCGCCCTGATCGAGGAGAGAAAGACGAAGCGCCTGATGTGCGCGCGCTGCGCCGCCTTGGCGAAGCCGACCGTAGCCTCGGTGTTAAACAGACGATAATCGTCCTCCGGCACGCCCGACATTGTGTTGGCGAGGCCGGCCGTGTGGATCACGGCGTCGACTTCGGCAAGGGCCTCGGCCATGTTGTAGGGGCGAGCGAGGTCGCCAATCACGGCGCTGGCGCAGCCCTGCGGCAGATTGGTCGGACGGCGCAAGAGCACACGCAGGCGGTAGCCGCGCTTCGGCAACTCGCGCAGCAGATATTTGCCGATAAAGCCCGTGGCGCCGGTCAGAGCGACCAGTGGTTTCCGCGTCAGCTTTTGATCTCTTCGCGGCGCGTTCATGCTTCTCCTGCGCCGGGCCCGCTACACGCCGCGTGCCCGGCCATTTGCAGCATCTACTTCATAACCACATTAGGGCCAGAGCAAGCCTTGTTAGCTCATTGCGGGAGCGTGGTTGCCGCAGCCGATTTCATGACCGGCGGCGGATTCCATTTGACGGTCAGCGCCTCGAACTTTGGCGCGTAAAGCCGCATCGTCAAATTGTAGGGTCCCTTCGGCGCGGGGAGCCAATTCGCTTCCTTGTCGGGACCCGGACTCTCGTTCTGGAAGTAGAGATCGAGCGAGCCGTCGGCATTGTATTTGAACGGCATCCAGCTCGACACGGCGAAGCGGTTAAGCGGATTTGCCACTTGGAATCCTTCGGGGTCGTACAGCGTGATCGACCAGAAAGCTTGGACTGGCGGGATCTCGTCCTTATCGAAATGGATGGTGTAGTTGTTGGCGCCGTCGAGAGGCTTGCCTTCCGAGTCGGCAAGGTTGAGCGGATAAATCGCGTCCTCGGGCAAATTTGCGCCGAGCCCGAGCTGAGCGACCATAGCGCGCTTGAGATAATAGTTGCCGTAGACACCCATCGTGTCGGTGTTCATCGACCAGCCGTTGGCGATACGGGCGAGGGTCGGCGTTTTCCACGCCATCAGCTTCTGAGCGTCGGCAGGCGTACTTTCGAATCCGGTCTTGACCGCGGGATCGGCCTTGTCGAGGTCGAAGCTCTTGCCCACCTCGAAACCTGCGCGCCTCAGCCGCGCAATGATCGGCTCGTCGGTGATGTGCGGCGGGTGCGGCTTTAGGAGCTCGGCGGCATAGGCGAAGAATTTTGCCGCCGGCATCGTGTCGACTTGAATTTTGGGTGGTGTCTTCATGTCGACCGAGGGATCGGGC
>DATAFR010000055.1:0-2732 GCA_036257375.1 Methyloceanibacter sp.
GAATCGAGTTCACGCGGCTCGGGCGCGTCATTGAATGCGGACCCGACCAGTTCATTCTCGACGCGGCGAGGGCGGCGGGGATGCGCCTTCCCTTTTCATGCAGCAAGGGCATGTGCGGCACCTGCAAGACGAAGAAACTGGCGGGAAATGTCGTCATGAACCACGCCGGGGGCATCAGACAGCGGGAGATCGACGCCGGCATGGTCCTGATTTGCTGCAGCAAGCCGCTCAGCGACGTTGTCTTGGAGAAGTAGGCCGGCCTCGCCGCGCCGGTCGTCAGCCGCTGCGGCGCAGGATCGCCTGTAGCACGTTCCTCACGCCGATCGCGCCGACGAAGCGGTCGTTGTCGTCGAAGAGCGCAACCGGAGCCGTCCCCGATTTGTGCATGGCGAGGATCACGGTCTTGAGCGTCGTGCCGGGCCGGGCCCAATAGACGGGCGTCGCACCCTCGGACACGGGCTTTTCAACCTCGCTGCAGCACACCCACTCGGTGCTCCGGCCGTCGCAATTTGCGGCCTCGACCTTGCCGTCGCCGTTGAGCTTGAAGCGGGTGGTCTTACGCTGATCGAGCCACAGCCAGCCATCGTCCGTGCGCTCGAGCTCGTGCACGCCGCGCATCACGTTCCATGCGGTCAGCACCGAGAGCGGGTTCACGTTGGCGATGAAGTCCTGCACGTAGGCATCGGCCGGCCGCAGCACGATGTCCTCCGCCTGTCCCGATTGCACGATGCGGCCGCCCTCCATGATGGTGATGCGGCTGCCGATCTTGAGCGCTTCCTCGAGGTCATGGCTGACAAAGAGGATCGTCTTCTTGATCGACTTCTGCAATTGCAGGAGTTCGTCCTGCAGCTTAGTGCGGATCAGGGGATCGAGCGCCGAGAACGGCTCGTCCATCAGGAGGATCGGTGCGTCGGTGGCAAACGCGCGGGCGAGCCCGACGCGCTGCTGCATGCCGCCCGAGAGCTCATGCACGTGCTTGTTCGCCCAGGCGTCGAGACCGACGAGCTTCAATTGCTTGTCCACGCGCTCGTTGAGTTCGGGTTCCGGAACGCCGGCAAGCTCGAGCCCGAAGCCGACATTTTCGCGCACCGTCCGCCAGGGCAGAAGCGCGAATTGCTGAAAGACCATGGCGACCTGCTTCTGGCGGATGTGGCGCAGCGTGTTGGCGTCGCACGAGGCCACATCGACCATGCGGTTGCCGTCCTTCACCAGCACCTGCCCGCGCGCCACTTTGTTGAGCCCGTTCACGGCCCTGAGGACGGTCGATTTGCCCGAGCCCGACAGCCCCATGAGGACCGAGATCTCGCCCTCATTGACGGTGAGGGTGGCATCCGCGGCGCCGAGCACGGAACCGGTCTTGGCCAGGATCTCGGCGCGGTTGGCGCCGGCATCGACCATCTTGAGAGCGGCCGGAATGTCTTTGCCGAAGATGATGTCAACATGCTTGAAGTCGACGGCGACGCTCATTTCCTCACTCCAACGGGTTTCACCGAAAGCGCGCGATCGAGGATGATCGCCAGGATGACGATCGCGAGGCCCGCCTCGATGCCGAGCGGAATGTTGCGATTGGCGAGCGCCTTGTTCACCGGATTGCCGAGGCTCGGCGCGCCGATCAGAGTGGCAAACACCACCATCGACAGCGACAGCATGATGCACTGGGTAAGGCCGGCCATGATCGAGGGCAACGCCGCCGGCAGCTCCACCTTCCACAGGAGCTGGCGCCTCGTCGCGCCGAAAGACTCGCCCGCCTCGATCATGGGCTTGGGAATCGAGGTGATGCCGAGATAGGTCATGCGCACGGGCGCGGGCATGGCGAAGATGATGGTGACGACGAGGGCCGGGGCCGCGCCCAATCCGAACAGGATGAGAATGGGGATGAGGTAGACGAAGGTCGGCATCGTCTGCATGAGGTCGAGGATCGGCTGCGTGATGCGCCAGACATGCGGCTTGTGCGCGGCCCAGATGCCAAGCGGCACGCCGATCGCCATCGACAGGGCGGTGGCCCCGCTGACGAGCACGAGCGTCTGGACCGTCTCCTTCCAAAGCCCCTGGTTGAGGATGAAGACGAGCCCGACAAAGACGCCAAGCGCGAGCCATTTGGAGCGTTGAAGCCAGTAGGCGATCCCGGCAAGGACCGCCGCGAGGAGAAGCGGCGGGACCAGCAGAAGCAGATAGGAGCTGCTTTCGACGGCCCAACCGAGCGCGGCGGAGATTCCGTCGAAGAACCACTGAAAATGTTCGATGATGAAGTCGATGAAGTTTTTGCCCCACTTACCGACCGGAACCTTCCAGTCGGCGAAGGCCTTCGAAATCGGATCCATCGGTCCCTCCCCAGGGGCGAGGCGTCACCCCGGGCAGTACGGCCGTACGGCCGTCTGCCCTGGGGCGGGCTCGTCAGAGCGACGAGATTATTGCAACGCAGCCTGCACGGCCGCCAGTCCATCCTTGCCGTCGAAGGTCTTGACGCCCTCGAGCCACGGATTCGCCGCGACCGGGTTGGCCCTGAGCCAGGCCAGAGCCGTTGCCTTGGGGTCGGCGCCGTCCTTGAGCACGGGCGCCATCATCGCGCCTTCCATGGCAAGGTTGAACTTAAGGTTCTTGAGGAACTGGCCGAGGTTGGGGCACTGCTGAAGCAGGCCGGCCCGCACGTTGGTGTGGACCTTCGCGGCGCCGAAACCCGAATCGCCCATGCCGTCGAGATAGGCGATCTTCATCTCGCCCATGACCGGATG
>DATAFR010000056.1:0-23920 GCA_036257375.1 Methyloceanibacter sp.
GCGAGCGAGAGCTTGGCGCAAGTTCGAGTGCTGCAAGCCTTCACGCACGAGGATGCCGCTTCGAAACGCTTCGGCCAGGCGGTCGAGCGCTCCTTCGAGGCCGCGAATGCGCGAGCCAAGGCGCGCGCGGGGCTCACCGCCATCGCCATCGTCCTCGTCTTTGCCAGCGTCGTCGGCGTGCTCTGGTACGGCGCGCAAGACGTGCTGTCCGGGCTGATGACCGGTGGAAGGCTCTCGCAATTCGTGCTCTATGCGGTGCTCGCCGCCACCGCTGTCGGCGGCTTGAGCGAAACCTGGGGCGAAATCGCCCAATGCATGGGCGCGGCCGAGCGTCTGAGCGAGCTGCTGCAAGTTCAGTCGGAGATCAAATCGCCGCGAGAGCCGAAGGCGCTGCCCGAGCCGCCGCGCGGCGAGATCGCCTTCCGCGATGTGTCCTTCTCCTATCCGTTGCGGCCGGAGGCGAGCGCGCTCGAGCGCGTGAGCCTCGCCGTAGTGCCTGGAGAGCGCGTCGCTTTGGTCGGTCCGTCGGGCGCGGGCAAGACCACGCTCTTTGCCTTGTTGCTCCGCTTCTACGATCCGCAACGAGGCAAGGTCGAGGTGGACGGCGTTCCGGTCAACGAGGCCGATCTTGCCGCGCTTCGCGCGCGCTTCGCTCTCGTCCCGCAAGAGACGTCGCTCTTCGCCGACACGGTCGCCGCCAATATCGCCTATGGCAAGGGCGATGCGAGCAGAAACGAGATCGAGGCCGCAGCCAAGGCCGCCTTCGCGCACGATTTCATCATGGCTCTGCCGCAAGGCTACGAGACGATGCTCGGGGAGGGCGGCGTGACGCTTTCGGCGGGACAACGGCAGAGGATCGCCATTGCGCGCGCGGTCTTACGCAATGCGCCGATCCTGCTGCTCGACGAGGCAACGAGCGCGCTCGACGCCGAGAGCGAGACCTTGGTGCAGAAGGCGCTGGACAAGATCATGGAGGGCCGCACCACGCTCGTGATCGCGCACCGGCTTGCCACTGTCATCCGCGCCGACCGCATCCTCGTGTTCGACCATGGGCGGCTGGTC
Source organism: Methyloceanibacter sp. (assembly GCA_036257375.1). Taxonomy (GTDB): domain Bacteria; phylum Pseudomonadota; class Alphaproteobacteria; order Rhizobiales; family Methyloligellaceae; genus Methyloceanibacter. The sequence goes on from DATAFR010000056.1 coordinate 1,063, forward strand.
GAGGAGGGCACGCATCAAAGCCTGATCGGGCGGGGCGGGGTCTATAAGCGCCTTGCCGACCTGCAATTTGCCCCCGACGCGGCCGAGTGACCCTGCGGGTCACAGAGGTCAGAAGCCAGAAACCAGAAGTCAGAAGGCCAGAAATCAGAAGATGAATCGAAAGGTCTCAGCACTCTTCTTCTGATTTCTGGCTTCCGGGCTTCTGGTCTCTGATCGCTATTCAGCGATCGTTCAGCTTGAGGAAAATAAGGTTCCGCGCGAAACTTGAGCAGAATTCTGAGCCGAGGAGTCCTGGCCATGCAACCCCCAGCAGCCCGTCATCTTGCCGTTCTCGCCGCGGCGGCACTCTTCATCGGCGGCGCCGCTCTCGATGCACCCGCCTTGGCCGAAGATCCGTCTTCGGGCGAAATCGTCGATGCGCTCAAGCCCAAGGTGAAGTACCGCGCTTTCGACCCCGCGCAGGAAGAGCGTGAGTCGCGGCAGGCCGATCTGGTCAAGCGCCTGCAACGAGAGCGCACGCGCGCGATCACTGTCGAGGAGCGGGACGAGATCGCCACGGTGGTGAAGGAGAACGAGCTGCCGGCGATCGATCTCGAAGTGTTCTTCAATTTCGATTCCTCCGAGATCACGCCTGAGGCTTTGCCGATCCTGAAGAAGCTCGGCGAGGCGCTGAGCGACGAGAAGCTGAAAGGCTCGGTGTTCCTGGTTGCCGGTCACACCGACGCCAAGGGGTCCGATGCCTATAATCTCAGCCTGTCAGACGCCCGTGCGAAGTCGGTACAGACCTTCCTCATCGAGAATTTCAAGCTCGATCCGAAGCAGCTCGTGGCGCTCGGTTTCGGCGAGGAGCAGCTCAAGAACAGGGACAATCCATTCTCAGGTGAAAACCGGCGCGTGCAGGTGGTGAACATGGCGTCAGCCGACGTGGCTGCGAAGGCCTCCGAGCCTGCCGAGGACACTGCGCCCGCTGAGAAGGGTGAGTAATCAGCGCTCGGTGAGCTTCAGCTCTATGCGACGATTCTTGGCAAGAGCATCGTCGCTCGCGCCCGCGTCGATGGGCTGGAATTCACCGAAGCCCGCCGCGACCAGCCGGTTCGCCGGCACCCCTTGCGCCATCAGATAACGCACCACCGAGATCGCGCGCGCGCTGGAAAGTTCCCAGTTCGAGGGAAATTGCGGCGTGGCGATCGGCTTGATGTCGGTATGGCCGTCGATGCGCATCACCCAGGCGATATCGGGCGGGATTTGCGTCTCTAGACTGCGCAGAGCCTCGGCGAGCTTGTCGAGCTGCACCGTTGCCTCGGGCTTGAGCACGTCAGAGCCTGAATCGAACAGCACGTCGGAAGGAAATACGAAACGGTCGCCGACAATCTGGAAGTCGGGCCGGTCGCCCAGCGCTTCCTTCAGCTTGCCGAAGAAGTCCGAGCGGTAGCGGGCGAGCTCCTGCACCTTCTTGGCGAGCGCCACGTTCAGCCGCTGGCCGAGATTGGCGATCTTGGCCTGGCTCTCCTTGTCCTTGGCCTCCGAAGCTTCGAGCGCCTCTTGCAGCGAGGCGATCTGCAGGCGCAACGCCGCAAGCTGCTGGTTCAGCATCTCGACCTTGGCGAGCGCGTCGTTGGTGATCTTCTTCTGCTCGTCGAGCTGTCCGGCGAGTCCCTTGGCCCGCTCCTCGGCGCTTTGCGTCGCGCCGCCTGCCGTGCCGAGCAGCCCGGTCAGCCGCTCGTTCTCCTTCTCCTTTTCGCCGAGCGTGGCCTGGAGCGCGGCGAGATTGTCCTCGACAGATTCCTTCTTGGAGCGCTCGAGCGCGAGCAGCTCGGTCAGCTCGGCCAGCTGGCGGTTCAGTCGCGACAGCATAGTGTCCTTGCCGCTCGTCGCCTGCGTCACCACGAAATTGGACAGCATGAAGAGCGCCATGAGGAAGGTGACCACCAGCAGCAGGGTGGAGAGCATGTCGACGAAGCCGGGCCAGTAATTCGCCTGGTAGCGTCCACGCCGGGCGCGCGCCAACGACATGCCTACTTACGCTCCTCGCGCAGCGGGATCTTCGCCTTGTCGGTGATCTGCCGGAGCACGGCGGCGAGCTCATGCTGCTGCTGGGCCTGCTCGTCGGCCCATTCGCGCACCACTTTTTGCTCGGCGCGCATCTGCCGGATCAGCTTGTCGACGCCGGCGGCGAGATCCTTGACGGCATCGCCGGTATTGTCGTTGAGCAAGCGCATCTCGACCTTATCGTTGAGATCGGCAAGCGAGCGCTGCATGTCGAGCAGGGCGAAGCGGACTTGCGGGGCGACGCCGGCGCCGGCGCCCGGGGCTTCCGCCACCTGCAGCTCGGTGATGCCGGAGAGCCAATCTTCGAGCTCGTTGTAGAAGCGGCCTTGCGCGTGACCGGCCTGCAAATCGAGGAAACCGAGGATGAGAGAGCCGGCCAAACCGAACATCGAGCAGGAGAAGGCGGTGCCCATACCTTTCAGCGGTCCGGCGAGACCTTCCTTCAACTGATCGAACAGCAACACGCTCTCGCCGGCATTGGTGTCGAGCGTGCCGATGGTGGCGCCGACCGAGCTCACCGTCTCGAGCAAGCCCCAGAAGGTGCCGAGCAGACCGAGAAAGACGAGCAGGCCGACGAGATAGCGCGTGGTCTCGCGCTGCTCGTCGAGCCGCGAGGCGACGGAGTCGAGCAGGGAGCGCATGGCGCCGGTGGCAAGCGACAAATGCCCGGTGCGGTCCTTCAGCATCGTCGCCATGGGCGCGAGCAGCGTTGGCGTGGTCTTGTCGGAGGAGATGCCCGGATCGGAGATGCGGAAATTGTTGACCCAAGTGATTTCAGGATAAAGCCGCAGCACCTGGCGGAACGCGTAGACGATGCCGACGACGAGCACCCCGATGATGAGCGCGTTCAGGCCCGGATTGGCCATGAAGCTGTGGCGAAGCTGGCCGGTCTGGCCGTCGAGGATGATGGCGAGCAGGATGGCCAGGATGAGAAACAGCGACATGCGCCACAGGAAGACCTGCGGGCGAGTGAGCTTCACCTTGTAAGTGACAGGCGCCATCAGATGCCGTTCCAGCCGGGCCGACCAAGCGAATCCGAGATTAGCCGAATACTATGACACGCAAAACGGCAACCTCAGGGCGGATAGTTCCCGCTCATCGACAGGGATGTTCGGCGCGCTCAGGCTGAAGGCACGGGGGCCGCGGCCTTGAGAAGCTTGAGCAGGTGACGCTGGATCGCCTCGTTGCCGCCGACGATGCTGCCCTTTTCCAGCATGGTCTCCTTGCCATCGGCGTCGCTGACATAGCCGCCTGCCTCGCGCAGGACGACGATGCCGGCGGCCAGGTCCCAGGCCCTGAGATTGCGTTCCCAGAAGCCGTCGAACCGCCCCGCCGCCGTCCAGGCGAGGTCGAGCGCTGCCGCCCCCATGCGCCGCACGCCGGCCGAGGTCGCCATCACGGCTTCGAGTTCCTTGAGAAAAAGGGCGTGCTCGGGCCTTCCGCTATGCGGGATACCGGTGCCGATCACCGCGGATGACAGCTCGGTGCGCGCCGCCACCCTGATGCGGCGGTCGTTGAGGAAGGCGCCCTTGCCCTTCTCGGCGGTGAAGGTCTCGTGATTGACGGGATTGTAGATCATCCCCGCCACCAGCTCGCCCTTGCGTTCGAGCGCGATGGAAATGGCGAAATGCGGGATGCCGTGCAGAAAGTTGGTGGTGCCGTCGAGCGGGTCAACGAGCCAACGATGGGTCCGGTCGGCCCCTTCCACGTCGCCGCGCTCTTCCATCAGGAAGCCATAGCCAGGCCGGGCGCGGGCGAGCTCGGCGTGCAGAATTTCCTCGGCGCGGGTATCGGCGGCGCTGACGAAATTGGCGGGGCCCTTGAGCGAGACTTGCAGCTGCTCGACCTCGCCGAAATCGCGGGCGAGGCTGCGGCCCGCCTTGCGGGCGGCTGCGAGCATCACGTTCATCAGCGCGGAGGCGGGCATGCCGTTTATCCTTGTACCGCGTCATTCCGGCGCAAGCCGGAATCCGGGGCCACGTGCACGGAGCTTGTCTGGATACCGGCTTTCGCCGGTATGACGGAAACTGCTGCCGCCGCTAGTCGGCCCGCCGGACGTAAGTGATCTCGTTGGTATCGACCACAACGCGCTCGCCGACGCCGACGAAGGGAGGCACCATCACGCGCACGCCGTTCTCGAGCATGGCCGGCTTGTAGGACGAAGCGGCGGTCTGGCCCTTTACCACCGGCTCGGCCTCGACCACTTCGAGCGTCACCTGGTCGGGCAAGGAAATACCGATCGGGCGCCCCTCGTGGCTCTCGACCGTCACGGTCATGCCGTCTTGCAGGAAGGCGGCGCGCTCCTCGAGGAAATCGCGGGGAATCTCGATCTGGTCGTAGGTGTCGGTGTCCATGAAGGTGAGCATGTCGCCGTTGGCGTACAGGAACTGGTAGTCCTTCTGCTCGAGCCGCACGCGCTCGACCGTCTCGGAGGCGCGGAAGCGCTCGTTAAGCTTGGTACCGTCGATGGCATTTTTCAGTTCGACCTGCGCGTAGGCCGGCCCCTTGCCGGGCTTGACCGCGTGCGCCTTCACCGCGACCCAGAGGCCGCCCTTGTGCTCGATGACGTTGCCGGGCCTGATCTCGTTGCCGTTGATCTTCATGGAATGCCTTGAAAGAAATCGGGTTGCGCGCCTTTAAGCACGGGCGGGCTTGCACCTGTCAAGTGCGCCAGGGCAGCAGGCAGGCTATTCGCTTAAGCGTTCCCCGCGCCAATCGTCGGCCGCCTTCTCGGCTTTCGCCCTGTCCTCCTTGGAGAGCTTCGACAGCACGATGTCCAAGGAGAAATCGCTCACGCCCGCCTCGCGGGCAAGCAGATGCCATTTGGCGGCTTGCACCGGATCGGCCTTCACCACCACGCCGTTGGCATACAGACGCGCAAGCCGGTTTTGGGCGACGGCATTTCCCCGCTCGGCGGCGAGGCGAAACAGTTTGGCTCCCTTCTTCTCATCGATGGCCACGCCCTGGCCCTTGAACAGCATCACGCCGTACTCGACCTGGGCTTCGGGAAGCCCCGCATCGGCGGCCTTGCCGGTCCATTCGGCGGACTTGGCCTTGTCGATGGGGACACCGCGGCCAAATTGGTAGAGCGCGCCGAGATCGTACTGAGCTTGCGGATTGCCGGCGGCGGCGGCCTTTTGCATCCATATGGCGGCCTTACCCTCGTCGGTGGGACGTCCCTTCCCTTGCAGATAGATGAGGGCGAGGTTGTATTGCGCCGCCGGGTTGCCGCTTTGTGCCGATTTCTCGAACAGGTCGGCGGCGATGCGGAGGTCCTTTTTCACGCCAAGCCCTTCGGCAACCATCAGACCGAGCGAGAATTGGGCATTGGCGTCGCCGAGATCGGCGGCCTTGGCGTAAGCGTCGGCCGCCTTGCCGTAGTCCTGCGCGACGCCGAGCCCTTCAGCATAGATCTCGCCCATGAGCGTGAAGGCTTCCTTCGACCCCTGAGCCGCCTCTTGCTCGGCGAGCTTCAGGGCGGTCAGGTATTTGCCCTGGAAATATGCCGTGTAAGACGGGCTCTCCGCGGCGAGCGTCGTGGTGGCGGAAAAAGCCTGCACCAGCGCTGCGGCCAGGACAGTGGCGCGCACTCCAAACGCGATCACGCAGCCCTCCTCACACGGCGGACGGCATTATCGATTTCGGCAATAGCCGCAAGCGGCTCATCGCCGTGCCAAATCCGTATAGAAGGCGCGACGAAATCGGCGCCGAGCGCTGCGAACCGCGCCGCTTGCTCGGCACTTTCGATGTTCCAGGCAACGCACGGCACCACGAAAATTTCCGACCACCAGGAGATTAGGTCGGTACACTGATCGATTGCGTCGATAGTTGCTTCGGCTTGTGGGCCGAAAGCGATGTAGTCAGCACCCAATTCGGCCAACTGCATGGCGTCGTGGCGGGAGAGCCCGCAAAAAGCGCCGATACTTGCGCTTTCGCCCAGTAGTTTGCGCGCTACCGCATAGGTGTCGGGGTTCGCCTCGATGTGCAGACCGTCGGCGCCAAGCCGTGCAGCAAGGCCGGCATCAGCGTCGATCAAGCACGCCAGCCCGCTTGTTTGCACCACGTCGATCAGCCGTCCCGCATGAATTTCGTCGATTGGCGCCCCGTCACCGCAAAGCAAAACGCAGGCCGCATCGGTGGTCGCGATCGCTTGCGCGAGTTGAGCTTCGAGCTTCGCGGAAGGTTGCGCCGGAAACGGAAAATAGAGCCGGCACCGATGCTTGACTTCGGCCATGTCACGGGCTCCCGCCGCGTCGCTCGCGTTGACCAGACATTTACTGCGCCAGTCTCAAATCACACGGCTCGCAGCGCTGTCAATCGCCGCGGCTGGAACCGAATTGGGAGGTTCACGGTTGTTGACGATCGGGCGCGCCGTCACCACATTGACATTACCCCTTCGGTCCAGCAGCTTGATGTGTGTGTGCGGCGCCTGAAGCGGGGAGGGTGCGAGCGCGATGGGTCAATCTGACGCTCTGCAACAGGCCACTGAGCGGCTCGACGCCGCGGTTGATCAGCTTGAAACATTCTTGCATGGCGTCTTTGCCGGGACGGAGGGCGGCGTCTCCGTGGCGCAGCTCAGGGAGCAAGTCCGCTTTCTCAGCGAGGAACGTGATAGACTTCTTTCCGATCTCGATGCCGAGCGCAATCGTGTGCGCCGCCTGAAAGCCGCAAATGAGGAGGTGGAAGGGCGACTGGCGAAGGTGATGGTCACGCTCAAGGATTTGATGCCGGCGGTGCCGGGGTAGATCGTCCAAGCGGGGGTTGGTTATGGGTCAAGTCAGCGTAACTTTGAACGGCCGGAGCTATAGGCTCGAATGCGGCGAGGGCGAGGAGGCCCACCTGATCGAGCTTGCTGAGTATCTCGGCACCCATGTCGACCTGATGAAACGGAAGTTCGGCCAGGTTGGCGACGATCGGCTGATCCTGATGGCGTCCCTGCACGTCACCGACGAGCTTTGGGAGCTGCGCCGGCGGATGGACGAGATGAAAACGACTTTGGCCGAGGCCCGCCGCGACCGCTCCATCGCCGATGAGTCGGTGAAGTCGCGCCAGAGCGATCTTGCCGCGCGGGTCAGCGCGGTCGCGGATCGGCTGGAGATGCTGAATGAGCGTTTCGGGGCTGAGCCGCCGGTTCCGCTTCGCGTGGCGAAGCGCTCCTGAGCGTCCGGCGGTCGCATTAACCCATTTCCTTCGCTATATTGACAGACGGCAGGCTGCGAGGTGCGTTAGGAGCACAATTCCCAGGGCCCTATAAGATCCTACGGGAGCCGACCCTGACGGGGACCGTGGTCTCCGCCATTTGGCGCCCACCTACTTATGTAGGGACACCCGGGATCTTCGCTCCGACGGCCATCGCGGCCTTGCCTCCTTTCCCTCGCCTCAGCCCACAACGAGGCTAGCCCAGCGCGCGGCTAGCCTGTATTGACGCGCCTGGAGCCATCCGGAGCAAAGTGGGTCGTCTTCATTCATGCGTGTGTTGTTTCTGGGCGATGTCGTCGGACGATCCGGGCGCGTTGCCGTCATCGAGCAATTGTCCAAGCTCCGCGAGCGGTACCGCCTCGATTTCGTGGTGGTGAACGGTGAGAATGCCGCCGGCGGCTTCGGCATCACCGAGGCGATTTTGACCGAGCTGCTCGACGCCGGCGCCGACGTGGTGACGAGCGGCAACCATGTGTTCGATCAGCGCGAAACCCTGGTGTTCATCGAGCGCCAGGATCGCTTGCTGCGCCCGGTTAACTTCCCCGAAGGGACGCCCGGCAAAGGGGCAGGACTGTTCAAAACGAAAGGCGGCGCCGACGTGTTGGTGATCAACGCGCAAGGGCGCGTGTTCATGGCCGACCTCGACGATCCTTTCCGCGCCGTCGAGCGCGAGATCGAGGCCTGCGGGCTGAAGACGGGGGCCGACGCGATCCTCATCGACTTTCACGCCGAGGCAACCTCGGAGAAGGAAGCCATGGGACATTTCGTCGACGGACGGGCAACCGCCTTGATCGGCACGCATACGCACGTGCCGACGGCCGACGAGCAGATCCTGCCCAAGGGCACCGCCTATATCAGCGATGCCGGCATGTGCGGCGACTTCGATTCCGTCCTCGGGATGGACAAGGAGGAGCCGCTGAGCCGCTTCCTCACCAAGATTCCCACAACGCGCTTCACGCCATCGCTCGGCGAAGCGACGCTATGCGGTCTCGCCATCGATGTCGACGATGCGACGGGGCTCGCGCGCGCCGTCGCGCCGTTGCGGCTTGGCGGGCGGCTATCGCAGACCGAGCCGCGGTTCTGGCTGGAAGAGAGCTAGGCGGAGCGGTGTCGCGCGCTTTGATCGCTCATGCCGGCGCGGCCTTGGGCGAGCAGCCGCTTCAGGCAGAAAATCGCCTCGTCGAGATGCAGCAAGGCGCGGTCGGCATCGGCGCTTTCGGTGAACAGCGAGAGCCGCGCGCGGGCGACATGATCGGCGGCCTCGGAGCAAAGCTCGGAGAGGGTGAGTGCCGGCATCGCCGTGTCGTCATGCTTGGCAAATTGCGTCATGGTGCCCCCTTCGGCCAAAGAAGCCGCAAACCGCTCCGAGATTCGCAGCCTTCAACTGTCGAGCCATTAGGGTTAAGGCTTCCTAAAAATCGCCTCTCGCCCTTAGTTTGGGCCCACTCTTTATTTTGCTGGAGCGCCCGCCTATAACGCCGCTAACCAAAAAGGATAAGGGGCCATGGCCGGCCATTCGAAATTCAAGAACATCCAGTTCCGCAAAGGCGCGCAGGACAAGAAGCGCTCGAAGCTCTTCTCCAAGCTCGCGCGCGAAATCACCGCGGCGGCGAAAATGGGCCTGCCCGATCCCGCCATGAATCCGCGGCTGAGGACGGCTGTGCAGGCAGCCCGCGCGCAGAACATGCCCAAGGACAATATCGAGCGCGCCATCAAGAAGAGCCAGGAGGCGGGCGGGGCGAGTTACGAGACGGTGCGTTACGAAGGCTTCGGCGCTGGCGGCGTCGGCGTCATTGTCGAGACGCTCACTGACAATCGCAACCGCACGGCGAGCGAGGTGCGCTCGATCTTCACCAAGTTCGGCGGCAATCTCGGCGAAACGGGCGCGGTGTCGTTCAATTTCGACAAGCTCGGCTCGATCGAGTTCGACGCGAGCAAAGCTACGCCCGAGGCGATGCTCGAGACGGCGATCGAGGCGGGCGCCGAGGATTGCGAATCCGATGCCGACGGCCACTGGGTCTATTGCAGCCCGGACGAACTGCATCAGGTCGCCAAGGCGCTCGAGGCGCGCTTCGGTGAGCCGCGCGCCGTGCAGATTTTCTGGCGCCCGAAAAGCACGGTTCCCGCCGACGAAGAGACCGGTCAGCGCCTGTTGCGCATGATCGAGACGCTCGAAGATTCCGACGACGTGCAGAACGTCTACGCCAATTTCGAGATCGCCGACGAAGTGCTCGAGCGGCTCAGCGCCTAGGCACGCTTAATCTTGCGGGTCGCGTCCGCTCTTGCCGAGCTGTCTTACCGCCGCGACCTCGCGTGCCCACTCCCTGAACGGCCGCGCCGGCGTTCCGCCCATGCGAGCGCCGGCCTCGACGTCGTTCTTCACATGCGCCATGCCGGCGATTTGTGCGCCTGCTCCAATCTTGACGTGCTCAACGATGCCGGACTGAGCGCCCATGCTGACGAAATCGCCGAGCTGCGCGGAGCCGGCGATGCCCGACTGGGCGATGATGATGCAATGGCGACCAATCACGACGTTATGGGCGATCTGCACCAATTGTCGATCTTGGTACCTTCCCCGATCACGGTGTCGGTGAGAAAGCCGCGATCGATGGTCGAATTGGCTCCGATCTCGACACGGTCGCCGATGATAACGCGGCCGACCTGCGGAACCTTGACATGACCATCGGCGCTCATGGCATAGCCGAAGCCGTCTTGGCCGATGCGTACGCCGGAATGAAGGATCACGTGCTAGCCGATCACGGCGTGCGTGACGGCCGCGCCCGGACCGACATAACAGTTCGGTCCGATGAACACCCGATAGCCGACGACCGCGCCTGCGGCGATGGTGGTTCCTGCCCCGATTCGGGCCTCTCGGCCGATCACGGCTCCGGGCTCGATCTCGACGCCTTCGGCAATTTCGGCGGTCCGGTGAATGAGCTCTCCCGCAGCGTTTGCGGCCGCTCCCGTCGCCGTCGGCTGAAGCGCCTCGGGATAAAGCAGCCCGACAGCGATGGCGAAGGCGCGATGCGGCGCGTCGGTCATCACTGCAGCCGCCCTCTCGGGCACGAGATCGGCATCGCAGTGCTTGATGAGGCAGGCCGCGGCGTGAGTTTCGGCGAGCTGCCCCGCATATTTGCGGCTGGTGCAAAAGGTGAGATGGGTCTCCGCCGCCTGATACAGCGGACGCAGATCGTCGATCTCTTTTTCTCCGTCGCAAAGATCGACGAGCTCGGCGCCGGTCGCTTCCGCGATCACTTTCAGAAGATAGGGTCCCTCGCGCTGGAAAAAACCCTGGTGCTGCATGGTGTCTCCAAGGTTGATGCGATCCGCGGTCTGACCCAACGGCGTGAAATCGGTCTAGAGGGATGACACGGACCAGGACCCCATCAGCGAAGCAGAGCGGCGGCCCTGCGTTGGCGGACCTTTCGTCCGCTCGGTGCCGCGAAGCGGCTTGAGATTTCAGGAAAGAGAGTCGTGCTTGTAGTCGGCGCGAAAATCTTGCCGTCGGTCCCAGTCCACGCCTTGTCGGTAGGCGTGCCGGTGCCGGCCACTATGGGCGTCGCGGCGGGGTGGCACAAGCTCAATCTGTGCGACCAACATTTGGGTGGAGGCGCGCCGTTGATGCAAAAGGCTCGCGGATATTGGAGGGTTGCAGGTAGGCTCGTCTTTGGAGCAGCGGAGAAGAGCTTCTTTGCGGCGCATGCATCGATCCACTTGCGGAGTCGTCATGGGCAGTGATTGGCAGGTTCGCGATACCGAGAGGATCATCGAGGGCAACCGCGCGCTTCTCGGCGAGAGGCATCTTCTTGTCGGCATGACGCGCATCCGCAACGAGGCGTTGATCCTACCCGATACGCTCGAGTATCTCGGCACCCAAGTCGACGCGATCGTCGCCTATGACGATGCCAGCACCGACGCGACTGTGGAGATCCTGAGCGCGCATCCGAAAGTGGCGCTGATCGTCGCCAACCAAACCTGGGAGCAGGACATCGACGCGCGCAAGCTCGCCGAGGGGCGGCATCGCGGTCTTCTGCTCGACATGGCGCGCAAGCAATTGCCGCATGATTGGATGCTCTGTTTCGATCCCGACGAGCGCGTCACGGAGGATTTGCGCCGCTTCGTGCAAAGCCCCGACGCCGAGGATTGCGATGCGGTCAAGGTAAAGCTGTTCGACGCCTATATGACGCCGGAGGACAACGCGCCCTACCGCTCGGATTTGCCGCTGCTCGACTTCCGCCGCTTCTATGGGCCCGAGCAACGCGACATTCTCATGCTGTGGCGGAATCGGCCTGAGGTCAGTTTCGCCGAGCGCGGCCGGGTGCCTGCAGGCCTCGGTCGCGTCAAGGTTGATCTCTACTGCCAGCATTACGGCAAGGCGCTCTCGATCGATCATTGGGAAGAGACTTGCGACTATTACATCAGGCACTTCCCGTTCGAGACCTACGGCAAGAAATGGACCGAGCGCAAAGGTCAGGCGATCCACACCGAGTCGGATTTCAAGCGGCCACTCTATGAATGGGGCGAGGCGCTGTTCAAGAACGCCGTACCCATGTGAGGCGCGTTCGCAGCGCCAGTCGCGAATTCGGTCAGCTACCGTACCGAGTTCAACCGCGGCACCCTGTTGCTGGCCGCCCCGCAGACCATATGGATGGCGTTCCCAGACAGTGGAGGAAACGCTGATATGAGGAAAGGCGTTGTCGCGAGTTTGGTGGCATTCGGACTAGCAACAACCTCCGCCATGGCGGCGGAGAAATATTTTGTGACCGTCGATACGGTCGGGAATTGCTCGGTGCTGGAAGGACCTCCGAGCGCGGGTCAGACTGCTCTCGGTCAGACCGGCGGCTACGACTCCAAGGATGCAGCCGAGACTGCCCTGAAGGAGATCCGTGGCGACGCACCCAAGTGCAAGGGTGTCGTCGAGTAGTCGAGCAATGTCTCCGATGCTCTCCCAGTGGTGCCCGGCTTCGGCCGGGCACCTTTTTACAGGGCCAGCAATTCGAGTTCGACCAATGCAAGCAAGAGGGACAGAGCGTAGAGCCGGCCGCGCCCGTTGCCGCGCTGCGTCTTGTCCTGTCGCGGGCGCATGATGCGGTAACAACGGCAGGCCAGTTGCTCGAGCCGTGCGCGATCCAGAATTTTGATCGAGCCTCGTTCCCTGGCGAAGATGCCGTCGCTTTCGAGAGGCTTGAGAGCTTCGGAGACGCTCGCGCGGCGAACGCCGAGGCTCCGCGCCAGAAGCTCCTGCGTGATGGTCAGTTCATGCGTGTCGCAGCTGTCCTGCGCGGTCAAAAACCAGCGCGCCAGCCGCTGCAACAGCGAGTGGCTCAGGCCGCAAGCCGCCGATTGCGAGCTCTGCATCAAAACGTCGTGCAGGTAACTGTGCAGCACATTGCGCAGATGAGGCAGCTGCGCGGCTGCGCGAATGAGATCGTCAGCGCCGATGCGAAGTGCGCCGCCGCCGATTTGCACGAAATGCCGAAGCGGTGAGGCGGCGATGCCGAGAAGGGCCTCGCTGCCGACGACGCCTTCGCGGCCGATCAGGCGCACCTCGACGGCGTTGCGCTCATCGGCGCTTGCCAGCACCGACACGAGCCCATCCTCGATGAAATAGAGATGCTGGATCGGCACGCCGGCGTGCTGGAGCACGCGTCGCGGTGTCAGCGTCACCCGGTGCAAAAATGGAGATAGGAGCTCGAGATCCCGGTCCGGGAGCGATTGAAGCAGAAGATTTCTCGGCGGCTGCCCACCGCTGTCGCATACCGAGCTTGATAGGTCCTGTTCCGTCCCCGTCCACATCGCGCGAGCCTCCGGCAAGATGCAGGCTCGAATCGACCAAAAACCGGCCGTTCGAGCCGCCATTGGTTCAGATCGTCGACGGTAAGTTAGATATTTGAAGAAACGCAGGTTTCAAGCGGGCCTGGTCGGCTGGCTGGCAAGAACCTGCCATTTCTTCCTGCCTGACCCATAAAAGTCAAGAGAGGGACGGCGCCTTGCCCGCGCCGTCCCTCGTAGCCTCACTCCTCCGACGGCGGGGGAGGACCGTCGGAATCGTCAGGCTTGTCGGCGTCGGGCTTGGCGCCACGATCCCGGGAGGGCGGACCGAAATCGGGCCTTCGGCCATGACGATGATGGGAACGGAACTTTGCCTCGAGCTCGACAACCTTGTTGAGCTGCTCCGGCGTGAGCTTGCTACGCAGGGCTTCGACCGCCTTTTTGAGATCTTCCGCGCTCTTGGCCCGGTCGATCGTGTTGTCGGCGAGCCGCTGCGCCAGCGCGAAGGGTTCCTTGCTCTCGGCGCCTTGGTTTGACGCATTGGGACCGAAGGGCGGCTTCGCGGTGGCGAGAAGGGCGTCGGTGAAATCGCGCCAGGCATCAAGCTGGTTGGAGCGGATGCCGATTTCGGTCTCCATCACGCTGAGCTTCTTGGCGAGCTGGTCTGGACCGTGGTGGCGATGATGCCAGCCTTGCTTGAAACGAGGGCCGGGATAGGAAGCGCTGCATCGCGCCATTTTGCCGCCGCGCCAAGCGTGCGGTCCCATTCCGGGCGAGGGTTCGCCCCAGGCCGTGGTGAGCAGCGCGAGGGAACCGAGGCCCAGCACTGCCACGACCAGGATCGCGCCCAGCTTCCGAGGGGTATTCATTTTCGAGCTCCTTGAGCTGTTGGTGTCGCGTGAAGATCTAGCCGGCAAAAATTGCCTTTGTTGGTCCCGGCATGTCCGAATGTTGCTGGGATGCGGAAATTTGTGTCGAAACGTTTCTCGCACCCCAAAGGTGCTGGTTTTCGTCACAAAATTGCGCTCGTTGCAGCGGGGTCGCGAGGTTAGAAGAAGGTAGCACTAGGTCCCGTTTCAGGCCCGATGAGTTCCACCGCGCAACGCATTCTCGTCGTCGACGACGATCCGGAAATCCGCAAGCTGCTTGCCCGCTATATCGAAAGCCAGGGGTTCCGCGTGCTGCTCGCCGCGAACTGCCGCGAGCTCAAGGACCGGCTCGCCACCCATCATATCGACCTCATGGTGCTCGACGTGATGCTGCCCGACGGCTCCGGGCTTGACGTCTGCCGCGACTTGCGGGCGCAGCGCTCGAACGTTCCCATCATTCTGCTCACCGCGCTGAAAGAGGATGTCGACCGCATCATCGGCCTCGAGATCGGCGCCGACGATTATCTCGGCAAGCCGTTCAATCCGCGCGAGCTGATCGCGCGCGTTCGCGCCGTGCTCAGGCGCCGCGCGGAAGCGTTGCCGCATGCCGGCGATGCCAAGATCTATCGCTTCGAGGGGTTCATCGCCGACCCGCAAGCGCGGCGCGTCACAGATCCATCGGGTAGCGACGTCGAGTTGACGGGTGCTGAGTTCGATCTGCTCAGGACCTTCCTCGAGCGGCCTGGCCGCGTTCTTTCGCGCGACCAACTGCTCGACCTGACGCGCGGACGCGACGGCGACGTGCTCGACCGATCGATCGACGTTCTCGTCAGCCGGCTGCGGCGCAAGCTCGCCGAGAGTGGGGCCGCGCAGTTGTTCAAGACGGTGCGCAATGGCGGCTATCAGCTCGCCGCCAAGGTCGAGGTGCAGGACACCGCGCCATGAACACGCTGCGCGTCAAGATCGCCGTGCTGATGGTGATCGTCATTGTCTCGGTCGTGTTCTCGCTCACGCTCGTGCTGTTCTATCTGCTCGGGCCGCCGAAGCGCGTCTATTCGCTCGCACCGATCGCACAGCAGGTGGTGACGCTGCTCCGCGTCGCGGAGGAAGGCAGCAGGGCGCTCCCCGTCGTGCCTGAGCCGGCGATGGGCCGCGTGCATGACGGCTTCACACAAAAGCTGCGCGACGCGCTTGGCGCGCGAAGTTTCGATCTTGCCGTTCAGGTGTCGCGCGATGGGTGGCGCGCGCCGTTGATGGTCTCCGTGCCGGTTGGAGACCGGGGCTGGTTCTCCTTCCCGATCACCGACTTGCCACCGCAAGGCCCGCCGTGGAGGAACCTGCTCAGATGGCTTCTCCTCATCACCTTCGGCGCCACGGCGATTGCCGTGTTCGTGGCGAACCGCATCGTCAGGCCGCTGGCCTTGCTCGAAAGCGCCGTGGAGCAGGTCGGGCCTGACGGTGCGCTCCCGCTCTTGCCGGAGAAGGGTCCTGCCGAGGTGAGGGCGACCGCCAAGGCGTTGAATTCGTTGTCATCCCGGCTGAAGCGGGCGATGGAGAGCCGCATGCGTCTGGTTGCTGCGGCCGGCCACGACTTCCGCACGCCGATCACACGCATGCGGCTGCGGGCCGAATTCGTCGAGGACGAGGAGGATCGCGTCCGCTGGCTCGCCGATCTCGACGAGCTCGAGCGCATCGCCGACAGTGCCATCCTGCTCGTACGCGAGGAATCGGGCAAGGCGCCGCCGGAGCTGATTCAGCTCGACGAGTTGGTCGGCAGCATCGGCCAAGAGCTTAGGGACCAGAACCTCGATGTCATCGAGAAGACCAAGGAGCCGGTCAAGGTGCGCGCGAGCCGCCTCACCCTCAATCGGGCGCTGCGCAATCTCATCATCAACGCGGCCACGCACGGGGTGAGAGCGCGCGTAGAGGTCGGCCGCATGAACGGCTCGGCGCGTATCGTCATCGAGGACGACGGTCCCGGCATTCCGTCCGATCTGCTCGGCCAGGTGTTCGAGCCGTTCTTCCGCGCCGATCCTGCGCGCCGACAGGACATTCGCGGGGCGGGGCTTGGGCTCACCATCGCGCGCGAGATCATCCAGCGCGCCGGCGGCACCATCACCATCTCCAATCGCGCGGAGGGCGGGCTCAAGCAGGTGGTGGAGCTGCCGCAGGTGGCCGAAGGCTCGGCCTGAGCAAGTCTACTCGGCGAGCGGCTTCTTGCGCTTCTTCTGCCGGTCCACCACAAAGCCGCCGCTGCCGCAATCGTTCTGGAGCGCCACCATTTCGACCGGCTCGGCATAGGCATTGAAGCCGGCAGTGTGCTCGGTGGCGGTGCTTGTCTCGCGGTTGCCGCAGATCGCCGCGGCGAGGGAGGGAGCATATTCGACCACGACGGGATTGTTGCGGAAGGTGTTGCGCGTCATCTCGATCTTGGTAACGCGCGCCTT
Source organism: Methyloceanibacter sp. (assembly GCA_036257375.1). Classification (GTDB taxonomy): domain Bacteria; phylum Pseudomonadota; class Alphaproteobacteria; order Rhizobiales; family Methyloligellaceae; genus Methyloceanibacter. The sequence continues at coordinate 17,399 of DATAFR010000056.1, forward strand.
CTTGCCGGCGACCAGGATGCCGGGGCCCGCGTTATCGATGAACTTCGAGCCGACGATGCGCACATTGGTGATCTTTTGCTCCACCCGGTCAGGCTCGAAATCGATGCCGGCGGATGGCCGCGTGCCATGGGTGTTCTTGAACACGGAATTCAGCATCAGGAGCCCGTCGACCTGGATGACGGACAGGCCTTGGCGCCGATTGCCGTCGGCCATGACATCGCAAAAACGTACGTCCTCTGCGTCCTGCACGTAGAAGCCATCGCCCCACATCTTCTTCGACGTCACGTTGCTGACGGTGACGTTCTTGGCGCCTTTGCCGATGCGGATGCCATGGCCCCATTGCCCCGCCTTGCCCATGTGCTGGTCCCGATCGCCTTCGAGCGTGCCGCCGATCACCCAGACGTTGGAAGCGCGGTCGATGGTGAGAATGGAATATTTCTCGGCATCGTTGGGAATGGCCTTCAACACCGCGCCTTCGGCAAGCTTGAGCGTCATATCGTCCCTGAGCTTGAGGCGCTTCTTTACGGCGTCGATCATGTAGACGCCTTGAGGCACCAGCACGGTGCCCTTCGTGCCCTTGACCTCGTCGATCGCAGTCTGGATGGAGGCGGTGTCGTCGGTTTGGCCGTCGCCCTTGGCGCGCCTGTCCTTGACGTCGACGGTTACGGTCGAGGCGGGCGGCGGTGCGCAAGTTGTCGGGGCATCCGAATGCGCCGGCGCCGGCGCAGCGAAGACCGCTGCGCCAAGCGCAAGGCTTAAGGCCAGATTTTCCGCCGCGCGAAACGCCGCCCTCATGATCGTCATCAGTCGCCATTATCGGGGACAATGCGAAGATTTGGCGGCGGAGCGGGCGTGGCGTGGAACCTTCGCCTCGGCCCGCGCCTTGATTCACCTCATTGCGAGGCATTTAAGCGACTGTCAGCCTCCAGCCTCGACCCGCAAGGAGGATGTCCATGAACATCAATACAATCCATGGCCATGCGCGTCAGCTTGTGAACACCTACGGCAACAAAGCCGAATTGGAAGCTGCCCAGAAGGTGGCAGACTGCGAGCGCAATGGCGAGTCACGCCAAGCGGCGGATTGGCGTCGCATCCAGGCGGCGATCAAGGAGATGCGCGGACCGCATGCGAGCTGAGCAGCTCCGGCGAGATTAAGGGGCGCGAACGACGGGCAGGCCAGCGCGCTTTGCCTCGATGCAGGCGAGCGCGGTGCAGCGCCTGACCACCAGAGCGCGATGGTTGGTGTCGGCCGGCGCCTCTGCATGCGCAACGCCGCGGCGCAGGCTGCTGGCATGGAGAGCTGCCCAGTTGTAGCCAGCGGAAGCCGCAGCGAGCGTGCTGCGGGTCGCAACTCTCGCCCTCGCGCCCGACCAAGCGGCACCGGCTGAGAGATTGCGCTGCATGGCGGCCGCGGCCGTTAGCGAGTTCGCCGCGGTCCATGCCGAGGCTTGCCGGGTTCCCTTGAGCGAGGCGCGCATGAGGATGCGGCTCTCCACCCGGGTCCATTTCCAGGTGGCGGAAGACCATCGCGCAAGCAAGACGGCGAGATCGCGCGACGTCGCGGCGGTCCACGCCGATGCGACGCCGGCTGCGTAGACTGCGTTGCGCGTGAGAATGCGCGCGAGCGCTTCGGTCCGGCGCAGGCGACTGGCGAGCCACCGTCCCAGCGCGATGGCCGCGTGGCGGGTCCATCTCCATGCCGCGGACAGCCATTGCGCAAGCACGACCGCGAGCCTGCGCGAGGTTGCGGCGGTCCATGCAGACGCGACGCCGGCTCCGTAAAGCGCATTGCGCGTGAGGATGCGCGCGAGCGCCTTGGTCCGCCGCATGGTTCGCAAGATCCATCGCCAGAGAGCGATAGCGAGTGTCACGGATGTCGCGGCGATCCAGACGGAGGCGATTGTGGCGCCCCTGAGTGAGGCGCGGGCGAGCATTGCCGCGTGCGCGCGCGTCCAGGCCCAAGCGGCAAGGCTCCATTGCTTGAGGACGACGGCAAGGAAGTGCACCTGCACCACGAGCCATGCCCAGAAGGCCCTAAACCATCGCTGCAAGAGACGCGCAAGCGCATATGCACGGGGGCGGAGCCACGCGACGCACGCCGCCACGGCTTGGCTCAGCATGACGAAGACGGCGACCGCGGCCCGCGCAACGAACAAGGCCGCGTTTCGCGCCAAGCGGAGCGTGAGCAAGCCAACCCGGCGCAAGAAGCGCATCAGGCGATGCCAGGCCAGCTCGAGCTGATAGAGAAACCCTTGAACCTTGACCCGGCGCGCATGCCGTTTTTCGGCGAGTTGATAATGCGCGAGCCAGCGCTCTTGCTGGCTGAGGTCGTCTGCCACAGCCGCCATGAGGTCCTTCGACCCGGCAATGCCCCTCTCGGCGGCCGCAATCGGGTCGAGCGTATCGCTTGCACCAGTCACTTGGTGCTCCCTCACTCGGGCGCGAGGCTGTACTCGCTCTTCTGCCCTCACGCCTTGGTCTTTGGGCGTGCGATCTCCGGCGTCCCCGTCACGAAACGCCGCTTCCTCCAATGTACGCCCGAAAATCCTAACGCAAAATCTGGTTGCGGCGTTCCTGGAATCGCGCGCTGCTACCTCTAGCCCCCCGATGCGTGGCAGAATCACCGAGTGATTCGCAGGCGCATCCTGTGGAAAAGGCTAGGCTGGCACTGGGTTTGACAGAGGGAACGGCCAGAATTCGCATTATCGGCATCGACCCGGGGCTGAGGCGCACCGGATGGGGGGTCATCGACAGCGACGGGGTCCGGCTTGGCTTCGTGGCCTGCGGCTCGGTCGTCTCCGATGACGGGGAGAGCCTGGGCGCGCGGCTCCGGCAGATTTTCGATGGGCTCCAGGAAGTGCTGGCGCGGCTCTCGCCCGAGGAGGCGGCGATCGAGCAGACCTTCGTCAATCGGGATGCCGCCGCCACGCTGAAGCTCGGCCAGGCGCGGGGGATCGCCATGCTCGTGCCGGCGCTGCTCGGGCTCGAAATCGCCGAATATGCGCCGAACGCGGTGAAGAAGACGGTGATCGGGACCGGCCATGGCGACAAAGGCCAAATCAGGGCCATGGTGAAGTGCCTCTTGCCGCGCGCGTCCTTCGACAGCGCCGATGCCGCCGACGCGCTCGCCATCGCCATAACGCACGCGCATTCGCGCTCATGGCGGCGGCTCGAGACGGTTCTCGACAGGACCGTGCCATGATCGGCAAGCTCACCGGCAGACTCGATTCGCTCTCGCTCAATGCGGTGATCGTCGATGTCGCCGGCGTGGGTTACGAGGTGACGGTCGGTGCGCGCACGCTGGCCGGGCTGCCGCCTGTGGGTGAGACCGTGACGCTCGCCATCGACACGCATGTGCGCGAGGACGAAATAAGACTGTTCGGCTTCACCACGGAGCATGAGCGCGCCTGGTTCAGGGCGCTGCAAACGGTGCAAGGCGTGGGCGCCAGGATCGCGCTTGCGCTACTGGGCACGCTCTCAGCGGCCGATCTCGCCAATGCCGTGGCGCTCCAGGACAAGGCGCAAGTTTCCCGCGCGCCGGGGGTGGGCCCCAAGGTCGCCGCCCGCATCGTGGCCGAGCTTAAAGACAAGATGCCGTCGCTTGCGCCCGCCATCAGGCCCGTCGGCGGGCTCGCGCCTGTGGCCGCGCTGCCGGAGGGACTTGCCGCGCGCGACGCCGTATCGGCACTGACCAATCTCGGCTATGCCCATGGCGAGGCGGCCGCAGCGATTTCCGCCGCGATGGGCAAAGCGGGACGCGAGGCGCGCGCCGAGGAGCTGATCCGCCTCGGGCTTAAGGAGCTGGCGCAATGAGCGAGAGGATGCTGGCGGCTCGGCGGCGCGAGGAGGACCAGGGCGAGACCTCGCTCAGGCCGCAGACGCTCGCCGAGTTCATCGGCCAGCCCAAGGTCTGCGCAAATCTCAAGGTCTTCATCGAGGCGGCACGGGCGCGGCGCGAGGCGCTCGACCATGTGCTGTTCGCCGGGCCGCCCGGTCTCGGCAAGACGACGCTCGCCCAGATCGTGGCGCGCGAGCTCGGGGTGAATTTCCGCGCGACCTCCGGCCCGGTGATCGCCAAGGCCGGCGACCTTGCCGCGCTCCTCACCAATCTCGAGGACCGCGATGTGCTGTTCATCGACGAGATCCACCGGCTCAATCCCGCGGTGGAGGAAATCCTCTATCCGGCGCTCGAAGACTTTCAGCTCGATCTCATCATCGGTGAGGGACCGGCGGCGCGTTCGGTGCGTATCGATCTCTCTCGCTTCACGTTGATCGGCGCCACCACGCGGACGGGCCTTCTCACCACGCCGCTCAGAGAGCGCTTCGGCATTCCCATCAGGCTCGAATTCTATGGCGTCGAGGAGCTCGAGAAGATCGTGCGGCGGGGCGCCCGCCTGCTCGGACTATCGCTGACGCGCGAAGGCGCGCGCGAGATCGCGCGGCGCGCGCGCGGCACGCCGCGCGTGGCGGGTCGGCTGCTCCGCCGCGTGCGCGATTTTGCGTCGGTCGAGGGCGCGGGCGCAGTCGATGCCGGAGTCGCTGATCGCGCGCTGTCGCAGCTCGAAGTCGACGGCAAAGGTCTCGATGCGCTCGACCATCGTTATCTGCGCCTGGTCGCGGTCAACTATGGTGGCGGGCCCGTCGGCGTCGAGACGATCGCGGCCGGGCTGTCGGAGCCGCGCGACGCGATCGAGGAGATCATCGAGCCTTATCTCTTGCAGCAGAGCTTCATCGCGCGCACTCCGCGCGGACGCGTGCTGACGGCGCAAGCCTTCGCCCATCTCGGCCTGCCGCAGCCGGCGCAAGCCGCGCAGTTTCCGTTGTTCAACGGCGGCGACGAATGAGAGTCGGCTTGACGAGCTTCTACGGCTCAGCGCCGCGCAAGCCGTCGATGCTCCACTTGCCGGGCCCTGCGAAGACCAGGAACAAAAACACGAAGCAATAAAGAATGGCCGCGTCACCGTCATTGTTCACGGGAAAGAAATTTTGCGGCGCATGCGCGAGCCAATAGGCGAAGGCCATCTCACCCGAGGCAATGAAGGCCGCCAGGCGCGTGAACAGCCCGACAGTGATCAAGGCGCCCAACACAAGCTCGAGAAGGCCGGCCCACCAGGACAGGGTGAACATGTCCACCAAGGCCCTTTCGCCAGCCGGAAACCCAAGGAGCTTTTGCGTGCCGTGCTCCAGGAAGAGGAGGCCGACGACAATTCTGAGGATGCCGAGAGCGTAAGGCGCCCAGTCCGACAATGTTTGTTATCCCCCGTTTGTGTGGGCGTGCCTCTCCAAGGCCAAGTCTGCACCAGTCTTGCCGGCGAACTCAACATGGCGATGTCATGCCGCGCAATCTGACTTTACGCGGAGCGCCACTTGATACTAAAGCTCGGGCCTTCCACCGGGGAATGGCGGAACTGAGCATTGGGCACGGAAGACTCGCCGCATGCGTGGTGACAAGACGAAATGGCCGGACATTGCGGGCCGCATCGAGGACGAGACGCATGTCTTGCCGATCCGCGTCTATTTCGAAGACACCGACTGCGCCGGCGTCGTCTATCACGCGAACTTCCTCAAATTCTGCGAGCGCGCGCGGTCGGACTTCGTCAGGCTGCTCGGCATCGACGCCCGGAGCCTTGCCGAACCGGCCAAGGGCGAGCCTTCGGTGTTCGTCGTGCGGCGGGTCGAGATCGATTATCTCAAACCCGGCCGCATGGACGATCTCCTGGAAGTGATCACTACCTGTGCCGAGATCGGCAGCGCGAGCCTGGTTCTACAACAGGACGTGATGCGCGGCGGCACGCTGCTAGTGCGCGCCAAAGTGACGGTGGTTCTCGTCTCGCAAGCCGGCAAGCCGCAGCGGCTGGGGGCCATCATTCGCGGCGCGCTTCAACGATTCGTTAACCAAGCGCGTGAAACGTAGCTAATGCCGGTAAAGCGTCGCTCTGCCGGAGGGGCCGCGTGCGAGGGAATCCAAGGGTTAGCTACCCAAGTTTAGTCACATTCGCTCGCAAAAGGTCGGTTTCGCGAGCGAAACGTGCGCTTCCCCCGGCGATGTCGTCAGACCCGCGGCCAAGGCCGCGGGGCCAAGCTGCCGTCTCGAGGGCTAGGTCGGAGGCGGCGCGCTCGGAGCTTATGCCACGAGGCCGCAATGAATCCGCCGGATGTCGTCGATCTCTCGATCCTCGAGCTTTTCAAGAACGCGCATATCGTCGTCAAGCTCGTGATCATCGGGCTTCTGCTCGCCTCGATCTGGAGTTGGGCGATCATCCTGGAGAAGCTCTTCCTCTATGCGAAGACCCGCAAAGAGACCGACAAGTTCGAGCAGGTGTTCTGGTCTGGCCAATCGCTTGAGGAACTCTATAACGCCCTGTCGCAGCGACGTAACACCGGCATGGCGGCCCTGTTCGTTGCGGCGATGCGCGAATGGAAGCGATCGACCGAGCGAGAAGGAGGCGAGCGGAGCACGCGGCCGATGCCCGGCGTCCAGCTCAGGGTGGAAAAGGTCATGGACGTGACCATCTCGCGCGA
>DATAFR010000057.1:0-2282 GCA_036257375.1 Methyloceanibacter sp.
CCCGGCATGTTGTGGGTGGCGCTTCTCCTTGCAGCGCTCCTCTCAGCCGACCGCATCTTCCACAACGACTACGAGGACGGCGCGCTCGACGTGCTTACGACCGGACCCCTGCCTCTGCCGCTCGTCGCCGCGATCAAGAGCCTGGCGCATTGGCTCACGACCGGCGTGCCGCTCGCGCTGCTCGCGCCGCTCCTCGGACTCCTGCTCAATCTTCCCGCGCAAGCGAGCCCGCTCCTCGTGCTCGCCATGCTCGCCGGCACGCCCGCGGTGAGCTTCGTCGCCGCGATAGGCGCAAGCCTCACGCTCGGGCTGAAGCGAAGCGGGCTCCTTCTCGCGCTGCTCGTTCTGCCGCTCTACGTGCCGGTCCTGATCTTCGGCGTGGCGACGGCGTCCGCCGCAATCACCGGCCCGGCCTCCCCCTGGCCGCCCTTTCTCATGCTGTGCGGCATAAGCCTGGCGAGCGTCGTGCTGGCGCCGCTTGCCGCGGCGGCCGCGCTCCGCATCGCGCTCCGTTGACCGCTTCCGTTTCCAACCACGTCATGGCCGGGCTTGTCCCGGCCATCCACGATTTTGACAACCCCATTCGTAGATCGATTACAAGACCCCCCACCCCGACTCCGCGCACCGCGCGCGCCGGACCTCCCACGAGGGGGGAGGTTTAAAATAGACACACGACCAAAACTGCAGATCCTTCACCACTCCACATAAAATGCCCGGTGAGGGGTCAATTCGTCACACCGCGGAAGCAGCCTCGCAGGAATGCCTGGGTTGAAGCGACCCCCCACCCCGACGCCGCGAAACGCGGCGCCGGACCTCCCCACGAGGGGGAGGTGTGAGAAGGTGGCGGATTGCGCCCTCCAGCCAAAGCCACTAGATCAAACCCGATGCCGAGCCTTGCCAATCCGACACGTTTCCTGGAGCTTGCCGGCCGCCTCATTCCCTGGTTCGCGGCGCTGACTGCGATCCTTATCGGCATCGGCCTTTATCTTGCGTTCTTCGTTGCGCCGCCCGACTACCAGCAGGGCGAGACCGTCCGCATCATGTTCGTCCATGTTCCCGCGGCCTGGCTGGCCATGTCCGGCTATGCGCTGATTGCGGTCGCGAGCCTCGGCACGCTGATCTGGCGCCACCCTCTGGCCGATGTCGCCGCCAAGGCTGCGGCACCGATCGGCGTCACCTTCACCCTGATCGCGCTCGTCACCGGCTCGCTCTGGGGCAAGCCGATGTGGGGCACGTATTGGGTGTGGGACGCGCGTCTGACATCGATGCTCGTGCTGTTCCTGCTCTATCTCGGACTGATCGCGCTGTGGCAGGCGATCGAGGAGCCGGGCCGCGCCGGGCGCGCCGCCGCGATCCTTGGGCTCGTCGGCGCCATCAACATTCCCATCATCAAGTTCTCGGTGGATTGGTGGAACACGCTGCACCAGCCAGCGAGCATCGTCCGCGTCGGCGGCCCCACCATCGACCCTTCGATGCTCGGCGCTCTTGCCGTCATGACGCTCGCTTTCACTTTGCTGTTCGTGCTTCTGCATCTCATCGCGATGCGCGCGGAAATCTTGCGCCGGCGCGTCCGGGCGATGCAGCTGACGCAAGTCGAGCATGCGGCGTTGGCCGAGACTTAAATTCGCAGCCATGCCCGATCTCGGTCCGCACGCAATATTCATCCTTGCCGCTTATGGCGTGACCTTCGCCGGGGTTGCGGCGCTTGCGTTCGCCATCGTCGCGGACGACCGCAAGCAACGCCGGCTTCTTGCGGATCTCGAGGCGAGAGGGATCAGGCGGCGCTCGGCGGGTACGGCGCGCGCCAAACAGCCCGCGCGAGGCCCCAGGTCATGACCGAGCAAAGGCGCACCGCGCCCGCGCCGTTCCGGCGCTTCGGCCCCGCTCTACCGCTTGCGATCTTCGCCGTGCTCGCCGGTCTCTTCTGGTACGCGCTGCAAAGCGGAGATCCCTCGCATCTGCCTTCGCCGCTGATCGGCAAGAAGGTTCCGGATTTCACGCTTCCGCCTCTCGAAGGCCTGACGGCCGGGGGCGAGCAGGTGCCGGGCTTCGCCTCTTCCGAGCTCGCCGAAGGCGATCCTACTCTCGTCAATGTCTTCGCGTCCTGGTGTCTCGAATGCCAGACCGAGCATCCTCTTCTCCTCGCTCTCGGCCAAAGTCCCGGCATCAGGCTCTACGGCATCGATTACAAGGACGACCCTGAAGCGGCGCGGCGCTTCATCGGCCGCTATGGCAATCCTTACGCGCGCGTCGGCACCGACCGCTCGGGCCGCGTCGCCATC
>DATAFR010000058.1:0-11251 GCA_036257375.1 Methyloceanibacter sp.
CGATCTTGTTGAGATCGATCGACACGATGCGCTGGCGCTTGGTATCGGCGATATTGGCGGCGACGACCTCGCGATCGAGTTTCAGCATTTCCTCATAGGCGGCGAGCCCGTCACGGTCACGGGTTGGGGCGCCATCTGGGATTTCCAAGCCTTCCAGAATGCCGTCGACGTCATGGCCAGGCACGGTGTCTGAGCGGAAGCTGCTCAGCAGCGAGGAGCTCGAGGCGCCGCGCAAGCTGCATGAGGTGGATATCGAGGTTATCGATCCCAAGGAGTGCAAGGCGGTCTACGAGTCGCTGCAAGTTCCCGATTTCGTCATCGGCGATACCGAGATCTGCGCCACGGGTCCGACCGGCGGCAAGGATTCCTGTTTCGGCGATAGCGGCGGCCCGCTGATCGTCGCAGATAAGAACAGCGGCAAAGGCTATACCCAGGTCGGGATCGTGAGCTGGGGGCCGCAATGCGGCAATCCGCTGTTCCCCGGCGTCTATACCCGCGTGTCGTCCTTCTCGGATTGGATCGCGAAGAACGTGAAGGGCAACTGATCGCTAGACGAGACCGATTGCGGACGGCGGAGGGCTGGTGCCTTCCGCCGTCTTTCTGCGCTCGCGCTCGCGCAGCGGACGGAGCTCGATGCCGAGCTGCGTCCGGCATGACTCGAATTGCCGCAGCACGTCGGCAAGATCGCTGCCGCCGAGATTGACGACGCCGTAGCGATAGCTCTTGCCGTCCTGGAACTCGTCCGAAAGCTTGCGCCCAGGCGTGGCATGCAGCTCGACTCTGACGTCAGAATAGATCTGCCCGAGTCGTTCGATGTCGGACTCGCTCGGCACGGCAGCCACCATATGATCCTCGAAGCTGCGCAAGACACAGCTCGCGGCGAAGCCATAACGCCCCTGCCGCCGGACAAAGCGCGGCCTCACGCCTTGCGCGATGTCGAGCAGCACGCTGAAGCTGTTGGTGCCGTCGACCTTCTCGTAGAGATCGGCGAATTGCGAGGCCATGCGCGGATTGATCTCGATAATGGAGACGCGATCGTCCTCCGCGTCGTACATCATCTCGATGTTGAACAGCCCATTGTTGAAACCGAGACCCTGCATTGTCGCGGCAGCGATCGCGCCCATGCGTATCTGCACGCTCTCTGGCAGATGTGACGGATAGTCGAAGCGAGAGAAGGCCAGCGTGCCCGGGAAGAAGATGGAGTCGACCACGCCCATGACGGTCGCCGTCCCGCCATGCACGAAGCCTTCGACGGTAACCTGCTCTCCTTTAAGCAGACCTTCGGCGATGAGCCGCTTGGTGCCGATGCGCTCGCCCGTATAGCGCTCGAGCATGCGTTCGAGCGGGACGAAAAATTGATCCAGATCTGCCCGATGCGGCAGAAGCGCCGAGAGCTCCGCAGCAGAGTCCACGCGCTCGGCGCCGATCGAGAAAAATGACTTCACCGGCTTGACGAAACTCGGAAAACGCACTGCGTGGGGAAGCGGAGCCCCATCGGCGACATCGATCAGGGCGAACGGTGGGACGGCCTGCGGCACGTGTTTCATCTGCTCCAGGCGCGCCAGATATTTGTGCTGGCAGATGAGCACGGCGGCCGGGTCGGGCCCGGGAAGATCGAGCCTCTGCGCGACGGCAGCGGCGAGGGCCGAGCCGGGATAATCGTCGCTGGTGATGACGCCGGCGAGTTTCAGTCCGCTCACCATGGCGAGCAGGGTTTCGATCTCATCGAGCGGGTCGGCGGCAATATCCCTGGCGCGATCGGGATTGCTGACCAGATCTTCGAGGCTGGTGCTGGCGTAGTCGTGGAAGATGTAGCGGATGCCGGGCACGGCAATGCGGGGAAGCTCGCGATAGTCGCGGTGGGTCGGGCAGACGACCAGGATGACGCGATCGGCCGACGCGGCTTCGCCGCTCTCGCCCACCACTGCCTCCCCGTTCGCCCCTTCCATGATCGTTTTCCTTGGCCCTCAAGCTTGGTGGGACTATGGCATAGCCTGGATTGATCGGGGTTCACGACTTGGCTACTGTCCGTGACCTTCGAGCAAGGACCTCACCGCATGCCCCTCCACTACGGCAAGATCTTCGCGGCAATCGCGCTTCTGACCGTTGCGGCCTTCGTGCTTTGGCTGCTGTTCACCACCTTCTTCGCCACCGAACAGGCTGATCAAGAGATCGAGCAGAGGGGCGCGTCGAGCTTGACGGCGGCAGCGTGAGCTAGGCCGGGGCGCCCTTAAGCGAGCCAAGCCTGCCAAGAAGATAGAGAGCATCGGTCCTGAGCCCGCTCAGCCGGCCCAGCACGAACACAAGCCAGAACAGAGTGGCGATGGCCACGGCTATCGCGGCGCCGAGCACGCCGTAGGGCGGCACAAGCACGAGATTGGCACCGATAAGCACGATCAGCGCGGCGACCGCGAGTGCCGCGTTGTGCCGTTGCGCGCCGATCACGTTGAGCAACAGCGTGCTCGGTCCGAACAGGGCGCGGGCGAGCTGGCAGGCCATCAGGATGAGGAGGGCGGTCTTTGCGCTGGTGAACTCGGGGCCGAAGATAGCGAGCAAGTCTTCCCCCCAAAGCGCCACGACCGCCATGGCAGCGGCGGTAATGGCGAGCGGAAAAGCGAAGGCGCGCAGCACCGTATCGCCGATCGACCCTTTGTCCTTGCGCGCGCGAGCATCGGCGAGATCGTCTGGTGGGCGACCTGGACGGCGAAGCCGACGAGCAGCGACAGCTTGAGACAAAGGCCGAGCGCGGCGGTTTCGGCGCTGGTCAAGAGCGGGGTGACGATGAGAATGTCCACGTCGGCGAAGTAATTGGTGAAAAGCGCGACCAGGATGAGCGGGTTCGCCTCGCGCCGCCAAAGCTTGGTCAGCCGCGCCGGCGCCGCCATGCGGTCGTTCGGCAGATCCTTGCGGAGCAGCGCGTATTGGATGAGTGCGAGTGCCGTGAGGATCGCCGTCAAGAGCCAAGCCACAAGGCTCGCCGTCAGCGTCAAGCCACAAGCAATCAGCAGAAGCACGCCACCAAGCAGAAGAAACGGCCTGATCGAGGTGTCGGGCAGATAAGAGAGCGCAAAGCGGCGAATGGCTGCGGCGAAGTAGCCGTTCAGCCGCAGATAAGCGTGTGCCGGGATGGACAAGGCCGCGGCGGCCAGAGCCAAGCGCGCGTCGAGGGCAACGGAGGGCCACAGCACCGCGCCGCCCAGCACCGCTAGCGTGGCGATGACAACGGAGATCGCCGCCACGTGGAACGATTCGCCGACGAAGGCGCCGACCAGGTGCTCCTTGCCCTGCTCGCGGTAGCGGGAGACGAAGCGCGCGGCGATGGCCGGGTAGCCGTGCGCGCAGATGAGGCCGATGACGGCGGCAAGACTGGTGACGGAGAAGAACACGCCGAGCGCGTGTGCCTGCAAGGTGCGGGCAAGCACGACTTGAGTGACGAAGCCGGCCAAGGCGCCGGCGGTCCTGGCCCCCGTGAGCAAAGACGACAGCGAAAGCGAGCCGTCGAGTGTCTTCGCCGGCAGCGCGGGCGATGCTCTGCCAGATTTGCCACCGCGCTTCTTCATGGCATTTGCTTTCGGCCCACGCTACTCAGCGGCCTCGAGAATGTCGGGATGCCAATCGGCCACAAGCTTCGGGCCGGCCTCGACCTCCCAGCGGCCCGACTTGCCTTCGCGGCCAAGGGCGCGCGCGAGATCGGACAGATATTCGCCGCGCGGGATGATGCGGAAGCCCATTTGCAGCGTCGCCGGCGTCGGCAGCTTGTTGTCGCACATGAGGAAGCCCCATTTGGCGAGGTGCCAGTTCAGCACCGAGAAGCCGATCTTGGAGGTATTGGACTCATGCGAGAACTGCGACTCGATGACGAATACGCCGCCGAGCACGACACCATAGCCGCCGCCGACCAGCTCGCCGGCCTTGTTCCAGACCTCGAAGGAGTGGACGTAGCCCGCGTCGTAAAGCTCGGCGTAGGCGCGCATGATGCGCGGCGTGATCCAGGTCAAATGCCAGCGGCCGGCGCGCGGCGCGGCGCAGGCCTTGATCACGCCCTCGAAGTCGCGGTCGAAAGTGACCTTGTATTTGTCCTGCCGCATGATCGAGCGGATGCGCCGCGAGATGTGGTACTCGTCGAAGAACAGCACGCAGCGCTCGCGGGGCGACACCCATTTGAGCGGGCCGAAATGGCCCTTGGGGAAAAGGCCGCGCTCATAGGCGGCGATGAGCGTTGCCGGCGAAAGGTCCTGGACCATGCCGGCGAAGTCGCCATTGACGGCGGGGACGTCTGGATCGGGTAGATCCTTGGCGGGAGAGATCAGGTCCGTGACCCACACGCGTGCCAGCGGCGAGAGGCTGCCGATGCGCCGCGGCAGGAGCGACCAGGCCGTGCCGAGCGCCACGCGCCGGCATTTCTGCCAGGCGGTCTCGCGGAACAGGGCATCGCGCCGCCGCTCGATGGCGGCGCGCCCATCGGCAGGCGTTGCTGGCGGCAAAGCTTGATTGACGAGCGACACGCGAACCTCCGCTATTCAACCCTGCCGCGCAGGCGCGCGGTCAACGCGCGCGCATCCTGCACGGCGGAGAAAAGCTTGGGATTGCCTTTGATATAACGGGTGGCGGCGCCGCGAGTCGCATCATGCCGGCATAAAGCTGGCCCTTCGCGCTCGCCGCGTGAGTGACGTTGAACAGCCCGACCGCGCCGTTCGACCAAACCTTCTTGAAGCGGTTCGCGCCCACGCCGAAATCGAAATTGGTGAAGCCGTGCCGGCAACCGTCCTTGAGCACCTCGGCGATCAAATACTCGCTCGGCGAAAACTTGGCCAAGGGATTGGGTTGAAGGACTGCACCATCATGGCGTATTGGTCCTGATGGCGCGCGCCGGCACGCACGGCGAGAAGGTGGCCGGCCGCAGACTGCAAGGCGTGAAATTCCACGCCGCCCGGCCCGGTCAGACCTTGCAGCGCGGCGTCCCGGAAAAACGCCTTGATGCCCGGGACGGTGAAGGGATCGTCGAGTCCTTGCGTGGCGAGCCGCTTCGCCTTCTGGCGCATGAAGGCGTCGAGGCATCGCTCGACGCGATCGGGCGTATCGGCGCGAAACATATGTGCCCCCGCTTCGGCGAATTTGGCTGCCTTGCGGCGAAGCTCCGAACGCACTTTGCGGGCGAGCTCGGTCGCGACATATCTGGCGAAATCGCCGTCCTTGATGTGGATAAGGCTGACATCGTCGGGCGCATCCTGATGCGGCAGGCAAAAGAACGGATGCGCCGCAGATCGCCACGCGACGGGCTGATTGGTGAGATGCAGTGCGTCGGCGCCGGTCAACCGGCAATAGTCGTCGAAAATGCGGGTGAGTGTGTCAGGACCGAGTCTGAGCCGCGGATCCGTCAGCGGCAGGTTGACCTTGAAATGCGAGCCGCCGAGATAGACTGCGACCGCGGTGCCGAGCCGGCGGACGAGACCGAAGGGGAGGATCATCACGACCTCACCGCCAGCGTTACGTACGACCCCGATACGTGGCTCCACGCCGGCAGAGTCGGCGGCGCGGCGAGTCCACGTCTCGGCGAGATCGAAGCGCTGATAGGGGCTTATAGGCGCAACTTGCTGAAGCGCTCGCCAATCGCTCGCAATGGACGCGAGGTCGGTCGTCACGGTAAGCGAGAGCGCTTCGCCAGACTCCGGGAGGACGCGAACGCTCCTCGGCATATTTGCGTTTACGCTGTCGAGTGCATGCAGGCTCATTTCATCCTGGACCGCGCCGCGCACCGCGTCTGTATCAACCCTGAGCATTGGCCTTCCGTGAGCCTCGGCCGCTATCGGTCCCCGCTTTCGCGCCGCCGGTGTCAGCGGCATTTTGGGGCACCGGGTGTGCCGTGCAGCGGCCAAGCGACAGGCTTCTCTCTTAGCCCCGCAGTCCTTAACAAAGACGGATAGAGGCCTCGAAACGCGCGGGCGTTTACCTTAGGCAATCGTAAACGGCGGTAAAGCGGGGCAGGAGATGCGCCATGGAGTATCGCGAGCTTGGCCGCACCGGCTTGAAAGTCTCGAGCCTCTGTCTCGGCACCATGACGTTCGGCGAGCAGAACAGCGAGACCGACGGCCACGCGCAGATGGACTACGCGCTCGAATGTGGCATCAACATTTTCGACGCGGCCGAGATCTATCCGGTGCCGCCAAAGCCCGAGACACAGGGTCGTACCGAGGCCATCATCGGTTCTTGGCTCGCCGCGCGGAAGAATCGCGACAAAATCATGATCGCCACCAAAGTCGCCGGCCGCGGAAAGATGACTTGGCTGCGCAGGGATAGGACGCCGACGCGGCAGAGCGAGGCGCAGATCATGGAAGCGGTAGATGCAAGTCTGCGAAGGCTCAGAACCGACTATATCGACATCTACCAATTGCATTGGCCCGACCGTCCGATGCGCATCTTCGAAGGTCACGACTATCTACATCTCGAAGGAGAGATGCACTCGATCGAGGCCATCCTCGGCGTGCTGGCGAAGCTCGCGGCGAGCGGCAAGGCGAGGTTCTTAGGCTTGTCCAACGAGACGCCCTGGGGCGTGATGAGCTTCCTCAAAGTCTCGGAGCGATCGGGGCTGCCGCGCATCGTCTCGATTCAGAATGCCTATAACCTCGTCAATCGCTCCTTCGAGACGGGACTGTCGGAGATCTTCTATCGCGAGGGGGTGAGCCTGCTCGGATATTCGCCGCTCGGCCAAGGCTATCTCACCGGAAAATATGAAGGCGGCGCACTGCCGCCCGGCTCACGCAAGACGCTGTTCAACCGGCTCGGCCGCTACGAGAAGGGGAATGGTCCGCGCGCGATCTCTGCCTATATAGCTCTAGCAAAGAAGCACGGGCTCGACCCCGCGCAAATGGCGATCGCCTTTGCGGTCTCGCGCCCCTTCATGACCAGTACGATCATCGGGGCGACGACGATGCAGCAGCTCAAGACCGATATCGCCGCCGCCGGGATC
The DNA here is from genome assembly GCA_036257375.1 of Methyloceanibacter sp. Classification (GTDB taxonomy): domain Bacteria; phylum Pseudomonadota; class Alphaproteobacteria; order Rhizobiales; family Methyloligellaceae; genus Methyloceanibacter. Next base: position 6,968 of record DATAFR010000058.1, read on the forward strand.
AATCTGGCTGACAAGGTGCTTGAGGACATCGAGCAGATACACCTTGACTATCCGAACCCGTGCCCCTGACTCTATTCAGTAGCAGCGATTCCGATGCCAAGACTCTTTTCCGCTATCGAGATACCCGGAGGCATTGCCGAGCGGCTGACTCTGTTGCGCGCGGGTCTCACCGGCGCGCGCTGGATCGATCCCGAGAATTACCATTTGACGCTCCGTTTCATCGGCGATGTCGATCGGCACACGGCGCGTGACTTCACCACTGCCTTGGGCGAGATCGTGGCGGAGCCCTTCGAGCTCAGGCTGAACGGGCTTGGCAGTTTCGGCGGCGGCAAGCCGCGGGCGATTTTTGCCGGAATTGCGCCGTCCGAAGGGCTCGAGGCGTTACGGCGTGCAAATGAGCGGGCCGCGCGGGAAGCGGGCCTTCCGCCCGAGGGCCGCAATTTCAAGCCGCATGTGACGCTGGCACGGTTGAAGGGCGCGCGGGCCGATGCGGTCGCGGCCTATCTCGAGCGCCAAGGCGGGATCGCGGCCGAACCCTTCACGGTGAGCCGCTTCGTGCTCTATTCCTCGCGCAATTCCGTCGGGGGCGGACCTTACGTGGTCGAGGCCGTTTATCCGCTGGAGGACTGAGCGGTCCTCTTTATCGCTTTGCCGGAGAGGAGCTCGGCGAGCAGGCCGCGGGCAGCGGCCTCGATCAGGTCGAGCGCATGGTCGAAGCCTTCGGCTCCGCCATAGAAGGGGTCGGGGACGTCTTGCGTGCCGACATGCGGCGCATAATCGAGGAAGCGGCGGACCTTGTGGCTCGCCGACTTCGGGGCAAGCTCCGTGAGCTCGGCATAGTTCGAGCCGTCCATCGCAAGCAGAAGATCGAAGCGATCGTAATCGCTCGGCGTGACTTGGCGCGCGCTCTGGCCAGAAATGTCCATGCCGCGACTGAGCGCGGCGGCTTGCGCGCGGGCATCGGGCGCCTGGCCGATATGCCAATCGCCGAGACCGGCGGAGTCGATCTCGAATAGATCGAGCACGCCTTCTTCCGCGGCGACGCGGCGGAACACGCCCTCGGCCATGGGTGAGCGGCAGATATTGCCGAGACAGACGAACAGGAGACGATGCTTTGCCATGCCGGGTGAAATGGCATGCAGCCCGAAGGGGCGCAAGGGTGGCACCGATCAGCGGCCGCGGAACAGGAAGAAGCGGCGCTGCGGATGATCGTTGCGAGCTTGCGCGCTAAAGCGGACGGGGCGGAGCCTGCCGAAGAATCCGCGATAATATTGGGCTTTGCTCCGGACGACGACGGCGCGACCGGCGGGGTTTCCTTCCACGACCACAGAGACATCGGCATCGGCGAGGAGCTTCGCCATCTCGGCAGTGCCAGCCCCGACAATGCGCTCCGCCTTGCTGCGCGTGGCCAGGATGGCGCGGCGGTCATAAAGGGCTTTGGCCTCGGCGCTCCACGGCTTCGGTCCACATGCGCAAGCGCTCAGATATTCGCTGCGATAGCGGAAAGCGTTGGGCAGGTCGGCGTAGCGCTCGCCCGTCAACGCGACCATCTCGCCGGCATCGTCGCTTAGGGGACGCGGCTGATAGAACAGCTTGGCCGGAACTCCGCACGTCGATTGGCAGGTCTTCTCCTCGGCGAGGAAGCTTCCGGGGCGCGATGCTTCGCTGATGGGATAGTAGAAGCCGTCGCAAAGTCTCACACAGACGGTCCGGTAGGCGGTGCGAGGGTCGGTGCGCCAGCGATAGGTGTAAGGCTTCGGTTGCGGCGGCGCGGCCAAGGGCCCGCCGGCTTCGACCGCTTTCTGCTTGTCGACATTCCAACCCACGCGCGCCTTGAGCTCTTCGATTTCGGCTTCGAGCATGGCTGCTTTCGCCTCGAGTTGATGGCAGCCCTCGATGCTCGCATCGTCGGCAGCGAACGCGCAGCCCGCTTGTTCGATGTCGCGCTTGAGAGTGTCGAGCTGGCGAAGCTTGCTGGCGACAGAGGCCTCGAGCACCGTCGCCAGCCAAGGCGCGGATTGCTGCCCCGTCATGGCGCCCGCCGGAGCCAGGGCCGAGGACGAGATCCCGAACGCCGTGAACAGGGCGCCCGCAAGAAGCGGAAGGCCAATCCTACGCAAAACAGAAACCTCGCTCATCTCGCCTTTGGGCGACTGGCTCGAGCATGCCCGGAAAAGGTGAAATCCAGGCAAACGGAGAAATTGCCGGGGGGCACATTTCGGCCCCGCGCTTGCGGTGCGGGGGCGCCTACCCTATTTTTGCTCCTGGGATCTTGGGGTTAACCGCTTACCGAGGATGCAGACGATGGTTGCCTGGAACGAAGCGAGCGAGCTCAAGAATGCGGCCTTTGGCCGCCAGCTCTCCCTCGTCAACCTGGCCGAGCGCGAGCGGAAGGTCCGCCGCGACTTTTGGGCCAAGCTCAAGCGCGTTGCCGGGATGATTCCCTTCGTGGAGGATTTGGTCGCCGCCTACTACTGCGCGCTCGACCCTGCGACGCCGCTTCGCGTGCGCGGCATGCTGCTTGCGGCCATCGCCTATTTCATCCTGCCGGCCGACCTCATCCCCGACATGATCGCGGGGCTGGGCTTCGCCGATGACGCCGCGCTGCTCACGGCGGTGATCGGGCTCGTGGCCACACATATCACGCCGACCCATCGTGCGGCGGCAGCACGCGCCCTCGACAAGGAGCTGCCTTCAAGTCGCTAACGCTGCGGGTTGATGATCACCTTGCCGGTGACTTTGCGACCTTCGATCAGCGACAGCGCCTCGGCGGTTTCGACCAGGGCGAAGCTCGCGTGAATGTGCGGGGTGATCAGACCGCGCTTACACCAATCGAGCAGCTCGATCATATTGGCGCGGTGCTGTTCGGGATTGCGCTCGACGAAGGCGGTCCAAAACACCCCGATAATGGCGCAGCCCTTGAGCATGACCAGATTGAGCGGAATCTTGGGGATGGTGCCCGAGGCAAACCCGACAACCAGATAGCGGCCCCCCCAGGCCATGGCGCGCACGCCGGGCTCGGCATGGGGTCCGCCGACCGCATCGTAGAGCACGTCAACGCCTTTCGGCGTGGTGAGCTGCTTGAGCCGCGCCTTGAGGTCTTCCTGCTCGTAGTTGATGCCTTCGTCGGCGCCATGCTCGCGTGCTAGGGCAAGCTTCTCGCCGGTAGAGGCGACGGCAATCACCCTCGCCGCCATCAGCTTGGCGATTTCGACGGCGGCCAGCCCGGCGCCTCCGGCGGCGCCAAGCACGGCCGCCCATTCGCCTGCCTGAAGGTTGGCCCGATCCTTCAAGCCGTGCAGAGCGGTGCCGTAGGTGATGGGAACTCCGGCCGCAACTTCGTCGCTCACCCCATCGGGAATGGGCACGACATTGCGTGCCTTGGTGACCACCTTCTCGCGGCAACCATTGCCGCCGATATAGGCCACAACTCTCTGCCCGGGCTTGATATCGCCGACCTTGGCTCCAATCGCCTCCACAGTACCAGCGATCTCGGCACCTGGAGAGAAGGGGAGCGGGGGCGATACCTGATATCGGTTACGCAACAGCAGCGTGTCGAAGAAGTTGAGCCCGACCGCCGTGACTTTGATGAGCGCATCGTCGGGACCCGGCTTGGGCTCGGCCACTTCCTCAAGGCGTAGCGCCTGAGGCCCGCCAAATTCACTGAATTGCGCAACGCGCATCAAGCCATAGCTCCTGTGCTTGAATAGGCTCGGCCCCGACTGGAACGCGCGCACCGCCCATTGGTGCCCGTTGCCACATCCCTACCGGTGTCATGCCGAAGCAATAGCGAGCATCGAGCGATTCTGCCAAGCCTCGCACGCGGCTCGCATCGACAGAACCGGCACTTCTGGCGGGTCAGATGTCAAACAGGCGTCGCCGGATGGCGAGCGCGACCGCATGCGTGCGGTTGGCGGCTCCGAGCTTGCGCATCGCCATCTGGGCATGCTCGTCGACAGTCCGCTTGGCGATGTGGAGGATCTCGCCGATCTCCCAGGCGGATTTGCCTTGTGAGGCAAGGGCGAGGACCTCACGGTCGCGAGGACCAAAAATTGCGGGCGCCGACTGATTAGACGGCGGCTCCGAAGGCGAAACCGCTGGGAATCCTAGGCTTTCTGGCCCTTTTGCCGTAAGGAGACCTGTGGCAAAGAAGGCGCGTGAAGATAGTCCTTCCTCCGTCACGCGGTTACTTCGCCATCGGCGTCGAGGGCATCTCGAAAGCCATCAATCTCGGCAATCTCCTGCGCTCGGCGCACGCTTTCGGCGCGAGCTTCGTCTTCACCA
>DATAFR010000059.1:0-25186 GCA_036257375.1 Methyloceanibacter sp.
TCCGTCGCGGTGTTCGTGTTTGCGGTCTACGCGCGCGACTATCCTTGGCCCGAAGCCTTCATGGTGATGATCGGACTCGCGGTAGCGGCGATACCGGAAGGCTTGCCCGCAGTCATGACCATTGCGCTCGCGATCGGCGTGCAGCGCATGGCGGCTCGCAACGCCATCATCAGGCGCCTGCCGGCGGTGGAGACGTTGGGCTCCGTTTCGGTGATCTGCTCCGACAAGACCGGCACCCTGACCCGCAATGAAATGACGGTCCGCACTCTGGTGACGATGCGGGAGCAATTCGACGTGCTGGGCGCCGGCTACCGGCCTGAGGGTGGGTTTGAGGCGAATGGCCGCCCGGTCGATCCGGGCGAGCAGGCGGTTCTGCTCGAAATGGCCAGGGCAGCCATCCTCTGTAACGATGCAGAGCTTCGCCATCTGGAAAATTCTTGGATCGTGGACGGCGATCCGATGGAAGGAGCGCTGCTCAGTTTCGGCGTCAAGGCGGGCTACGACGCTGCGCTGTTGCGCAAGCAGTTCCCGCGCACCGACGAGATCCCCTTCGACACGCAACATCAGTTTATGGTGACGCTGCATCACAGCCACGATGGAAAGGCCTTCGCCGTCATCAAGGGCGCTCCGGAGCGTGTGCTCGGCCTGTGCGACCGGCAGCGCGGCGACGGCCGCGACGAGGCGCTTGACGATGTCTTCTGGCTTTCCCGCACGGACGCAATAGCCAGTCAGGGCCAGCGGGTGCTCGCCGTTGCCGTCAAGCAAATGGACAAGGGCCAGCGCGACCTCGCCTTCGCCGACGTCGCTGGGGGTGCGATCATGCTCGGCCTGCTTGGGCTCATCGACCCGCCGCGCGAGGAAGCGCGTGCCGCGGTACAAGACTGCCGGTCGGCAGGGATCGGCGTGAAGATGATCACTGGCGATCACGCGGCCACGGCAGTTGCGATCGCGAACCAACTCAAGCTTGCGGATCATCCCGAGGTCGTCACCGGAGCGGCTCTCGATCGACTCGATGAGCGCGCCCTGCGCGAGGTGGCGCGCAAGGCCACCGTGTTCGCTCGCACCAGCCCCGCGCATAAGCTCCGACTGGTTACCGCGCTACAGGCAGACCATACCGTGATCGCGATGACCGGAGACGGCGTGAACGACGCTCCGGCGCTCAAGCGCGCGGATATCGGTGTCGCCATGGGGCAAAAAGGCACCGAAGTCGCGAAGGAAGCCGCCGAGGTCGTGCTTGCCGACGACAATTTCGCCTCGATCGTCGCCGCCGTGCGCGAGGGCCGCACCGTCTACGACAATCTCCGCAAGGTGATTGAATGGACGCTGCCAACCAATGGCGGGGAGTCATGCGCCATCATTGTTGCCATCGCGCTTGGCCTCGTTCTACCGGTGACGGCGATTCAGATTCTATGGATCAATATGGTCACAGCTGTGGCGCTTGGCCTCACGCTGGCCTTCGAGCCGACCGAGCCCGGCACGATGCAGAGGCCGCCGCGCAAGCCAGACGAGCCCCTGCTCTCGAGATTTTTGCTCTGGCGGGTCGCCTTCGTGTCGCTGCTCTTCGTGGTCGGCGTCTTTGGCGTCTTCTTCTATGCCATCGAGCGAGGGCTGTCGCCCGAGACCGCGAGAACCATGGTGGTGAACACCATCGTGGTGATGGAGGTTTTCTATCTGTTCAACGTTCGCTATGTGCACGGTCCATCGCTCACCTGGCAGGGCGTGCTCGGCACCCCGGCTGTCCTGATCGGCATTGCCCTCGTGGTGGTGCTGCAGCTGGGCTTCATGTATTTGCCCGCCATGCAAAGCGTGTTCGGCACTGCGCCGATCGCCTTTCGCGACGGACTCGTGATCTTGGGCGTCGGCATCGCAACGCTGCTGGTGGTGGAGATCGAAAAGCGCGTCGTTGCGGCAATTGCCGCGGCAAGAGCGCGGCGGGTCAATGAGCCTGCGCGCTAGGTGGCGCGACGCGGCGTGCCGAACCGCTCTGCCGATCTGGCGCGCGCCTTAATGGCTTCGATCTCGCGGTCGCGTGGCGGCGCCGACGTGACGAGCGAGTCGATCAGCTCGCGCGCGGCCGTTGAGACTTTGTGCACGGCGCGGTCGAAGACGGCCTGATTGGCCGCCGAGGGTCGCGTGAAGCCGGAGAGCTTGCGCACGAATTGCAGTGAGGAAAGGTAAATCTCCTCGTCGGTGGCCGGAGGCTCGAAATTGTAGAGCGTCTTGATGTTACGGCACATGGTCGCCCTCGTTAGCACTCGGAAGAATTGTGCGAAGGTGGCATACAGGTGTGGTCCGGGCAAGGCGTGTGGGTCACTTGGCAGTTGCAAGCGCCTGGTCGAGATCGGCCATGAGGTCGCCGGCGTCCTCGAGCCCAACCGAAAGACGCACGCTATTGTCGAAGATGCCGAGATCGGCGCGCACCTCGGGGGTGAGCCGCTGATGCGTGGTGGTGGCGGGATGGGTGATGAGGCTTTTGGCGTCGCCGAGATTGTTGCTGATTTTGATGATCTCGAGCGCGTTCATGAATTTGAACGCCGCGTCTTTGCCGCCCTTGACCTCGAAGGCGACGAGCGGTCCGCCCGCATCCATCTGTCGCTTGGCGAGCGCGGCCTGCGGGTGGTCGGCGCGGCCGGGATAATAGACGCGCACAACGTCTTTGCGCGCGGCGAGGAAATCGGCGATGGAAGCGGCAGAGGACACATGCCGCTCGACGCGCACGGGCAGCGTCTCCAATCCCTTCAGCATCACCCAAGCGTTGAACGGGCTGAGCGACGGTCCGGTATGTTTCAGGAAATTGTGCAGCTTCTCCTCGATGAACTCCTTCGTCCCCAGCACGACGCCGCCAAGACAGCGCCCCTGCCCGTCGATATGTTTGGTCGCGGAGTAGACCACGATATCGGCGCCGAGCTCGAGCGGCCGCTGCAACAATGGTGTGGCGAACACGTTGTCGACCACGACCAGCGCCCCGGCTTTCTTGGCGATCTTGGATACGGCTTCGATGTCGACAAGCTCGAGCACGGGATTGGTCGGCGTCTCGAAGAAGAAGGCACGCGTATTGCGCTTCACCCCCTTCTCCCAAGCCTTAAGATCGCGCCCGTCGATCAGCGTCGTCTCGATGCCGTAACGCGGCAGCAAATCTTCGACGATGTAGCGGCAGCTTCCGAACAGAGCGCGCGCCGAAAGGACGTGATCGCCCGCCTTCAAATGGCAGAGCAGAGATGCGGCGACGGCGGCCATGCCGCTCGACGTGCCGCGCGCGGCCTCGGCCCCTTCCAGAGCGCACATGCGCGCCTCGAACATGGCGACGGTGGGGTTGGCGTAGCGGCTATAGACATAGCCTTCTTCGTCGCCCTTGAATCTCGCCTCGGCCTGCTCGGCGCTCTGATAGACGTAACCCGAGTTGAGGAAGATGGCTTCGGATGTCTCGCCGAATTGGCTGCGCAGTGTGCCCCCATGCACGAGTTTCGTCGCCGGCTGCCAGGCGTTCTCGCTTTTCTTTCGGTCCTTCTTTGCGACCATGGTCCAACTCCACTTTTCAAATCATCCAGACCGGCCGCATAAAAAAACCCGGACTTTGGCTGCCGCCAAATGACCGGGATCGGCTTGAAGTTCGCCTCGCACGGCCTTTTAGCGACTTGTTTAACGTGGCTGCAAGCCGGCCGGCCAAATCACCACGAGCGCGCCATTAATGCCTCCGCACCATGGCCGCCGTCAAGTCTCGGTCAGCTCAACCCGCCGAGAGGGCAAAGAGAAAGCAAACGGTTGCCGCCGCTCCGAGCAGGGTGCGCACGGCATGCAGGCTGCCCCATCTGACGACGAGCGCACGGGTTTCGGGTCCGGCCCGGGCCGGATCGGTCGCCATCAGGATGTTGTTGGTCGGCATGATGGCGATCAAAGTAAACGGCCAGTTGGCGAGCATCAGTAGGGCGCCGAGCAGGAGGGCAAGGTCATCTGTCTGCCACCAGGCTATGCCGCCCAGCAGAAATCCGAGAAGCGCCAAGCTCGCCTGCATGGCGAAGCCGCGCTTGTAGGCCGGCTTCCACTCGGTCAGGAGCGCCTTGTCGTCAAGCCCAAGCCGCGCCGGCTGCTCGGCGAAGTTGATGTAGAACGCGGCCCCGGTGAAGACGGAAGCAACAATAAGCGCAAGGTGTCCTAGAAGCATGGCAAACTCTCGTAGGCCAGGGCCTCTTGTGAATTCGGGGGAGAAGACCGAGCTAAAGGTGACTATAAACGCCGCCCATGACAGAAGGTAGCATGCAGCCAGCCGCCCCCCGCGATGTGCTTTTCGAGGCGCTTCCCGATGCGCCACGCGCCGATGCGCCGGGAGATGCACCGCGCAGCGCGTTTGCCCGCACCGGCATTCTGCCGAGCCAGGCGATCCGGGCGATGATCGCCGGCGGCGAGATCGCGGGCGCGCCCGAGATCGAGGTGAACCAGATCCAGCCGGCGAGCCTCGATTTGCGGCTCGGCAAGGTCGCCTACCGCATCAGGGCGAGCTTCCTGCCTGGGCCAGACGCGACGGTGCGCGACAAGCTCGGCGAGCTCAAATTCCACGAGATCGATCTCACCAAGGGTGCCGTGCTCGAAGCGGGCTGCGTCTATCTCGTGCCGCTGATCGAGCAGCTGAAGCTCCGGTCGACCATCGCCGGTTTCGCCAATCCGAAGAGCTCGACCGGGCGGCTCGACGTGTTCACGCGTTTGATCGCCGACCGGCAGGACGGCTTCGATAGCGTGGAGGAGGGCTATTCCGGTCCGCTCTTCGCCGAAATTTGTCCGCGCACCTTCTCCATCAAGGTCCGCTACGGCTCGCGGCTCAACCAGATCAGATTCCGCCGCCGCGTCGGGCAACAGCTCGATGCGGGCGAGCAGCCGGGCCGCGTCGGCGACCGGCGTTTGCGCGAGATCCATTCCGACGTCGGCCTGGTCGAGGGCGAAGCGGCAATCCGCGAAGGACTGAATCTCCGTATTAGCCTCGCGCCGATTCCACCGACCGGCCTCGTCGGCTATCGTGCGCGGCGCTATGCAGGCGTCGTCGATGTGGACGCGGTCGGCGCTTACGAGGTGGGTCAATTCTGGGAGGCGGTTCATCTCGGCGCGGACCTCCGGCTCGTGCTCGATCCGCACGAGTTCTACATTCTCGCCTCGAAGGAGAGCGTCTCGGTGCCGCCTGCCTATGTCGCCGAGATGGCGCCGTTCGATCCTTTGATCGGCGAATATCGGGTGCACTATGCCGGCTTCTTCGATCCCGGCTTCGGCTATGCCGAGGGCAAGGCACCGGGCGCCAAGGCCGTGCTCGAGGTGCGCAGTCTCGATATCCCCTTCATCCTGGAGGACGGCCAGATCGTCGGGCGTCTCGTCTATGACAAGCTCACCGATGTTCCCGACACAATTTATGGCCGTGGCATCGGGTCGCATTACCAAGCGCAAGGGCTGAAGCTCTCCAAGCATTTCAAGCAGGAGTGACAAGGAACGAAACCACCGACCCTGCGTTGTGGCTGAAGGGTATTGGCGGTCTTCCCTGACCCCCCTCAGCCTCCGCCGATACCCGCTGGAAGGTTCGAGAGAGGCCCGGCTTCGCCCCCGTAGCCGGGCCTCTTTTGCGGGCGCGAACCCTCGAGAGGCTGGGGCGCAACACCTCCCTCGAATTCGAAGCGGCGACGGAACCGGGACGCAATGGCGTCGTTTCCCTCACGCGCAACACGCAAAATAAGAACGGGGTGCTGCCACTTAACCTGGCAGAAAGGCTATGCGTACAGTTGAAAGCCGCCTTGAGAGCGGCGCTTGGAAACTTCCGAGCTCCAGCTGGGTCATTCCCGCGACGACGGTCGGGGTGATGCTGGCGGCGTTGGCAACCGCGGTGGCTCTGGCGATTTGAATTTTGGGAATATCCGGCATCGCGCCGTTCAGGCCGAGCAAGAGCCTCCGCCGAGGACGCAGAACTTGGCGCAGTGTGGGTGACACAGCTTGACGGCGCCGTGCTCGAACATGCCGCCGTCGGCGCGCGACGCGTCCGCGAGACTCGCGCCCATCTCGAAGGCCGGATCGTAGGGGAGCAGCGTGCAGGGAAGCACGACGGGTGCCGCGGCGCCCTTGCGCTTCACCACCATCCGGCTCGAAGCGCACATCACGTCATTCGGATTCTTATGCAAGACGCCCCAGCAGGACTCCGTGATCTCGGGGACATCAGCGCGCAAATCCATCTCGGGAAAGAGGACAAGCTTTACCGGGTCGTAGGCGTCGATGTCCCAGCCGCGCTCGGCGCTGAGAGCGGCGTAGCCCTTCCGCGCATCCTCTTCGCGTTCGCCCCACATGGTCCGCCCCGCGAGCGCGAGGGCGAAGCCTTGGCCGGCGAGCCAGTCGATCCCCTCGATCGTCTTGTCGAAGCTGTCGGGGCCGCGCTCCTCCTCATGCAGCCGCTTGGTGTAATGGTCGAGGCTCACGCGAATAAGGAGGCGGCTGCCATGCGCTTCGCGCAGATGCACGAGGCTCTCGCGGATGCGGGGGCGCAGCATCGGCTGCATGGCGTTGGTCAGAACCAAAACCGAAAAACCGCGCGCGAGCGCATCGCCGAGCATCTCGATGATGTCCGGATTCATGAAGGGCTCGCCGCCGGTGAAGCCGATCTCGCACACGGGCCAAGCTCCTTGCTCGATCTCATCGAGAAAGCCGAGAGCTTCGGCGCGGGTGATATAGGCGAGGCGGTCGTTCTCGGGGCTCGACTCGATGTAGCAATTGCGACAGATGATGTTGCAGAGGCTGCCGGTGTTGATCCACAGCGTGCGCAAGGCGTTCAGCGCGACGCGGGCGCGCCGCTCGCCTTTGGCGGTGACGTCGGGGTCGCTGAACTTCTCGAGCGGCGCAAGGAGCGCGGTGTCGGCCATTACCGGTTCCTTCCAACCCCCCGATCATCAAGGGCGAGACCGGGATGCGCAAGACGAGGATCGATCAACGCTATGTGAGGCGTTGCTTTTCGTGTTCGCCACGCCGTGATAGGAGTCTGGCAGGCGCGGGTGTAGCTCAGTGGTAGAGCAGTAGCTTCCCAAGCTACGGGTCGTGGGTTCGATCCCCATCGCCCGCTCCAACAGTCTCGGAGCTTGCGACGAAATGGAAGGGGCTAGGCTTAGACACCGGCGGGTCGAAAAGCAGCCCGGCTTCAGCGCAAGACTCTCTCCCGCCTACATTGGCCCATAGACCTAACCGCAAACAGGCGCAGCCCAACTTTCTTGCGTCTGATTATGGTCGCGTAAGCTCGGCTAACGTCCGCTCCCGCAGAGTTTCGAAATCGATCACGCCTTCACGCGCGACTTCCACGAGTTTGCGGGTCACCTTGTCGCTCAGCGCGTGCGCGTCATCGGAGTCGCCCAGACGCCTTTCCTGTTTAAGCAGGGTCCAAATCGACCTATGGGCTCGATATATGATCTCCATATCAATGGGAGTGATGTGCTTCTTTACGGAACGCATGGCCCCCTCCGTTACTAGATACTAAAGCGAGAGTCCTTTGGCCGCCGGCGACGCCCCCCGACGTCAGATGACGAAACGAGCGGCGAACGGTGACGCCCGGGATATTGGCGCTCCTGGCTTTCCCAACTGTGCCATCGGGAACCCAGGCCAAAAACAGATCTGAGCCTCCACACCAACTAGTCATGTGCGTGTCTGAAACGAAGGCGTGATGCCAGATGACCGGCGACAAACTTTGATATGTCTTGATGGTGAAAGCAGCCTGCCAGTGCAGGCGACGCGGCGGTGCCGCGGTAAAGGCAGCGGTACGCATTACTAGGTCCCCCACGCTCATTGGCGTTCGGTTGCCACCGGCAACGACGCCGATGGGGATTTGAGCATGTCGTCACTCGGAGTTGGTGATGAAATTGTCACAAGCCTGCAAAAAACCCGCGACGACTGATCTGGCTGGACGCATTTACGCAGTGATTCCCGTGAAGCGGATGGCGCCTCCAAGCGGATAACTTCCGCAAGCAATCATCTCGCTCCGGATCAACTCGGCAGGGCGCACCGCTCAACGTGACTTCAAGTTCGTTTGCGCAGATATCGCCCGCCTGCGGTCGCGACCGTGCAACTGAAGCGCGGCTTCTCGCGTTCACCCTTGAAGACGGGCGCAAGGAGACGGCTATGGACGAGCCCGGCGGATGGCTATGGGCGATCATTGGAGTGTTCGGTATCGGCGGCTTGGCGGTTGCGCTCGCTTATGGCAACGCGTTGTGGAACCGCAGACGCAAGGATTGGGAGACGCGGCGCGCTCAGGCTGAGACAGTTCGCGAGAATTATCGCCGCGGCGGATAACCGTTTCGCAACCGCAAGCGGGGAACGCGACCGAGACGAGGACTGTTTCTGCTATGCTGACAAGAAACAAGGACTCGAGCGGGCGGGGCGTTCGGCATCGCAAGGAGGATGACAAATGATGAGCTTGGCCAGGGCTGAGCGCAAGGCAGCGAAAATGGTCAACAATCTCGACATCGACGATCTCTACGACCAGCTCGACGCTTTGCGCGGTTATGTGCAGGAGCTCTCGTCCGGTCTCGGAAAGAATGCGAGCCGACAGTTCAGCCGCGCCCGAGCCTATGCATCGGACGCCGCACAAGAGGCCGAGGAAACCATGAAGGACAATCTCGCCGCCTCGCTCATTCTCGCGGTCGGGCTCGGCGTTCTGGTCGGCTACTTCATTCGGCGCAGCACAGAGTAGCGTCGCTCAGTGGGCGAGCTTGACGGCGCCGGTGTAGAGCGCGCCGCCGAGCACGCAAGGCAGCGCGATATAGGCTTGACCAAGCGCGCTTGCCGCCACGCAGCCAGTGGCAATGGCGATCGAGCCCGCGGTCGCACCCTTGGTCATGCCGGCTTCGTTGGTCATCTGCTGCCGTTGCGCATCCTCGATGGCGCCAAACTGATCCTTGCGGATCTTCTCAGACTCGAAAATCTCGGCCGCCTCGATCACATCCTTCAGGGGCTTGGCGATCTCCTGCGGCTGGCGCGCATATTCGGCGCGATAGAGATTGAGCAGGGCGCGATCCCGTTCGGCGTATGAGGCAAGTGTCCATTTCGCCGTGCCGCCGGCCGTGATCTTGTCGACCGCGCTCGGATCGTGTCCCCAGCCGGTGAAGATCTTACGGAAGGAGAAGCGGCTGTCTTCCTTCTTCTTCGACCAGCGCAGCGCCTGCATGACGCGCACGATGGGCTGATGTTCGCCGGTTGCGACGTAGTAGCCCCACAGCGCGTAGATGCCGGGCGAGCCGCCGTGCTCGAGCGGCAGCTCCATCAGCGTCGGCCGCTTGCCGGAGAGAAAATCGTCGATCAGCGGACGGCGCAAGGGTGTCCTGGGTGAGGTCTTCTCGAGCAGCTCGCGCCAGTCAGGCCGGCCTGAATAGGCAATCGCCCTGATGATCACTGCCTGCTCCTTGTCAGGCATGGGGAACATGCGTGGGATCAGCGCCGGCCCGTCCTTGGGGTTGGCGCCGAGCACGCCGGCGATGAAGCCGGTGCAGAACCACGCCTTCTCCTCGTCGGCAAACAGGCCGAATTCCTTCATGGCATGAACGGCCGCCGGCACGCGCGACGGGGTCTTGTGGTCGCGATAGTTGGACATCCAGTCCATCAAGCGCTCGAGCGATGAGAATGCGCCCTGCGGCTCGGACGCAATGTGCGCTTCAGGTTGCGGCTGTGCTTCGACGGCCGTCACGGGGATGGGTGGCCGCATGGTGGCGTAGCTTTCGGTCTTCACCTCGGCCGGCGGAGCGATCGTTTGCGTTGCCGGTGGAGTGGGGGAGGGCGCCTGTTGCGCCACCGGAGCTACGGCTTGTTCGGGTTGCGACGGCGCGAGGAGTTGCGGCCCCGATTTCTTCATCACCGACGTGGATTGCGACGCCTCCGCGTCAGGCGTGGCCATCTGCGCCGCGCACGGAACGGTCAGTCCGAGAACGCCTAGGGAGGCGAGCGCAATGAAAGCGTGGCGACGCATGTCATCAGCTTCCTTCCCCCGGCCCCAGAAGTGCTGACGATAACTCGGACATGGTTAACGCCCACGGGCCTTGCGGTCAGTGGGAATACGTTGATTTTCCGCGGTTTCATGGCTTTTTCAGGGCCGGGTAACGTTAGCCACGCCAAAGACGGTCGCCGGCTCGACAGGTTCAGGACCAGGCGGCAACGCGGGGCTCCGCCCTTGCGGGCCCGGCTTCAGCCTCGCGCAAGGCGGCAAGGATCTGTGCGGCTTGGTTCGCCTGCGCCACGATCTCGGGCACGGCTGTGATCTCCCAGAGCGTGCCCTGGCAAAGCGGTCCGATGGCAAAGAGGCTTGAGGACGCGATGCCGTCGCCGGCGATCACGCGTCCATCCCGCTCGACCGCGAGTCCCAAGCGATGGGCATCAGCGCGGGCGAGATTGCGTTCGAGCAAGCGCGCGATCAAAGGCTGATCGAGGTCGGGCCTGAAGCCCGAGCAATCGAAGGCAAGGTCGGCCTCGATGACCTCCGGCTCGCGCGCTCCACGCTGAAGCAGCTTCAGCCTGAAGCCATCCTCATTCCGCGCGACCTCGATCACCGAACCGCGCAGCAGCGTGGCGCGGCCTTCGGCGAATTCCGCCTGCAAGCGGCTATGCACCTCCATGGGGAGACGATGGCGGTGCACGTCCCAGAATGGACGAAGGTGGCGCAAGAAACGCGCCTGCTCCTCGATGCTAAGGCCTTGCCAGACGTCCTGCAGCGAGGGGCGCAGCCCATTGATGACGGCTTGCCAGGGGGTCCTGCTTTCCTCCGCCATCTCGCATGAAATGCGGATCGCGGCCGCGAGAAGCGAGACGTGCTTGGCGCGCGGTAGCCCGATATCCTTCGGCACCACGCCTTTGGGCGCATGCGGCCGCGGCAATTGCCCGCGGCGCGAAACGACGAGCGCTGTGCCGCGGAAGCCGTCGCGGCGCGCCGACAGCAGCACGTCGACCATAGTCAAGCCGGAGCCGATCAGAGCGATCCGCCGCGCCCGCGCCAGCCGATCGTGCGGCACGCTGTCGAAAGGCTTGAGCGCTCCTTGCGTCGAGGTCGGGGAAAGACCGTAGGCGGTGGCGAGGTAGACGACGTCGGCGGCGATCGATGAACCTTCACCGAGATCGACTCGATATCGCCCACCCTCCATGGCGCATCCCGTCGCCACATCGTTGACGACGTTGAAAGCGACATCGGGCCGTTGCGCCACGCTTTCATGCAGCCGCTGACGGACATATTCGCCGAACAGCTGCCGCGGCAGGAAGGTGTGGGCGAGCGCCTCGTGCAGGCCTGCCTGGTTCTCACCCTGGTCGAGCTGACGAAACGCCCAGTTGAGAAAGTCCCCGGGCTGGCTCGCGCGGATGGAGAGATCGCGGGCGCGCACATTGAGAAGATGTAGCGGATGATGACTGCCATAGGCGACGCCGCGCCCGAGCTGCGCGTTCCGCTCGATCATCACCAGCCGGAACGGCGATCTGATGCGCGCCAGGCACGCAATGGCGATGGCGGCGCCGGTGAAGCCGCCGCCGACCACGCAAATAGTGAAAGGTGCCTTCCGCATCTCGATTCCGCCTGCGATTCGCTCGCTTGAGCATGCCCCGTCATACACAGAGTTTGCGGCGGCAATGAAGCCCCGCGTGTGCCGCTGCCTGCGCGTAGAAGGCGCACGGTTCGCCTCGGGACACGATCCTGAGCATCGAATCGGCGCGGGGGAGTGCCTGCTTGGAAGGGCTTACCCAGAGGCGCGCAAAATTAGCGAAACGATGCCGTCCTACGTGCAGTCCGGCCGCCCTTCCGACTCGCGGTGCAGAAGGACGGCCGGTGGCCTCGCACGGACGCCGCTAGGGAGCGCCCGCTTTCAGACTCGCGAGGTCGATCACGAAACGGTAACGCACGTCGTTGTTGAGCATGCGCTCGTAGGCGCGGTTGATCTCCTGGATGGGGATCACCTCGACATCGGCGGCAACGTCATGTTCCCCGCAAAAGTCCAGCATCTCCTGGGTCTCGCGAATACCTCCAATCAAGGAGCCGGCCAGGCTCCGCCGCTTCATGATGAGGGGGAAGGCCGACAGCGGCGTCGGATCCGGAACTCCCACCAGCACCATGATGCCGTCGCGGCGGAGCAGGTTGAGATAGGCGTTGTAGTCGTGCGTGGCGGAGACGGTATCGATGATGAAATCGAAACGGCCGGCGTTCTCCTTGAATACCGTCTCGTCCTTGGTGACGAGGAAGTCGTCGGCACCGAGCGCGAGCGCATCGGCGCGTTTGCCCGGCGAGTGGCTGAGCACGGTTACATGCGCTCCCATGGCGTGGCCGAACTTGACGGCCATATGGCCGAGTCCGCCCAAGCCGACCACGCCCAGTTTATCGCCGGCCTCGAGCCCGAAATGCCTCAGCGGGGAATAGGTGGTGATGCCCGCGCAAAGCAGCGGTGCCGCGCGCTCGAGCGGAATCCCTTTCGGAATCGAGAGGATGTAGTTCTCATCGACCGTGATGCGGGTCGAGTAGCCGCCATAAGTCGGCGTCTTCTTGTCCTGCTCGTAGCCGTTATAGGTGAGCGACATGCCGACTTCGCAAAATTGCTCCTCGCCGGCGCGGCAGGCTTCGCAGCGGCGGCAGGAATCGACGAAGCAGCCGACGCCGACGATGTGGCCCGGCTTCCATTTCTTTACGTGATCGCCGACCTTGACCGCACGGCCAATGATCTCGTGGCCGGGGACCATGGGGAAGATCGAGTTGCTCCACTCGTCCTTCACTTGGTGAAGATCCGAGTGGCAGACGCCGCAATAGAGTATGTCGATCAGAACGTCGTGCGGTTCGGGCTCGCGCCGCTCGATCGACCACGGCTTGAGTTCGGCCTTGGCCTTCATGGCCGCGTAGGCCGGGGTCTTGAGCGTGGCCTTGGACTCAACGAGGGTGTCCATAACTAGTCCACTTCTTGAGGATGGGAATGCACCACCCTAACACGCGGCTTGGCCCTTCGGTTTGCGGCATCGCGGCGCGCCACCACGAAGGCGAAATCGCGATCGTGATGCTTCAATGCGAGCTGGACCCACAGCATCGCCAGCGGTTCGAGGAGCCGCGCCGCCTTCGTCAGCGAAGGATTGATGGGATTCGTCGCATCGATGACGATCTTGCCGGCAAGCGCGTCGGCAAATTCGCAGACGAGAGCCTCGGTCACGATCCACGGCGTGGCAAGGACGACGACGTCCGCTGCCGAAAGCGCTTGGGCCACGGTCTTGGCGCCACGTATTTCGGTGCTTGCCGGGTCGCGTGTGCCGTAGACAATGTCGTCGCCCTTGGCATCGAGACTGCATCCCAGGGGCCCTGCCGACATTTCCCGCACCGACGATGGCGATCTTCATTGCCACGCCTTGCTCCTCCGCTTGCCGGCGCAGTTCCGCGTTTCAGCGGCGCTTTTACCTTGCCTTAAACATGGGCACTTGCGTATCATCATTCCAATCGATGAGATCAATGACCAGTATCGATCACGCTAATCTCAGTCGACTCGACCTCAATCTTCTGGTCGCCTTCGATGCCTTGCTCACAGAGCGCAGCGTCACGCGTGCTGCCGCGCGCATTGGGCTCGGCCAGTCGGCGATGAGTCATAATCTCGCGCGACTCAGAACATTGTTCGGAGACGAACTCCTCACCCGCGGCGCCGAAGGGATGCGTCCGACGCCGCGTGCGCTTGCTCTTGCTGATCCGGTCCGTGTCACGCTCGCGCAGATTCAAGCCGCGGTGTTGCAACGGGAGGCCTTCGATCCGTCGACCGCCGAGCGAAGTTTCAGGATCGGCCTCGCCGACTCCATCGAGGTCGCCGTGATCCCCGGTCTGGTCGCGCGACTGCGAAGTGTGGCGCCCTCCGTCTCATTGCGATTGAGATCGATCAACCGGCTTACGGTGCTGGAGGATCTCGACACCGGTAGGCTCGATCTCGGCATCGGCGTGTTCGACCAGGGACAGATCCATCACAAGCGCCGCGCCCTCTACACCGACAGCTTCCTTTGCCTGTTCAATCCCGCGCAGGTGAACTTCGTCCCGCCAATCTCGCTCGAGGACTATTTGAGCGTGCCGCACGTGTTGGCGAGCCTCACCGACGACGATCATGGTGCGGTCGATCAAGCGCTCGCCAAGCTCAAGTTGAAACGTGCGATCGCCTTGACCACGCCGGGCTTTCTCGCCGTGCCGTTCGTGGTGCGGCGCGCGCCGGTCATCACCACCATGCCGTCTCGGCTCGCGCGCTATTTCGCCGAGGCGTTCGGGTTGGCGACGAGCCCACCGCCGGTCGAGTTGCCCACCTTCACGATCTCGCTCCTTTGGCATGCCAGCTTCGACCACGACCCCGGCCATGTGTGGCTGCGCCAGACGGTGGCGGGGCTCGCCTCCGAGGCGGGTCTGGAGCTCTGAAGAGGCGCTTGCTCCGGTGTGGACAAGTTCGATTTGGCTGCTCTTTGCCGGTAATATTGGCTTCATGATCGCCGCTTAATCGATTCGCCGGAGCGGAGCCGAAGTTCGGCGAGGCGTACTGATCAGCTTGATCGATCCAAGGAGGTCGTCCCATGGCCGCAAGCGCAGCAACCGGAAAGGCATCTGTCTCGGCGCGCAAGGCGCGCTGCGACGCGTTGAGCGAAGTCCTGGCAGATAGTTGGTGGGCGGTAGGCTTACGCGGCGTCCTCGGAATTCTGTTCGGCCTGATCTGCCTGCTCACGCCCGGCGTCGCGCTCGAAGTGTTCGTCATCCTGTTCGCCGCCTACATGCTGGTCGACGGCGTGTTCGCCATCATCTCCGGCATCAAGGCTGCGCGGAACGGCGAGCGGTGGGGCCTGCTCATTCTCGAGGGCATCGTCGATCTCGCGGCTGGCGCCGTCGCCGTGCTTTGGCCGCTCATCACGCTCGTGGCGCTCACTTGGCTCGTCGCGGTGTGGGCGATCGTTTCCGGCGTCTTGATGCTGACTGCCGCCTTCACGCTCAATCTCGATCATGGCCGATGGTGGCTCGCGCTTGGCGGCATCGCCTCGGTCATCTTTGGCATCCTGCTCGTGATCGAGCCGTTGATCGGCGCGGTGGTGCTCACGATCTGGATCGGCGCCTATGCGCTCGTGTTCGGCATCGTCCTGCTCATTCTCGCCTTCCAGCTCCACGGCAAGAAAGAGGAGCGCGAACACAAGACCGCAGCACCGGCGGGTGCCAAGAAGGCCTGAACCTCGCCGCTTCGGAGCAGGCGAGCGTTAGAGTTAGTGTGGCGTGCAGAAAAGCGTACCAATGGTCAGCATGCCCTCCGGCGAGAGCGTTCCGCAGCTCGGCCAGGGCACGTGGCACATGGGCGAGAATTCGCGCCGGCGCAAGGATGAGGTCGCCGCGCTCAGGCTCGGTCTCGACCTGGGCATGACCTTGATCGACACCGCCGAGATGTACGGCAATGGCGGCGCCGAGGAAGTCGTCGCCGAGGCGGTCGCCGGCCGGCGCGATGACTGCTTCATCGTCAGCAAGGTGCTGCCCGAGAATTCGACGCGCGCCCGGACAATTGCCGCCTGCGAGCGGAGTCTGAAGCGGCTCAAGACTGACCGCATCGATCTTTATCTGCTGCACTGGCGCGGCAGCCCCAGGCTCGAAGAGACGCTGGCCGGATTCGAGGCTCTGCTCGCCTCCGGCGCGATCCGCTATTGGGGCGCCAGTAATTTCGATGTCGAGGACATGGAGGAGCTGTTCGCGCTTCCGGGCGGACCAGCCTGCGCCTCCAACCAGGTGCTCTATAATTTGCGCCGCCGCGGCATCGAAGCCGGGCTTCTGCCCTGGTGCCGCCAGCGCAAGATTCCCATCATGGCCTACTCGCCGATCGAGCAGGGGAGGCTGTTGCGCGACCGGGTGCTGACGGCCGTCGCCATCCGCCATCGCGCTACCACCGCGCAGATTGCGCTCGCTTGGGTGCTCCGCCAGAAGGACATGATGGTGATCCCGAAGGCGACAACGCTCGAGCACGTACGGGAGAACCGCGCAGCGCTCGACATCGCGCTGACCGAGCAGGATCTCGCCGAGCTCAATCGCGCTTTCCCGCCGCCGAAGGGCCGCCGCCCGCTCGAATTGCTGTGAAACCTGTCATCAGGGCGTCATGCAATTTCGCTGTTGAAGGGGAGGCTTTTCCCGCTTCGTAAGTCGCGGCCGGCCCCGCGAGGCGAGATACAAACTTGATGCCCTGGCTTCTCCTTTTCGCCGCCATTTTGCTTGAGGTCGCGGGCATCACCTCGATGAAGCTTTCTCGCGGCTTCGCCGAGCCGATTCCCTCGCTCGCGGTGCCTGTGTTCTATGTGCTCTCTGCCGCCGCGGTGATCCTCGCGCTGAAGCGGCTCGACCTGTCGGTGACCTATGCCATCTGGTCGGGCGTCGGGACGGCGCTCGCCGCCATGATCGGCATCGCCTATTTCCGCGAGCCGCTGACCTTGCTCAAGCTTGCCTCGCTCGCGCTCGTCGTGATCGGCGTGGCCGGGCTTTCGCTTGCGGCCAGGCACGGCAACTGACGAACGCCTGCCCACGCACTACATTGTCGGCATGGATGGTTTCATCGGCCAGAGCGACGGCCTGATCCGGCTCGCCGTCTTCGCCAGCGTCTTCTTGCTCATGGCGCTGACCGAGCTGCTATGGCCGAAGCGGAAGCTCCTCGTCTCCAAGCGCAAACGCTGGCTCACCAATCTCGGCATCAGCGCGGTCGGCACGCTCCTGCTCAGGCTCATGGCTGCGCTTGCCGTGCCGATCGCAGCCATCGCCGCCGCGTTCTACGCGCAAGCGCATCAGGTCGGGCTTTTGAACAATGTCGCCTGGCCGGACTGGATCAAGATCGTGGTGGCGCTGCTCGTGCTCGATCTCGCCATCTGGGCGCAGCATCTCGCCTCGCATAAAGTGCCGCTGTTCTGGCGCTTGCATCAGGTGCATCACGCCGATCGCGACATCGATGTGACCACGGCGGTGCGCTTTCATCCAATCGAGATCGGGCTTTCAATGCTGTGGAAGATCGTCGTCGTTGCACTGATCGGCGCCTCACCGCTAGCCGTGTTTTTGTTCGAGGTGATCCTCAACGCTTGCGCCATGTTCAATCACGCCAATATCGCGCTGCCGACGGGGCTCGACCGCTACTTGCGGCTGTTTCTCGTAACGCCGGACATGCATCGCGTGCATCACTCGGTGCTGCATCGCGAGCATGATTCAAATTACGGCTTCAATCTTTCCGTCTGGGACCGGCTATTCCGCACCTACACGCCGCAGCCGCAAGCCGGCCATCAAGGCATGACAATCGGGCTCAACCCCTATCAGAGCGAAGCGCCGACGAAGTTCGGATGGTCGCTGCTTCTGCCTTTTCACGATCAACCCCATCGCAGGGAACGAGCAGAACCGACTGCGGATGGCCATTGACTTGCATCAACGGTGCGTCTGAGATTTGGGAATAGGGAGGTGACGATGCAAAAAGCAATTTTCCTGCTTGGACTGGCATTGCTGCTCACCGCGTCGCCCGCGGGCGCGCAGGTTACGCTCGACGTGTCGAAGATCACCTGCTGGCAATTCGTCACTTACAAGGTCACCAATCCCAACTACATCGCTGTGTGGGTGAGTGGCTATTATCACGGCAAGGCTGGAGACACGACGCTCGATCCACCGGCCGTGGTGGCGAACGCGACCAAGTTGCAGGAGTACTGCACCAAGAACCCAGACGTGCCTTTCATGCAGGCGGTCGAGACGATGCTGAAAGAGCCGAGCTAGCGGGCGGCATTGATGCCGCAATTGCGACGAATTTCTAACGGCATTAGACTGGTTAACCGCCTGACCTTTTTGGATTTTGACACCTCGATTTAGTCAGCATCGCGCGGCTAAGGACAACGGTCGTGTTCCGCGATTATGTAAGGCGTCTCAGCGAGCGCCGATTCTGGTTCAGTAAATGGTTTGTGGCGGCCGCCGTTCTCGGTCTGCTTCTGATTTTCGGCATTGTCTTCCTGCTGCGGCAGGACATCGATTTCGACACCTTCCTGAATTATTTCGCGCTCGGCCTTCTGGTTTTCGTGCTCGTCACCCTCTTCTACGGGATCATCGCCATCCACGATGTTCCCTATGAGATCGCGCACAAGCGCAATCATCCGCATCAGGACGCTATCCATGCCGCAGGCTGGGTAAGCCTGTTCACGCTGCACGCGCTTTGGCCGTTCCTGTGGATTTGGGCGATGCTTTATCGCCCGGATCGCGGCTGGGGGATTCAGCAATCGGACAGCGCGACGTCCACTCCCCAGACCGACAAGTTTGACGAGCTCCTCCGTCGGGTCGAGGCGCTCGAGGCGCGCGCCAAGGCAGCGGAGCCGCGCAAGCGCGGCGAGTCGGTTGGGAAAGCGAGGCCTGCGGCAGAAATTATCGCGCCATCGGAACAGGTGAAGGAGGGAGCCAAGTAATGGAGCTGCTCCTCATTCTTACCTACACCGCGATCTGTGTCGCCATCTTCAAGATCTTTCGCATTCCGGTGAACAAGTGGACGCTACCGACTGCAGCCCTCGGTGGCATCTTCATGATCGGGATCATCATGCTGGTGATGAACTACAACCACCCCTTCAGCAAGAACGCGCGCATCTATTTCACGACGACACCGATTCTCCCCGATGTCAGAGGCCGCGTGGTGGAGGTGCCGGTTCAGCCCAACACGCCTCTCAAGGATGGCGACGTCCTCTTCCGCATCGATCCGACGCAATACCAATTTGTCGTCGATCAGAAGAAGGCTCTGCTCGCCGAGGCTGAGCAGAGCGTCAAACAACTGAAGGCGGCTTACGACCAGGCGCTGGCCAATGTCGAGAAGGTCAAGGTGCAGGTGAAGCTCGCGCAAGATGAGTATGACCGGCAACTTTACCTCTTCGAGAAGAAGGTGGTTCCGCAGGCCACTCTCGATACGGCCACGCGCAACATCGATGCTGCAAAGCAAGGGCTCGCCGCCGCGGAGGCGGCCGCCGAAAGCGCGAAACTCGCTTACGAGTCTGAGATCAGCGGCGTCAACACCACGGTCGCGCGGCTTCAGGCCGAACTTGGAGAAGCGCAATATAGTCTCGACCAAACGGTCGTGCGTGCACCCGGGCCCGGCTATGTCACGCAAATGGCACTTAGGCCGGGTATGTATGTCGTGCCGGCTCCGCTACGACCGGTCATGGTGTTCGTTCACAGCGACGATCAGGCGCTCGCCGCTGGCTTCCAACAGAATTCGCTGCAACGGGTGCGGCCGGGCGATGAGGCCGAGGTCGCCTTCGACGCCATCCCGGGGAAGGTGTTCAAGGCCAAGGTGCGCAATGTTCTCGATTCCATCGCACTCGGGCAGTTGCAGGCTACCGGTGCGCTTCAGGACATGGGCGCACCGCTGCCCGGCGGGCGTGCCGTCGCCATTATCGACGTCGAGGAGGATACGTCCGGCTACAACATCCCCGGCGGTGCCGCGGCGCAGGTCGCGGTCTATACGCCGTTCGCCCATCACTTCGCCCTCATCCGCAAGATCCTTCTACGCATGCGCAGCTGGGAGAATTACGTGTTTCTCGAGGGCCACTAGCGCAAAAGGCAAAAATTGCGATGGGTCAAAGCCGAACGGTGACGACCGCACTAGGAAAGCTTAATATCCATTGGCGCGCGCCAATGGTCATCGAGGTCGAGGAGTAAGTTATGGCCGTCACTGCGCAGAAGCCCTCCAAGGGCCTCCCCACCGCTCAGCAAATGATGGAGAAGCTCGCTTTGGCCGAGGCGGCGAAGGCCGACGAGGCGGCGCGCAAGCACGCTGCGGCGGAAGCCGAGAAGAAAGCGTTGCTCGACAAGCTCACCAAGCCGTCAGGCGTGTCTGACGAGGAGGCCTTGAGGCGTGTCGGGGTCATCGTCGAGCGCGCGGTTAGCAACGGCCTCACTGAGGTGCAGGTCTATCGTTTCCCGAACGCGCTCTGCACTGATCGCGGTCGCGCCATCAATCAGCAGGAGCCCGGATGGGAGACCACCCTTACAGGACTGCCAAAAGAGATGTACGAGTTCTGGGACCGGCGGCTTCGTCCACTCGGGTACAAACTCAAAGTCCAGATCGTCGATTTTCCCGACGGAATGCCGGGCGATGTCGGCATCACGCTGAAATGGACATGATCGGCTCGGGCGACTAGCAGGATATTTTTTTTCATTGCCGTTCGGCTGGGAGTTGAGCGGCGCATGAACCTCTCTAGGCGGAGGCGAGCGGCTGGACTTGGGTCAAAGGCGGACAAGCTTGTTCTGTGAGAAGCGGTTTTCGAGGAGGACGTCATCATGAGTGAGCAGGACAATATCGCTCGCCCCGTCGCTGCTGCAGCGCTCGCGCCTGGAGATCTTGCGCGCCAGGCCTTGTCCTACAGCCTCGACGCTTTCCAACGGGGGATTCTCTTTCTCGACGTCATGCGCCAGCGCGGCGAGCGCTACGAGCAGCATGCCGCCAAAGAGGCGCCCCATGTTCTGAAATTCGACTGCGAGCTCGTGATGGATGGGCGCAAGCTGCCCCGGCCCGTGAACTACGCTCTGGCGCGCATCATTCCACCGGCGGGCGTTACTGTCGACGAGCGCAAGCGTCCTTTCGTCGTGGTCGATCCGCGCGCCGGGCACGGTCCGGGCATCGGCGGTTTCAAGGCGCAAAGCGAAATCGGCGTCGCCTTCCAGGCCGGCCATCCCTGTTATTTCATTGGCTTCCTCCCCGAGCCCATGCCGGGGCAGACCATCCAAGACATCGCGCAGGCCGAGGCCATCTTCCTCGAGCGCGTCATCGCGCTGCATCCGAAGGCCGACGGCAAGCCTGCCGTCATCGGCAATTGCCAGGCCGGTTGGGCGGTGATGATGGTCGCTGCACTGCGGCCGGACTTGTTCGGCCCGATTATCGTGGCAGGCTCGCCCCTGTCTTATTGGGCGGGTGTGCGCGGTCAGCACCCGATGCGCTACACGGGCGGGCTCCTAGGGGGCAGCTGGCTGACGGCCCTAATGGGCGATCTTGGCAACGGCAAATTCGACGGCGCTTGGCTCGTCAAAAATTTCGAGGATCTCAATCCAGCCAACACCTATTGGAGCAAACATTACAATCTCTATTCCAAGATCGACACCGAGGCCCCGCGCTACCTCGAGTTCGAGGAGTGGTGGGGCGGGCATGTCCTGCTAAACGCCGGCGAGATCCAAACGATTGTCGATGAGCTGTTCGTCGGCAACAAGCTCGCCACGGCCGAAATCGCTACTCAGGACGGCTCCGCGCTCGATCTGCGCAACATTAGGTCGCCGATCGTCGTTTTTTGCTCGAAGGCTGACAACATCACGCCGCCGCCGCAGGCGCTCGGTTGGATTCTGGATCTCTATCGTGACGTTGAGGATATCCGCGCCCACGGTCAGACGATCGTTTACGCCGTGCATGAATCGGCGGGGCATCTCGGCATCTTTGTCGCCGGCTCAGTGGCGAAGAAAGAGCACGATGAGTTTGCTAGTAATATCGATCTTATCGAGGTCCTCCCGCCCGGACTCTACGAGGCGGTTATGACGCCAAAGCAGGCCAGCGAGAACAATGATGATCTGATCGGTGGTAATTACCTTGTTCGCTTCGAGGCGCGAACGCTCAACGACATTCGCGCGCTTGGCGCAAACAGCGAGGAGGACGAGCGGCGATTTGCGACGGTGGCGCGGGTTTCGGAGATCAATCTTGGCCTTTACCGGACTTTCGTGCAGCCCTGGATAAAGCTGTTCGCGAACGAGGGCTCAGCTTCATGGATGCGCAAGCTGCATCCGCTGCGGTTGCAATACGAGCTGTTCTCTCCTGCTAATCCCTTCATGGGCTATGTCGCCTCCATGGCAGACGTCGTGCGCAAGAACCGCCAGCCGGTCGCGCCCGACAATTTGTTTCTCCAGGCCCAAGCGGCAGGAGCGCAATGGATCGATACCTCGCTCAACAACTATCGTGACATGCGCGATCAGTTTCTCGAGACGCTATTCAATAGCGTCTATGGCGCGCCGTTCTTGCAGGCAGTTGCCGGGCTGAAGGCGTCTGACGGTGCGCCGCGGCGGCATCCCGGTGTCGATGCCACTGCCAAGGCCTTTGTCGCGCAGAGGATTGCCGAGCTGAAGCGCAACATTGGCGAAGGCGGTCCGCGCGAGGCCGCTATCCGGGCGGCTCTCTATATCCGCCTGCCCGAAGGCGTGGCCGATGAGCGCGGCTTCCGTTTGCTCCAGCGTTTGCAGGAGGAGACGGGTGGGAGCCTCTCTTTGGCGGCCTTCGAGACGATCGTGCGCGATCAGTTCTTCAGCCTGCTGCTCGATGAGCGGCGGGCCATCGATGCCATCCCTGCCATGTTGGCGAAGGATCCCGAGCTTGCCTCGCGCATGGCCGTTGCGCTTGGCCGTCTTATTGAGGTGGTGGGCGTCGAGACCCCGGTCGGAAAGTCGCGTCTCCGCGAAATGGAGAAGCTATTCAAGCAAAGGCCGGTCCCAGCCAATGATAGCGACGGAAGGCGCGCGGCGCGGGCCGCATCCAGCGAAGCGGCGCAGCGCCGAGCTTGATTGCGCTAGGTACTGACCCGATCCGCGTCTCTTAGAGATCGCCGGTCTAGCAATTGACCACTGCGGCGCTGCCGGCCACGGGCTGGAGGAGATGTCATGACTGAAATCAAAACACCCCGACAGCACGAGAAATACGATCGCCTGATCGCGACGGCGAAGAAGCAGGAGGCGCTCGCCACCGCCGTCGCGCATCCTTGTGACGAGACATCGCTGAGAGGTGCGCTCGAGGCGGCCGAGGAAGGGCTGATCAAGCCGATCCTCGTTGGCCCTGAAGACAAGATCCGGAATGTGGCGAAAACGCACTCGCTCGACCTTGGCAGCGTCGAAATCATCGATGTCCCGCATAGCCAGGCCGCTGCCGAGAAGGCGGTCGAGTTGATCCGCTCGGGCAAGGCTGAGCTCTTGATGAAAGGTAGCCTGCACACGGACGAACTTCTGTCGGCCGTGGTAAAGCGCGAGACCGGCATTCGCACGGGACGGCGCATAAGCCATGTCTTCGTCATGGACGTTCCGGGGCATCCTCACACTCTGTTCATTACCGATGCGGCGGTGAACATCGCGCCCGATCTCGCCGCCAAACACGACATCATTCAGAACGCGATCGATCTTCACGTCGGCCTGGGGTTGGGAACGCCCAGGGTCGCCATTCTGTCGGCGGTCGAGACCGTCACATCGAGCATTCCCTCGACCATCGAAGCGGCGGCGCTCTGCAAGATGGCCGATCGCGGCCAGATCAAGGACGGCGTGCTCGATGGACCGCTTGCGTTCGACAACGCCATCAGCCCGGAGGCTGCGCGCATCAAGGGCATCACATCGCCGGTCGCGGGCCAAGCACAGATCCTGGTAGTGCCCGATCTCGAAGCCGGCAACATGCTGGCCAAGAATTTGACCTTCCTGTCGCGCGCGGACGCTGCCGGTGTCGTGCTCGGCGCAAGGGTGCCGATCATCCTCACCTCGCGGGCCGACAATGTGCGCACGCGCCTAGCCTCGTGCGCCGTCGCTATGCTGCTTCGCCACAGCCAGATTGCGAAGCAACCCATCGGGGCGTGAAGCCGTGAGCGAAACCATTCTCGTCGTCAACGCCGGCAGCTCGAGCATCAAATTTCAGCTCTTTGCGATAGCGGCAGGCGATCGGCTCGAGCGGCGTTTGAAGGGCCAGATCGAAGGCGTCGGCGTGAAGCCACACCTGTCCGCGAAGGGTATCAAAGGCGAAACGCTGATCGACGAGACTTGGCCTGCCGCCGAAGTGAAGACCGTGCCCGTGGCGCTTGATAAGGTCGTCGCCTTCCTACGCGCGCAAATCGGCCAACTCCCCACAGCGATCGGTCACCGCGTCGTGCATGGCGGTCCCGACTATAGCGAGCCGACTGTGATCGACGAGGCGGTGCTCAAGCGTCTCGACACGTACTCGCCGCTCGCTCCCCTGCATCAACCGAACAATCTCGGCCCCATCCGAGCGGTGCGGGAGAGGCAACCGCACATGCTGCAAGTCGCCTGCTTCGACACGGCGTTTCACCGGGGCCATCCCGAGGTGGCGGACCGTTATGCGCTACCTGAAGCGCTCTATGCTGAAGGCGTTCGCCGCTACGGGTTTCACGGTCTCTCTTACGAGTATATCGCCGCGCGTCTCCCCGAAGTCGCTCCCGACATCGCCCATGGCCGGGCCGTGGTGGCGCATCTCGGCAGCGGCGCCTCGATGTGTGCCGTCATGGCGGGCAAGAGTGTCGAGTGCACCTTGGGCTTCACCGCGCTTGACGGCCTGCCGATGGGGACGCGGCCGGGGCAGCTCGACCCAGGCATCGTGCTTTACCTGATGAGCGAGAAGGGGATGAGCGCCAAGGAGATCGAGCGCTTCCTCTATAACGAATGCGGGCTGAAGGGCTTGTCCGGGATCAGCAACGACGTCCGCGATCTGCTCACGAGCGCCGATCCGCGGGCCAAGCGCGCGCTGGATCATTTCGTCTATCGCATCGCGCTATCAGCCGGGATGCTCGCCGCCGCCTTGGGTGGCATTGACGGCTTCGTGTTCACGGCCGGCATCGGCGAGAACTCTCCCGCCATTCGCGAGGCTGTCGCAAAGCGCCTCGCTTGGCTTGGGCTCGAGCTTGACCTCGACGCCAATGCCAAGGGAGGACCGCGCATCTCCCGCAAGGGGTCGCGTGTTGCCTGCTACGTCATTCCCACCGATGAGGAGCTGATGATCGCGCAGCACACGCTGCGTGTTCTGAGGACACAAGGCGCGAAGCAGCTTGAGGAGAGGTCCGCATGAATGATGTTTCTAGCCTGCCGCTGCTCAAGGGCAAGAAGGCGCTCGTCACCGGTATCGCCAACGATCAGTCGATCGCTTACGGTTGCGCCAAGGCTTTTCGTTTCTTCGGCGCCGACCTCGCCATCACCTATCTCAATGAGAAGGCAAAGCCTTATGTCGAGCCGCTAGCCAAGGAGCTCGAAGCCTCGATCTTCATGCCCCTCAATCTTCAGGTCGAAGGCCAATTGGAGGCGGTGTTCGACGCGATCGCCAAGCAATGGGGCAAGCTCGATATCGTGCTGCATTCCATCGCCTTTGCGCCGAAGGAGGATTTGCAAGGCCGCGTGGTCGACTGCTCGAAGGCGGGCTTCCTGACGGCGATGGACATTTCCTGCTGGTCGTTCATCCGCATG
>DATAFR010000060.1:0-2643 GCA_036257375.1 Methyloceanibacter sp.
TGGGAGGCTGGACGAGCAACCCGCGAAACGCTCGTTAGGGCTGCTTCCTTCCGGACCTGACCCGGTTGGCGAGGCACGCGCCTGCTGCCAACCTCCCTAAGGGAGTATATCGGAGATAGCGGGCCCTGTGGCAACCCGATCGCACTAACCCTCGAGCGCCTTCAATTCGGCGCGGAAGGGGCTCGCAGGATAGGTGCCGAGCACGGTCACCTCGCTCGAGAAGAAATGCAGCTCCTCCATGGCAAGCGCCACGGGCCGCTCGTCGGGATGACCCTCGATATCGGCATAGAACATGGTGGCGTTGAACGAGCCTTCGAGCTGATAGGACTCGAGCTTGGTCATGTTGACGCCGTTGGTGGCGAAGCCGCCAAGCGCCTTGTAGAGCGCGGCCGGCACGTTGCGCACGCGGAAGACAAAACTGGTGACGACCGGGCCGTCGCCTTTCTTGACGCGCTCGGGCTTCGAGGCGAGCACGACGAAGCGCGTGGTGTTATGGGCCGCGTCCTCGATATCGGGCTTGGCCACTTTCAGCCCGTAGATCTCGGCAGCAAGCTTCGAGGCGATCACGGCGGCCGTGCGGTCGCCGGACTCGCGCAACTCGCGCGCGGCGCCGGCCGTGTCGGCCTCGACCAGAGGACGCAGTTTCATGGCGCGGATGACATTGCGGCACTGGCCGAGCGCCATGATGTGGCTGTGCACCGTCTTGATCTCGGCCGGCTTGACGCCGGGAAGCGTAAGCAATTGATGGCGCACGCGCTCGAAATGCTCGGCAACGATATAGAGGCCCGAATGCGGCAGGAGATGGTGAATGTCCGCGACGCGGCCGGCCACCGAGTTCTCGATCGGAATCATGGCGAGCTTAGCCTCGCCGTTCTTAACGGCGGCGAGCGCATCCTCGAACGTGTCGCATGGCAACGCCTCCATGCGCGGGTAGGCATCGCGCGCGGCAAGATGCGAGTTGGCGCCCGGCTCGCCCTGAAAGGCGATTCTGTTCAGCGATTTGGCCATGGGTCGAAAGAAGGCGGGCTAAGGTCTAACGGCGGGAAAGCAGCTCACGCGCCCGCTCGAGGTCGCGCGGAGTATCGACACCGAGCGGGACAGTGTCAACGAGGCCGACATTGATGCGCATGCCGGCTTCGAGCGCGCGAAGTTGCTCCAATTTCTCGCGGAGTTCGAGTGGGGATGGCGGCAAGGAGACGAAGCGCTCGAGCGCGCTGCGCCGGTAAGCATAAATGCCGATGTGGTGATAGAGCGGGCCGTGGCCGTAAGGGGCGGTCGCGCGGGTGAAATAGAGCGCGCGCAAGATCGATCCACTGCCGATCGGCGTCCCGACCGCCTTCACCACGTTCGGGTCGGTGCGCTCCTCCTCGCGGACGATCTTGGCGGCGATGGTGCCGATATCGGCGTCCCCCTCGCTCAAGGCGGCAAGGGAGGCGCGGACCAGGGCCGCATCGAGCGTCGGCAGATCGCCTTGCAGATTAACCACGGCGCCGAGCTTTCGGTTCGGATCGCGGGCCAGCACGGCCTCAAAGACGCGGTCAGAGCCGCTCGGATGATCGGGCCGCGTCATCAGCGCGTCCCCGCCAGCTTGTCGCACAGCGTCCCTTACTTCTGCCGCGTCGGTGGCGACAACGACCGGCCCGCAATCGGCCTCGATGGCACGTCGCCAAACATGAACGATCATCGGCTCCCCGCCGATGTCGGCCAGAGGCTTGTCGGGAAGTCTTGTCGCTTTCAGCCGGGCGGGTATAACGATCAGGCAGGGCATCATGACTTACGTCAGTTAGCACGGGAAATTTTCCCAGGCGACGGTCGGGATCAGGTCAAATGTCCCCGTTGCAACAAGTGTATAGGCCCTATAGTCTCACGCCCCGCTGCAAGAGCTACATGAAGTAGCCTCTGCCTCTCCCGGGGGGAAAACCGACCATGAAGTATTATCGTCTCAATCAAATCGCCATGGCCGTGCTGGGCGCACTGCTTCTCTTCTTTGGCGCAAGAACTCTCATCAACATCGCCTACGAGGAACACGAGCCGGAGAAGCCGGGCTACGAGGTCTCGGGCAGCGAGGAGCATCCGGGAGGGACCGAGACGAAACCCGGTGGCGGCGATGAGCTGGCCACACTGCTTGCCAGTGCGGATCCGACGCGCGGCGCCGACGTCTACAAGAAATGCGCGATCTGCCACAACGTCGACAAGGGCGGACCGAACATGATCGGCCCGAATCTTTACGGCGTGCTCGGCCGCAAGATCGCAAGCCACGAAGGCTACGAATATTCCGAGCCGCTGAAGGCAAAGAGCAGCGAAGATTGGACCTACGAAAACGTCAATCACATGATCGAGAACCCGAACGCGTTCGCGCCGGGGACGAAGATGGCGCTGTTTCCGGGTCTTCCCGACGCCAAGCAGCGCGCCGATGTGATCGTGTTCCTGCGCAGCAAGAACGACAATCCGCCCCCCTTGCCTGAAGTCACGGAAAAGCCGGCTGACGAGGAGAAGCCTGTCGAGGAGAAGCCCGCCGAAGTCTCGGAGGTGCTGGCGTTGCTGGCGACGGCCGATCCAAAGCAGGGCGAGGCCGACGCAGCCTTGTGCAAAGTTTGCCACAGCTTGGAGAAGGGCGGCCCGAATCTGATCGGCCCGGACCTC
>DATAFR010000061.1:0-7213 GCA_036257375.1 Methyloceanibacter sp.
CGCGCGGCGACGTCATGCCGTTCTGGACCGGCATCGACACCACCATGCTGACGCGCGCTTCGAAGCTCGTATCGCGCGTGACGGCTTTCCCCGTGCAGTACAACAAGGCCATCGTCGGGCGGAACGCGTTCGCGCATGAGAGCGGCATTCATCAGGACGGCGTGCTGAAACATGCCGGCACCTTCGAGATCATGACGCCCGAGAGCGTGGGCTTGAAGGAATCCTCGCTGGTGATGGGCAAGCACTCTGGGCGTCATGCCTTCCGCGAGAAGCTGAAGGAGCTCGGCTACGAGCTCGGCGACAATGCGTTCGAAGATGCCTTCGTTCGCTTCAAGGCGCTCGCCGATCGCAAGAAGCACGTCTATGACGAGGACATCGAGGCTCTGGTCGATCAGGAGATCGCGAGCGCGCATGATCGTATCAAGGTCGTGGCGCTGACCGTGATCGCCGGCACTGGCGGGCCGCAGAAGGCGACCATCACGCTCGATGTCGACGGCAAGCAGCACACTTGCGAGTCGAGCGGCGACGGACCGGTCGATGCGACCTTCCGCGCCATCAAGGCCATCGTCCCGCACGAGGCGCGGCTGCCGCTCTATCAGGTGAGCGCGGTGACGGAAGGAACCGACGCTCAGGCCGAAGTGAGCGTGCGGCTGGAGGCCGACGGCAAGACCGTCACCGGCCGTGGCTCCGACACCGACACGCTGGTCGCCTCGGCCCGCGCTTATGTCAGTGCACTGAATAAATTGCTGGCACGCGAGGCGCGCCGCAAGCCCGAGACCATGCTCGCGTCTTGACCGCGGCCCGCCGGCATCGCGCCGGGCGGGAATTGCCCGAGCTTGAGGCGGCCGGCCGATCGCCGGCCGCCGCCGCGTCTGTGCCGGAAATCGAAGGCAAACGGCGGCATTGGCGGCTGAACTTAACGGGGCTCTTTAAGTCCGACGCCCCCGGCACCGGCCCAAGCGGGCTCAACGACCGCAGCACGACTGCTCGGCCGGCCGAGGTCGATGCAAGCGAATTGTTTTTGTAAAACTGCCTTGCCACGCATTGCCCGCCATTCCGATTTGCAGCAACATACGAGGCGCGAGCGACGGACGGCCAAGAGCCGATCGCACGGCCGCCGGGCTTCTGTCGCACGCAATTCAGTAACGTTCAGGACTCCGTTTGACGGAGGTTATTGGGGCGGGCGTATGTTCTCGGCCTTGGGCTTTGTCTCATACGACATGGCCATCGATCTTGGCACCGCGAACACGCTGGTTTACGTGCCGGGGCGGGGGATCGTTCTCGATGAGCCTTCCGTCGTCGCCGTCACCAGCCAGCGCGATGGCGAGCGCCAAGTGATCGCTGTCGGCCATGAGGCCAAGACTATGCTCGGCCGCACCCCGAGCAAGATCGAGACGATACAGCCTTTGCGGGACGGCGTGATCGCTGACTTCAACGCCGCAGAGGAGATGATCAAGCATTTCATCCGCCGCGTGAGCCGGCGCGGCATCTTCACCGGCCCGCGCATCATGATCTGCGTGCCGGCAAGCGCCACTCCGGTCGAGCGCCGCGCCGTGCACGAAGCGGGCCTCTCTGCCGGCGCGCGGCGCGTCTTTCTCATCGAGGAGCCGGTCGCGGCCGCGATCGGGGCTGGGCTTCCGATCTCCGAAGCGCGCGGCTCGATGATCGTCGATATCGGCGGCGGCACCACCGACATCGCCGTGCTGTCGATGGGAAGCGTGCTCTATTCGCGCTCGGTCAGGGCCGCCGGCAACGCCTTCGATGAGGCGATCGTCAACTACGTGCGCTTCAAATACAACTTGCTCATCGGCGCGACCAGCGCCGAGATCATCAAGAAGGAATCCGGCTGCGCGGTTGCGAAGGCTAACGGACATCGCGTGCCGATCCACCTCAAGGGCCGCGATCTGCAGCGCGGCTTCCCGAGCGAAATCAGCCTTGAGTCGCATGACATCGCCGAGGCTCTGACATTGCCTATTCAGCAGATCGTCGGCGGCATCCGGCATGCTCTTGCCGACGTGCCTCCAGAGCTCACCGCCGATGTCTGCGATTCCGGCATCTGGCTCACCGGCGGGGGCGCGCTTCTGGAAAAGCTCGATGTCAGGCTCACACAAGAGACCGGAGTGAAGTTCAAGATCGCCGAGGATCCTTTGCGCTGCGTTGTGCGCGGGACCGGCAAGGCCCTGGAGCAGCTCGACACCATGGCGGGGTTTCTGACCAAGCCATGAGCCGGCCATAGCGGGGAGGGGCTTGCAGGCTGCGCAAGCCCCGAGATGAGAGGGGTGGCGATAGCGCCCTTCCAGGGAAGACACGGCTCGATGCGCCGGCGAAGTTCACCGTTCAAACCGCGGCCACGCCGATCCTGGCGGGCGCCGGGTGAATTGCTGAACTTCACCCTCTTCTTCATCTGCGCCGTGCTCTTGGCGCTGAGCCGCATCGGCCACAATTCGGTGATCGACATCCGCGACCGCTTCATCGATCTGTCGGCGCCCCTGCTCGAAGCAACTTCCGCTCCGGCGATCATGGGACGCCATGCGCTGGCGCGCGTCCGCTCCTATGTCGGCATGGTCGAAGAGATCGACCGGCTGAAGGCCGAGAATGAGCAGCTCAAGCAATGGGAATGGCGCGCCAAGCTGCTCGAGCGCAACGTCACCAATCTCCGCTCCCTGCTCAACGCCGTCGACGAGCCCGCGCTGCATTTCGTCACCGGCAGCGTCATCGCCGATGCCCGTGGTCCCTTCTTGCGCAGCGCGCTGATCAATCTCGGCCGCGGCGACGGCGTGCGCGTCGGCTACGCCGTGATCAACGGCGACGGATTGATCGGCCGCACCATCGACGCCGGCGCAACGGTCTCGCGCGTGCTTCTGCTCAGCGACCTTAATAGCCGTGTACCGGTTTTGGTCGGGGCGGCTGGCGTGCGCGCATTGGTCTCGGGCGACAATAGCGCCGAGCTCAAGCTCGAATTCCTGCCCGACGGCGCCTCGGTCTATGCCGGGGACGAGGTCTACACTTCGGGCAGCGACGGCGTGTTGCCGCGCGGCTTGCGCGTCGGCGCGGTGACCGGCTCGGCCGGGGCCTTGAAGGTTCGCCCGCATGCCGAGCTGAATGCGCTCGATGTGGTGAGCGTCCTTTTCTTCGACACACCCGCTCTGACCAGCACGGACCCACCGGCCATCGACGCCAATCGCGCGCTCTCGGCCAAACCTGAGGATCGGCAAGCGCCCGAGGCCGTCTCCGCAACGAGCGCCTCCATCGAACCGGTCCCCGTCAGCGATCCGGTCAAGCACGCCGGAACCGCCGGCGCGGCACCAAGCGAAGGCATGGCCCAAGCCCAACAATGAACGCCGCCCTGCCAGCTCTATCGGTGCTCTTCGCAGTGTTGGCGACCGCAGTGCCATGGGGCCTTCCGGCCGATGCGACATTCATCCTGCCGCTTGTGGTGGTGATGATGGCGTTTTGCTGGCGCGTCATTCCGGGCGTGGATTTTCCGCCCTATGTCGCCATGCTGTTTGGACTGTTGACCGACGTCATGAGCGGCGGACCGCTCGGCTTCTGGGCGCTCATGGCCTTGACCGGCGCGACCTGCGGCGGCTGGACCACGCCGCTTGGCGATGAGCAAGACCACAAGCGGCTCTGGCTCGTGTGGAGCGTGGTCGCCAGCGCCGTGGTCTGCCTTGGCTGGTTGATCGCCTCGCTCTACTTCCTTCGCTGGGTGGATTGGTGGCCGATCGCCTTCGGCGCTCTCGCCTCTATCGCTTTGTTCCCGGTGGTGCTGCACGGTTTGCTCTGGATCAGGCGCGGCCGGCTTACTCCGGGGCGGCGCATTATCCATGGGAGGTGGACGTGAAGCTGTCGCGTGACGACAAGGAACGCGACAGCGCACTGAGGCTGCGGCGCCGCTTCTCTCGCCGCGCAGTCCTGATCGGCGCCGGACAGGCCGGGTTGTTCGGGCTGCTGCTTTGGCGCCTTCGCCAGTTGCAGATCCTTGACAACTCCGAGTACCAGCTGCTCTCGGACGAAAATCGCATGACCGTGCAGCTTGTGGCGCCCGCGCGCGGGTCGATCTACGACCGCACCGGCAGAATGGTGGCCGAGGACAAGGAGAATTTCCGCATCATCGTCGTGCCGGCCTTCTGCAAGGACCTCAAGGCGACGCTCGCCTCGCTGTCGCGCGTTGTCCATATTTCGGCGGCCGAAAAGGATCGCGTCATCCGGGCGGCGCGGCGGCAAAGCGGCTATTTCCCCGTACTCGTCACCGAGGGTCTCACCTGGCGCCAGTTCACCTTGCTCGGCGTGCTCGCGCCCCAGCTTCCCGGGGTACGCATCGACCGCGCCACCTATCGGCACTACGTGCACGGCAGCAGCATGGCGCACGTCATCGGCTACGTTGGCATGGCCGACAAGGTCGAGGTCGACGAAGACCCGATTATGCGCGTGCCCGGCTTCCGCACCGGCAAGGCCGGAGTGGAGAAGAGCTTCGATCCTGAGCTCAGGGGACAGCCCGGCACTATCAAATATGAAGTCGACGCTCATGGCCGGGTGGTTCGCGAGCTCGAGTCGACGCCGAGCGTCCGCGGCAAGGACATGGTCCTCACCATAGATCAGGAGCTGCAGGCGATCGCACTGAAGCGGATCGAGGGCTTGCGCGTCGCCTCAATCGTCGTTCTCGACGCCGTCACGGGCGCGATCCTTGTCATGGCGTCCTACCCCACTTTCGACCCCAACGATGTCTCCTTCCGCGTCAATTCCGATCGGTGGAAGGAGCTTGGGCGCAATCGGGATCACCCGCTCGAGAATCGCGCGTTGCGCGGCGTCTACCCGCCCGGTTCCACGTTCAAGGTCGTCACCGCCCTTGCCGGTCTCAGCGCGGGCGTCATTACCGCCGAAGAGCGCATGACCTGTCCCGGTGCCTACTTGTTCGGGCGCCATCGTTTCCGCTGCTGGAAACGCCACGGCGGCGGCATTGATGTGCATGAGGCGATCAAGCAATCCTGCGACGTCTTCTTCTACGAGACGGTGAAACGGGCCGGCATCGATCACCTCGCCGATACCGCGCGCAAGCTCGGCCTCGGCAAGATTCACGATCTTGGCCTGGTGGGCCAGAAGAAGGGGATCATCCCGGACGTCGCTTGGAAGCGCGCCGCGCTCGGACAGCCCTGGTATCCCGGCGAGACGATCAGTTGCGGGATTGGTCAGGGCTACGTGGCGACGACGCCGCTTCAGCTGGCGGTGATGACCGCGCGCATCGCTACCGGCAGGGCCGTGACACCGCATTTGCTTCTCACCGATAAGAGCGAGATTGCGCCCGATCCGCTGAGCTTCGATCCTGTGCACCTCGAGATCGTCCGCGCCGGCATGATCGCCGTCGTGAATGAGAAGGGCGGCACAGCGGTACGCTCGGCGCTGACCATCCCCGACGTGCAAATGGCGGGAAAGACCGGCACCTCGCAGGTGATCAGCGCGAAAAACCAGGGCTATTTGAAGGGCTGGGAAGGCGAGACGCATGCTCTCTTCATCGCTTTCGCCCCGGTGGGCGCCCCGCGCTATGCCGCGGCCTGTGTCGTCGAGCATGGCGGCGGCGGATCCCGCGCGGCGGCTCCGGTGGTGAAGGACGTGATGACGGAGGTCCTGTTGCGCAATCCGGCCGGTCACCCGGGCTTCGTCGCCAGCAATCAGACCGCCGCCGCTCCCGACGTCGCCGCCATGGAGCCGCGGCGATGAAGACCTTGTTCGTCGAGGGCGTCGAGCGGCCCCAGATCCTGCTCAAGAAGAAGCTCCTGTTGATCAACTGGCCGTTCCTGCTGGTCGTCAGCTCCATCACGCTGGTCGGCGTCGCAGCGCTCTACTCGGTGGCGGGAGGATCGCTCGAGCCTTGGGCCAACCGCCACGTGGTGCGCTATTGCTTGGGGCTTGCGCTTCTCTTCGCCATCGCGCTCTCCGACATCCGCTGGTGGCTCCGTGCCGCTTATCCGCTTTATCTCGTGGCGCTCGTCATGCTTGCTCTCGTCATCGTCATCGGCGTCGAGAGCGGAGGGGCCAAGCGCTGGCTCGGCTATGGCGAGTTGAGCTTCCAGCCCACCGAGATGATGAAGATAGCGCTCGTGCTCGCGCTGGCGCGTTACTATCAGCGACTGCCGCCGAATCGCGTCTCCTGGCCGCATGCCGTTCTGCCGCCGCTCCTCATGATCGGCGTGCCGATCGTGCTGGCGCTCGACCAGCCCGATCTCGGCACCGCCGCGCTGTTTGGCATCATCGGCGGCGGACTCCTGCTGCTTGCCGGAGTGAGTTGGCTTTACTTCATCGGCGCCTTTGTCGGCGTCATCGTCGTGCTGCCGCATGTCTGGGAGCGGCTTCACGATTATCAGAAGGAGCGGATCCTCACCTTCATCGATCCCGAGCGCGATCCGCTCGGCTCGGGCTACCACATCACGCAGTCGAAGATTGCCATCGGCTCGGGCGGCTTCACCGGCAAGGGCTACATGCAGGGCACCCAGACCCAGCTCAATTTCCTCCCCGAGAAGCACACCGACTTCATCTTCACCATGTTCTCCGAGGAGATGGGCTTTATCGGCGCCGCCGTCCTGCTGACGCTCTACCTTCTCGTGCTCTTGTTCATTACCTATATGGCGTTGAGATGCCGCAGCACCTTCCCCCGGCTGGTCGCGGCAGGCATGGGGCTTTGCCTCTTCGCCTATGTGTTTATCAACGTGGCGATGGTGACCGGTCTCGTGCCGGTCGTGGGCGTGCCGCTGCCGCTCGTCTCCTATGGCGGCACCTCGATGCTGACCATGATGATCGGCCTCGGCTTCGTGCTGAACGCGCATGTCAACCGGGAGACCCGCATCAGGCGGGAGGAACTCGGCCCGCTCTGGTGACCCTTGCGGCGGACTCTGGACAGGCGCGGCCGGGCAGGGTAAGGGGAGCACCCTCGGGAGTGACCCATAGCTGGGCAAACCCGTGACGGTGCGCCTTGGCAAGCCAGAGGCGGACTTAGGGCGCATAGCTCAGGTGGTAGAGCAGCTGACTCTTAATCAGCGGGTCCAAGGTTCGAGTCCTTGTGCGCCCACCAAAATTCAAACAATATCAAGCAGATAGTCGAGATGCTCGCTAGGCCGAGCATCTGTGGGCAATAAGTGGGCAATGTTCCGCCAGCCTGAAACGGCCAATGATAGTGCCTGCCCGCAACAGAGCGGGACGTGGCGCGACGGGTTGAATA
>DATAFR010000062.1:0-51155 GCA_036257375.1 Methyloceanibacter sp.
GCCGAAGGGCGCGGACTTCCTCGTCTGGGCCAAGGACACGCCGGCAAAGATCACCTCGGCGAGCCTCGACGGCGACATCTCGCAGCCCAAGCCGAAGAAGAAGAAAACTCGGAACGTGCGGCGCTACAACAACTATGGTTCGAGCTATCGCTCTCAGCGCTCGCCGTTCTCGCGCGGGTATCCATCTTGGCCCTGGTAGGCGAAACGAGTTTCGCGCCAAACAAAACGGCCCCTTTGAGGGGCCGTTGCTTTTTTTCGGACAAGAGGAAATTGGAGCGGGCGAAGGGATTCGAACCCTCGACCCCAACCTTGGCAAGGTTGTGCTCTACCCCTGAGCTACACCCGCAAATCCAAACCCGCGCTTGGGCCCTAACGATCTAGTAGATCGTCGCGGAATTGTCCACCTCCCCAGAGGAGGAGCTAAAGGAACCATGGCCGCCGACCGGAACGCTCTCTTCGCCAGGCTCAATGAGCTCCGCATCCCGACCGTCACGGTCGAGCATGCGGCGATGTTCACGGTCGAGCAGTCGACATCCTTGCGTGATGTTCTTCCGGGCCCGCATACCAAGAACCTCTTCCTCGCCGACAAGGACGGCCGCATGGTGCTGGTCGTCGCCAAGGACGACACCAAGGTCGATCTCAAGGCGCTCGCCAAGCGGCTTGGTGCCGGCCGCTTTAGCTTCGGCAAGGCTGATCTCCTCGAAGCGGTTCTTGGCGTTGCCGCCGGATCGGTAACGCCGTTCGCGTTGATCAACCCGTCGGCGGCTGGTGTCGAGGTGGTGGTCGATCGAGCGCTGATGGATTTCGCCGAGGTCAATTGCCATCCGCTGGAGAACACCGCAACCACCCGCCTCGCGACCCAGGATCTCCTGCGTTTCATCAGGGGGTGCGGGCATGAGCCTCTCGTGATCCCCCTCGCCTGAGGCGGCGCTCCGGCCGGTTGCCAAACGGCCCGCCCCGGCCCATCTTGAAGAGCCTAGGAGCCACGAAAGCATGAGCGTAGATACCCCCATTTTGAAGGACGGCGGACTGGCCGGGACGGACGCCGACCTCATCAAGAACACCACCACCAAGGACTTCATGCGCGATGTGGTCGAGGCCTCGCGCGAGGTCCCTGTGCTGGTCGATTTCTGGGCACCATGGTGCGGGCCTTGCCGGCAGCTCACGCCGATGCTGGAAAAGGCGGTGCGGGCGGCAAAGGGCGCCATTCGGCTCGTGAAACTGAATATCGACGAGCATCCGCAAATCCCGGGGCAGATGGGCGTGCAATCGATCCCTGCGGTGTTCGCCTTCCAGGATGGCCGCCCCGTTGACGGATTCATGGGGGCTCTGCCCGAATCCCGCATCAATGCTTTCATCGCACGGCTGATCGGCGACAGCGCCGGCGATCTCGCGGCTGACATCGAGGCGGCCGAGGAGGCGCTCGCCGCGGGCGATCTCAACAGCGCGGCACAGCTCTTCGGCGAGGTGCTGCAACAGGATCGCGAGAACGCGCAAAGTCTGGCAGGACTGGCCAAGTGCTACATCAAGACAGGCGATCTCCCGCGCGCCGAGCAAACGCTTGCGCTCGTGCCGCCGGGCAAGGCCGAGAGCGCGCCGGTGGCAAGTGCACGCGCGGCGCTCGAGCTTGCACGCAAGGCGCCGGCAGCAGGCGACATCGAGGCGCTCCGCGCCAAGCTTGCGTCCGATCCGAAAGACGCGCAGGCGCGCTTCGATCTTGCGCTCGCGCTCAACGCCAAAGGCGACCGCGGCGGCGCAACGGAGGAGCTCTTGACGCTCGTCGCCAAGCACCGCACCTGGAACGACGACGCGGCACGAAAACAGCTCGTGCAATTGTTCGATGCCTGGGGTGGAACTGACCCCGCCACGATCTCGGGCCGGCAAAGACTGTCATCGCTGCTCTTCGCCTGAGGCAAAGGAGCGCAATTTGGGCGTGACCGAACGCTATCGCACTGTCACTGACATGCCGAGCGCGCTGCCCCTGTTTCCCTTGCGCGGTGCCATCCTGCTGCCGCGCGCTTCGCTGACGCTGAATGTGTTCGAGCCGCGCTATCTTGCGCTCGTCGATCACGCGCTCGCGAGTGATCGCATGGTGGGCGTGGTGCAGCCCGGTCCCGACGCCGGAGCCGCCGAGTCGCCGCCAGGCAAGTCCTTCCCGCTGCGGCGGGTCGGATGCGCCGGCCGCATCTCTGCCTTTGCCGAGCACGAGGACGGCCGCGTGGTCATCACGCTTGCCGGCATTGCGCGCTTCACCACTGCCAAAGACATCGCAGGAGGCGAGCCGTTCCGCATGGCACGCGTGAATTTCGCTCCTTACGCCAAGGATTTCATTGCGGGGTATGGCGAGGATGATGTCGACCGCACGCACCTCATCGCCACGCTCCGCAGCTATCTGATGGCGAACAATCTCAATGCCGATTGGGAGCGTATCAACAGCGCGAGCAATGAGCGTCTCGTCAACACGCTCTCGATCTTGAGCCCTTATGGGCCGGAGGAGAAACAAGCTCTGCTCGAAGCGCCGGACTTGCGCTCGCGCGCGGAGGCGCTTGTGGCGCTGGCGGAAATGGAACTCGCCGCGACCGACGACGGCTCGGGGACATCGCTGCAATGACCGACGCGCCCGACAAGAGCGGCCGCCGCATCGATCCGAAGCTGCTCGAAATCCTGGTCTGCCCGTTGACCAAGACCTCGCTCGCCTATGACGCCGAGCGGCAGGAGCTGATCAGCCGCGCTGCCGGACTCGCCTACCCGATCCGCGACGGCATTCCCATCATGCTTCCCGAGGAAGCACGCAAGCTCGACGAGGGCTAGGGGCTCTGGCCCTTCAAGAGGCGCGGCAGAGTGCCGGTGGTGCCGGCCGCCTCGTTGACCAGGAAGCGCTTCAACGCGGGTGCGCGATCGACGAGGCCGAGCCCGAGATCGCGTACGATGCGCAGCGGCGCGTTGTCGTTGGAGAAGAGACGGTTGAGGCCGTCCATGACCGCCGCCGAAAAGGCGCTGTCGAAACGGCGCCAGCGCTCGTAGCGTTCAAGCGTCACAGCATCGCCGACATCGAGGCCAAGCCGCGTCGCGTCGACGATCGTCTCGGCGAGCGCCGCCACGTCGCGCATGCCGATATTGAGTCCCTGACCCGCCAGCGGATGCACGGCATGCGCCGCGTCGCCCACGAGCGCGAGCCGGTCAGCCACGAAAGACCGCGCGATTTGCATGTCGAGCGGAAAGGATTGGCGGGGGCCGGCAAGCTCGATCGCGCCGAGCCTATGGCCGAAGCGCGTGCCAAGCTCGGCGAGGAAGCCGGTCTCGTCGAGCGCCATGATGGCCTCGCCATGCGCCTTCTCCTCGGTCCAGACGATGGAGGAGCGGTTGCCCTTGAGCGGCAGGATGGCGAAGGGCCCCGACGGCAGAAAGTGCTGCACGGCCTGGCCGTGATGGGGCCGCGCATGCGCGACGGTGGCGACGATGCCGATTTGCGGATAGGACCAGCCCACGCATTTGATACCGGCGCGCTCCCTCGCCCGCGAGCGCTTGCCGTCGGCGGCGACGAGAAGGCCCGTTTCGACCGTCTTGCCGCTGCCCAGCTTGGCTTCGAGCTTGAAGGCATCGGTCTCGTAATCGGTCAGCGTCTCGGCCGCGAACAGCTTGATCGAAGGGTTCTTCTCCACCGCAGCGGCGAGCAGACCGTCGAGCGCGCCATGCTCGACGATATGCGCCTTAGCGCTCGCGTGCTTGAATTCCGCGTCAAAGCCGAGGAAGTGCGGGCGCAAGGCGGCGTTCAGCGGGCTGTCGGTGATCTCGATCGACTCGATGGCTTGCGCCGAGGGTTCAAGCTCATGCCAAAGGTCGAGCGCCGAAAGCAGGTTCCTGGTCGCCGCCGTCAGCGCGAGCGCGCGGGCGTCAGCATTGCCTCGCGCTTGAGCCTTCGCCGGCTCGGTGTCGATCAGGGCGATGCGAAAGCCCTGCGGCGCGAGCTTGGCAAGAGCAAGCGCAAGCGTGCGCCCGGCAAACCCGCCACCGGCGATGGCCACATCGAACCGGCCCGGAGCCTTTGCCTTCGTCTTGGTCATCGCCATCATCCAGCAATGCCACGTTCCGCAAGTCTAGTGAAACTGCTAAAGGCGGAGCTCTCAGGAAAGGTTCGCCTATGAGCCGTGCGCTGGAAATGCTGCTCTCGATCCTCGACATCGAAAAGCTTGAGGAGAATTTGTTTCGCGGGCTCAGCCCGCAGGTCGGCTGGCAGCGCGTATTCGGCGGCCAGGTGATTGGGCAGGCGCTGGTGGCTGCGCATCGTACGGTCAACGGGCGGCTCGCACATTCGCTGCATGCCTATTTCCTGCGCGCGGGTGATCCCGCGGTACCGATCATCTATGAGGTCGACCGCATCCGCGACGGCGGCAGCTTTTCCACCCGCCGCGTGGTGGCAATCCAGCACGGGCAGGCGATCTTCTCCATGGCCGCCTCCTTCCATAAGCCGGAGGAGGGGCTCCAGCATCAAATGAAAATGCCGGACGTGCCGCCGCCGGAGTCGTTGCCGAGCGAAGCGGAGCTCAAGGCCTGTTTTATCGAGCGCGTACCGCCGCAGGTGAAAGCCTATTGGGAGCGCGAGCGGCCGATCGAGATCAGGCCGGTCGATCTTTCCCGCTACCTTTCGCCGGGCAATCGTGCCCCCTCGCAGCAGGTGTGGATCAGGGCCACCGGCGAGGTTGGCGACGACTTGGCGCTGCACCAATGCGTGCTCGCTTACGCCTCGGACTTCACCCTGCTCGATACCGCGCTGATCGCGCATGGCCGCTTCGTGTTCGATCCAAGCTTGATGCTGGCGAGCCTCGACCATGCCATCTGGTTCCACCGGAGCTTCAGGGCTGACGACTGGCTGCTCTATGCCCAGGACAGCCCGACTTCGGGCGCCGGAAGGGCGTTTTGCCGCGGCACTCTCTT
Source organism: Methyloceanibacter sp. (assembly GCA_036257375.1). Taxonomy (GTDB): domain Bacteria; phylum Pseudomonadota; class Alphaproteobacteria; order Rhizobiales; family Methyloligellaceae; genus Methyloceanibacter. Next base: position 4,936 of record DATAFR010000062.1, read on the forward strand.
TACCCGGAAAGGTGAGCTCGTGGCGTCAACCGCGCAGGAAGGCTTGGTCCGCGATCGCAATGATCGAAAAGCTGGCTAATATCTAAGCAACTGCCCTTTTTTGCCTAATATTTAGGCTGACCAGGCCTTTTCCAGAGTCAGGCTAACGCCGTATCGCCCGAAAAAGAGTCAGGAAACCAAAGCACTTGCGGCGCCGCACGGGAGTTGGCACGCGGCTTGACTCTGCTTTCGGATTCGCACGGCTCGAAGGGAGGCTCCCGAAAAGCCCAACAGCCGTAAACATGGAGGGGTTAAAGACATGAAGCTGGTGATGGCGATCATCAAGCCATTCAAGCTCGATGAGGTGCGCCACGCCCTCACCGAGCTTGGCCTGCAAGGCATGACCGTGACCGAAGTCAAAGGTTACGGCCGGCAAAAGGGCCACACCGAGATCTATCGCGGCGCGGAATACGCCGTGAACTTCCTGCCGAAGATCAAGATCGAGGTGGTGGTCCCTGCCAAACTGGTGGACAAGGCCGTGGACGCAATCGTCGCCGCGGCTAAGACCGGACAAATCGGCGACGGCAAGATCTTCGTCGTTCCCGTCGAGCAGACGGTGCGCATCCGCACCGGCGAAACCAACGAATCAGCGCTCTAAAGGGGAGGGTTGAAGATGAAGCTTGCCAAATATCTTCTCAGCGCGGTCGCAGCGCTCGCTGTATTCGCGCTCTTCCACATCGACCCGGCGCTTGCCCAGGAAGCGGCGGCGGAAGCCACCGAGCCAGCCAAGCCCGCGTTCGACACGGGCGACACGGCTTGGATGCTCGCATCGACGGCTCTCGTGCTGATGATGACCATCCCGGGATTGGCGCTGTTCTACGGCGGCATGGTGCGCAAGAAAAACATCCTAACTATCGTCATGCAGTGCTTTGCCACCACCTGCATCATCACCGTGGTGTGGATGGCCGTCGGCTATTCGCTTGCCTTCACCGACGGCGGCGGCATGCAGAAATATATCGGCGGAACGTCGCAACTCTTGCTCAAGAGCTTAGCGCTCGACAGCGCGCATTCGCTGGCGGGCACGATCCCAGAGTCGGTCTTCATGACGTTCCAGATGACCTTCGCCATCATCACGCCGGCGCTGATCGTCGGCGCGTTCGCCGATCGCATGAAGTTCTCCGCGCTGGTCCTGTACATGATCCTGTGGGGAATCATCGTCTACGCCCCGATTGCGCATTGGGTGTGGGGCGGCGGCTTCCTCGGCGGCGCGGGCGTGCTCGACTACGCCGGCGGAACGGTGGTGCATATCAACGCCGGTATCGCCGGTCTTGTCACGGCTCTCTATCTCGGCAAGCGCACCGGATACGGCACCGAGAACATGGCGCCTTCGAACCTCGTCTATAGCCTGGCCGGCGCCTCCCTTCTGTGGGTCGGCTGGTTCGGCTTCAACGCAGGTTCGGCGGTCGCGGCGGGCACGCGAGCCGGTATGGCCATGGCGGTCACCCAGATCGCCACCGCAACGGCGGCGCTCGCCTGGATGCTGGCCGAGTGGGTGGTGCACAGGAAGCCGAGCGTGCTCGGCATCATCTCCGGCGCCGTCGCCGGCCTTGTCGCCATCACGCCGGCATCGGGCTTCGTCGGCCCGGTGGGCGCGCTGTGGATTGGTGCTGCGGCGGGTGTCGGCTGCTTCTTCGCTTCGACCACGGTCAAGCGGGCGCTCGGTTACGACGATTCGCTCGATGTCTTCGGAGTGCACTGTGTCGGCGGCATCATCGGGGCAATCCTGACGGGCGTGTTCGCGCTGGAAGCGATCGGCGGCGTAAAGGGCGCGCTGGAAGGCAATGTCGACCAGATCTGGACTCAGATCGAGGGCGTTGCCGCGACCTTGATCTGGTCGGGACTGGCGACCTTCGTCATCCTGATCGTCGTCAACATCATCACCGGTGTCAGGGTGAGCCAGGCCGTCGAAGTCGAGGGCCTCGACATCAACCTGCACGGCGAGGTGGTTCCCTAGCCGTGTGTTGCGCGTAACCCAACGAGGGACCAAAGCGTCTCAGAAACAGAGCTAAGTCACTCCTCCCTGGACTCTCGCTCTCCTTGAAGCCCCGGCCTTTCGCCGGGGCTTATTCATTTCCCGGGCTGGCGCGTGACGGCCATTGAAGCGAGCGCCGCCATCCCGTAACACCGGCGCATGCCGCCGCATGCCGCGTTCAACAAACTCGACGAGCTGGTCCGCTCGCCCTTCGCGCGGCTCACGCAGCTGCTAGACGGGCTTGCCCCCGGACTGCCGGCCATCGACCTTTCGCTAGGCGAGCCCAAGGCGCTGATCCCCTCCTTCCTCGGCCCAACGCTGGAGGCGCATCTCGGCGAGTTCGGACGCTACCCGCCGATCAAAGGCGTCCCCGTCTTGCGCGAGGCGATCAGCGATTGGCTCGGGCGCCGCTATCCGACACTCAAGGGGCACATCGACCCCGACACCCATGTGCTGCCGCTCAACGGCTCGCGCGAAGGCTTGTTCTCGGCGATCTTTCCGGCGTTCGCGCGCAAGCCTGATGCGCGTCGGCCGGCGGTGCTGATCCCCAACCCGTTTTACCAAAGTTATGCCGCGGCGGCCGCAGCCTCGGGCGCCGAGCCCGTCCTCCTCCCGTCTCGCGCCGAAGATGGCTTCCTGCCTGAGCTCGGTTCGATCGACGAGGGCGTGCTTCAGCGAAGCATTGCCTTCTATCTTTGCACGCCGTCAAATCCGCAAGGTGCCGTCGCGGACCGCGCCTATCTCGCTCGCGCCGTCGCGCTCGCGCGCCGCTTTGATTTTCTTCTCTTCGCCGACGAATGCTATTCCGAGATCTATAGCGAGACGCTGCCGCCAGGCGCGCTCGAGACGGCTTATGCGCAGACGGGCAGCCTCGCCAATGTCGTTTCGTTTCAGTCGCTGTCGAAGCGTTCAGGCTTGCCGGGCTTAAGGTCGGGCTTCGTCGCCGGCGACCCCAGCTTCATTGCAGCATTGCTGCGCTTTCGCAATGTCGCTTGCCCGCAAGTGCCGCTTCCCGTGCAGCACGTCTCCGCCAAGGCTTGGGCCGACGAGGAGCACGTGGAGAAGGGGCGGGCGCTTTACGGGAGGAATTTCGCCATCGCCGACGAGCTGCTGGCGGGGCGCTATGGCTACCGGCGACCCGGCGGCAGCTTCTTTCTTTGGCTCGATATGGCGGCTGTTGGGGGCGGGGAGGAGGCCGCGAAAACCCTTTGGAAAGGGTGTGGTGTCAGAGTGTTGCCGGGAGCCTATCTCGCGCAAGCCGAACCTGATGGCGTCAATCCGGGTACGGACTACATCAGGGTCGCGCTCGTGCATGGCGCGGACACTACCCGCGAGGCTCTGACGCGTATCGTCGCCACATTGGGTTGAGGGATGGCTACCAGGGGAAGAGCGAAGAGCCGGCGGAAGCTTCTGCCCGGAGCGGTCGAGTCCGGCTTGAGGCGAATGCTGCTCGGCAGTTACGGATTGTTAATCGTCACGATCGCCTGCGCCGCGTGGGCGAGCCTTGCCACTTGGTCGGTGCGCGACCCGAGCCTGAACAACGCGACGCGCGCCTTGCCCAGGAATGTGCTGGGCAGCTGGGGCGCCGTTGTGGCCGATCTCGCCATCCAGTCCTTGGGGCTTGCCTCGATCATTCTCTTTCTGCCTCTGGCGGCCTGGGGCTGGCACCTCGTCTTCCGCACCACGCCGAACCGCAGACGCATGCGGCTCTTGGCCTGGCCCTGCTCCGTCGTCCTGCTTGCCGCGGCCCTCGCCGCCCTGCCCCAGCCGAAGAGCTGGCCGCTGCCCAACGGGCTTGGCGGCATTTTCGGCGATTTCTTCATGGCCGGTGCTCACGTCATCGGCCCGTTCCTGCCCGATGCCGCGGTATCCTTCGTGGCCGGTCTCGCCTTTTTCGTCCTCGGCACGATGATGCTCTTGTTCGCCTGCGGCACGAGCACGTCACGGCTGATCGCGCTCTGGGCCCCGCGCAGCGGCGCTGCCAGCGAGTGGGCCAACGCGTGGCTCGGCGGCGCCATGCATTACAGCATGCATGCGGGATCCAAGATCAAGCGGCTGTTCGGCCGTCGCGATGCGCGCGACGACGATGACGAAGAGTACGAGGAGGGCGAGGAGGAAGATTGGGAGGACGAGGAGCGCGAGCCCGACGCCGAAGGTCGTATCGAGCCCTCTTTCGGCCCCGCCTCGCTCGGCGAAGAGTTCGACGACGAGGAGGTCGACGACGACATCACCTCCCCGAACTACCGCATCACCCGCCTCGGTGCCGACGGCAAGAAGAAGAAAAAGCACACCGGGATCTCCCGCGCGCAACAGTCCGACGAGCCCTACGAGGCGCCGTCGCTCAAGCTGCTGCAGCAGCCAAAAGGCAGCAAGAGCCGCGGCGTAAGCGACGAGGTGCTGCAAGAGAATGCGCGCGAGCTTGAAGGCGTGCTGCAAGATTTCGGCGTGAAGGGCGAGATCACCAACGTGCGCCCCGGTCCCGTGGTCACGCTCTACGAGCTCGAGCCGGCGCCAGGCACCAAGTCCTCGCGCGTGATCGGTCTTGCCGACGACATCGCTCGCTCGATGAGCGCGGTCGCCGCGCGCGTCGCCGTCGTGCCCGGCCGCAACGTCATCGGTATCGAGCTCCCCAACGACCGGCGCGAAGTCGTGCTGCTGCGGGAGCTGCTGGAGACCTCCGACTTCGAGGAGACCGATGCGAGACTCGCGCTTGCGCTCGGCAAGAATATCGGCGGCGAGCCGATCGTCGTCGATCTCTCGCGCATGCCGCATCTCCTGATCGCCGGCACCACCGGATCCGGCAAGTCGGTCGGCATCAACACGATGATCCTGTCGCTGCTCTACCGGCTGTCGCCCGAGCAGTGCAAATTCATCATGATCGATCCGAAGATGCTCGAGCTTTCCGTCTATGACGGCATCCCGCATCTGCTCGCGCCGGTGGTCACCGACCCGAAGAAGGCGGTGGTTGCGTTGAAATGGACCGTGCGCGAGATGGAAGAGCGCTACAAACGCATGTCGAAATTGGGTGTACGCGACATCAAGGGCTACAACTCCCGCATCCTCCAGGCGGAAGCCAAGGGCGAGGTACTGACGCGTACCGTGCAGACCGGGTTCGACCGCGCCACCGGCCGCGCCATCTACGAACAGGAGGAGATGGACTACGACGCGATGCCCTATATCGTCGTGATCGTGGACGAGATGGCCGACCTCATGATGGTTGCCGGCAAGGACATCGAGGCGGCGGTGCAGCGCTTGGCGCAGATGGCGCGCGCGGCCGGCATCCATCTCATCACCGCCACGCAGCGCCCGAGCGTCGATGTCATCACCGGCACGATCAAAGCGAACTTCCCGACGCGGGTCAGCTTCCAGGTCACCTCCAAGATCGACAGCCGCACCATTCTCGGTGAGCAGGGCGCCGAGCAGCTGCTCGGCCAGGGCGACATGCTCTACATGGCGGGCGGCGGTCGCATCATGCGCGTGCATGGGCCCTTCGTCGCCGACGAGGAAGTGGAGAAGGTGGTGCGCCATCTGAAGAAGCAGGGCGTGCCGTCTTATCTCGAGGCCGTCACCGAAGAAGAGGACGACGAGGACGAGGGCGGAGAAGGGGGCGAGGAGTACGGCGATTCCGGCAACGAGCTTTACGACCAAGCCGTCGCCATCGTGCTCCGCGATCGTAAGGCCTCGACCAGCTATGTGCAGCGACGGCTCGGTATCGGCTACAATCGTGCCGCCTCTCTGATCGAGCGCATGGAGAATGAGGGCGTAATCGGCGCCGCGAACCATGCCGGAAAGCGAGAGATTCTCGTCGGTAACGACGAGGCAGAGAGGCCGTATTAGACGGAAGTTGCCAAGAAGTTGACCAGATTTGCTTGAATCATCTATCGGTTGCCTCTTGGGTCTCAGAGCCGCGCCGGTCAACGGAGGGGGGTCGATGACAAGCCGCAAAGCCGCCGGGCTACTCTTTGGGCTGCCAGTTGCCTTGTGCCTTTCGATCGGACCCGCGGCCGCTCAAGACAGTGCGACCACGGTGGTCAAGCGGCCTGCAACCCCGACGCCAGTCACCACCCCGCAAGGCCTGACCGAGCCCGAGGATCAGCTCAGACCCTCGGTTGGCGATGAGACCGGTGCAACCGGAGCGCCGCCGCCGCCCGACGAGATCACGCCGACGGCGATCGATGAGGGGGCGGGCTGGGAAGCCGCCGTCGAGGCGGCGCAAGCCGCAACCCCGCTAATCGGCGAAGCGCAGACCAAGGCAGTCGCGCGGATCAATGCCTATTTCAACGGAATCACCAACCTGCAAGGCAGCTTCGAGCAGGTCGATGCCACCAACAAGCGCTCCACGGGGCGCTTTTATGTGCAGAGACCGGGCAAGATCAGATTCGATTACGCGCCGCCGAGCGCGCTCCGCATCGTGGCCGACGGGGCATCGCTCGCCATCGAGGATGCGGACCTTCGCACGGTCGAGAAGTATCCCATCCAATCGACGCCCTTCCGGCTGCTTCTGGCCGACGCGGTCGACCTTGCGCGCGACGCGCGCATTGTCGGAGTCGAAAGCCAGGAAGGAACGCTGGCCATTTCGCTCGAGGACAAGTCGGGCGATGCGGCAGGGTCCATAAGGCTCGTATTCGAAAGCGGAGCGGAGCTTCAGTTGAAGCAGTGGAGCATCACCGACGCGCAAGGCTTGACCACGCGGGTGAGCGTCAACGATATCGTCTCTGGGCGGAAGGTCGCCTCCGACTTCTTCACCTCCAAGGACAGCTTCCAGCCCTTCCGCTAAGGCAACCGCGGGTTGTTTCCGGCTCGAAGGGACACTACTGGCGATCCTTGCCAGCTCCCAGGAATCGAAGAAAAACTGCGCTGAATCAATCTCTTGTCTCAAGGGCCAAGCTTTCTATTTACGTGCCGTTAAATTTTTCGGGGGGCGCCGGTTGAAATGAGTCCGAAATCTACTTATCTCTTGGGCCTAGAAGCGAGCCACATCGCTTTTCATCGGTAGTGCCCCCCGTCTAGCCGAAGATGTGGTTCGCTCGTGCCGGCTTCCCTCCCGGCACGCGCGCGAAACAACGCGCTTCTGGCGCCCAACCACGCGCAGCGGTTGGGCGCCTTTCTTTTTGCCTACTGCATTCCGCTTCGCCGCTCCTCGGCGACACCTTGACGAGTGCGCGAATTTACTGATGCGGCAAAAAGACATCACAGATGTCGCAAAGAAGTGATATGTCGCTTAGGTGATGGGTTCCCTCCCCATCACTGGTTCCCCCCATAAGGAACCCGAAGAAGCCCCGAGTCCCCCCGTCTCTGGGGCTTCTTCACTTTCTGGGCCTCTTTGCCGCCATGAGCTTTCCGTGGACGGCCGGCCGCGCGGCTTGCTTTTCCGTTTCCTCGCTCCGATCTTGACCCTTCGCATGCGCTTTCGTCTCGCCACTTGGAACATCAACTCGGTCAGGCTCAGGCTCGACCTCGTGAACCGCTTCGTGAGGGCGCACAAGCCTGACGTACTTTGCTTGCAAGAGATCAAATGCATCGAGGGCAAGTTCCCGGAGCTCGAGCTGCGCGCGCTCGGCTTTCCGCATATCGCGATCGCCGGGCAGAAGGGCTATCACGGCGTCGCCACGCTCTCGCGCCTGCCGTTCGCGCTGCTCGAGCGTCGCGACATTTGCGGGCGCGGCCACGCGCGGCATCTTTCCATCCGGCTCGAAGGGACGAACGGTCAGGCGAAGCCAGTCATTCTGCACAACATCTATGTACCGGCGGGCGGCGATCTTCCCGATCCCGAGCTCAACGAGAAGTTTCGTCACAAACTCGATTTCCTCGAAGCCATGAGCGCCTGGTTCGCCGGCATGCGCAACAAGTCCAAGAACCGCATGATCGTTGTCGGCGACCTCAATGTGGCGCCGCTTCCGACCGATGTCTGGTCGCACAAGCAGCTGCTCAAGGTGGTGAGCCACACGCCCGCCGAGACGGAGCGATTGGCCCGCGTGATGGCCTCGCATGATTGGATCGACGTGATGCGGCAGCACGTGCCCGCCGAGGAGAAGCTCTTCACTTGGTGGAGCTATCGCAACCGCGATTGGCGTGCATCGAATCGCGGCCGTCGTCTCGATCACGTGTGGACCACGCCGGCGCTCGATGGCGCGGCGGTTTCGATGAAGGTACTCGACGAGACGCGCGACTGGCCGCGCACGTCGGACCATGTGCCCGTCATCGCCGATTTGGAGATTGACTGAGGGCCCTACGGCACCAGCTTGTAGCCACCGGTTTCGGTGATCAGCAGCTCGGCTTGGGAGGGATCTTTCTCGATCTTCTGACGCAGGCGGTAGATATGCGTCTCGAGCGTGTGCGTGGTGACGCCCGCGTTATAGCCCCACACTTCGTGCAAGAGCACGTCGCGCGTCACGACGCGCTCGCCGGCGCGATAGAGATATTTCAGGATCGAGGTCTCTTTCTCGGTGAGCCTGATCTTGGCCCCGTTGCCATCGACCAAGAGCTTCGAGGCGGGCTTGAAGGTGTAGGGGCCGATGGTGAAGACGGCATCCTCGCTCTGCTCGTGTTGCCGGAGCTGGGCGCGAATGCGCGCGAGCAACACGCCGAGACGGAAGGGCTTCGTCACATAGTCGTTGGCGCCGGACTCGAGCCCGAGGATCGTGTCGGCATCAGAGATCTGCGCGGTCAGCATCACGACTGGACCCTTGAAGCCGCTGCGGCGCAACAGCTTGCAAGCCTCGCGGCCGTCGAGATCGGGGAGGCCGACATCGAGCAGAACGAGGTCGACATGGCCGTTGCGCGCCAGCTTCAAACCCTCGGAGGCCGTTGCCGCCAGGGCGGTGTCGAACTCCTCGTGCAGGCTGAGTTGCTCGCTCAACGACTCGCGCAGCTCGTCGTCATCGTCGATGATGAGGATCTTGCGCGCATTGCTCATCGGCGGTTCCTGGACTCTATTTCCGCGTTGAGAGTTGTATTCGGGGCCAAGCCTAAGGACAAGCGTATCGCGAATCATCCCGGCGAAGAAAAGGTTTGCCGTCATGAGGGTTAAACGATCCCGGCCGATCCTTGTCAGGCGCGCGCCGGGACGCACGTCCGGCGCGAGGGTTGTGCTTCGGCATGGCGTAAGGCCCGCGGCGCTCGGCCGTGGCGGCATTCGCGCTCTGAAGCGCGAGGGCGATGGCGGGACGCCGCTCGGGCGCTTTCCGGTTAGCCAGGTCCTCTATCGGGCCGATCGAGTGCCGCGTCCGCGCACGCAGCTTCCTTTGCATGCCATCCGCGCGCATGACGGTTGGTGCGAGGATCCCGCCGCCCGCAACTATAACCGCCTTGTCAGGCTTTCGCCGCAAAGCAGTGCCGACCGCCTGAGCCGGTCGGACCATCTCTACGACCTCGTACTTGTGCTCGGCTACAATGACCGGCCGCGGGTGAGGGGGCGTGGCAGTGCCATCTTCGTGCATCTCGCGCGACCAGGCTATGCGCCGACCGCTGGCTGCATCGCGCTGTCGCACCATGACCTCAACATGCTGCTCACTCAATTAAGATACGGAACGGAGATCGCGATCATTCGCTAGTAGGGCGGGCGCCGAAGATGGCGGTGCCGATACGCACATAGGTCGCGCCGAACTGGATGGCGCGGGGAAAGTCTCCGCTCATGCCCATGCTCAGCTCCTTGATACCAAGGCGTTCGGCAAGCTTGGCGAGAAGCGCAAAATGCATCGCGGGCTCCTCATCGAATGGCGGGATGCACATCAGCCCGCCAATGGAAAGCCCGAACGTATCGCGGCAGAGCGCGACGAAGGATTCTGTCTCGGTTGGGGCAATCCCGGCTTTTTGCGGTTCCTCGCCGGTATTCACCTGCACGAAGAGACGCGGACGCTTGCCCACACGCGCCATTTCTTCGGCAAGAGCGCGCGCGAGCTTTGGACGGTCCACCGTTTCGATCACATCGAACAGCCCGCACGCCTCGCGCACCTTGTTCGATTGCAGCGGGCCGATGAGGTGAAGCTCGATGCCGGCATGCCGCTCTTTCAGCGCGGGCCATTTGGCGTGCGCTTCTTGCACCCGGTTTTCGCCGAACACAAGCTGGCCTGCGCCGATGGCCTGCTCGATGACGGAGGCCGGCACCGTTTTCGTCACGGCGACCAAGTGCACGCTTGCAGGATCGCGCCCCGCAGCCTCGGCGGCCAGAGCGATCTCCCCACGCACCAGTCGCAGCCGGGCGGGGACGTCGATCATCGTGGGCTGATCGGAGCTCATGGTCGACTATCTAGCAAGGCGCGCGAGGATGCGTAACTTGACCGCTCTCGCCATTCTGGTTCATTCCCCGCGAGCACACACACGACTGGACCTGGGCGAGGATCATGGCGGCGGAACGTTACGACGCGCCGAAACGCGAAAAGCATTGGCAGGCGCAGTGGGAGAAGCGCCGGATCTTCCGCGCGTCCGAGACCGACCCGCGCCCGAAATATTATGTTCTTGAAATGTTCCCATACCCCTCGGGCCGCATCCATATGGGGCATGTGCGGAACTACACGATGGGAGACGTCGTGGCCCGCTATATGCGCGCCAAGGGTCATAACGTGCTGCATCCCATGGGTTGGGACGCCTTCGGCCTCCCGGCGGAGAATGCGGCCATCGAGCGCGGCGTGCATCCCGCCAAATGGACCTACGACAATATCGCCACCATGCGCAGCCAGCTCAAGAGCATGGGGCTCTCGCTCGATTGGTTGAGAGAGCTCGCCACATGCGACCTCGACTACTACCACCAGCAGCAGCGGGTCTTTCTCGATATGCGCAAAGCCGGGCTGGTCGATCGCAAGACGCGGAAAGTGAACTGGGACCCCGTCGACCGCACCGTGCTCGCCAACGAGCAGGTGATCGACGGGCGCGGCTGGCGCTCGGGTGCCTTGGTCGAGCAGCGCGAGCAGCCGGAATGGGTGTTCAAGATCACCGACTACGCGCAAGACCTGCTCCAGGCGCTCGACGGGCTCGAACGCTGGCCGGAGAAGGTCAGGCTGATGCAGGCGAATTGGATTGGCCGCTCAGAGGGCCTACTGATCCGCTTCGAGGTCGTGCCCGGCGCGGCGCCCAAAGGTCACGAGCTGATCGAGGTCTTCACCACGCGGCCCGACACGCTGTTCGGCGCGAGCTTCGTCGCGATCGCGCCGGACCATCCGCTTGCGAAAGCTGTCGCCGAGAAAAATCCTGGCGCCTCCGCCTTCATTGCCGAATGCCAAAGGCACGGCACGACCGCGGCTGAGCTCGAGACGCAGGAGAAGAAGGGTTTCGACACCGGCTTGCGTGTGCGCCATCCGGCGATCGAAGGCGCTGAGCTTCCGGTGCTGATCGCCAATTTCATCGTGATGGAGTACGGCACGGGTGCCATCTTCGGCTGCCCGGCGCACGATCAGCGCGACCTCGAATTCGCGCGCGCGCAGGGGCTTCCTGTCATCCCGGTGGTGCTGCCGCCCGACACCGACGCGGCCGGCTTCACGGTCGGGGATGAGGCCTATACCGGCGAAGGCACTTTGATCAATTCGGGCTTTCTCGACGGGCTTAGCATCGAAGCTGCGAAGACTGCGATCGCCGACGCGCTCACCGAGAAGACGGTCAAGGGCAAACCGGTGGCTGAACGGCAGACGCAATATCGCCTGCGCGATTGGGGCATCTCACGCCAGCGCTATTGGGGCTGCCCGATTCCCATGATCCACTGCCCAACCTGCGGCATCGTGCCGGTGCCGGAGCAAGATCTTCCGGTGAAGCTTCCCGACGATGTAAGTTTCGACAAGCCCGGCAATCCGCTCGACCGGCATCCGACCTGGAAGCACGTCACCTGCCCGAGCTGCGGCGGACCCGCAACGCGGGAGACCGACACGATGGACACCTTCGTCGATTCGTCGTGGTACTTCGCGCGCTTCTGCTCGCCGCACGCGGCCGAGCCGACCGACACAAACGCCGTCTGCTATTGGCTCCCCGTGGACCAATATATCGGCGGCGTCGAGCACGCGATCCTGCATCTCCTCTATGCGCGCTTCTTCACGCGCGCGATGCACAGGACAGGACATGCGACGATCGACGAGCCGTTCAAAGGGCTCTTTACCCAAGGCATGGTCACGCACGAGACCTACAAGGACGCGGCCGGGAAATGGCTGCTGCCCGAAGAGGTTCGCAAAGAAGGCGGCATCGCGGTCAACGCTAAGACCGGCGAGCCGATCATGGTCGGCGCCATCGAGTCGATGTCGAAGTCGAAGAAGAACGTCGTCGATCCCGACATTATCATCGCCGCGTATGGCGCCGACACGGCGCGCTGGTTCATGCTGTCGGACACGCCGCCCGAGCGCGACATCGAGTGGACGGCCGCCGGGGTCGAGGGCGCGCATCGCTTCCTACAGCGCGTCTGGCGGCTGGTGCGCGATGCCGCGGCGAAGGGTGCAAAGCCCGAATCACCCAAGCCTGCCGAGTTCGGCGCGGAAGCCGAGACGCTTCGCCGCGCCGCGCACAAAGCCGTCGCGGCGGTGACGAGCGCCATCGAGAAGCTCCGCTTCAACACGGCGGTCGCCCAGATCTACGAGCTGGCCAATGCGCTATCGGCGGGCATACAGGCCGCCGGGGCGAAGCCGGCCCCTGACATGGCCTACGCGCTCAGGGAGGCGGCTGAGCTCTTGGCGCGAATCGCCGCCCCCATGGTGCCGCATTTGGCGGAGGAGGCCTGGGCCGAGCTAGGCCATGCCACCCTTGTCGCCGAACAGCCTTGGCCCGTCCCAGAAAAGGCCCTTTTGCTGAAGGAAACCGTGACAATTGCGGTACAGGTGAACGGCAAAAGGCGGGACGAATTGACGATTGCGCGGGACGCCGCGAAGGAAGATATTGAAGCCGCGGCGCTAAAGCTCGACAATGTCGTGCGCGCCATAGGGGGACGTAAAATCAAGAAGGTGGTGGTCGTGCCGCAGAGGGTCGTCAATGTGGTGGCGTAGCCATGCCTTGATCGCAGCGCTTTGCGCGTGCCTCGGCGCCTCTGCGCTTGCTGGCTGCGGGTTTCAGCCTCTCTACGGCGGGACCACGGCGGGCGGCGCCAGGCTGGCCGAGGTCATGAAAGGCGTCGACATTACGCCCATCCCGGGCCGGGTTGGGCAGAAGCTGCGCAACGAGTTGATCTTCGCCACGACCGGCGGGAACAACCCGGCACCGACCCGATACCGCGTCGACATCGTCATCAAGGAGAGCGTGACCGATCAGCTCGTCCAGATCACCGGCGACGCGACGGGCCAGATCTATCAGCTCGATGCGACCTTCAAGCTCGTGAATTCCGGCAACGGGCAGGTCGTCTACCAAGGCAAGGCGATCGCTCGCGCGCCCTACAACCGCTTCCAGGAAATCTTCGCCAATGTGCGCGCACGCTACGACGCCGAAAACCGCGCCGCCCGCACCGTCGCCGAAAGCATCCGCACCCAGCTTGCGGCCTATCTCGCCAACGCCGCTTAGCTCTTCCGATTTTGCCTTTGCAGCGAAGCCGCGCTGCCGCATCTTTCTGCCATGGTCGCCCTTAAAGCGTCAGCCGTCGCGGGCTTCGTGAAGTCGCCTAATTCCGACTGTCGCGCCGTGCTCGTTTATGGCCCCGATGCCGGGCTCGTTTCGGAGCGGGCGGGCGCGCTCGCGCAGATATTCGCCAAACGCGGGAGAGGTCAGACCGAGATCGTCCGGCTCGACGACCGCGATCTCGCCGAGGATCCCGCGCGGATCGAAGTGGAGCTCAAGACCGTGCCGCTGTTCGCCGGCCAAAGCGTGGTGCGCGTCACGGCAAGTCAGCGGCTCGACGTGCCCTCGCTCAAGGCGCTGCTCGCCACGCCATTCGAGAACATCCTCATTGTCGAGGCGGGCAATCTCAGGCCCGACTCCGGTCTGCGCAAGCTGTTCGAAGGGCACAAGAGCGCCGCGGCGCTTCCTTGCTATAGCGACGAGAAATTTACGCTTGGCGTAATCGATGCGGAGCTTCGCGAGGCGGGTCTCAGCATCGACAGGGAGACGCGCGACTATTTGATGACGCGGCTCGGCGCCGACCAGGCCCTGTCGCGGTCCGAGGTCGTCAAGCTTGCGATATACGCGCAAGACAGCGGGCACATTGCGCATGAAGACGTCGAGGCGATCGTCGGCGATGCCGCCGAGACGGCCCTCGACAATTTCGCCTATGCGGTGAGCGGCGGCGATGCCAAGGCGGCGCTGGCCGAGCTTCAGCGTCTCGCTGCGGCCGGCACAGACAGATCGGCGGCGCTGTCGGCGCTCGGCCGCCACTTCACGCAACTGCATCGCGTGGCTGCAGCGGCAAGTTCCGGCGGCAGCCTGGAGCAGGCCGCGAAGTCGCTCAAGCCGCGTCTCCATTTCAAGCGCGAGCCGATCTTCATCACCCATTGCAAGCGCTGGGGCGCGAGCCGGCTCTCGCACGCGCTGCCGCTGATCCAAGAAGCGGTAAGGCGCTCGCGTCGCTCGCCGGATCTCGACGGCGCGTTCGCCGAGCGGCTCGTGCTTGCGCTGACCTCGAGGATTTGACGGGCGTGCGCGCTGCTGTATGCATGTCGCTGACGCGAGAGGTGCGGCATTGAGCCAGCGAAGCCACGATCAACAGGCACGCGAAAAGCTGTTCGCGATTCTGAAGGAGAAGGCGTTCAGGCGAGGGCGCGTCACGCTCGCGTCTGGCCGTGAGAGCGACTACTATTTCGACATGAAGCCGGCGATGCTCGATCCCGACGGCGCGGCTCTCATGGCTGACCTAATTCTTCAACAAATTCAAGATGTTAAGGCGGATTGCGTGGGCGGTCTGGAGATGGGCGCAGTGCCGCTGATCGCGCCGGTCGCCATGCGCAGCGTCGACTTTGGGCGCCCCCTTCCAGGGTTCTTCGTCCGCAAAGCCGTGAAGGATCACGGCACCAAGAAGCGCGTCGACGGCAACGACATCGCCGGCAAGTCCGTCATCATTCTCGAGGACGTGACCACGACCGGCGGCTCGGCGATGGACGCGGTCAAGGCCGTCACCGAGGCGGGTGCCAAGGTTGCGCTCGTGATCTCGATTCTCGACCGCGGTGAAGGCGCCGCCGATCTTTACGCCAAGGCAGGCATTCCGTTCAAATCGCTGTTCCGCGCCGAGGAATTTCTCGGGGGCTAGAAGCGAACGCGCCGCAAGAGACGGTGGCGGACGTCTTCGAGTTGTTCGAGCGTCGCGTAGCGGATGCGAAGCTCGCCCTTCTCGCCTTTGCCTTTCCTGATCTCGACATCGAGGCCGAGCGCTTCATGCAGCTCTGACTCGGCGGCGCGCGTGTCGGCGTCCTTGCTCTTTTGACTTTTCGGCTTGGCTAGGCGCTCCTGGGTGAGCGCCTCGACCTGGCGCACAGATAGCCCGAGATTGACGATGCGCGAAGCGAGCGCCTCGGCGTCGGCGCGTCCCACCAGCGGCCTTGCATGACCGGCGCTGAGCTGGCCTGCCCTGATCAGGTCCTGCACGCTCTCGGGCAGCTTCAACAGGCGTAGCGTATTGGCGAGATGGCTCCGGCTCTTGCCGATGACCTTGGCGAGGTCCTCCTGCGTGTAGCCATGGCCCTGCATCAGAAGCTTGTACCCCTCGCCTTCTTCGATAGCATTCAGGTCCTCGCGCTGGACGTTTTCGATGATGGCGATCTCGACGGCCTCCTGATCGGAGAGCGCGCGGATGACGACCGGCACGTCATGCAGATTGGCAAGCTGCGCCGCACGCCAGCGGCGCTCGCCGGCGACGATCTCGTAGGTGTCGCCCAGAGACGGCCTGACCACGAGCGGCTGCACCAGCCCGCGCTCGCGGATCGAAGCGGCAAGTTCCTCGAGCTGGCCTTCGGCGAAGTTCCGCCGCGGGTTGAAGCGCCCAGGCTTGAGCGCGGCAAGCGGGACGGTCCGTTGCTCTTCCTCGGCGCCCCAGGCCGCATCGGGGCGATCGCCGATGAGCGATGCGAGCCCCCTCCCCAATCTTGTCTTCTGAGCGCCCGCCGACATGGCAGTCTCCTCCCCCTTGATTCGCCGATAGATGATCATGCCGCACGCATCCGCCGCTCGCGCTCGATGACCTCCGAGGCGAGCTGAATGTAAGCTTGGCTGCCGGAGCAGCGATAATCGTAGAGGAGCACCGGCTTGCCATGCGAAGGCGACTCGGCCACGCGCACATTGCGCGGGATGACAGTCGTATAGACCTTATCGCCGAGCACGCGCCGCACGTCGTCGATCACCTGGTCCGACAGGCTGGTGCGCTGGTCGTACATGGTGAGCACCACGCCGTGGATCTGGAGCTTCGGGTTGAGGCGGACCCTGATCTCATCGACCGTGCTCAAGAGCTGCGCCAGGCCTTCGAGCGCGAAGAACTCGCATTGTAGAGGGACGAGCACGGCGTCGGCCGCGGCCAAGGCGTTAACGGTCAGTAAATTCAGTGAAGGCGGGCAGTCGATCAGCACGTAAGTCGTGGCCTGGTCCGGCTCCTCGGCAGCCGTCATGGCGGCGAGGCAATCGCGCAGGCGGTAATGCCTGCCGCTGGAAGCGCCCGACTCGCGCTCGAAGGACATCAGGTCGATGGTCGCCGGCACGATGGAAAGCCGCGGGACGTGAGTTGGCACCCTCGCCGCGGCGACGGTGGCCTGCCCGCTCAAGACGTCGAAGGTCGAGAGCGGCCGCTCGTCCACGCCGAGCCCCGTGCTGGCATTGCCCTGCGGGTCGAGGTCGATGATGAGGACATGCTCGCCGACGGCGGCCAGCGCGGTGCCAAGATTGATGGCCGTCGTGGTCTTGCCCACGCCGCCCTTCTGATTGGCGAGCGCGATGACGCGCGTGCGCTTCGGTCCGAATGCGTTCATGGCACGTTCGCCTTTCGGGCGCGCAGATCGCCGATATCGACGACATACGAATCCGCCGAGGTGCCACCTGGATGCATGCGAAAAGAGAAATCGAAGCTTGCCCTCGCCGCCTCGATCTCGGCTTCTGCGTCGCGGCCCTTCAAGAACAGCCCCCTCGTTCCTGGCCCGAAGAATGGGCTCGCCAACTCTAGGAGACGCGGCAGCGGTGCAAGCGCCCGCGCGCTCACCACGTCAGGCTCTAGCCTCTGCGGGCTTTTGGCGAGGTCTTCAATGCGCATCGCGTGAATGTCCACAGGGGCTTTCGTCTCGCGCGCGACCTCGGCGAGAAACGCGCATTTCTTGCGGTTGCTTTCCACGAGGTGCATGCGGAAATCCGGCCTCCCGGCTTCAAGAAGGGCGACAACCAGTCCGGGAAAGCCCGCCCCTGAGCCGAGATCCAGCCAGAGTCGCGCGCTCGGCGCAAGAGTCCGCAACTGGGCCGAGTCGGCAAAATGCCGGGACCAGAGGGCGGGCAGGGTGGAGGCGGCAACCAGGTTGGTCCGAGCCTGCCAATGGCTGAGCAATTCGGCGTAGCGGGCCAGCCTGTGGATTGTTTCACGTGGAACTTTAAAGGCTTCCGCGAAGTCTGTCGGCCCACTGATGGTCGCGGGCGCGTTTGCGCCGGGCATCTCCCCTCGCCTTCCGGGCCTCACGCGCTCTTGGCTGCGGCGCCCTTTTTCAGATGCGCAAGCAGCAGCATAAGCGCCGCCGGCGTCATGCCGTCGAGCCGCGCCGCCTGGCCGAGGCTTGCCGGGCGATGCCGCTCGAGTTTTTGGCGGAGCTCGGTCGAAAGGCCCGGGAGCGCGGCAAAGGCGAACTCATCCGGAATGGCGATGGCCTCGTCCTTGCGGAAGGCTGCGATGTCGAGCTCCTGCCGCTTGACGTAGACGGCATAGCGGGCATCGACGGCGAGCTGCTCGGCGATATCACGATCGAGCTTGGCGATCTCAGGCCAGATCGACGAGAGCCGCGCGACATCGACATTTGGATAGGACAGCAGCTCGAAGGCGCTCCGCTTGCGTCCATCGCGATTGATGCTGAGACCGTGCTTGGCAGCTTCGTCCGGGGTCAGAGTGAGGCTGCGTAGCCGACGTGCGCCCTCCTCCAACCGTGTCGACTTGTCAGCGAAAGCATTGGCGCGCTCTCCGCCCACGCAGCCGATGTCGATGCCGCGCGGCGTGAGGCGCTGATCGGCATTGTCGGCGCGAAGGGTCAGCCGGTATTCGGCGCGGCTCGTGAACATGCGATAGGGCTCTGTCACGCCACGTGTGACGAGGTCGTCGATCATCACACCGAGATAGCCATCGGCGCGTGTCGCTGCGAAGCGGCGTTCGGCCCCCGATGCAGCGAGCGCGGCATTGATGCCGGCGATCAGCCCTTGCCCGGCGGCCTCCTCGTAACCGGTCGTCCCGTTGATCTGGCCGGCCAGGAACAGCCGTCCGACCGCCTTGGTCTCGAGCGAAGGCGTTAGTTCGCGCGGATCGACATAGTCGTACTCGATGGCATAGCCCGGCCGAATGACGCGCGCCGCTTCGAGGCCGGGGATCGTCTTGAGGAAGGCGAGCTGCACGTCCTCTGGCAACGAGGTCGAGATGCCGTTCGGATAGACCGTGTCGTCATCGAGGCCCTCGGGCTCGAGGAAGATCTGATGGCCTTCGCGCTCCTTGAAGCGGACCACCTTGTCTTCGATAGACGGACAATAGCGCGGGCCGACGCTTTCGATAGCGCCGGAATACATCGGCGCGCGGTCGAGATTGGCCTCGATGATGGCGTGGGTCGCTTGCGTCGTATGCGTGATGTGGCAGACGACCTGGGGCGTGGCGATCGAATTGGTCAGGAAGGAGAACGGGCGAGGTGGGTCGTCGCCATTCTGGACCTGGAGGCCCGACCAGTCGATGGTGCGGCCATCGAGCCGGGGCGGGGTTCCGGTCTTGAGCCGGCCCATGCGAAGGCCGAGCCCGTAGAGCCTGGTGGAAAGGCCGAGGGCGGGCGCTTCGTTGATACGCCCGGCCGGGATCTTGCGCTCGCCGATATGGATCAGGCCGCGCAGGAAGGTGCCGGTCGTGAGGACCACGGCGCCGGCTGCAATGTGGCGGCCATCGGCCGTTAGCACGCCGTTAACCATATCTGTTAAGGCACCATTAACCTTAACGCCAGCGACGCTCAGGTCCTCGACCGCGGCCTCGATCACGTCGAGATTGGGCGTGGCCATGATCGCCGCCTGCATGGCCTGGCGGTAGAGCTTACGGTCGGCCTGAGCGCGAGGCCCCTGCACGGCCGGACCCTTGCTGCGGTTCAGCACCCTGAACTGGATGCCGGCCGCGTCGGCGACCCGGCCCATCAGGCCTTCGAGCGCGTCGATCTCGCGGACGAGATGCCCCTTCCCCAGCCCGCCGATGGCTGGATTGCAGGACATTTCGCCGACGGTGGAAAAGCTGTGGGTGATGAGCGCGGTGCGCGCGCCCATGCGGGCCGAGGCGGCCGCGGCCTCGCAGCCGGCATGGCCGCCGCCGATGACGATGACGTCGTAACCCGTGCTCATGGCCGCTAGGTAATCGGTTCGGCGCCTTAGGTCAAAGCGCCCTGCCCGATTGTTTCACGTGAATCACTTGCCGATGCAGAACTCGGCGAAGATGGCGCCAAGCACCTCCTCTACATCGATGCGGCCGGTCAGCCGGCCGAGATCGTTGGCGGCGATGCGGAGCTCCTCGGCCTTGAACTCCGGGCTCAAGGCGGGATCGCCGAAGCGCTCCAGCGCGGCTTGGGCCGCTTCGAGCTCGGCCCTGTGGCGGGCTCTGGTGATGAGCGGCGAGCCGGCGGTGGTCTCGGCCAGGCCGGCCGCCCTCGCCTGCAAAGCCGCGATCAGCTGGTCGAGCCCCTGCCCGGTGACAGCGGAAATCTCGATGCGCTCAGGCCCGCCTGACACGCGCGCCAAATCGATTTTGTTCAATACGAAAAGTGATACGGGAATATGCGTTTGAATTACATTTTTTTGCGGCGAGAGTTGCGAGATCAAATTCGACGGCAATTGCCAGACGGGCGCGGTCGCATCGACCACCCACAGAACGAGATCGGCGTCCTCGACGCGCGTCATTGCCCGCTCTATCCCCGCCGCTTCGATCTTGCCGCCGGCCTCGCGTATCCCCGCCGTATCCGCGAGGATCACCGGGATGCCGCCGAGGTCGAGATGCACCTCGATGACGTCGCGCGTGGTGCCCGCCTCCTCCGACACGATCGCGACATCGCGGCGTGCGAGCGCATTCAGCAGAGACGACTTGCCGGCATTGGGCGGACCGGCGATGACGATACGGATGCCGTCGCGCAAACGCTCGCCGCGGCGGTCGGCGAGATGGCGCGCGATCGATGCGAGCAAGCGATCGACGATGGCGCCGGCCTTGACCGAAACATCGATCGCCACGTCGCCTTCGTCGGCAAAGTCGAGTCCGGCTTCCATCAGCGCCTGCGCCTGCAGCAGCTCCGCGCGCCAGGCTTCGTAGAGGTTGCGCAGCGAGCCTTCCGACTGCGCCAGCGCCTGGCGCCGCTGCGCTTCGGTCTCGGCGTTGATCAGATCGGCGAGACCTTCGACCTCGGTGAGATCGAGCTTGCCATTCTCGAAGGCGCGGCGGGCGAACTCGCCAGGCTCGGCGAGGCGTATACCGGGCAGGGCGATCAGCGCGTCGATCACGGCGCGGACCACGGCGCGGCTGCCATGCAGCTGCAACTCGGCCATGTCCTCGCCGGTGAAGCTCGAAGGCCCCGGGAACCACAGCACAAGCCCGCGATCGAGCGGGGCGCCGCGCGATCCGACGTCGCGCAAGGCCGCGTGGCGGGGAGGGGGTACCCCGCCGCATAAGGCCTGGAGCGCGACGCGCGTGCGCGGACCAGACACCCGGATCACCGCGATCGCGGCAAGGCCAGGGCCGCTGGCAAGCGCAACGATGGTGTCGTTTGTGGGGACGGACTCGCGGCTCATTGCGTTATCCTAGGGCGGCAACCGAGGAAGGGCCATGCAGGAGCGGATCGAAGGTAACTTGCTTGGCAAGGAGACGAGCCC
Organism: Methyloceanibacter sp.; assembly: GCA_036257375.1. Classification (GTDB taxonomy): domain Bacteria; phylum Pseudomonadota; class Alphaproteobacteria; order Rhizobiales; family Methyloligellaceae; genus Methyloceanibacter. Next base: position 25,883 of record DATAFR010000062.1, read on the forward strand.
GTATCTCCTCCAGCACAAGGACAACCCCGTGCATTGGCGGCCCTGGGGGGAGGCGGCGCTCGCGGAAGCCCGCGCGACCGGCAAGCCCATCCTGCTCTCGGTCGGCTATGCCGCCTGCCATTGGTGCCACGTCATGGCGCACGAAAGCTTCGAGGACGAGGCGACTGCGGCCATGATGAACGACCTCTTCGTCAATATCAAGGTCGACCGCGAGGAGCGTCCCGACGTCGATGCGATCTATATGGGCGCGCTGCACGAGCTCGGCGAGCAGGGCGGCTGGCCGCTCACCATGTTCCTCACCTCGGACGCCGAGCCGTTCTGGGGCGGCACCTATTTCCCCAAGGAGGAGCGCTACGGAAGACCGGCGTTCGTCCGTGTGCTGAGTGAAGTCGCGCGAATCTATCGCGAAGAGCAGCACAAGGTCCGGCAGAATGCCGATGTGTTGACGCAAAGGCTCGCGCCGCAGCGGCGAGGCGAGGCGGCAGCGCCGCCGCCGGAGCCGATGCTCGCAGATCTTGCGGGGCGTCTGGTGCAGGCGGTCGATCCGGTGAATGGCGGGATCAGGGGCGCGCCGAAATTTCCGCAGGCGCAGTTCTTCCAGTTCCTCTGGCGCGCGGGCCTGCGCTTCGGGCTTCCCAATCCGCTCGAAGCCGTGAACCTCACGCTCACGCAGATCGCGCAAGGCGGCATCTACGATCATCTCGGCGGCGGCTTCGCGCGCTACAGCGTGGACGAGCGCTGGCTCGTGCCGCATTTCGAAAAGATGCTCTACGACAACGCGCAGCTCATCGAGATGATGACCGAGGCCTGGCGCGAGTCGAACAACACGCTCTTTGCGCTCCGCATCGAAGAGACCGTCGGGTGGTTGATGCGTGAGATGGTGGTCGAAGGCGGCGGCTTCGCTTCGTCGCTCGACGCCGACAGCGAGGGCGAGGAGGGGAAATTCTACGTGTGGTCGCTCGCCGAGATCGAGGACGTGCTCGGCGCAGAGGACGCGAAGCTGTTCGCCGAAATTTACGGCGCGACGGCGGGTGGAAATTTCGACGGCCACAACATTCTCAACCGGCTCGGATCGATCGAGCCGCGCGATGCGGTGACCGAGGGCCGTCTCGACACGATGCGGGAGAAGCTCTTCGTGCATCGCGCCTCTCGCGCGCGCCCTGGCTTCGACGACAAGGTGCTGGCCGATTGGAACGGACTGATGATCGCGGCGCTTGCCAACGCGGGACAAGCGTTCGACCGTGGCGATTGGCTCGAGGCGGCTGAGCGCGCCTTCATTTTCGTCTGTACACGGATGAGTACGCATGGGCGGCTGCTGCACGCCTATCGCAACGGCGAGGCCAAGGCGCCGGCGACCGCGAACGACTACGCCAACATGATCAGGGCGGCGCTCGCGCTCGCCAATGTCACCGGCAAGAGCGAGTATGTGCGCCACGCACGCGCGTGGACCGACGTGCTCGACGCACATTACTGGTCGGAGACCCTGGGCGGCTATTACTTCACCGCCGACGACACGGCGGATCTCATCGTGCGGCCGTTCAGCGGGCAGGACGAGGCGACGCCGAACGCGAACGGCACGATGGTGTCGAACCTCGTCGCGCTTTATCTCTGGACCGGGGAAGAGCGCTACCGTGATCGCGCCGAGGCGATCCTGCGCGGGCTCGCCGGAGCGATGATGGCGAACGTGCTGGCGCATGCCGGGCTGCTTGGTGCCGCACTCGATGCGATCGCGCCGGCGCTCGTGGTGATCGTCGTGCCGGAGGGCGGCGACGCGACGCCGTTGCGGCGCGCACTCGCAGAGGTGTCGCTGCCGAATACCGTCGTGCATGCGGTCTGCGCGGGGGAGGGCGGTGTCGCTGCGCTGCCCGCCTCATCGCCGGCGCATGGCAAGACCGCGATGGACGGCAAGCCCACGGCTTATGTCTGCATCGGCCCGCAATGCTTTCTGCCGGCGACGGAGGCTGCGGCGCTGGTGGAGATGGTCAGGGCTGCGCGGCGCGTCGTACTCACTTAGTAGCGTGAACGGAGAGATGCCATGTTAAGGGGCGCATGCCTGTGCGGCAGTGTCACCGTTGTGGTTACGGGCCGCGTTGAGCATCAGCCTGAAGCTTGCCATTGCACGATGTGTCGGAAACAGTCGGGGCACGTCCTCGCTGCCGTGAACGTCCGCCGCGGTGCGCTCTCAGTCGGCGGTGAGCAGCGTGTCCGTTGGTACCGATCGTCCGACAAGGTCGAACGTGGATTCTGTTCTAGGTGCGGCTCGACGTTGTTTTGGAAACTGACGATTGAAGGCTATGAGTTCACTGCTGTCGCTATGGGTCTCTTCGATGGTCCGACCGATTTGAGTCTCTCCAAACAACATTTGTTGGGGACAAGGGCGACTACTATGAGATCACCGACGGTCTGCCGCAGAGCGACAGCTACTGACCGGGCTTTTCTAAAGTGAACAAAGAGCCCGCCGGGGAGGCGGGCTTGAGGTGGGGAGAGTGTGACTGCGGGGTGAGCGGCTGGCAGAGGCTAGGCGGTCCAGTCGGCGCCGGGAGGGATCGGGGAGATGCGGAAGAGATCGCGTGAGCCCGGCTGGTCGGACTTCAGATGGACGGCGCTCGGGCTATTCGGAGCAACGGGGTCGAGGATCACGGAGGAGACGGTCCAGGCCGCAACGATGCTGAGAAGGGTGACGCCGAGCGTGCTCGACACAAAAGCGAAGCGGTGATTGCGGTGGCGGGTCATGGATGCGTCCTCCATGGATATTGGTTGCGGACCTAGGCGACTATCACCGGGGCGTAAGAGACGGCGGTGGCGATCCAAACCGAGGCGAGGCTGACGATGGTGGCGGCGGTGCTGCACAGGAGCACATAGGGGAAAGAGCGATCTTGGGTCTCGGTGGTCCGGGTCATCGGGGTCTTCCTCTTCGCATCTCGCTCAAGCCAGCCTTGAGCTTTCGATGATGGAATTATCCCGCGTTCCCACGCTTGCCGCTGTGGGGTTTGTCACACCGCAAACATGGGGGCAAAAAGCCGAGATTTTTTGTGATTTTCCGCCTTGTCATGGCACCGGTGTGACGCGAGGTCTCCTAGTCTCTCACCTTGTCATCGCCCGGCTTGACCGGGCAATCCAGTAAAGGACAGACTCGTTTGTGAGGGAACGCGTCTATTACGTCTACATACTTGCGAGCCGAATTGGCGGCACGCTATATGTTGGCATAACCGGCGATCTCGTCAGGCGCGTTTATCAACATCGCGAGAAGCTGGTGAAGGGCTTCACCAAGAAGTATGGAGTCGATCGCCTCGTTTATTGCGAGGCGTTCGGTGAAGTTGGCGCTGCAATACGCCGCGAGAAGCAAATGAAGCGGTGGAATCGCGCCTGGAAGATCCAACTCATCGAGGAGAAGAATCTGAACTGGGACGACCTCTATTCCCGGATCGCCATCCCTGAGTCTACTGGATGCCCGCTTTCGCGGGCATGACAGTGGAACTGCGCGACCGCTAGGTGTTCATCGAGTCGAAGAAGTCGTGGTTGTTCTTGGTCTGCTTCAGCTTGTCGAGCAGGAACTCGATCGCATCCATGGTGCCCATCGGGTTGAGGATGCGGCGGAGCACATACATCTTCTTGAGCTGGTCGGGCGGGACCAGGAGCTCTTCTTTGCGGGTGCCGGAGCGCGCGATATCGATGGCCGGGAAGACGCGCTTGTCGGCGACTTTCCGGTCGAGCACGATCTCCGAGTTACCGGTGCCCTTGAACTCTTCGAAGATCACTTCGTCCATGCGGCTGCCGGTGTCGATCAGGGCGGTGGCGATGATGGTGAGCGAGCCGCCTTCCTCGATATTGCGCGCGGCGCCGAAGAAGCGCTTCGGCCGTTGGAGCGCGTTGGCGTCGACGCCGCCGGTCAGCACCTTGCCCGAGGAGGGCACCACGGTGTTGTAAGCGCGGCCGAGGCGGGTGATGGAATCGAGCAGGATCACCACGTCGCGCTTGTGTTCGACCAGGCGCTTGGCCTTCTCGATCACCATCTCGGCGACCTGCACGTGACGCGAGGCCGGCTCGTCGAAGGTGGAGGAGATAACCTCGCCCTTCACCGAGCGCTGCATGTCGGTCACCTCCTCGGGCCGCTCGTCGATGAGCAGCACGATGAGGTAGCACTCGGGGTGATTGGCGGTGACGGCGTGGGCGATGTTCTGCAAGATCACGGTCTTGCCGGTGCGCGGCTGCGCCACGATCAGCCCGCGCTGGCCTTTGCCGATCGGCGCGACGATGTCGATGACGCGGCCCGTATTGTCCTTCTTGGTCGGGTCCTGCGTCTCCATCTCCAGCCACTCGTCGGGATAGAGCGGCGTCAGATTGTCGAAATGGATCTTGTGGCGCTGCTTCTCGGGATCCTCGAAATTGATGGTGTTGACCTTGAGCAGCGCGAAATAACGCTCACCGTCTTTCGGGCTCCTGATCTGGCCTTCGACGGTGTCGCCGGTGCGCAAGCCGAAGCGCCTGATCTGCGAGGGCGAGACGTAAATGTCGTCGGGGCCGGCGAGATAGTTGGAATCGGGAGAGCGCAGGAAGCCGAAGCCGTCCTGCAGCACCTCGACCACGCCGGTGCCGGTGATCTCGACGTCGCGCGCGGCCAGTTGTTTAAGAATCGCGAACATGAGCTCCTGCTTGCGCATGGCGCTCGCGTTCTCGACAGCGACCTCCTCGGCGAAGCTCAAGAGCTCCGTCGGCGATTTGGTCTTCAAATCTTGCAGCTTCATTTCCTGCATGCGCTGCTACTCCAAAAACGGGAATGGTGACTTTGGTGTTTCGAATTCCGCGCGCGATACACGCGAAATTCAGGGGAAGGGGGTAGGAAATGCCTCGGCGGGAAGGCGAACGTGCACGCCTGCTCCGATCCGGGCGACCCGCTCTTTTGGTGGGAAAGGCCGGGCCGCGACAGCGTCCCGAATTGGATGCGACTCATCTATAGCAGACCCCGAAGGCGGTAGGAATAGCTTTGCCGGGCCCCTTAAAAGGGCCTGACAACGGCCAGAATGACGATGCCGATCATCAGCAGCGTCGGGATTTCGTTGGCGATACGGTAGAAACGCGCCGAGCGCGTGTTCCGATCCAAGGCAAAGTCCTTAGTCCACATCACCAAGCAGCCATGATAAGCGGAAAGCGCGAGCACGAGGATAAGCTTGGCGTGGAACCAGCCATCGCGTGACCAATCGATCGGTCCCGAAAAGGCGAGGATCAGACCGAGCACCCAGGCGGCCAGCATCGCCGGCGTGGTGATGTATCTCAGCAGCCGCCGCTCCATCACCTTGAACGTCTCGGACTGCTCGGAGCCGACCTTGCTCGTCGCGTGATAGACGAAGAGCCGCGGCAGATAGAGCAGGCCCGCCATCCAGGCAATGATCGCGATGACGTGGAAGGCCTTGATATAGGCAAGCAGCATCGGAAATGCCAGGGGTAGGGCGGTTAGGCGGAGCGGGCTTTGACCAGGCTGACCAGCCGCGCCACGTTGTCGATGGGCGTGTCGGGCAGAATGCCATGGCCGAGATTGAAGATGAAGGGTCGTTCCCCGAGCGTCTCGAGGATGGCTTCGACACGGGCGTCGAGCTTGTCGCCTCCGGCGACGAGCAGCAGCGGATCGAGATTGCCCTGCACCGGAAGACGCTCTTGCAATCTTCGCATCCAGCCGACCGGCATGCTCGTGTCGCAGCCGATCGCGTCGATGTCCGTCTCTCTGGCGTAGCGTTCGGCAAGCAGCCCAGCGCCGCGCGGAAAGCCGATCACAGGGGTCCCGGGGACGACGTCCTTCACCAGCTTCACGAGCCGCTTGGTCGGAGCGATGCACCAGCGCTCGAACTCATCCTCAGGCAGGCTTCCGGCCCAGCTATCGAAGATCTGCAGCGCACTCGCTCCGGCCTTGACCTGGGTCACGAGATAAGCGGCTGACGTCTCGACCAGAAGATCGATCAGGCGCCGGAAGGTCGCCTCGTCGCGATAGGCGAACAGCCTCGCCGCGGCCTGCTCCTTGCTGCCGCCACCCTCGACCATATAGGTCGCAACCGTCCAAGGGGCCCCGCAAAAGCCGATCAACGGCACGTTCTCCGGAAGCTCGGCAACCACCTGCCGGATCGTCTCATAGACCGGCGCCAAGGCCTTCTCGGCGCTCGAGGGGCTCAAGGCGGCAATCGCCTTGGCATCTCTCGCAGGCTCAAGCCTGGGGCCCTCGCCCTCGATGAAGTCGACCTTCTGTCCGAGCGCATGGGGGACGATCAGGATGTCGGAAAAGACGATGGCGGCATCGAAATCGAACCGTCGCAGGGGCTGCAGCGTTACTTCGGCCGCAAGCTTGGGGTTCAGGCAAAGATCGAGGAAGGAGGCGACCTTGCTCCTCACCGCGCGATATTCCGGCAGGTAACGCCCGGCCTGGCGCATCAGCCAGATCGGCGGTGGGGCGTTGGCTTGGCCGGAAAGTGCCCTGAGAAACGGACTGTCCAAGGGAAGGGTACGCAACATTGGCTCTCTCTAAATACTAAAAGAGAGATTCTCTAAAAGGTTTCTACTGTTACTGTTTTGTCGTGAATAGCGGACATTCCACGCTATCACCAGCCTCTCTACAGAACCCGCAGCAGGGATGCGATCGCGGAAGCGGGCTCGGCCTCGGCGCTGTGGCTAACTCCGTTGTGCAGCGCAAGCAAGCGAGACGGAGCAAAGCTCTGCGGGGTCGCGTGGTAAATCCGATCCACCTGAATCGCCTGTGGAGGATCGAGGGGCGAGTTTGGGGATCGACAAGGGTATTGTGTGGCTCTGTGCGATAGCCGTCATTTTTTCGACATCAGCGAATCTGTGAAGAAGTTACTCCCATTGCCAAGGAGCGGAGGGGAGAGAGGGACTGGCCGGCGTAGTTGCTCCCTTAACGCATCGAGGTTATCCAGAGGCAGTGCCATGGATATCCCGCGTAGTTTTCACCTGCACATGATCTCAGACGCGACCGGCGAGACGCTGATCACGATCGCCAAGGCCGTGCGCGTGCAATATGCGCAAGTGCGCGCGATCGAGCATTTGCACCCCTTGGTGCGCAGCCGCCGCGAGCTCCAGCGGGTGGTCAAGGACGTCGAGGCGGCGCCCGGTATCGTCCTCTACACGCTGTTCAATCGCGAGCTGGCCGATGAGCTGGAGAAATCCTGCAAACGGCTGAATATTCCCTGCGTGGAGGCGCTGAAGCCGATCCTGCAAGTGTTCGAATCCTATCTCGGTACGCCCTCGACCCCGACCATTGCCGGCCAGCACGTGCTCGATGCCGACTATTTCCGGCGCATCGAGGCGCTCAACTTCACCATGCTGCATGACGATGGTCATTTGCCGCAAAATCTCAACGAGGCCGATATCGTGCTGGTCGGAATCAGCCGCACCTCGAAGACGCCGACCTCGATCTATCTCGCCAATCGCGGCTTCAAGACCGCCAATTTCCCGCTGGTGCCGGGCATGGAGCTGCCGCCGCAGCTCGAGACGCCGGGCAACGCCTTCGTCGTCGGACTGGTGGCGAGCGCGGACCGGATCGCGCAGGTGCGGCAGAACCGCGTGATCGAGCACGCGCATAATCACCTCGAGGACTATGTCGACCGGGAGACCATTGCTGCCGAGATCGCGCAGACGCGACAGCTTTGCGCGCGGCATGGCTGGCCGATCATCGACGTGACGCGCCGCTCGATCGAAGAGACCGCCGCAGCCATCCTCCGCCTCTATCATGATCGCGAAGCGCCGGTCCTCGACGCATGAGCAGCTTCCTGCAATCCAGCCGGCCGCCGCTCATTCTCGCTTCGTCAAGCACGTCGCGGGCGCGACTCCTGGAGGCGGCGGGGCTTGCCTTCATCGTCGAGCCGCCCGGCCTCGATGAAGCCGTGATGCGCCAGGCTGTCAGCGGCGAGGAGGTCCTCAGCCCCCATGACATCGCCGAGGTTCTGGCGCGCGCCAAGGCCGAAGCCGTGAGCGATCTTGCGCCGAAGGCTTATGTGATCGGCAGCGACCAGGTGCTCGCGCTCCGTGACACGATTTTCACCAAACCGGACAGCATGGAGGCGGCGCGCCGCCAACTGCTCGATCTCAGCGGCAAGACGCACGAGTTGCACACGGCGGTGGCGGTGGCCACAAACGGCGAAACGATCTGGGCCGACACGACCCTCGCCACGCTCACCATGCGCAAGCTCACCCCGGAATTCATCGGCCGCTACCTCGCCGCCGCCGGAGAGGAGGTGCTGAACTCGGTCGGCGCCTATCAGATCGAGTCTCTCGGCGTGCAGCTGTTCGAGAAGATCGACGGCGATTATTTCTCCATCCTTGGCCTGCCCCTCATACCGCTCCTCGACACGCTCCGGCGCGAGGGCGTGATCGAAGGTTGACGCAAGTGAAACGCGCCTGCGTCATCGGCTGGCCGGTCGAGCATTCCCGCTCACCCCTGATCCACCGTTACTGGCTCGGGAAGTACGGCATCGAGGGCGCCTATGAGAAGGAGGCTGTCGATCCGAAGGATCTTGGACAATTTCTCGGCTCGCTCGCTGCCCGCGGCTATGTGGGCGCCAATGTGACGCTGCCGCACAAGGAAGCGGCGTTACGGCTTGCGGCGGTGGCTGACGAGGCGGCGCGGGCGATCGGCGCCGCCAATACGCTATGGCTCGACCATGCGGGGCGGCTCTGCGCCAGCAATACCGACGCTTACGGCTTCATCACCAATCTCGACGCCCAAGCCCCGGGCTGGAATGAGAGGCGCCGGCCGGTGATGGTGCTCGGCGCGGGCGGCGCGGCGCGGGCGATCCTGCATGGGCTTCTCGCCGAAGGGGCGACGCGCATCCTTCTTGCCAACCGCACGCGTGAGCGCGCCGAGACGTTGGCGCAGGCCTTCGGGGCGGCGGTCGAGGTGTTCGACTGGAGCGACCGAAATCGCGCGCTTGTAGGCTGCGGACTTCTGGTCAACGCCACGAGCCTCGGCATGACCGGTAAGGCAGGGCTCGATATCGACTTGGCGGCGCTGCCGCGCGACGCGGTGGTGGCCGACATCGTCTATAGCCCGCTCGAGACTCCCCTGCTGGCGGCGGCGCGGGGCAGGGGAAACCGCGTGGTCGATGGGCTCGGCATGTTGCTGCACCAGGCGGTGCCCGGCTTCGAGCATTGGTTCGGCGTGCGCCCGGAGGTGACGCCCGCGCTCAGGGCCCATGTCGCAGCCTCGCTTGGAGCGGCCTGATGCTCGTCATTGGATTGACCGGTGGCATCGGCATGGGGAAATCGGCGGCGGCGGAGCACTTCGCCAGCCGTGGCATACCCGTGTTCAACGCAGATTCTTGCGTGCATCGCCTCTATGAGGGGGAAGCCGTTGGCGCCATCGAGACGGCCTTTCCCGGCGTGACGCGCGACGGCAAGGTCGACCGCAAGCTGCTGAGCGAGATGATTGCGGGGTCGCAGGCGCGGCTGAAGGCGCTCGAGGCCATCGTGCATCCCATGGTGGTCAGGGCTGAGATCGATTTCCTGATCGACGAAGAGAAGACGGGCGCCAAACTCGCCGTGCTGGAAATCCCGCTCCTGTTCGAGACCGGCGCCGATTCCCGCGTCGACGTGACCATCGTTCTGAGCGCGCCGGCCCATGTGCAACGGGAGCGTGTTCTCGCCCGGCCCGGCATGACGGTCGACAAGCTCGAGCATCTGCTCGCGCGCCAGCTCTCCGACGCCGAAAGGCGGACGCGCGCCGACTACGTTGTGGACAGTGGCACCAGCCTCGAAGACATGCATGCGGCGCTCGATAAACTCATCGAATCGCTGCAAGCTCGCGAGGGCCGCGTCATGGAGCGATTGCGCCGGCAGCGATAGCGGGGAAGACGTGCGCGAGATCGTGCTCGATACGGAAACCACGGGGCTCGACCCGTTCGACGGTCACAGAGTGATCGAGATCGGCTGCGTCGAGCTCATCAATTGCATCCCATCAGGCCGCGTCTGGCATTGCCATTTGAACCCCGAACGCGACGTGCCCTACCAGGCCTTCGAGGTGCACGGGCTTTCCACGGAATTTTTGCGCGACAAGCCGCGCTTTTCCGAGCTTGCCGACGACATGCTCGCCTTCATCGAGGGCGCCGCGCTGGTGATGCATAATGCGACCTTCGATTTCGGTTTTCTCAATGCCGAACTCGATCGGATCGCGCGGCCGCTGCTCAAATGGGACCGCGTGGTGGACACACTGGCGCTGGCGCGCCGCCGGCACCCCGGTGCGCCGTGCAGTCTCGATGCGCTCTGCAAACGCTACGGCATCGATCTCTCCGAGCGCGAGAAGCACAGCGCGCTGCTCGACTGCCGGCTGCTGGCCGCGGTCTACGTGGAGCTCGTCGGCGGGCATCAGGCGCGGCTCGATTTCGCCATCAACGGAGCGCAAGCGGCGTTGCTCGGCGCCGGCGCCGAAGCCATCAGTCCGCGGCCGAGGCCGCTCGCGTCGCGGCTGTCCGCCGCCGAGATCGAGGCGCATCGCACTTTCGTGGCGACGCTCGGCGCAGACGCGCTCTGGCTCCGCTATTAGTTCTTGGCCTGCTGACCGGCTTGGGATTGCGAGAGATTCTGGGCGTAGAGCCTGCCGAAATCGATGGGATCCAGCATCAATGGCGGGAAACCGCCGTCGCGGATCACGTCGGCAAGCACACGGCGCACAAACGGAAACAAGATCGTCGGGCAGTCGACGAACAGGACTGGCTGGAGCATGTTCTGCGGAATTCCGCTGAGACGGAACAGCCCGCCATAGATCAGCTCGACATTGTAGATGACGCCCTGGTCGCTCTTGGCGTGGACCTCGAGCTGGAGCCCCACTTCATAAACGTCCTCGCCGCGCGGCCCGGCATTCACGTTGACGCCGACCTTAAGCTGCGGGTTCTGCCCCGGGCCCTGCAGCGAACGCGGCGCGCTCGGACTTTCGAAGGAGAGGTCCTTGATATATTGCGCCATCACCGTGAGCTGAGGCTGCGCGCCCGCGCGGGGCGCGGCGGCTGGCGCCTCCGACTGCTCATGCGTCGGCCCGTCGCCATTCGACTTCTTGTTGTCGTCGTCCTCTGCCTTCTTTTTCGCCATTTGCATGGGCTAGCACGGGAGCGACGGCGGCGGCAAATTCCGCGTGAGTGGGGCGGCCACGCTTTGGCGCTTGCGGCAACCGCGAATTAAGTGCAAAGCCGTTTAGGGTTGGCTTGGACAGGCGGAATGTCCTAAAGTTTGGGTGCGGCCAGGGATGGACGCCCTGGCCACGCGCGAGTTCAGGCTCCCGCTGGCAAATCTCTAGGGGTACACCATATCCCCGGGCTAGAGACTTTCCGCCCGACCGCGGGCCCCTCCATGACGCGGGTCTTGGCAAAGCATGAGTGAAGCTTTCGATATCTACACATTGCTGTTCCTAGTGCTCGCGGTGGTCATTTTCATCCGGTTGCGCAATGTGCTCGGGCGCCGCACGGGCAATGAGCGGCCGCCTTACGATCCCTATACGACGCCGGACACCAAGCGGCCCGGAGCGCCCGAGGCGAATGAGCCCGTGGTGGCCCTGCCGCGCGGCCGTTCGTCGCGCGCCCCCGTGGAGGCCTCGGTGCCCTCGATCGAGGACATCGAGAGCCGGCTCGGCCGTTATGCCAGCAAAGACAGCCCGCTCGGGCAGTCGCTCACGGCATTGATGCGAGCCGATCCCGGCTTCGATCCGGCCGCCTTCCTCGACGGCGCCAAAGTAGCTTATGAGGCGATCGTCATGGCCTTCGCCGAGGGCGATCAGCAGACGCTCGAGCAACTGCTCGGCAGCGATGTGTTCGAGGGCTTCCAGCGCGCCATTCGCGAGCGGGACGAGCGCGGCGAGAAGGTGCTCACCAGTCTGGTCGGGATCGACAAGGCCGATATCATCGAGGCCGAGGTCAAGAACCGGACCGCCTATGTCACAGTGAAATTCGTGAGCGAGCTGATCTCGGTGACGCGCGACGCCGATGGCGAGGTGATCGAGGGCGACCCGAAGAAGGTGCGCGAGGTCACCGATATCTGGACCTTCGCGCGCGAGGCCGGCTCGAAGAACCCGAACTGGAAGCTCGTCGCCACCGAAGCCGCCAATTAGCGCAAATCTGGCAAAGCTCTTGTTGCCGCTCGCGGCAATCGTTGCCACGATTACGCTCATCCTTTGGCGGTGCGAAGTGGAAGATCAGGGAATCAGGCTCACGCCCGTCAGCTTCGATGAGATCGAAGGTTGGGCCGGCGACGATCATGAAGCGGCGTTTGCGACGCTGGTGAAGTCCTGCCGCAAGAGACCGAAGAGCACTCCGGCCTGCCAGGAGGCCTTACGTCTCGGGGAGGCGGCCGGCCGCGACGCCGCACGGCGCTTTTTCGAAGCCAACTACGTCCCGCATCGTGTCGAAGGCGAGCCGCCCGGCCTCGTCACCGGCTATTACGAGCCGGAGGTGAACGGCTCGCGCAAGCGGAGCGGCAAGTTCCAGACGCCGGTCTATCGCCGTCCGGACGATCTCGTTCAGGTCAAGCCCGATCTGTTGCGCGCGTTCTTCAACGATAGCCGGAGCGTGATGCGGCGGAAGGGCGAAAAGCTCGTGCCGTATTACACGCGCGCGGAAATCGATGCCGGCGCGCTCAAAGGCAAGGGGCTCGAGCTGCTCTATCTCGACGACCCGGTCGAGCTCTTCTTCATGCAAGTGCAGGGCTCGGGGCGCGTCAAGCTGACCGACGGCTCCTGGGTGCGGCTCGGCTATGCGGCCAAGAACGGGCACTCCTATACGTCGATCGGCAAGCTTCTCGCCGCGCGTGGCGAGGAACGGCCCAAGGACTTGACCATGGACGGGCTGAAGACATGGCTCAGGGCCGATCCCACGCGCGGCCGGGCGTTGATGCAAGAGAACAAGTCTTACGTGTTCTTCCGCGAGTTGCCGGAAGGAGAAGCCGGCGACGGTCCGGTCGGGGCCCAAGGCGTTTCGCTGACGCCCGGGCGCAGCCTCGCCGTCGACACCGCCTATCACAAGCTCGGCACGCCGATCTTCGTCGATGCGCGCGACCTTGCCACGCCGGAGGGCGCGCCGTTCCGGCGGCTGATGATCGCCCAGGACGTCGGCTCGGCGATCCGCGGCAAGGAGCGCGGCGACATCTACTTTGGCTCCGGCGAGGCCGCGGGTGACATTGCGGGGAAGACCAAGGAGGCGGCGAGGTTTTATGTCCTGCTGCCGAAGCGTTAAGGCGCGTTGCGCTATTCTGCGCCCATGGGCAAGCGCGACTCAGGGCACGAGACCGACGAGGAGCTATGGGCGCGCGTCGCGCGGAGCGCCAAGCCGCTCGGAAAGGGCAGGGTGCACAAGCTCGCACCGCCCAAGCCACGTTCCGCCAAGCCGCCGGCGAAAGAGACCGCAACGCCTCCTGCCAAGACCACGCCCAAGCCGGCCGTGAAGCAGCCCCCGGCGGTACGGGGCGCGGCGCTGGACCGGCAGACCGCGCGGCAGCTCGAGCGGGGGCGGCTCGCGGTCGAGGCGCGGCTCGACCTGCATGGCATGCGCCAGCGCGAGGCGCACGCGGCGCTGCGGCGCTTCCTCAAATCGGCGCAAGGCAAGGGCTACCGGCACGTGCTGGTCATCACCGGCAAGGGCGCCGCGGTGGATACGACCAAGCCGTTCTATGAGTCGGATGAGCGCGGCGTGCTCAGGCAGGCAGTGCCGCATTGGCTGACCGCGCCGGACCTCGCCCATGTGGTGCTGAGCTATGCGGAGGCACCGCGCAGGCTCGGCGGCGAAGGCGCACTGTATGTGCGGCTACGGAAGGCGCGCTCTCCCTCCCCCTAAAAGGGGGGAGGGTCGGGGTGGGGGTCCTATACTTGTTGAATGACCCCCACCAGCGCGCCAAAGCGACGTGGCGGTGGCCACGTCGGGCGCGCCACCTCCCCCTCTGCCGGGGGAGGAGTGGAGTCACCTACAAAATAAACTTCGACAAATCGGCGTTCTTGGCGAGGTCGCCGATATGCTCGCGCACGAAGGCGCCGTCGATGACGATCTTCTCGCCGGCCTTGTCGGCGGCATCGAAGGAGATGTCGTCGAGGATGCGCTCCATCACGGTGGAGAGGCGGCGCGCGCCGATATTCTCGACATTGGTGTTCACTTCGACCGCGATGTCGGCGATCGCCTCGATGGCGTCGTCGGTGAATTCGAGGTCGACGCCTTCAGTCTTCATCAGCGCGATATATTGCTTGATCAGGCAGGCCTTGGGCTCGGTGAGGATTCGGCGGAAGTCCTCGCCGGTAAGCGCGCGGAGCTCGACGCGGATCGGCAGCCGGCCTTGCAGCTCGGGCAGAAGATCGGAGGGCTTGGAGATATGGAAGGCGCCGGAGGCGATGAAGAGGATGTGGTCGGTCTTCACCGGTCCGTATTTGGTGCCGACGGTCGTGCCCTCGATCAGCGGCAGGAGATCGCGCTGAACGCCTTCGCGGGAAACGTCCGCGCCGACGCGCTCGGAGCGGGCGCAGATCTTGTCGATCTCGTCGAGAAACACGATGCCGTTATTCTCGACGTTCCTGATCGCTTCCTGCACGATCGAGTCGTTGTCGATCAGCTTGTCGGATTCCTCGCTCATCAGAATCTCGTAAGAGTCGCGCACGGTGACGCGGCGCGGCTTGGTGCGGGTGCCGAAGGCTTTGCCGAGCACGTCGGAGAGATTGATCATGCCGACCTGGCTGCCCGGCATGCCGGGAATTTCGAATGACGGCATGGTCGGCACGTCCGCGACCTGGATCTCGATCTCCTTGTTGTCGAGCTCGCCTGAGCGCAAGCGCTTGCGGAAGGCCTCGCGCGTCGAGACGGCGGCGCCCGAGCCGACCAGCGCGTCGATCACGCGCTCCTCGGCATTGAGCTGCGCCTTGGCGGCAACCTCTTTCCGCTTGGTATCGCGGACGAGACTGATGCCGGCTTCGAGCAGGTCGCGCACGATCTGATCGACGTCGCGGCCGACATAACCGACCTCGGTGAACTTGGTGGCCTCGACCTTGATGAACGGCGCGCCGGCAAGCTTGGCGAGGCGGCGCGAAATCTCCGTCTTGCCGACGCCGGTCGGGCCGATCATGAGGATGTTCTTGGGCAGCACCTCTTCGCGCATATCCTCCTCGAGCTGCTGGCGGCGCCAGCGATTGCGCAGCGCGATAGCGACGGCGCGCTTGGCGTCGCGCTGGCCGATGATGTGACGGTCGAGCTCTGAGACGATCTCGCGGGGCGAAAAACTGGTCATCGCTTGCTTACTGATCCTGCTCGTCAACTTACTCCGCGTCATTCCCGCGAAAGCGGGAATCCAGTAACCCCTGATTCCGGCTATCGTTGGCGCCGTGGCTACTGGATTGCCCGGTCAAGCCGGGCAATGACAAGTCAATCATTTGGTCGCGTCGAGGGTTTCGACGACCACCTCGTCATTAGTGTAGACGCAAATCTTGGCGGCAATGGCCATGGCCTTGCGCGCGATCGCCTCGGCATCGAGTGGTCCATCGAGCAGAGCGCGCGCCGCGGCAAGGGCGTAAGCGCCGCCCGAGCCGATGCCCATTACAGCGTCGTCGGGCTCGAGCACGTCGCCGGTGCCGGTGAGCACCAGGCTCTCGTCGGCGTCGGCCACGATCATCATGGCTTCGAGGCGGCGCAAGTAGCGGTCGGTGCGCCAGTCCTTGGCGAGCTCGACACAGGCGCGCTTGAGCTGATCGGGAAAGCGCTCGAGCTTGGTCTCGAGCCGCTCGAACAGGGTGAAGGCGTCGGCGGTCGAGCCGGCGAAGCCGGCGATCACGTTGCCCGTGCCGACACGCCGCACCTTCTTGGCCGTGCCCTTGATGATGGTCTGGCCGAGGCTGACCTGGCCGTCGCCGGCGATCACAACCTTGCCGCCCTTGCGGACCGTCAAAATCGTGGTGCCGTGCCAGGTTTCGGAGGAAGCGGGAAAGGAACCCATCGTGTCACGCGATATCGGGAGGGAGGCCTTGTTGTTCAAGCACTGGCGACGTTAACGCTCTGATAGCACTTGCGGGCCCGCTGGCGTATAAGCTGCAGCGCTCGGAAGCGAATTGCTAAGAGCCTTACGTTAATCTCTGAACCATGCAGAAGCGACACAAAGACAGCGCCGCCCGCAAGGCGACGGTCGAACGCAAGACCAAGGAAACGGCGATCACGGCCACCGTCGATCTCGACGGCACGGGCAGGTATGACGTCTCGACCGGGGTCGGCTTCCTCGACCACATGATCGAGCAGCTCGCGCGGCACTCGCTGATCGACATCAAGCTCAAGGCCAAAGGCGATCTACATATTGACGACCACCACACGACCGAGGATGCGGGCATCGTGCTCGGCCAGGCAGTAGCCAAGGCGCTCGGCGACAAAAAGGGCATCGCCCGCTACGGCTTCGCTTATCTCCCCATGGACGAGACGCTGACCCGCGTCGCGCTCGACGTGTCGGGGCGGCCGTTCCTGGTCTGGAAGGTCGATTTCACCCGGTCGAAGATCGGCGAGATGGACACGGAGCTGTTCCGTGAATGGTTCCAGGCCTTCGCCCAGCATGCCGGGCTGACGCTGCATGTCGAGACGCTCTACGGCGAGAATAGCCACCACATTGCCGAGACCTGCTATAAGGCGCTCGCCCGGGCGCTGCGTCAGGCGGTCAGCCTCGACGAGCGCCAAAAGGGCCGCGTGCCCTCGACCAAGGGCCAGCTTTAGTGCCTTGCCCGCCACCCCGCGGGCCCGAACAGCGTGAGCCGAGAGTGACCACCTATTCCGTCTATGAGCCGCGAACAGAGGCTTCCGACATCATGGAGCGTGCCGACAGGCTTGCCTTCGTGAAGGAAGGCTTCTCCTGGCCGGCAATGTTCGTGCCCTTGCTGTGGCTGATCTATCACCGCATGTGGATCGAGTTCATCGTGCTCGCTCTCGTCTATGTGGCGCTGCAGGTCGTGTTCGGCACCGACACGCAAGGCCAGGAGCACGCCGCGTGGGCGAGCCTCGCCATCGGCGTGCTGTTGGCCTTCGAGGCCAACGATCTGCGTACGGCTTCGCTCGAGCGCAATGGCTACCGGCTTGTGGGCGTGGCCAGCGGGCGCGACCGAACCGAAGCCGAGCGGTCGTTCTTTACCGCCTGGCTACCGCGTCAGACAAGCGTTGCGCGTGCGCCTGCGCGCGGCGGCGAGCCGCGCCGCGAGGCCGAGACGGGGACGCCGGTCTCGCGCGGAGAAGGTGAGGAGGTCATCGGGCTCTTCCCGCAACCTTGACCAAGATGCACGTCGCCATCATCGATTACGGTTCGGGGAACCTGCACTCCGCCGCCAAGGCCTTCGAACGCGCGGCGCGCGAGAGCGGTTCGCCGCTTGCCATCAAGGTAACGTCAGAGCCAGAGGATGTGCGCGCGGCCGAGCGCATCGTGCTGCCGGGCGTCGGCGCCTTTGCCGATTGCAAGCGGGGGCTCGTCGCCATTCCCGGCATGATCGAGGCGCTCGAGGACAGCGTGCGCGAGCGCGGCAAGCCGTTTCTCGGCATCTGCGTCGGCCTGCAATTGACGGCCGAGCGCGGGCTGGAGCACGGGCTGACACCCGGGCTCGGCTGGATCGAAGGAGAGGTGAGGGCGATCGAGCCGGCAGACCCTTCGCTCAAGATCCCGCATATGGGCTGGAACACGCTCGATATGGTCCGCAAGCATGCTCTGCTCGAGGGTATCCCGACGGGCAACGGCGGCCTCAACGCTTATTTCGTGCACTCTTATCACCTGGTTCCGGTCGCTGAGGACACGCTCGTCGCGACCACCGACTACGCCGGACCGATCACCGCGTTCGTGGCCAAGGACAATGTGGCGGGCAGCCAGTTCCACCCGGAGAAGAGCCAAAAGCTCGGGCTCGCGCTGATCGCCAATTTCCTGACGTGGAAGCCATGATGCATAAGAGCCGCCGCTTGCTCCCCGCTCCCCCCTTGCGGGGGAGCACGCGCGCCGCTCGGCGCGCGGTGAGGGGTAAGCGGCGAAGCCGCGTCGAAAATGAAAAGCCACCCCTCACCCTTTCCGCCATGCGACTTGCCAGGCTTCGCGGGCAAGATCGCGGCAGAAAGCCCTCTCCCACAAGGGGCGAGGGGATCGTGTGCGCCATAGAGACCGTGAAATGATCCTGTTCCCGGCCATCGATCTCAAAGACGGGCAATGCGTGCGGCTCCGCCAGGGCGAGATGGCACAGGCGACGGTGTTCAACACCGACCCTGCCGCGCAAGCCCGCGCCTTCGAAAGTCAAGGCTTCGAATGGCTGCACGTGGTCGATCTCAACGGCGCCTTCGCGGGGCGGCCGGTGAATGAGGAAGCCGTGCAGGCGATCTTCGATGCGGTGCATATCTCCATTCAGATCGGCGGCGGCATCCGCGATCTCGACACGATCATCACCTGGCTGGACAAGGGTATTGACCGCGTCATCCTTGGTACGGCGGCGGTGCGCAACCCGGCGCTGGTGCGCGAGGCGGCGCGCGACTTTCCCGGCTGCATCGCCGTCGGCATCGATGCGCGCGACGGCAAGGTGGCGATCGAGGGCTGGGCCGAGACGAGCGAGATGACGGCGCTCGATTTGGCGCGGCGATTCGAAGATGCCGGCGTGGCGGCCATCATCCACACCGACATCGCTCGCGATGGCGTGCTCGAGGGCCTTAATCTCGACGCGACTGCCGAGCTTGCGCGCGCCGTCACTATTCCGGTGATCGCGAGCGGCGGCCTTTCCGGCATCGAGGACGTGAAGCGCCTGCTCGATCCGCGCTACGCCATGCTAGAAGGAGCGATCGCCGGGCGCGCGCTTTATGACGGGCGGCTCGACCCGCGTGAGGCTCTTGCACTGCTCAGTGAGCGGCGCGAGGCACAGAGGAGAAAGGAAGACTGACTGGCATGCGCGCGCGCACCGTCTTTATCGTCCTGCTGGTCTTGATCCTGGTTTTCGCGCTCTGGCCCACGGCGCTCAGCATGGGGGCCGCCGGCATCGCGCAACTCTTCGGCTGCGAGACGAATTTCAATCGTGCCATCCCTTGCACCATCAACGGCGAGGAATGGGGCCAGACGGTCTACGAGTTGCAAAACTGGGCCTATCTGTCCTTATTCACGATACCCGTCGGTGAAGTGTTACTGGCGATCTGGCTGGGGAGCCTCCTGATCTACCTCGCCGTACGCTTCATCCGGCGCCGACGGACAGCGCAGAGCGGCTGAACATGTTGAAGATTCGCGTCATACCCTGCCTCGATGTGAAAGAGGGCCGTGTCGTCAAGGGCGTGAATTTCGTCGACCTGCGCGACGCGGGCGATCCCGTCGAGGCGGCTGCCGCTTACGACCAGGCGGGGGCGGACGAGCTCTGCTTCCTCGACATCACGGCGAGCCACGAAAAGCGCGGCACCATCCTGGGCGTGGTCGCGCGCACGGCCGAGCGCTGCTTCATGCCGCTCACCGTCGGCGGCGGCGTGCGCAGCACGGAGGACGTGCGCGCCCTGCTCGAAGCCGGCGCCGACAAAGTCTCGATCAACACCGCCGCGGTGAAGGACCGGAGCCTCGTACGCGCGGCGAGCGAGAAATTCGGGGCGCAATGCATCGTGGTCGCCATCGACGCCAAGCGCGTGCCGGCCAACGGCAAGGGCCTGCGCTTCGAGATCTTCACTCATGGCGGCCGCCAGGCGACGGGCATCGAGGCGGTGAGCTATGCGCAAGAGGTGGTCGCGCTCGGCGCGGGCGAGATCCTGCTTACGTCGATGGACCGCGACGGCACGCGCAAAGGCTTCGACCTCGAGCTGACCAGGGCGATTGCCGATGCGGTGCCGGTGCCAGTGATCGCGAGCGGCGGCGTCGGCACCTTGGACCACTTGGTCGAGGGCGTGCGCGAGGGGCACGCGAGCGCTGTCCTGGCCGCCTCGATCTTCCACTACGGCGAGCACTCGATCGGCGAGGCGAAGCGTCATATGGCGGCCGCTGGGCTGCCCGTGCGGCTCGACCCCTAGCGCTTGCGTCGCGAGTGCAAGCGCGGGCGGCCGATTGCCTGACAAACGGGCAGGCGCCGCATTTTGATAAGGATTACGCCGACCTGCCTATTCCCTCGCTCGTCGCGGCAGTGTATGGACCAAGACATGACCAACGATGTGCTGTTCCGCCTTGCCGCGACCATCAAGGCACGCCGGACGGCTAGGCCCGAAGACTCCCACACTAGGCGGCTGCTCGACGGCGCCCCCGTCAAGCCGGCCAAGAAGCTTGGCGAAGAGGCGGTCGAGGTGGCGATCGCCGCGCTCGCCCAGGACAAGAAGGCGCTGGTGGCCGAGACGGCGGACCTGCTCTACCACCTGTTGGTGGTGCTGGAATCCCGGCGCATTCCGCTTGACGATGTGCTGGAGGAGCTGGAGCGCCGCATGAGCGCGACCGATCTTGAGCAGAAGAGGCAGAAGGCCGCATCGCGCTAACGGCGCGAGCGCTTTGCCATGAACCCGCGCCCCCACGTCGCGTTCTCCCCTTACGCCGTCTATTCGCGCGAGGACTGGGCGCGGCTTCGCGCCGACACGCCCATGCCGCTCACCGAGGCCGAGCTCGACAATCTGGCGAGCCTGACCGAGCGCGTCTCCTCCGACGAAGTGGTCGACATCTATCTGCCGCTCAGTCGGCTGCTCAACCTTTTTGTGGAGGCGACGCAGGGGCTGCACGAGCTGACCACGCAATTCCTGCGCAAGAGCGACGGCAAGATGCCTTTCATCATTGGGCTTGCTGGCAGCGTGGCGGCTGGCAAGAGCACGACGGCGCGCGTGCTCCAGGCGCTGCTTGCGCGCTGGCCGAGCCATCCAAAGGTCGAGCTGGTGCCGACCGATGGCTTTCTTTTTCCCAACGCTGTGCTGGAAGCGCGCGGGCTGATGAACCGTAAGGGCTTTCCCGAGAGCTACGATCTCACCAAGCTTTTGAATTTCCTCGGGGACGTGAAGTCCGGCAAGGAGCGGGTCGAGGCGCCGGTCTATTCACATCTCATCTATGACGTGCTGCCCGACCAAATGCTCGGCATCGAACGGCCGGACATCGTTATCGTCGAGGGGCTGAACGTGCTCCAGCCGGCAAAGCTGCCGAAGGACGGCGAGGCGATCCCCTTCGTCTCGGATTTCTTCGATTTCTCGATCTATATCGACGCCGCGGCCGAGCTGGTCGAAAGCTGGTACGTGGAGCGCTTCCTGCGGCTGCGGCAGACGGCTTTCCGCGATCCCGCGTCCTATTTCCACCGCTACGCCACGCTCTCCGAAGAGGAGGCCATCGCCACCGGCTTGTCGATCTGGCGCTCGATCAATCTCGTCAATCTGAACGAGAATATCCTGCCGACGCGGCAACGCGCCGATCTCATCCTGCGCAAAGGCGCAGACCACGCGGTCGAGACGGTGGCGCTGCGGAAACTCTAGCTATTTCAGCGGCTCTTCGTAGAGCTGTTGCGAGCCGAGGCCGATATTCAGCCTGAGCATGGTGCGGGTGGCGAATGCATCGTCCTCGTCGATGCGAATCTCATCGCCAAGTTGGCTCACGTAGCGGATCTCTGGAACGGACGAGATGTACTCGTAGTCGGTCCAGAGTGACAGGCTGGTACGCGGGCCGATCTGCTTTCTCGTTTCGAGCGAGATGGTGCCGATAAAAGCTAGCTCGTCGTTGGATTTGGAGAGCTTGCTCTTATCCCGGGAAGCCCTCATCGGAAATCGGCGGGGCGTTAAATCGGCCATCATAGTCCGTGTCGGCGTTATAGAGACCCGCCCGCGCGTTGATGAAGGTGCGCAAACCGAGCCGATCGTAAATCCCACCCACGCCCTTCACGGCGGAGCCAATGAACGGGATGAAGCCGAAGCTGTATTCGCCGCCTATGCAGATGTAACCGCCGACATAGGTCGTGTCCAAAGTCTCGCTATAAATGTAAAATGGGCCGGAAACGCCTTCGGTGTGACCCCTAATCTTGATGTCCTGGTCGATGCCGCGGACGTCCGCGCCGATGATAAAATAGTCATTCCGGTAGAAATTGGGCTTCTCGTGCACCGGCTCCCCGCGGCCGAATTTTCGCTCGGCCTGGCCAACCCAATAGTCGACATCGCGATCGGTCTTGGTTCTGAAGGAGTCCGCGCCGCCGACGAGTTGTCCGGTCGGATCGAACACAATGCAAGCGTCGCCTCCGTCCGCGCTACAACCTTTGTTGTCGCTGTTTTCAAGCGAGCTGAAAAAGCCCTTCACGCCACCGGTCACGCGCGTGCCGCCCCAATAACCGAGCGCCGTCTCGATGCCGGCTCCACCAGCGCCGCCATATTCGCTGAAGTCGCTATTGTTCTGATGGAAATCCACGCGGCCGCCGTCTCGAACGGAGTTCTCGTTTCCTTTGGCGGTGAATTTGATGTCGGGAAGCGTCAAGTATTGGAAACCGCCACCGATATAGATCGTGGTGCCGCTAAAGCTATAAGTCGTCATGTCTTGGGCATGAACCGCCGGCCCAAAGGCAGCCACCCCGATGGCGCTCAACGCCAGCACACGAATCGCCACTCGCATGAATGCCCCCGCATCGTTTGAATCGGGCAAAGATAACAGCGAACGCCTCTCCCAAGGCGTTATCTCTAAGCGCCGTAAGACGATTTTGCCCCTGCGTGGCCGAAAAGTCACAAGCGAGCGCGCCTGCCCTCTACGCGATCAAGCCGCGCTGCCTGGCCAATTTTCGCAAGGAAATCTCGGGTCTTGCGCCGATATGGGAGATCACCTCGGCGGCGGCGAGGCTGCCGAGCGCACCACAAACGGCAAGCGGCTCGCCTTTGGTGAGACCATACAGAAACCCCGAGGCGTAGAGGTCGCCGGCCCCGGTCACGTCCACGACGTCGGGCACTGATTCGGCCGGAATCTCGATCGTTTCACCTTGCGCGACGATGACCGAGCCTGCTTCTGAGCGGGTTAGGACCGCCATCTCGCAGTCCTGAAGCGCCATGTCGGCGGCCTCCTCGAAGCTGTTGACCTGGTAGAGGCTGGTGATCTCCTTCTCATTGGCGAAGACGATATCGGCGCCCTCGCGCACCAGGGCCTTGAAATCCTCGCGGTGCCGATCGACGCAGAAAGCATCTGACAGGCTCAAGGCGACCTTGGCGCCGGCCGCCTTACCGAGCTTCGCAGCCTCGCGGAAGGCGGCCTTGGCTTCCTCGCGGTCGAACAGGTAGCCCTCGAGATAGACGATCTTGGCCGAGCCGAGCAGACCCGCATCGAGGTCGTCGGCGGTGAAATCGACGCTCGCGCCGAGAAAGGTGTTCATGGTCCGCTCGCCGTCCGGCGTCACCAGGACCAGGCAGCGCGCGGTCGGCGCGCCGTCCGCCGCGGGCAACGTCTCATAGGCGACGCCGAGCGAGCGGATGTCGTGGCGGAAGATGCCGCCGAACTGGTCCGCGGCCACCCTGCCGATGAAGCCGCATTTCGCGCCGAAGGAGGCGAGGCCCGCGATCGAATTTGCCACCGACCCGCCCGAGCGCTCGACGGCCGGGCCCATCGCCTCGTAAAGGCGGTTCGCCTCTTGCGCATCGATCAACCGCATGAAGCCCTTGGCGAGGTCATGCTTGGTGAGGAAGCCCTCGTCGCAGCGGGCGATGATGTCGACGATGGCGTTGCCGATGCCGACCACGTCGTAGACCTTCTCGGCCATCAGCGTCCCTCGTTCCTCGCCTCGCCCTTCACCCTGGCGTCTTGGCTTGGCGCCACTATATTCACCCGCCGGGAAGGGAACACGTCATGCTCGCCGCCGCAGGTCAAGCCTTAAGAGAATTGTTCACGCCGCCCTTCCGCGCGGTCCTGTTCAAATGCGTTGGATTTACCATCGCGTTCTTCGTTCCCTTGATCGTTGCGATCGAATGGAGCTTCAGCCATTTCGTGCAGTGGCCGGACTGGATCGAGGAAACGATCCAATGGCTCGGCGGGCTCGCGCTCGTGGTCGGCTCGATCTTTCTGATCCCGCCGGTCACCTCGCTGATCGCCGGCCTCTATCTCGACGACATCGCGGCCACGGTCGAGCGCACGCAATATCCCTTAGACCCTCCGGGGAAGGAGCTTGCGACGCTGCCGGCGATTGGGCTCGCGCTCAAATTCTTCTTCGTCGTGCTCGCCGTGAACATCGTCGCGCTGTTCCTGCTGCTCGTTCCGGGCGTCAATCTGGTCGCATTCTATATCGGCAACGGCTATCTGCTCGGCCGCGAATATTTCGAACTCGCCGCGATGCGGCACATGCCGCCTCAGGAGGCGAGGAGCCTCAGGCAGGCGAATCGGCTCACCGTGTTTCTCTGCGGGCTCATCATCGCCGGCATCGCCTCGGTGCCGATCGTCAACTTCATCACGCCGCTGTTCGCCACCGCCTTCATGGTGCACATGTACAAGGATCTCGCGCGCGGCACTGGCCAGCGGCTCACCGTGCGGCCCACGCGTTAGCCGGCCAGCACTACCCGGGCGCGGGGGTCTTGGGTTTGAACAAACTTAGTCTCTGTCTATACCTATCCACGACTATCCAAGGAAACCGCAGAAACCAGCCGAAACCTCCTATACGTGTCTACCTTTGCAAACCAGAGTTTGTGTGCGTATATTGGACAAATGTCCAATATGGAGGGTCTTTGGCATGGCAAGAAGAGTCCAGAATGCGACGCTCGAGAGCAGGTCGGCCCGTCTGAAATTGAAGGCGTCCGGCAAACCGTATTACCAGTCGATCGGTGAGGGCTTGCACCTTGGCTACCGCAAGGGCGCCCGTGCCGGTAAGTGGGTGGTCAGGCGCTATATCGGCGATCAGCAATACACGGTCGACACGATCGCCCAGGCCGACGACATCGAGGACGCCAACGGCGACTCCGTTCTGAACTTCTGGCAAGCCCAGGAGCAAGCGCGGGGCAAGCGGACCAAGGTGGGGCCGTATCGTGTTCAGGACGCCATCGAGGATTACCTGAAGACCCTTGAGGGCCGCGGTGCTCATTACGAGCGAGGCATCCGGGCAAGGCGTCACATCCTGCCGTATCTCGGCGAGGAGCTGGTCGATACGCTGACGGCATCTCGCATGCGTGAGTGGCATGCCGAGCTGACGCGGCAAGCGCCGCTCATTCCGAAAACGAAGGCGACGATGACGCGGAGCGTCGACCTTAGCGACCCTGATGTGCTGCGCAAGCGGAAGGTCTCGGCCAATCGCTGCCTAGCCATCTTGAAGGCTGCACTCAACCTCGCGTTCCGCGAAGGGAAGGCTGCCAGCGATACCGAGTGGCGGCGAGTCGCGATGTTCAAAAGTGTAGAT
>DATAFR010000063.1:0-152218 GCA_036257375.1 Methyloceanibacter sp.
CGGCTGACTCGGGGTCGAACTTGCAGGCCTTCTTATAAGCTTCCGAAACGTCGGTATCGGGGAACGTGCCGAGCCGCTTGGTGCGTGGCTTGCCCTTGACGTAGTACAAGACGCGCCAGGTCTTGGTGCCGGAGTAGGAGACGAGCAGCACCAGCCCCAGGCCGCGCTTGATCTTGGCGATCTTCCGGTAACGGTTCGGCTTGTCTGACTTCTTCGGGATTCTCAGCGTGCGCACGCCGACTTGCGTGAACCGGTCTATGCTTTCCGTATTTCTGGGCTTGGCCGGTGCCTTCATCGTGGCCGCCCCCTCTGTGTACTCTGTCATTATATATGTGTCCTTAGCTGGGAGAACCCGCTGACTAGAGATCAGCGGGTATCGTGGGCAATGTTGTGAGCAATGTATGGCGGGTTATAAGGCCCGACAAGGCCTGATACGAGTTGAATAGGTTTGACCTATGAAAAGACTGGAGTTTCAAAGGGAAGGGAAGGGGAGTTGGAACGAGTTGACCAGGGCTGAATAGGGCTCTAATCTAACTCTTAATCAGCGGGTCCAAGGTTCGAGTCCTTGTGCGCCCACCAGCCTTCGCTGCGAGGAAAGGCCATGACTGAAGTCATACGATTTTGCGCCGTTGCCGCGACGCTCACGCTCGTCTTGGTCGCCCGCGCCTTGGCCGCCACGCAAGGCGAGTTCGACTCTGAATGCGTGATGGGACTCGCGCTAGGCAAGGAGATCAAGACCGACTGTTCGGTCAACACGGTCTATGGCGGCAAGACCTATTGTTTCGGCAACGAGACGGCGCGCGAGCTGTTCCTCAAGAAGCCGGACGAGTTCCTGCTGAAGGCACAGATCTTCTATTCCAGCAAGCCGCCGCAGCCGCAGCAGTAACACGGCCGCGCGATGAATGTCCGCTGAACGGCGCCTTCAGGCTCCGCTCAGGCCGCATCCGTAACCTTCGCAAGATAGGCGGACGTCACACTGTCCGCTTTCGACAGGAGGAACGGCGATGCAAAAGATCTCTTCCATAGCAACGATATCTGTCGCGCTGGTAATGAGCTTGGCGACGTTGGGTTTCGCCTTTGCTCGCCCCTTTGAGACCGAAGGCTGCCGTAGGGATCCGAATAGCTGGACGGAGATGCGGAGCAACATCAAGTATACGTGCTTCAAACAAGTGTGCTGTCTCGATTCGAGCTGTCTCGGACCGCGGCCATTGGTGCGCCCGACGATCGAGACGCGCTGCTTCCCGTCATTGCCGAATGGAAACCTCAAGCTCACGCCAACCGGCTTTGGTCATGGCCATGGCCTTCCAACTGGCGGCGGCACGGTTCCCGGCACCTGCACCGGCTCGACGGCCTGCTAAAATTGTTTGAGGCGAGAAGTTTTGAAAGATCGGGCGGCATCAAAACCGCCCGATTTCTTTTGCGCGCTTAGGACCCGCTCGGCTCCGATTGCGCGGCGAATTTGGTGCCGTCGGTGTCGGTGATAGCGACGTCGAGATCGTTGTCGGCGCCGCGCCCGAAGCTGAAACGGAAATTCGGGTTGGTCGAGATCGAGAAAGTCGAATCCATGTCGAACACCAGGTCGCCGCCGCGCTTGACGATCACCTTGCTCACGTAGCGGGCCGGAATGATGCTGGCGGTGTGAATGTCCAGCTGCATGCCGTTCGAGTTCGGATGCTTGATCATCACCTGGGCCGACCAGATCGGATTGGAATCGAGCGCCGGCGGGAAGGTCTTCACGATCATCTTGCCGAGATCGACGGTCTCGGTGTCGGGATCCTTGGCCTGCATCGCTCCGCAACCGCCGGCCGCCGCGACGAAGCGCGTCGCCATGTGCAGCACGCCGTCCTCGGTCTCGAGCACGGCCCGCACATGCGAGAAGCTGTCGACGCGGACGCGCGTGGAGAAGCTCCGCTCGCCGCCCGTGCCGGCAGCGGCCCCGAATCGAAGCGTCGCCACTTTCGGATCCGGGTTCTTGTCGATGAAGAGCGTCAGCGACTTCAGCTTTTGCGTCACCTCGGGGGGGACGCGCACGGTGATTGGGACGAGCGCGGCATCGTCGGCGACTTGCGGCGCTTCGAGCACCACCATGCCGTCCTCGGATTGGATGGCGCGATCGCCGAATGCCTGCTGCTTGAGCAGCTTCCAGTCGTCGATATCGGCCCTGGCCGGGCCGGCAAGCACTAGAAGAGCCGACAGAGCGGCGGCGCCGGCGGCGAAGCTCCATGAGGTGAGGGGCATCGGGATCGTCCTCTCGCGTGTTGCTGCCATTATATCACTCCCATTCCAGCTCTGCGAAGGCCGCGCTGACATTGCGGACATGATACTGATCGAACAGTTTCCAGGCGTCCCGCTCGGAAAAGCCCGCGGTCTGGATCGCGTCCTCTAAGGTCTTGCCATTCTTGATCAATTGCCTGACATCGGCGGCGATCGTCGCAAGGTAGCGCCGCTCGGGGTCGAGCGCGTCGGGCAGCTGCATCATATGCGGGCCGTGCCCCGGCACGACGCGGGCGGCCCTCTTCTGCCGAAGCTCGTCGAGAAGCGCGAGCCAGCCTTTGATCGAGCCGTCGAGCGTGGGCACATGCACCGAGAACAGAAGATCGCCGAGAAACAGCGTGTCGGTCGCCGAATCGGTGATGGTGAGATCGTTGTCGGTATGGGCGGTCGCTTGCGTCTCGAGCACGAGGTTGCGGCCGCCGAGATCGAGCGTGGTGCTCTTCTCGACGGCAAGCGTCGGCAGGATCACTTCGATCCCTTCGAACGCCTGATCGCCCAGCATCATCTTGTTGATGGCAAGGTAGCGCTCGGCGCGTGAGCCGAGCCCGCGCGCGAGCTTGTAATGGCCGACGAAGGCCGGATTGTCTTGCTTGAAGGCCGCGTTGCCGAACACGTGGTCGGGATGCATATGCGTGTTGATCACGTAGCGGATCGGCTTGTCCGTCACGCTGCGGATCGCGGCTCGCAGCTCGCGTCCGGCAACCGCGCTGCCCAGCGTGTCGATGACGGCTACGGACTCCGTGCCGACCACGAAACTCGCATTCGCCATGTCGCCGCGATTTTCCGGCGACTGCATCTCGTAGCGCCCCTGATGCACGAACACGCCCGGCGCGATCTCGCTGACCTCTAGCCCCTCGGCGGCTTCCACCGGCACGTAACGCAACAGCGGCGACGCCGCGAGCACGAGCGCGGCACGCAAGAAGGCGTGGCGCGAGATCGCGCGCGGCAAGCAACACGAATATGGGGAAACGTCCTTCATCGTAACCAATCGTGCCGTCTATGCGGCGAAGTTGCGGCAAGCAAATCAGGGGGGAACGCACCAGCACGCCTCGCGTTCTCCCCACATGCTGCGTCGCTCGCGACGCACCCCAATAAGGAGAGATGGAATGAAATACGCTCTGACATGTCTCGCTGGCCTCTTGGCGCTAGGCCTCGTTGCGTTCACGCCGAATACCGCGTCTGCCGGCCGTTATCACGGCTGGGGATGGGGCGGCGGCTGGGGGCCGGGCTTCGGCATCTATGTCGGTCCGCGCTATGGCTACGCCTACCGCCCTTACGGATACCGCTATCCCTACTATGGCCGCTACTCTTATGGCTATGGCCCGCGCTGGAAGTATCGTTACCGCCATCGCGATTGGGACTAGGAGAACGGTCCCCCTTCCGGCGAGCGCGGGGAGGGGGGAACCCTCATGATGCGAGGCGCGTTTTATCCTTGGTTGGTTTGAGCAAGCTTCAAACCGTTTCGCACCTTCACGAAAAGAGCCGGGCCGCCAGATCCGCGAGCGACTTTGCCGCGGTCGAGCTGGCTTGGCGCAAAACCCAAGGAGTACGTTTCATGCGACTTGCAACGATAACCGCCTTAGCGATGCTGACGAGCGCGAGCTATGCCTTCGCCGGCGGCGGTGCTCCGGTTCCTCCGGCGCCTGCCGGCGGCGATCCCTCCGGCCGGCCGAGCGCCATCCTTGACGACGCCAAATGCCAGAGCGTCTGGAGTCTGACCGAGCGGGAAGGCGATGTCCTGAGCGAGGACAAGGCTGCGCCGTTCATCGTCAATTTCCAGATGGTCGATGCCGATGGTAACGGCAAGATCAGCCAGGATGAGTTCAAGCAGGGCTGCAAGAAGGGCTGGGTGCAAGAGGCCTCGGCCGCCGGGACGCAAGCTCCGACCGGCACGGGAAGCCCTGAAGTGCCCAAGGAATAACGGTTTCTTTGGTCGTCAGCGGGTCGCGAGACATGCGTGACGACGCAGTGAAATCCGGGGCCGGCGCTTGTACCGGCCCTTTTTGTTTGCGTGCCATTCGTATACTTTACGCCGGCGTGAAAGGGAGGGTGCCCGAATGCGAATTCTTCTCATTTTGCTTGTCATTATCGCCATATTTGTCGTCGTGCAGGCACAGAGGCATGGCTGCAAATATGATGCGACCTTGATCAACTGCGTGCTCGGCAAGACGGAAACGACCACGCCGACCGCCGAAACTCCGCCGCCGCCGCCTCCGCCTCCGGCCGAGACGCCTGCGCCCGCGGCGCCCGCGCCCGAGGCCCCTGCGGAGACACCGGCGCCAGCAGCACCGGCTCAGTAAGCCGGCCGTCACAAAGGCGAACCGCGCACGCCGGGGGGCGTGCGCGGTTTCAGCCATGCCCGCAGGCCAGATTGATGAGGTGAGACGTCTCCGAATTCATTAAGCCTTCATCTGAGTAGCAAGCGTCACGCGCGTTTGCCGCCATTGACAGAGACCGGCGGTACCGAAAATATCCTTCGCCACAGGGGCCGATCCGGGCGCCTTTACATTCGAATAACTGTAATCGCCCGATGACCTCTTCCCGCAAATTCGCCGAGAAAGCCGCCGCCGCGCTTGGTAACATGCTGCAAGCTGGAACCGATTCCGGCGCGGTCGCGGATATCGTCGAGAGTGTCTTGGCCGACGCAACGCGCGAGCACGACGAAAAAGAGCGTCAGCACATTGCCGAGGTCGAAGCCGCGGCGGCAACCCGCCTTGCCCGGCTGCTCGACGCCTCTCCGGCGGTGATCTACAGTTTCGAGGCCAAGGGCGACTTCGCTCCGACCTTCGTCAGCGAAAACATCGCGCGACTGTTCGGCTACGCCGCATCCGAATATCTGGAGAATCCGAACTTCTGGCGGGAGCGGGTGCATCCGCAAGACTTGCCGCGCATCGAAGCGGAGATGAGTGCGCTGTTCGAAACCGACGCGCACGTCATCGAATACCGTTTCCGCAAGAAGGACGGCTCTTATTGCTGGGTGAACGACGAGCAGCATCTCGTTCGCGACGAGAAGGGGGCACCGTCGGAAGTGGTCGGCTCCTGGAGCGACATCAGCGCGCGCAAGGCCGCCGAGGAAGCCGAGGACCGTGCGCGCGAGCGGCTCGCCCTTCTGCTCGATACCGCGCCGTCGGTCATCTATAGCTTCAAGGCAACCGGCGACTACGCGCCGACTTTTATCAGCGAGAACGTCAAGCGGCTGCTCGGCTATTGCCCTGACGAATATTTGAAGGATGCCGATTTCTGGCGCGCGCGTGTGCACCCCGACGACATCGACTCCGTCGAGGCCGAGCAGACGCTCCTCTTCGAGCGCGACAGGCACACGGCTGAGTACCGTTTCCGCAAGAAAGACGGCGCCTATCGCTGGGTCAGCGACGAGCAGCATCTAATTCGCGACGAGAACGGCGAACCGCGCGAGATCGTCGGCTCTTGGAGCGACATCACCGACCGCAAGAATGCGGAAGCCGCCGAGGACGCGGCCCGCGCGCGACTATCGGCTTTACTCGAGAGCGCGCCCTCGGTGATCTACAGCTTCAAGGCGAAGGACGATTACGCGCCGACCTTCATCAGCGAGAATATCAAGCGGCTCCTCGGCTATTGCCCCGAGAAATATCTCGAGCATGCGGATTTCTGGCGGAACAACGTGCATCCCGAGGATCTTGCCGCGGTCGAGGCCGAGCAAGGCAAGCTGTTCGAGAAGGGGCGCCATACCGCGGAGTACCGCTTCCGCAAGCGGAACGGCAATTACATCTGGGTCAGCGACGAGCAATATCTGTTGCGCGGCGACGATGGCGAGCCGATCGAGGTCGTCGGTTCGTGGAGCAACATCACCTCGCGAAAAACAGCCGAGCAGGCCGAGAATGCCGCGCGTGCGCGCTTCGACCTGCTGCTGCATGGCGCTCCCGCCGTGGTCTACAGCTTCGAGGCCGGCGGCTCCTACGCGCCCACATTCGTCAGCGAGAACATCAAGCGCGTGCTGGGCTATGAGCCCGACCAATATTTGAAGGATCCAGACTTCTGGCGCTCGCGCGTGCATCCCGAAGACCTCGCCTCGGTGGAGGCCGAGCAGGCCAAGCTGTTCGAGGAAGGCCGGCACGTCGCCGAGTATCGCTTCCGCAAGGCCGACGGCATCTATTGCTGGGTGAGCGACGAGCAGCATCTCGTCAGGGACCAGAACGGCAATCCGCTCGAGGTGATCGGCTCTTGGAGCGAGGTCACCGCGCGCAAGACGGCCGAGCAAGCGGCCCTGGCGCAGAGCGAGCAGCGTCTGACCGACGCCATCGAGACCATCTCCGAAGGCTTCTCGCTCTACGACAATCAGGATAGGCTCGTTCTCGGCAATGCCAAATATGCCGAGCTGTTCGACCATGGCGAAGGTGCGCCGAAGTCCGGCACGACCTTCGAGGAGATCATCAGAGGCGCGGTCGCGCATGGTCTCATTCAGGATGCGAAGGGGAGGGAGGAGGGCTGGATCAGGCAGCGTCTCGATGAGCATCGCCATCCGCGCGAGCCGCTGTTGCAACGCCGCTCGGACGGGCGCTGGCTGCAGATCAGCGAGCGGCGTACCGAAACCGGCGGCACGGTCGCCGTCTATAGCGACCTGACCGAGATCAAGGACAGCGAGCAGCGCGCCGCCGCGGCCAACCAGCTCATCGTTCAGAGCTTGCGATACGCGAGCCGCATCCAGGCCGCCGTGCTGCCGGCGCGCCGCGAGCTCGATGCCATCGCCGCGGACCATTTCCTCATCTGGTAGCCGCGCGACATCGTTGGCGGCGACTTCTTCTGGTTCCAGCCGATCAATGACGGCTACGCGGTGATGGTCGGCGATTGCACCGGCCACGGCGTTCCCGGCGCCTTCATGACCTTGATTGCCTGGGGCCTGCTCGACCGCATGCTGCGCAGCGCCGACAGCGACAATCCGAGCAAGGTGCTGACCGGGCTGCATCGCGGCGTGCAAAGTCTGCTCGGTCAGAACGAGGAACGGGGCGAGACCGACGATGGGTTGGAAGCCGGAATTTGCTTTATCAATGTGAAGAAAAAGCAGATGACGTTTTCCGGGGCGCGCTTCTCGCTATGGCGGGCGAACCGCAAGGGCGTCATCGAGATCAAAGGCGACCGCAAGGGCGTAGGCTACCGGCGCTATCCTTCGGACACGACACCGACCTGGCGCTGCCGTTCGAGGACAGCGACAGTTTCTATCTCACCACCGACGGCCTGATCGACCAGATTGGCGGACCGCGCGGCCGCTCCTTCGGCAAGCGCCGTTTCCAAGAATTGCTCAAGCAGAATCGCGGCGTACCCATGCGCAAGCAGGAAGAGTCGTTCCGGCACGCGCTCGACACCTATCAAGCCAGCAACTTCGTCGTGACGATTTGACGGTATTGGGCTTCGTTCCGCACGCGTAGGAGACGCCGATGCTCGCCTCCCAACTGATGGACCTGCGGGCGATGTTGCATAGCCAAGGCGTCATTTTCGCCTATAGCGGCTACGTGACCGAGCCGGTGCTCAGCGGCGTCGGCGAGGCGGCAGATGCAAAACATCATTCGCTACTCGGCAGAGAAGGCGCAAGCCACGCTGCCTCCCGCCGCCGATGCCAAGGCGCTCATGGAAATCCGCTACGGCATCCTCACCATCGGCAGAGAAGGCAGCGATTATGTCGTCTGCGCCGGCAATCTCATCGAACGCGCCGATATCGATCGCCTTAACGCCAAGCTCAGCCGCATCAGGGACATGAGCAAAGACGAGCTCAAGGTGCTCTACAAGGAGCAGCTCAGGGCCGAGCCGGAAATGGGCAGCAAAGGCGCCGGTCTCGGCTTCATGGAGATCGCACGGCGCGCCTCCAAGCCGCTTGAGTTCGATTTCACGCAAGTTGACGCCAACCACTCGTTTTTCGCGTTGAAGGCCACCATTTGAGAGCCGGATCGATGCGAGACAGACTCGACATTGAAGCTACCTCCCGCACCCCGGCGGTGAGCTTCGATTTCAACCAGAACCATCTGAGGATCACCGGCGAATCCTATCGAGGATGTCACCGAGTTGTACGGACCGGTGTTCACCGCGCTCGACGCCTATCTGAGCACGCTCGGCGGCGGCGCCTGCCGTTTCGATTTCGAGCTCATCTACCTCAACAGCTCGAGCGCCAAGGCGATCATGATGCTGATGGACAAGCTCGACGCCGCCGCCAAGAAGGGCGCCGCGGTCGACGTCTATTGGTACTACGACAAAGAGGACGACACGATGCAGGAACTTGGCGAGGAATTCGGGGAGGACCTCGAAAGCGCCAAGTTCCATCTCGAGAAAATGCCGGTCTGATGTCATCCGACGATTTATTCGCGGCCGAAGAGCAGGTGATCGCGGCCGCGCAACAGCTGCTCGATAACGGCCGCTTCGCTGACCGCGCCGATGGCAAGCTGTTCGAGGAACTGCTCAAGGATTATCAGAAGCTGTTCCGCACCACGCGGCGCCTGATGAAGCTCAGCGACCGCAACGAGGAACAGCTCAACGCCATGACGCAAGAGCAGCGCCGCGCCAACGAGATCATCACCCACAAGAACAAGGAACTGGACGCGCTCTCCACCAAGTTGTCGAAATACCTCTCGCCGCAGATCTATCACTCGATCTTCACCGGCGCACAGAACGTCGAAATAGCCTCCAGCCGCAAGAAGCTCACCATCTTCTTCTCCGACGTGGTCAATTTCACCGAGACCACCGACAAGCTCGAATCCGAGGACCTCACCAACCTGCTCAACCGCTATCTCACCGAGATGACGAATATCGCGCTGGAGCATGGCGCAACCGAGTGGCTGGAGCTTGGCGCCGAGAAGCCGTTCCATCTGCGCATCGGCATCAATACCGGCTATTGCACGGTCGGCAATTTCGGCAGCGACGATCGCATGGACTATACGATCATCGGCAGCGCCGTTAACCTGACCGCGCGGCTTCAGTCGCATGCGGAGATCGACGGCATTCTGCTCGGACACGAGACCTATTCGCTGGTCAAAGACGAGGTGGCGGCCGAGGAGCAGTCGCCGATCAGAGTGAAAGGCTTCGCCGAGCCGGTGCGGTGCTACAAGGTGCTCGGTCTTTACGACGAGCTTGCCGCCGAGGGGACCGTCATCCGCGAGGAGACCGACGGCTTCAAGGTTCTGCTCGATTTGCAGAAGCGCGACAGAGCCGAGGTCGTCGCGGCTCTCGAAGCCATTCTCGCCCGGCTCAAGGCCTGAGCGCCCCGGCCTCTCACAGGAACCAGATCCAGCTGTAAAGCGCGAAGAGCGGCAAGAGGATCGCTCCCGACCAGAGCATGTAGCCGATGAAGCTCGGCATCTTGATGCTGTGCTCTTCGCAGATCGAACGCACCATGAAATTGGGTGCGTTGCCGATATAGGTCATGGCCCCCATGAACACGGCGCCGGATGAGATCGCAAGCAGCGTCAGCTCGAGCGGTCCCATCAGCGCTTTCGCGTCGCCCCCGGCAAGGTTGAAGAACACGAGGTAGGTCGGGGCATTGTCGAGGAAGCTTGACAAAATGCCGGTCAGCCAGAAATAGGCAAACTCGATCGGCTGGCCATCGGCGGTGGAAACGAGGCTGAGCAGCGGCGCGAACGGGCCTTCGCTGCCGGCCTTCAGCAGCGCCAGCATCGGGATCATGGTGATGAAAATGGCGGCGAACAGCACCGCCACTTCCTGCATCGGCGCCCAGGTAAAGGCGTTCTCGACCCGCAGGTCGCGCGGCGTGGTCCACCAGGAGAGAAGGCTGATGGCGATGAGCACAGCGTCGCGGATCAGGTTGCTGACGGGGATCTCCAGCCCGAGACCGATCGGGATCATGGCCTCACGATTCCAAATCCCGCTCAACAGCACGGTCAATCCGATGGCCAAGAGATAGACCACGTTGTGCAGGCCATCGGTGCGGAGCTGGCGCGGGACGCGGCTCCGTCCTCTCAGCTCCGCGTGCTCGTGCTTCCAAGCCATCCAGTCGACCAAATAGAACAGCGCAAGCAGGATCCCGCTCGTGAACAGCATCGGCAGCAACATCGCCTCCAGCGTCCAGAGAAAATCGACTCCGTTGAGAAAGCCGAGAAAGAGCGGGGGGTCTCCGAGCGGGGTAAGCGAGCCGCCGATATTGGCGACGAGGAAAATAAAAAACACGAAGACGTGGATGTGGTAGCGCCGGCCTTGGTTCGCCCTGATCATCGGGCGGATCAGCACCATCGAGGCGCCGGTCGTGCCGAGAAAGCTCGCCGACAAGGTGCCGAAGGCGAGCATTGCCGTATTGGTGGAAGGAGTGCCGACCAGATTGCCGCCGACACGGATGCCGCCGGCCACCACGAAAAGCGCGAACAGCAGAATGATGAACGGCAGATAGTCGAGCAGGACCGCGTGCAGAACCTCGGCCGCCGCGGTCCCAAATCCCATGATCGCGGCTATGGGAAGGATCAGGGCAAACGACCAGAACGCGGCCACCTTGCCGAAATGATGCTCCCAGAATTTATGCGCGACGAGGGGAAGGAGAGCGATGGAGAGGAGCAGGCCGATAAACGGAACCGACCACGCCAGACTGGCGCCGTTGCCGTCAAAATGCGCGGCGGCCGACGCAAGGCTGTCTTCCGGCAAATCATCCTCCAAGCTCGATGCGGCTGCGAAACTTCTAGCGGGCGGTCAGGAATAATGCCAGCGAAGTCGAGTTTTTGGCCTGCGCCGCGCGTCTACCGCTCGGGCGGGATGTCGTCATTAGCGGGGAGGCGGCGCGCGCTCTCTCGCAACGCCTCTTTCAGCGAGGCCGGCCGCTGATATTTGCCGAGCAGGTTGGCGAAGGCTTCATCCGCCAAGTCTTGCACGCTTCTGCCGGTATCTTTCGCCAGCATTTCCAACGCCAGCCAGATTTCCGGCGCGAACTCGATCAGCTTGCGCTTGACGTAATTTGGATGCGGGCGGGCGAACATGGCGGCCAGCATAACTGATTCGCCAGCCAATCCGGAAAAGTGGCCTGGAACCGCTATTCCGGCCGCGACTCCGGGGCGATGACGCGGAGCGCGCGTGGGCACGAGCGATAGGTGAGCGGCGTATGCATGATTCTGACCTCTCCATCGAGCGCGACCGGCAGCCGGCTCGTCTTGGCGCTGACCTCGGCCTCGGGGAGCTGAAACGTCTCGAGGTCGCGCGTCTGATCGATGTGGCCAAAGCACAGCCGCCAAATCATCGCCAAGAACTCATGCGGATCGCGCGGCTTGACCATGTAGATCCAGAGCTCTCCGGTGTCGATACGCTGCCGTCGCCCGAAGGTGAAGAGCTCCATGCCGTATTCGTTGTTCCCCACGAATAGGCACGGCGTTCGGTAAGGCCGGGCGAAGCCCTTGGCCGAGATGCGCAAGCGCCGCCGCGGGAAGTGGCGCAGCATGCGGAAGAAGGCGGGCACCATGGCCATCCATTTGGCGAGCTTGTGTTGGGCTCGGCGCCGCTCGCGGTCGATGACCATGTAGGGATAAATCCCGATCGAGGAGTTGTTGATGAAGGTCTCGCCGTTGACTTCGGCAAGATCGACCATACGGAGAATGCCGGCGGCAATCACCTCAGCCGCGTCATTGACGTCCAAGGGAATGCCCATATCCTTGGCGAAATGATTGAGCGTGCCGAGGGGGAGCACGCCGAGCGCGACGCCGGTCCCGCTCAGCACGCTCGCCACCGTGCGGATGCTGCCGTCGCCGCCGCCGACAACGATGGCGTCGATTTCCCCGCGCTTGGCCTGCATAAGCGCGCGTTTGGCGGCGCCTTGCAGGCTCTCGCCTTCGACAAACCTCACTTCAACGGTGACGCCGTGCTGCGCCAAAGCCGCAACGAGTGCGCTCCGCACATCGTCGGCAAGCCGCTGACTGAACGCGCCTGCGCCAGCATTCATAAGCGCGACCACGCGTCTCACCCCAACGCGTTCCGGAAGTTCTGCAGCAAGTTGAAGGGTTGATGCGTCCGCCATAGTGCCAATCAGCTAACGAATTTGCAGTCCCAATGGTAGCGTGGCCGGAGGCATTTTCGGCTCAGCCCTTGCGCGCCTCTTCGATATAGAGTGCGCGGAACTTGCGTGCCATCGGGCCCGGCTGTCCATTCCCGATGGCGACACTGTCGATCTCTACCACCGGCAATACGAAGGCCGAAGCCGCCGTCATGAACGCTTCGCGCGCGGCAAGCGCCTCGGCGACGCTGAACGGGCGCTCCTCGAGACTTGCGCCCTCGAGCGCGGCGAGCCTGAGCACGGCGCGACGGGTCACGCCGGGCAGGATATGGTGGCCGAGCGGCTGGGTGCGGATCACGCCTTGAGCATCGAGGATGAAAGCCGACGACGAGGTGCCTTCGGTGACGCGGCCGTCCTCAACCATCCAGGCCTCGTAAGCGCCTCTCGACTTGGCTTCCTGCTTGCCCATCGCCTGCGCCAGCATCGATGTCGATTTGATATCGCGCCGCTTCCAGCGCAGGTCGGGGATGGTAACGACTTTGACTCCCGTCTCGGCATAAGGATTGGCGATCAGCGGCTTCGACTGCGTGAAGGCGATCACGTTCGGCTGGGGGCTCTCGGGATAGGCGAAATCACGCTCCGCGGCGCCGCGCGTGATCTCAAGATAGACCATGCCTTCCTCGACCTTGTTCCGTGCAACCAGCTCTTCATGCAGTTTGCGCAGGTCCTCATGGCTGAGAGGGGCGGCGAGCGCGATCTCTTTCAGCGAACGGTCGAGGCGAGCGAGATGCGGTGCGAAATCGACGAGTTTCCCGTCGAGCACGGCCGTGACCTCATAGACGGCATCGCCGAAGAGAAAGGCGCGGTCGAACACCGAGACCTTGGCTTCGGCCTCGGGGACATAGGAGCCGTTCACGTAGACGGTGCGGGACATGAGGGAAGGACTAAGACTATGAAAGGCTTGCGTAGCGCCGGGCAGGGCCGAAGGCAAGCATGAGAAAGGCTGTTTCAATCTAGCTGGTTGCTTTTCCCGGCTTGGCGCTTCGGGCATACTCGACTCCCGAAGGGCGCCTTCGACTCAAGGACGGCGCCGGCGAAAAGGGAGGCAAAATGACTTCAGCAAGCTTGTTGATCGTGTTGGTCGTCGGCACCGCGGTTGGAGCTCTCACCGGCCTGATTGTAGGCGGCGGCATGGGCGCCTGGTATCTCGCGCTGCTCGCCGGCTTCCTCGGCTCGACCATCGCCGCGATGGTGCGCAGTCTGGTTTTGGCGCGCGCCGCGGGCCTCGGACCTGACGATTCAAAGCTGCCGGTCTTGGTCACCGTCTACGCTGCGGTCGCCTCGCTCGGCGCCGGCAGCCTCGCGCTGGAAGTGGCGGAGCGTGCCGGCCTTGGCGATGCTTCTGTCTTCATCGGCGCGCTGGCCGGCCTGTTCGCATCGATCCTGCTCGCCTTGCTGATGATCACCTACTACACCAATCCCGGTCAGGATCCGAAGCTGCGCTCGAGGCACTAGGTCTCAGCAGGACGGCGGCTCGACGCTGAGTCCCGCCTCCTCGATCAGCGCGAGATCCTCGGACACGTCGTTATTGGCGGTGGTGAGCAGCTTGTCGCCATAGAAGATCGAGTTGGCGCCGGCGAGGAAGCAGAGGATCTGCGCCTCCTTGGTGAGCGCGCGCCTCCCGGCCGAGAGACGCACGCGCGACAGCGGCATCATGATGCGCGCCGTTGCCACCATGCGCACGAGATCGAGCGGATCGACCGGCGGCTGGTCTTGCAACGGCGTTCCCGGAATTGCGGCAAGCGCGTTGATCGGCACGCTCTCTGGGTGCGGGTCGAGATTGGCAAGCGTCTGGAGCAGACGAGCGCGGTCTTCGTTCGTCTCGCCCATGCCGATGATGCCGCCGCAGCAGACCTCGATGCCTGCATTGCGCACGCGCCCCAATGTATCGAGCCGCTCCTGGTAGGTCCGAGTTGTGATGATCTCGCCGTAGAACTCGGGCGATGTGTCGAGATTGTGATTGTAAGCGGTGAGACCCGCTTCGGCGAGACGGTCGGCTTGGGTTTGCGTCAGCATGCCGAGAGTGACGCAAGCCTCCATTCCGAGCGCGCGCACGCCCTTCACCATGGCGAGCACGCTGTCGAAGGCGGGGCCGTCCTTCACCTCGCGCCATGCCGCGCCCATGCAGAAGCGCGACGCGCCGGCTTCCCTGGCGATCCTCGCCTTGGCAAGGACATCGTCGATGTCGAGCAGGGTCTCACGCTTCAACCCCGTGGTCTTGGCGTAATGCGCTGATTGCGCGCAATATTTGCAGTCTTCGGGGCAGGCGCCGGTCTTGATCGAGAGCAGACTCGCGAGCTGCATCTGCCCGTCGGCGTGGTGCCGCCGGTGCACCTCGCGCGCCTCATCGACAAGCTCTAGCAGGGGCGCCGACAGCAATCCGAGCGCCTCGAGGCTCGTCCAGTCATGGCGGATTTCGGGGAAGGGCTTGGGCTCGTGTGGGGTCTTCGCCCGATGGGCGTTACCGTTGATGGGATTCGCGGTTTTCAGGGTATCGGTCACGGTAATGCGTTGCGATTGCTGGCAGCTATACCCTTCGCTAATACAGGATCATGGCGCCAAGCGAAAGGAGCTACAGGGCCTTTCTCGACAGCCGCGCCCGCGAGGGCTTGCGGCGGTCTTTGCTTGCGGTTGCGGCACGCGATGCGCGCATCATCGGCGCCGAGGGGCGGTCTTACATCAATTTCGCCAGCAACGACTATCTTGGCCTCCGCTTTAGCGATGCCTTGATCGCGCGCTCAGTCGAATGGGCAGAAGCTTACGGCGTGGGCTCGGGTGCCTCGCGCCTCGTCACCGGCAACCTCGACCTCTTCGCGCCGATCGAGGCCAAGGTCTCGAAGCTCAAGGCGAAGCCGGCGTCCCTCGTCATGGCGTCAGGCTTTCAGACCAATGCCGCCGTGCTCCAGGCGCTGTTCGACAGAACCGTGCTCGGCGCCGAGCCTCTCGTGTTCGCCGACCGGCTCAATCACGCCAGCATGCATTTCGGCTGCCAAGCTGCCGGCGTGCGGCAGCTCAGATACCGCCATTGCGATGCCGCGCATCTCGCCGAGCTTCTGAGTCAATATCAAGGAGATGACCGGCCGAAATTCATCCTGACCGAGAGCGTCTTCTCGATGGACGGCGATGTGGCGCCAGTGGCGGCGATCGCGCGGCTCGCGCGCGAGCATAGGGCCACTCTCATCGTCGACGATGCGCATGCGACCGGCATTCTAGGGCGAGACGGCTCCGGGCTCTCCGGCGAAGCCGATATCGTCATTGGCACCTTCTCCAAGGCGCTTGGCAGCTTTGGCGGTTATGTCGCGTGCACGGAGACGGTGCGCGATTATCTCATCAATCGCTGCACCGGCATCGTCTATTCGACGGCACTCCCGCCGCCTGTCCTCGGCGCCATCGACGCCGCGCTCGATCTCGCCCCTGGCATGGACAACGAGCGCGCCTACGTTGCAGGCTTGTCCGAGCGGTTCCGCAACGGCGCAATCTCGCTTCGCCTCGATGCCGGCGCTTCGACCACGCAGATCGTGCCTGTCATCCTGGGATCGCCGGAGGCTGCTACTGCCATGAGCGAGCGTCTCAAGCGCGCGGGCCTTTGGACGTCGGCGATCAGGCCGCCGACGGTCCCAGCGGGCACGGCGAGGCTCAGAGTGGCCTTTACCGCCGCGCACGAAGACTCTGACGTCGATCGCCTTTTGGAAGTGCTTGCCAGCGAGGACACCCTCCGCCCCGCCAGCGCCGTGTGAAGCGACAAGATGCATTTCGTGCTCGTTCATGGCTGGGGCTTCCACGCCGGCATCTGGGCTGATTTCGTCGGCCAGCTCGACGGCGCCGAGGTAACGCTTGTCGATCTTGGCTTCGTCTCCGGCGGTCCCAAAGGCGAGATGGACTGGCCATCGGATGCGGTCGCCGTCGGCCACTCGCTTGGCCTGTTATGGCTGCTTGAGCGCTCGCGAGGCCGGTTCAAAGGCCTTGTCAGCATCCACGGCTTCGACTGCTTCTGCTGCCATATTGCCCCATCGCGCATCGCCGCACTCAAACGGGGACTCGAGCGCGAGCCGGGAGGCACGCTTCAAGCCTTCTGGCGCTCTTGCGGCGCGGCGGGATTTGCCTTGCCTGACGCGCTTAACGTTGCACGGCTCGAGGAAGGGCTCGATTGGCTGATGCATTGGGACGCGCGAAAGGCTAAAGACGAGCTTGCTTGCCCGGTTCTTGCCCTTGCCGCCCGCGACGACGTCATCGTGCCGGCGTCGATGAGCGAGGCGATCTGGAAAGACAGGGGCATCATCTGGTCGCAAGAGGGCGGCCATGTTCTTCCTTTGAGGCACCCGCGATGGTGCGCGCGTCATGTCCTTGAATTCGCAGATGCTCTCCCGTCGTAGCGCCGAGATCGCTGCGAGCTTCGGCGCGCGCGCGCAGAGCTATGAGCGCCATGCCGGGCTCCAGCGGGCCGTCGCCGACCGGCTCGCGCGGCTCTTGCCAGACCGGGAGGGCCCCAACGTGCTCGAGCTTGGCTGCGGCACCGGTCTGTTCAGCCGCCATCTGGTCGCGCGTTATCCCGAAGGGCGCTTCGTGCTGAGCGACGCCGCGCCGGCCATGATCGCCGAATGCCGGCGGAACCTGGCGGGCGCCGGAAGTGCGCGCATCAGCTTCGAGGTGATGGATGCGGGCGAGGCAGGAGGCCACGCAGATCTCGACCTCATCGTGTCGAGCATGACGCTGCACTGGCTGGCAGATCCAGTCGCCAGCCTCGAGCGGTTGAAACGGCTGCTCGCCCCTGGCGGCGTCCTGCTCTACGCCACGCTCGGTCCCGACAGCTTCGCTGAGTGGCGAGGTGTGCTTGCCCGCGAAGGCCTGCCGAGCGGGTCTGCCGAGATAAAGCCGCTTCCGGGCGTGCTCGAAGAGGAGCGCTTGGTGCCGGACCAGGATACGCTCTCCTTCCTTCAGCGCATGAGGGCCGTCGGCGGGCTCACTCCCAAGGAAGACTATGCATCGCTATCGCCGGGAGCGCTTCGCCGCGCCATCCGCGTCACCGATGCCGAGCATGCCGGCCGCATAACCTGGCACATCGTCTACGGGCGGCTCAGCGCGCCGGACGCCAGCGCGTCCAGCCCTTCGACGATGGCGGAATAGGCGCGAGCGAGCTCTGCGTCGCTGATGCAATAAGGCGGCATCAGATAGATTGTCTGCCCGAGCGGCCTGATATTTAGGCCGCGCGCGAGGAACCAATTGCGCAAGGTTCGGCTCTCCGTGGATTGATAGGCGCCGGCCGCTTTCATGTCGAAGGCGAGGATCGAGCCGATCTGGCGCAGCCGCGTCACGTCGAGCCGCGCCGCGAGCGTCGCCATGAATTCGCGATGCCGGCGGTTGATCCGCGCGATCCGCTCCAGCGTCCTCTCCTCCTTGAACAGAGCAAGCGAAGCGAGCGCCACGGCGCAAGCGAGCGGATTGGCGGTAAAGGAATGGCCATGCGGCAGCGCGCGCTCGAAGCTTTCGCCGATGAACGCCTGGAAAATCGGCTCCCGCGCCACGGTCGCGGCCATCGGCATATAGCCGGCTGTCAGCCCCTTGGAGAGGCAGACCAGATCGGGGACGACGCCGGCCTGCTCCATGGCGAACATGGTCCCGGTGCGTCCGAAGCCCGTCGCCACTTCATCGAAGATAATGAGAATGCCGGCGTCGCGCGCCGTCTTCACCAGACGCTTGAGGAACTCGGCGCGGCAGAGTCGCATGCCGCCGGCCCCTTGCAGCAAAGGCTCGATGATCAATGCCGCGATCCTGTGTCCGCGGTCGGCGAGTAGCGCCTCGAAGGCTGAGAGCGCGCCGGCTTCGCGCTCTTCGACCGCATCGTCCCCGGCGAATGTCGCAGGGCAGGGGAGCACCACCACCTTGCACATCAAATCGCGGAAGGCGCTGAACAACTGCGAGCCGCGCCCGAGCGACATGGCCCCGAGCGTGTCGCCGTGATAGCCGCCGTCGAAAGCGACGAGCGTCTTTCGTCCTGTCTCGCCGATATTGATCCAATACTGATAGGCGATCTTGAGCGCGACCTCGACGGAGGTGGACCCGTCGTCGGAGAAGAACACGCGTGTAAGGTCGCCGGGCAGCACTTCAGCGAGCGCATTGGCAAGATCGGCGGCGGGCTGATGCGTGAAGCCCGCGAACATCACATGCTCGAAGCGGGCAGCCTGCTCGGCGAGCGCGGCATTGAGCTTCGGATGCGAGTGCCCGTGCGTGCAGGTCCACCAGGACGACACGAGATCGAGGATCTCCTTGCCGTCGGCGTCGAAAAGCAAGGCGCCCTTGGCCCCGGCGAGCACGATCGGTTCGGTCTCACTGCCATGCTGGGTGAAGGGATGCCAGACATATCGGCGGTCGCGTGCCAGCACCTCCGTGGCAGAGGCGGTGCGCGGCCGCGCGTGGGATTTCGGATCGTCGTTCATGCGGCGGCCTTGGCCAGTTTGACGAGATCGAGCTCGGGCTGAAGGGCCCTGAGCTTTGCCGGCGTCACCTGATCGAGCCAGGGGATCTCGGCGATGATCTCCACCTGCCCGTAGCGCTCGATCGCGGCGCGATTGTGTGGCGTCTCCGGGCCATTCACGACCACGCCCGCAAGTGGCAGCCCGCGCCGCCTGATGGCCTCGATCGAGAGCAGCGTGTGGTTGATGGTGCCAAGCGTGGAGCGGGAGACGAGGATCACCGGCAGCTCGAGCTCGTTTGCGAGATCGATGACGAAGGCCGTGTCGGTGAGCGGCACCATCAGCCCACCCGCGCCTTCGACGATCAGCGGCCTGTCGGAACGCGGCAGCGCGAGCTTCGTCATCTCGATGGCAACTCCAGCCCTGCGCGCAGCCTCATGCGGGGCGATGGGCTCAGGGAGAACATAGGCTTCCGGCAGGATGCGTTCGGCGGAGACATCGGCCAGCCGGCGTACGATCTCCGAGTCCGTCTCCGGATGGTTGCCCGCCTGCACTGGCTTCCAATAGCTGGCGCCAAGCCGTGCCACGAGCCAGGCGGCGACGACCGTCTTGCCGACATTGGTGTCAGTCCCGGTGACGAAGAATCCTTTCACGCGTCAGGCCTTTGATCGGACCGCTTAGACGAGGCCGGACTGTATAGAGCCGTTGCCGCCGAAGCAAAGGGAGTGGACGCACCCCCTTCTTTTGGGCGACATAGGTCAGCCCATGCGTTCCTTTCTCTCTCTCCTGTTCATCGCTTTCATGGCTTTGGGCCACCCTCAGGCGGTCGAGGCCAAGATTCTGCGCATGGCCTATGACTCCGATCCCACCTCGCTCGACCCGCATGAGCAGCTCTCGGGCGCCACGCTCCAGCTCTCACACCTCCTGTTCGACCCTCTGATCAGATTCAAGCAGGACCTCACCATCGAGCCAAGGCTCGCCAAGAGCTATGAGAAGATCGACGAGCGCACCACGCGCTTCCACTTGCGCGAAGGGGTCA
This sequence comes from Methyloceanibacter sp., assembly GCA_036257375.1. GTDB lineage: Bacteria > Pseudomonadota > Alphaproteobacteria > Rhizobiales > Methyloligellaceae > Methyloceanibacter. The sequence continues at coordinate 19,727 of DATAFR010000063.1, forward strand.
AGTTCCAGTCGGGCCGCACGCTCTCCGCTGAGGACGTGGTGTGGACCTTCAACCGGCTGAAGCAAAGCCCCGACTTCAAGGCGCTGTTCGAGCCGTTCGCCGAGGCCCGCGCGGTCGACGATCTGACCGTCGATCTCATCACCAAGGGTCCGTACCCGCTCGTGCTCAACCTCGCCACCTACATCTTCCCGATGGACCGCGAGTTCTATTCGGGCACCGACGAGCGCGGGAAGCCGAAGGACGCCGTCGTCAAGCACGGCGCGTCTTTCGCCTCGACGCATGCAAGCGGCACCGGACCCTTCATCGTCACCGAGCGCGAGCAGAGCGTGCGGCTCACGCTGAAGCGCTTCGGCGACTATTGGGACAAGGACTCGCCCGGCAATGTCGATAAGGTCGTCTTCACTCCGATCAAGGAGCCGGCGACGCGGGTCGCGGCGCTCCTCGCCGGCGATGTCGATTTCATCGCGCCGGTGCCGCCGACCGATCTCGCCCGCATCAAGGGCAACGATTGCTGCACGCTGATCACCATGCCGAGCACGCGCGTGCTGACCTTCGAGCTCAACCAGGAGCGCGTCCCCGCCTTCAAGGATAAGCGCGTGCGGCTCGCCATGTCCTATGCGCTGAACCGCGAAGGCATCGCCGAGAAGATCATGCGCGGGCTCGCCACGGCGGCGGGCGAGCTCAGCCCCCCGAGCTATGCCGGCTACGATCCCGCGCTCGTTCCACGTTACGACCTGGCCAAGGCCAAGGCGCTGATGCAGGAGGCAGGCTACGCCGAGGGCTTCTCCGTTACGATGATGTCCCCCAACAACCGCTATACCGAGGACGCGCGCGTCGCCGAAGCCGTCGCCGCCATGCTCGCAAAGATCAATGTAAAGGTCGATCTGCAGACCATGCCCAAGGCGCAATATTGGCAGCGCTTCGACGAGCGCGCCGGCGACATCATGATGATTGGCTGGCAGTCCGATACGCAAGACTCGGCGAATTTCTACGAGTTCCTCGTGATGACCCCTGACAAGGCCACTGGCTACGGCCAGTACAATGCAGGCAGTTACTCGAACCCCGAGGTCGACCGGCTGACGCTTCAGACCCAGACCATGACCGATCCCAAAGCGCGCGCGGAGGTGCTGAAAAGGATCGAGCGCATTCTCTACGACGATGCCGCGCTGCTGCCTCTGCATTGGCAGCATCTTTCCTGGGCCGGACGCAAGAATGTGCGCATCGACAAGGTCGTGAATGTCATCGACATGCCTTATCTCGGTGATTTGGTGATCGAGTAGCGGGCCTGCTTCGGGCCGTCAGGAGATGCACTCCATGCTCAAGAAAATTCTCATAGCGCTCGCCGTGCTCGTCGCGCTGTTCGTCATCGTCGTCGCCATGCAGCCCTCGGAGTTCCACGTCGAGCGCACGACCGCGATTGCCGCGCCTCCCGCCGACGTGTTCGCTCAGGTCAACGATCTGCACAAATGGGATGCGTGGTCGCCTTGGGCGAAGCTCGACCCGAACGCGAAGATCGCCTTCGAGGGACCTGAGTCAGGACAGGGCGCGGCGATGACGTGGGCCGGCAACGACAAAGTCGGCGAAGGCAAGATGACCATCGTCGAGAGCAAGCCCGACGAGGCGGTCAAGCTCAGGGTCGATTTCGTCAAGCCCTTCGAGGGATCGAGCAATTCCGAGTTCGCCTTCAAGCCCGACGGCGCGGGAACCTCCGTCACCTGGGCCATGTCCGATCATCACAATTTCATGGAGAAGGCTCTTTGCCTCATCATGAACGGCAAGAAGATGATCGGCAACGATATGGACAAAGGCCTGACGCAATTGAAGTCGTTACTCGAAGGCAAAGCCTCGTCGGCACCCACCGGTTAATAGCGAGGCTTGGCTACTTCTTGCACTCGCTGGAATAGTCAAGCTGCGCCTTGGCCTTCTTCCGCTCGCAATCGTTGGGGAACTCTTTGCCGCCGCAGGCGCAAACGGGGATGTGTTCCTCTGTGCACGCCGCGGCCGTTTCCTCGACGCATGTGCCGGACATGTCCGCGACGCCGCATTTGCCGGCGGGATGCTCGCACCAGAGCCCTCTGTCGCACTGAATGCCGGCGAAGCCGTCGCAGGTCTCTCCGACTTTTGCTGCGAATGATGGGGTCAAGGGCCCGGCCAAAAGGCCGGTCAGCACGGCAAGACAGAAAATTGCACGCATAGGCCAACCAATTATCGCCTTAAACGGGAATTCATATCATAATTCTATCTCCAGTTGTATCGACTTTTCAGGCGGTGGGTGGGGACCGGAAAGCGCCGATCAGCGGTATCGCTACGGTCGGGCTTACGTATAATTGCCGGCTGTGAGGCGGCAGTTCGCCCCGCACGTGCCAGGAAGGGAGGGGCGACGCGCGTTCTGAGTTTGCCCGCGACTTGGGATGAGCTGGGAAGCCCTCAGGGCCGATGGACTTCGCAGGCCGGCCACCGGACCCCGCGCCGTCACGATCATGGCCGGCGTCGGCCTTTTGACCGGCATCCTGTCGAGCCTTCCGTCTCCATTTCCCGATGTGCGACTTGAGAACCCCGAGATCCTCATCAATGCGGAAGGAATTCCATTGCATGCGGGCATTGCCTTCGGCGCCGGGATGGCGATCATGCTGTGGCTTTGGGCAAATCGCGATCTCGGCAAATGCTTGCTTGCCATGGCGCTGGTGCTGGTGGGCTGGCTTACCGCGGTCAACACGGCGAACGACGTGATGACCGCCGTGGTCAGCTCAGAGCTGTTCGGCACGGTCGAGGGCGCCAAAGCGAGCCGGGAGGTTGTCGGGTGGGTTCTGGCGGGACTTGTCGGAGGCGCGATCGGGGCCGGACTCACGGCCTTTGGCGCCGGCATTCCCGCGCAAGCGATCAGGCGTCCCGCGGCATGGGGCTTGATCGTTATCGCAGGTGCTCTGTTCGGGCTTCTGCTCTATCCGGCCGCGAGCCTCGACTTCGTCGCGCTGCTCTTCGTGCCCTGGCAATCGGCGGTCGCCGCCTGCATCGGCTATGGCCTGACGCGCCCCGGAGTATGACTTTCGATTGCCGTTGCACGGGCCGTTTCGCATGAAAGCGCTTGTTGCGGGGTTCGCCTTCTTCGCGCGCCGCCTCATGCAGGCCGCGCTCGTCATGCTGGCGATCCTGATCATCGCCTTTGCCGTTCGCGCGGCGCTCGGGGATCCCTTGCGCGAGATCATGGGCGAGGCGGTGCCGGCGGCCGAGCGCGACAAGCTGATGCACGAACTCGGCCTCGATGCGCCTTGGCCAGTGCAGTTCGTGCGCTATCTGGGCGATGCGGTTCAGGGCGATCTCGGCACGTCTTTCATCTACAAGCGGCCGACGCTTGACGTCGTGCTGGCGAAATTTCCGGCAAGCTTCGAGCTTGTACTCGGTGCGAGCCTGGCCGTGCTCGTCTTGTCGGTGCCGGCGGGAATTTACTGCGCTGTGCGCCCGCGCGCGCTCGGGGCGAAATTGATCCTCGGCTTGAGCGTGTTGGGGATTTCGATCCCGGTCTTTCTTACCGGCATTTTCCTCATCACCGTCTTCTCGGTCTGGCTCGGCTGGCTTCCCGCCTTCGGCCGGGGCGAGACGATCCGCCTCGGCTTCTGGGAGAGCGGCCTCCTGACCAAAGACGGGCTCGAACACCTGATTCTGCCCGCGCTGACGCTGTCCTCGATCATGCTGCCGCTTTTCATCAGGCTGGTGCGCGGCGCCATGCTGGATGAGCTCGGCCATGACTATGTGCGCACAGCGCGGGCGAAAGGCGCTTCTCCGCCGCGCGTGTGGCTCAACCATGCGCTGCGCAATGCGCTCGTCCCGCTCGCGGCGGTAGGCGGGCTTCAGATCGGCACGCTCGTCGCCTACACGCTGCTGACCGAGACGGTGTTCCAATGGCCGGGCATGGGCTTCCTTTTCCTCGAAGCCGTGTCACGCGCTGACATTCCTTTGATCACGACCTATCTCGTCTTCGTCGGCCTCATCTTCGTCGTCACCAACACTCTGGTGGATATTGTGAGCCTCATGCTCGATCCCCGCATCAGCCTCGAAGGTGCGCGATGAGCGGGCAAGCGCTCGGTGCGCAGCCCCGCGCTTTGCTCGGCTCTGCTGCCGAATACCCTGGCGCCGCGCTCGCCGGTCTCGTTCTGGGCGTGATCGCAATCGCCGCTCTGCTCGCGCCGCTGATCGCTCCGCAAGATCCCTTCGACCTGACGAGCTTCGACGTGCTCGACGCGAGCCTGCCCCCGGCATGGCTCGTCGGCAGCGATGATCGCTTCCTCCTCGGTACCGACGCACAAGGCCGCGATCTGCTCAGCGCCATCCTTTACGGCACGCGCATCTCGCTCACCGTCGGCTTGCTGGCCGTTCTCATTCAGGCCGCGATCGGCGTTCCTCTCGGGCTTATCGCTGGCTATGTCGGGGGGAGGGTCGATACCGTCGTCAGCCGCGTCGCGGACATCCAGCTCTCGCTCTCGACGTTGATGATGGCGATCATCGCTCTGGCCTTGTTCCGCGCGGTACTTGGCGGCGAGAGCTTGAGCCGTTACGCCGTGCCGCTCCTCGTCATCGTCATCGGCGTTGCCGAATGGCCTTACTTCGCGCGGACGGCACGCGGCGCCGCCCAAGTAGAGGCAGCCAAGGACCATGTCCGCGCCGCAAGCGCCCTTGGCGCCAGCAATCTCGCGATCATGGGCCGGCATATCCTGCCCAATACCCACTCGCCCCTGATCGTGATCGCGACGACGCAAGTGGCCGGCGCCATCATGGCGGAAGCCGCGCTCTCCTTTTTGGGTCTCGGCATGCCGGTCACCAAGCCCTCCCTCGGCACTCTGATCCGCTCCGGCTACGACCTCATGTTCGCCGGCGCTTGGTGGGTCACGGTGATTCCCGGCCTGGTGCTGATCGCCCTTCTGATCTCGGTCAATGTGCTTGGCGACGCTTTGCGCGATGCGCTTGATCCCAGGCGAACCGCCCATTGAATCGAATTCGTAGAGGAAACTGCCTAAGCCCTTGAAAGGTAGGTCTGTCCCGAACCATAAGGTATAGTGCGTCACTCGACCCGGCTGGACCCGGCCGGGACCGCCGTTAAGGAGTTTCCCATGCCTACAAGTCCGGCAAATCCGGAGCTTGTCTTTTCTTTGCGCCGCGTGACCGAGCGAGCGGCCATAGCCGCCTTCAGCTGGATCGGTCGCGGCGATGCGCAGGATGGCGGCAGTGCCGCGCTCGAAGCCATGCGCGCCGCTCTCGCGGATGTCGACATCGACGCCGTCGTAGCGATCGGCGAGGCCACGCCGGGTGAGGCGCCTCAGCCGCATCGTGGCGAACGGCTCGGCCGAACAGGGGCCGTGTTCAAGGCCGATATCGCCGTCGATCCCGTCGAGGGCACGAGCTATCTCGTGCGCGGGCAGACCAACGCGCTTGCGGTGCTCGCTGTGGCGCCGCGCGGCACGATGCTCAACCCCAGTCCAGCCTTCTACATGGAGAAATTCGTGGCGAGCGCTCCGGCGCGCGGCAAGATCGATCCGCACTGGCCGGTTGAGAAGAAGCTCACTGCGCTTGCGGAAGCTCTGGGCAAAGACATCTACGAGCTCACCATCTTTGTGCTGGAGAAGCCACGCCACCGCGAGCTTGTCGAAAGGATCATCGCAACGGGTGCCCGCGTCGCTCTCTATCCCGCTGGCGACGTCGCCGGCGCGCTCATGGCGGCCATTCCCGGCTCTGGCATCGACGCCTTGATGGGAACAGGCGGCACGCCTGAGGGCGTTATGTCTGCATGCGCCGTGAGGGCGCTTGGCGGCGAGTTTCTGGCTCGCCTCGATCCGCAGCTGCAAACGGAGGCGAAGGCGGTCAAGGAGGCCGGCGTCGACACCTCGAAGTGGTATGAGCGCGACGAGATCATCAAATCCAATAACGTGTTTTTCTGCGCCACTGGGATCACCACCGGCCTGATGCTGGAGGGTGTCGAGCGGACCCGGACCCACTACAAGGTGCAAACCATGATGATAACGGGAGCAACCGGCGAGCGGCAGATTCTGACGAGCTATACGCCAACCGAGCGTTTGGCCAGCGCAGCTGCCCGCGACGTCGCTTGAATCCCGATCTTGGGAGGAGTGCCTGGAGTGCCATATGTCGAAACGGGTTGATCATCCGATCATCCTCGGCATCGTCGGTGATTCTGCATCGGGCAAGTCGACATTGTCGGCGGGCGTCGCCCAGATTCTGGGCGAGGAACACTGCACCGTAATCTGCACCGACGACTATCACCGCTATGACCGCAAGGCGCGCGCCGCGGCGGGCCTCTCGGCGCTCGACCCGCGCTCGAACTATGTCGACGTCCTCGAGCAACATCTTCGCCTCTTGCGCAGCGGCGAGCCGATTCTCAAGCCGGTCTACGACCACCGTCACGGCACGCTCGAACCGCCCGAATATGTCAGACCCAAGGGTTTCGTCATCGCCGAGGGGCTGCTCGGCTATGCCACGCGCGCGATGCGCGATTGCTATGACGTGAAGATCTATCTCGACCCCGAAGAGGAGCTCAGGGTGAGATGGAAGATGTTCCGCGACACGACAATTCGCGGCTATACGCGCGACGAGGTCCTGGCGCAGCTCAACCGGCGCGAAGGCTTTGCTCAGAACTACGTCCATCCACAACGCACGTTCGCCGACATCGTCATCCGCTTCCAGCGGCCGGCCGGCGCCAATGGCTCAGATACCAGGCTCGACGTGCGGCATATTCTGCGGCCCACGCTGCCCCACCCCGATTTCACCCCGCTTTTCGATGGGTCCAGCAATGCTGGGCTGCATTTGGAGCTTGCCCGCGACCGGGACGGCAAGCCCGTCGACGTACTTGAGATTAATGGGAATATCTCCGACAACAGGGCCGAGCGGATCGAAGATCTGCTATGGAACCTCATCCCGGAGGCGGGGCATCTGCGTGACCAAGTGGGTCGTATCGACCTCGCCAACGGCGCAAAAAGCCACCCCCTAGCGCTGACCCAGCTTCTTGTTGGGTATCACGCGGTCAAGGCTGCAATGGGCGTGCGGGCGTACTAAAAGACCTCATCGAATTGGGGGAAGGACCGATGGCCGAAGCCCTGATGCAAAATCAGGCGTTACCCGAGGCGACTCATCAGGACATGGCGAACGCCATCAGGGCGCTGGCCATGGACGCCGTGCAAAAGGCCGATTCCGGCCATCCCGGGATGCCCATGGGCATGGCCGATGTCGCCACGGTCCTGTTTACGCGTTTCCTCAAATTTGATGCCGCGCACCCCGAATGGCCGGACCGCGACCGTTTCGTGCTCTCCGCCGGCCATGGCTCGATGCTGCTCTATGCGCTGCTCTATCTCACCGGCTATCCGGAGATGGAGCTCGATGAGCTGAGGAACTTCCGCCAGCTCCATTCGCGCACGCCCGGCCATCCCGAATACGGCCATGCGCCTGGCATCGAGACTACCACCGGCCCGCTCGGCCAAGGCTTGGGCAATGCCGTCGGCATGGCGCTCGCCGAGCGGCTGCTCAACAACCGTTACGGCGATGAGATCGTCAATCATTACACTTACTGCGTGGCGGGCGACGGCTGCCTGATGGAAGGCGTCAGCCACGAGGCGATCTCGCTGGCTGGCCACCTCAAGCTCGGCCGGCTCATCGTCCTTTTCGACGACAATCAGATTTCGATCGACGGGCCGACCAGCCTTGCAGTCTCCGACGATCAGATCGAACGATTCAAGGCGTCAGGCTGGCATACGGCCCGCGTCAACGGCCACGATGCGGAAGCCGTCGCCTTGGCCATCGAGAACGCGAGACAGGTCACTGATCGCCCCTCGTTGATCGCCTGCCGCACCGTGATTGGCTATGGCGCGCCCAGCAAATCCGGCACCGCCGCGACGCATGGTTCCCCGCTCGGCGAAGAGGAGGTGAAGGGCGCGCGCGAGAAGCTTGGTTGGCGGCATGCTCCTTTCGAGGTTCCGAAGCCGATCCTCGCCAGCTGGCGCGCGGTCGGGACGCGGCATCGCGCGGCCTACGAGACTTGGGCGCAAGCCGCGAAGCGGCTCGATGCGCCGGCACGGGCAGAGCTCGCCGACCCGATCGACGACAAGGTCAAATCGGCGATCGTCGCGGCCATTACCGCCATCAAGGCGGACTTCAGCCGCGAAGGCGCCAAGCTCGCCACGCGGCAGTCCTCGCAGAAGGTTCTGGAGAAGCTTCTCCCGATCGTGCCGGGGCTCGTCGGCGGCTCGGCAGACCTCACCGGCTCCAACGGCACGCTCGCCAAGACGAGCGTCGTGATCAAGCCCGGTCAGTTCGCCGGCAACTACATCCATTACGGCGTGCGCGAGCATGCGATGGCGGCGGCGATGAATGGGCTCGCCCTGCATGGCGGCATCGTGCCGTATGGCGGCACCTTCCTCGTCTTCTCCGATTACTGCCGCCCCTCGATCCGCCTCTCGGCGTTGATGCAGCAGCGCGTAATCTACGTCATGACGCACGACTCGATCGGGCTCGGCGAGGACGGCCCGACGCATCAGCCGGTCGAGCATCTCGCTGCGCTCCGCGCCATGCCCAACATCCATGTCATGCGCCCAGCGGATTCGGTCGAATGCGCCGAGTGCTGGGAGCATGCGCTCTTCGCCAAGCACACGCCCACGATCCTGGCGCTCACCCGCCAAGCGATTCCGCTTCTCCGCACCGCGCATACGGACGAGAACCTGTCCGCCAAGGGCGCTTATGTGCTGATCGAGCCTAAGGCCAAGCGCGAGGTGACGCTGATCGGGACCGGCTCGGAAGTGGCCTTGGCGGTGCAAGCGGCGAAGACGCTCGAAGGGGAGGGGATCAGCGCCGCTGTCGTCTCCATGCCTTGCTTCGAGCTGTTCGAAGCGCAAGCCGAGAGTTACCGAAAACAGGTTCTGGGCTTGGCGCCGCGCGTCGCCGTCGAGGCTGCTGTCGAATTTGGCTGGGAAAAATGGCTTGGTCCTGAGGGGGCCTTTATCGGCATGCACGGATTCGGCGCTTCTGCTCCGGCGCAAGACCTATATAAGCATTTCCGCATCACCGCCGAGGCCGTCGCAGCCGTGGCTCGTGAGCGTGTTGGAAGGACGAAAAGGGAAGGAGAGAATGGCTAATAAGCGCGTCGCCATTAACGGATTTGGCCGGATCGGTAGGCTGACTTTCAGGGCTTTCTTGGAATCGGGGCGCAAGGATCTCGACTTCGTCGCGATCAACGATCTCGGCTCTGCCGAGATGAACGCTCACCTGCTCGAGTTCGATAGCGTACATGGTCGCTTTCCCGGCAAGATCGGCGTTTCCGGCAAGCAGCTTAAGGCCGACGGTCAGGACGTGGCGGTGCTCTCGGAGGCCACGCCGGAAAAGCTGCCCTGGCGCGATCTCGGCGTCGATATCGTCATGGAGTGCACCGGCCGCTTCACCGACCGCGACGGCGCGGCGAAGCACCTGGCCGCCGGCGCCAAGCGCGTGCTGGTTTCGGCGCCGTGCACCAATGCCGACCTCACCGTCGTCTATGGCGTGAACCACGACAAGCTCACCCAGGAGCACCACGTCGTCTCCAATGCCTCCTGCACCACCAATTGCCTCGCGCCGGTGGCGCAAGTGCTGCACGAGGCGATCGGCATCAAGCACGGCTATATGACCACGGTGCACGCCTATACCGGCGATCAGCGCACGGTGGACACGCTGCACAAGGACCCCTATCGGGCGCGTGCCGCCGCGCTGAATCTGATCCCGACCTCGACCGGCGCCGCCAAGGCCGTCGGCCTGGTGCTGCCGGAATTGAAGGGCAAGCTCGACGGCGCCTCGATCAGGGTGCCGGTGCCGAATGTCAGCATGATCGACCTGACCTTCACCTCCTCGCGCCCGACCACCAAGGAGGAGATCAACAAGGCGATAGTCGCGGCGGCCGAGGGTCCGTTGAAGGGCGTGCTCGGCGTGAATGCGAAGCCGCTCGTCTCGACCGACTTCAACCACGATCCGTTGAGCTCGATCTTCGACCTCTCCAGCACGCAGGTGGTCGACGGCACGTTCTGCCGCGTCGTCTCCTGGTACGACAACGAATGGGGCTTCTCCAATCGAATGAGCGACACGGCGGTCGCCATGGGGCGGCTGATATGAACGAGCTTGCGTCGCCCGCGGAGGCGGACACGGCCGGAGGTCTCGACCTTTCGCGCGTCAGATCCATCGCAGGGGTCGATGTGCGGGGCAAGCGCGTGCTGATCCGCGTCGACTTCAATGTGCCGATCGAAGGGGGCGTTGTCGCCGACCCGACCCGGATCACCCGCGTCCTGCCGACCATCGCCATGCTTTCCCGCGAAGGAGCCAAGGTGATCGTGCTGTCGCATCTGGGTCGGCCCAAGGGAACGGTTTCGGCCGACACGTCGCTGCGGCCGGTCGCCAAGAAGATGCAGGAGCTGATGCCTGGGACCGTCGTCCGTTTCATCGGCGATTGCATGGGCGAGGAGGTGCGGCGCGGACTTGCCGCGCTCCGGCCCGGCGACGTCGCAGTGCTCGAAAATGTCCGCTTCTATCCCGGCGAAGAGAAGAACGACCCGCGTTTCGCCAAGAGTCTCGCCGAGCATGGCGACCTCTATGTGGGCGACGCGTTCTCCTCGGCCCACCGTGCGCATGCCTCGGTCGATGCCATCACCAATTTGCTTCCCTCTTATGCAGGTCTCCTGATGATGGCAGAGATCACCGCGCTTGGCGAAGCGCTTGAAACTCCCGAACGCCCGGTCATGGCCATCGTTGGCGGCGCTAAGGTCTCGACCAAGATCGAGGTGCTCACCCATCTCGTCACGCGCATGGATGTTCTCGCCGTTGGCGGCGGCATGGCCAACACCTTCCTCCTCGCCAAGGGCGTGAATATCGGCGCCTCCTTCTCCGAGCCGAATTTCGTGCCGACGGCCAAGGACATCATGGCGCGCGCCAAGCAGTCGGGCTGCGAGATCGTTTTGCCGATCGACGCCGTGGTCGCCAAAGAGTTGAAGGATGGCGTCGCATGGAGCGTCTGCCCGGCGAATGCCGTGCCGCCGGACATGATGATTCTCGACTTCGGCCCAGAGAGCGTCGCCGACCTCAAGCGCCGGCTGGGCAGCATCCGTACCGTTTTGTGGAATGGTCCTCTCGGCGCCTTCGAGACGGCGCCTTTCGGCGAGGGGACGTTTGCCGTAGCCCGCGAGGTTGCCCGGCTCACCAAGGAGGACAAACTCGTGAGCGTCGCCGGGGGCGGCGATACCGTCAGGGCTTTGAACGAGGCCCGTGTGGCCGACGACTTCAGCTATGTCTCGACCGCGGGCGGTGCCTTTCTGGAATGGCTGGGCGGGGCGCAATTGCCGGGAGTCGTGGCCCTTGCCCGCAGCGGGGCCCGTGCCGACCCGAACTGATGCGTCATGCCCGGCCTTGAGCCGGGCATCCAGGGCAGCAAATTCAGCGCAAATCGCCCTGGATTGCCGGGTCAAGCCCGGCAATGACGTGTTCTGGAAAACCCGCGCATGACAATTTTGGTTAAGCCGATTGTGGTCTAAAACAGGGCCATGAGCAGAGACATCATCATTGCCCCTTCGATCCTCTCGGCCGACTTTGCCAGGCTCGGCGAGGAGGTGCGCGCCGTCGACCAGGCTGGCTGCGATTGGATCCATGTCGACGTCATGGACGGGCATTTCGTGCCCAACATCACCATCGGCCCCGACGTGGTGAGGGCGCTTCGCCCCCACTCGAAGAAGGTCTTCGACGTGCATCTGATGATCGCGCCCTGCGATCCCTTCATCGAAGCGTTCGCCAAGGCGGGCTCGGACCTCATCACCGTGCATGCCGAGGCGGGACCGCATCTCGACCGCTCGCTTCAGCTCATCAAGAGTCTTGGCAAGAAGGCCGGCGTCTCCATCACGCCGTCGACGCCGGAGGAAGCGATCGAGTATGTGCTCGACAAGGTCGACCTCGTTCTGGTGATGACGGTCAACCCCGGTTTTGGCGGCCAGGCCTTCCTGCCGAGCCAGCTTGGTAAGATCAGGGCTATCCGCAAGATGATCGGCGCGAGGCCGATCCATCTCGAGGTTGATGGCGGCATCAATGCCGAGACGACGCCGCTCGTGGTCGAGGCCGGCGCGAACGCGATTGTTGCCGGCTCCGGCGTGTTCAAGGGCGGCACTTACAAAGAGAATATCGCCGCCATCAGGGCTGCGGCTCTACGCGCCCGCGTCGCGGCCGCTTAACACGCTAATGTGATCTCCGAAGATTGCGGCCGAGCCGTATCTCTTCGTAGTAAGAGCGGCAACTTCGCCACCGGCAGGAGAAGTGAAGTGGACGTCACCTATATCGGCGCGCTGATTGCGGGGCTGTTGAGCTTCCTCTCGCCCTGCGTTTTGCCGCTGGTCCCGCCTTATCTCTGCTTCCTCGGCGGCACCACCTTCGACCAGCTCACCGGCGAGGATGAAACGCCGAGCCACGTCTACTCGACCGTCGTGTTGTCGTCTGTCGCCTTCGTGCTCGGATTCACCACGGTCTTCGTCATTCTCGGCGCTACGGCGAGCGCCGCGGGCCAGCTGCTTGCCGCCAATCTGCCGCTGCTCAGCAAGATTGCCGGCGTCATCATCATCGTTGCCGGTCTCCACTTCCTCGGCGTTATTCACTTGCCCTTCCTGCACCGTGAGGCCCGCTACCACGCCGATGCGCGTCCCGCCGGACTGATCGGCGCTTATGTCATCGGCTTGGCCTTCGCCTTCGGCTGGACACCCTGCATCGGGCCTGTGCTCGCGGCGATCCTTGCTATCGCCGCCGGCGAGGATTCGGTATCCCAAGGCGTGAGCCTGCTGCTGGTCTACTCCTTGGGCCTCGGTATTCCCTTCATCGCCGCGGCCGTCGCCATCAAGCCTTTCATGAGCACGATGCAGAAGTTCCGCAAGCATCTCGCTCTTGTGGAGAAGCTGCTAGGCGGCTTTCTCGTGCTCACCGGCATCCTCTTCCTCACCAATTCCATGACGTTGATCGCCTCCTGGATGCTGGAGATGTTCCCCGGCCTTGCCACCATCGGCTGACGCGTCGCGCTGGCATTTTGCGGTCTGCACCGCTAAGGGGTGCATATGACCGCCATCGCCCTCACCATCGCCGGGTCGGATTCCGCAGGCGGCGCCGGCATACAGGCCGACCTGAAGACATTCGCCGCGCTCGGCGTTCACGGCGCGAGCGCGATCACGGCGCTGACCGCGCAGAACACGCAAGGCGTCGAGGCCGTGCATGTCGTGCCGCCGGGATTCGTCCTGAAACAGATCGAGGCCGTCGCCCGCGACCTTGAAGTTGGCGCGGTCAAGATCGGCATGCTCGCGACGAGCGGCGTGATCCATGCCGTCGCCAAGGGCCTCGACGCGTTGCCCGGCGTTCCCGTGGTGCTCGACCCCGTCATGGTTGCGGCGAGCGGCGATGTCTTGCTCGACAAGGATGCGATCGACACTCTCAAGACGGTACTGTTGCCGCGCGCCGTCGTGATCACGCCTAATCTCCCAGAGGCCGCACAGTTCCTCGGTGCGGTGCAGGCAAGCAATGAGCAGGAGATGCGTGCGCAGGCGCAAGCGTTGAGGCGGCTTGGCGCGCAAGCCGTGCTCATCAAGGGCGGTCACGCGACGGGCGCCACCTCGATCGACCTCTTGCTCGACGGCGAGGGCGAGATGCGGCTCGAAGCGCCGCGCGTCCCGACCAAGCACGACCATGGCACGGGCTGCACGCTATCCTCCGCGATTGCCGCCGAGCTCGCCAAAGGCGGGTCCTTGCGCGAGGCGGCGAAGAAGGCCAAGGCCTATGTCACGGCGGCGATCGCTGCGGCCGACGAGCTTCACATCGGCAAGGGCAGGGGGCCCGTGCATCATTTCCACGCCTGGTGGAAACGCTAGACGCGCCGCCCCTAAGCCTCCGCCACGACCTTCAGCCGCTGCTCGCCGAGCCCTGAGACGGTCGCCTTCAGCTCATCGCCAGCCGTGAGGAACACGCGCGGATTGCGCGCCATGCCGACGCCTGGCGGCGTGCCGGTGGTGATGACATCGCCGGGCATGAGCGTCATGTACTGGCTGATATAGGCGATCAATTTCGCCACACTGAAGATCATGGTCGATGTCGACCCCGTCTGCATCCGGGCGCCGTTGAGGTCGAGCGCAAGGTCAAGCTTTTGCGGGTCGGGGATCTCGTCGGTGGTGACGAGCCAGGGTCCGAGCGGCCCGAACGAATCGTAGCTCTTGGCCTTGATCCACTCGCCGGGACCGCCCTTCTGCAAGCTCCGCTCCGAGACATCGTTGCAGATCGCGTAGCCCGCGACATAGTCGAGCGCGCCGGCTTCCCCCACATTCTTCGCACGCGTGCCGATCACCACGCCGAGCTCGACCTCGAAATCCATGCGGTTGAAGCCCTTCGGCTGCAAAATGGGGTCGTAGGGACCGGAGACGCACGAGCTGGCCTTGGCGAACACGATCGGCACCTCAGGAATGGGCATGCCTGTTTCTTCGGCGTGGTCGCGATAGTTCAAGCCGATGCCGAGAAACTTCGGCACGACGCCGACCGGCGCGCCGATCCTGGGTTCGCCCTCGACTAAAGGAAGCGCAGCAAGATCGAGGCCCTTGATGCGCGCGAGGCTTTCCCGCCCAAGCGCCTCGCCTGCAAGATCCGGCACCACCGTCGAGAGATCGCGGATGCGCCCATCAGCATCGAAAATTCCCGGTTTCTCCCGCCCAATCTCTCCATAGCGCAACAGCTTCATCGTCCTTCCCCTGCTCTTGATCTTGGCATGATGCACGCGGGCACGCCGGGCGGCAACGGCCCGGCCCCACCGAAATGCCAAGATCGCCAAAGCCTTGGCGTCTCGATTCGGGTGCTATGGCGCCCCTAAGTGGCTCGTGGCCGAACTGCAACAGAGATCGGCAAAGTTTCGCGGGAGGCGGCTCCGCGCGACCGCGTCCGGATGGCTTGCCGACGCCGGGCACAGGTCTTTACCGCGAGCCGCACAATGATCGTAATAGACTGATTTAAAACGACAAAACTGCGACGCCAGAGACCCCCGCTAGGAGCGATTGGCATTTGCGCAACAGTCGCCGCCGTTTTTCGCATTCGGCGTTGCACAATGTTGAAGCGTGCCGCGGGGCTAGGCTAGCTTTGATTCACAAGCACGGGGGACGGGGCTGGGGGGCCTTAGTTCGACGGACCGGACGCAGAGCTTAGAGGGACCTGACATAACTCCGAAAATGTAGGCTCAGGAACAAGATGGGGGGGCGAGCCGAAGCCCGCTGTTAAAGGCCATGCCTTTGGAGCTCGGCTCGTTTCGCAGGGAAGACCGGCCCGGCGCCGTCCGGGCCGGTTCTTTTTTGTAAAGACGCCTAGAATCCGAGCCTCTTCAGCGTCGCGTCGATCCCCGCGAGATATCCGGCGCCAAACAGCCTGACATGCACGAGCCTCGGATAGAGATTGTAGAGGCCTGATCGAAGCTCGTGGAAGCCGGGCTCCAATGGCATCGAGGCGGTGTAGGCGTCGAAGAAGGCCGCTCCAAACGTCCCAAACAGGGTGGTGAAGGCGAGCTCAATCTCGGGGCTGCCGCAATAGATGGCGGGGTCCACGAACCCAGCGATCCGCCCGTTCCGCGTGAGCACATTCCCTGTCCAGAGATCGCCGTGTAGCAAGCTTGGGAAACGAGGCTCGATGAGATAGTCGTCGAGCCGCTCGGCCAATTGCTCGATGCGGTGAAGCATTTTGGACGGCAAGCTACCTTCGCCGTGCGCCTCCGCGGCCATGTAGAGCAGCCGATGATCGCGGAAGAAGGGCACCCAGACTTGAGCTTCGGGGTTGGGCTGGTGCAGCGGCCCGATCAGCGTGTCGCGTTCATAGCCGAACCGCTCGCGCGGAGCAGCGTGAAGTTTCGCGATGAGTTCGCCGGCATGGCGCTCCACGCTTTTGGTGATCGCGCCGCCGTCGTTCTCGATGAAATCCATGATGAGAAGATCGGCATCGGCGTAGTGAACATGCGGAACGGGAAGGTCGGAAAGACGCGCGAGCTCGCGGAGCATGTAAGCCTCGAGCTCCAAGCTTGACCTCTCGTCGTTGTCGCCTCGGCGCGCTTTCACCGCCAGGCGGCGCCCATCGGCGAGCTCAATCTCGAATCCGAGACGCCCAAACCCGACGGGAAGGGGACGCGCCCCGACCACGCGCGAGCCGAGTTTCGACTCTAGCTCCGCGTCGAGTTCGCCGCCGACCATCGCGCTGCCGTTAACGCAGTGAGGCCACGAATGTCACAAGCCTGATACAAAATCACCTTATGTCCGCTCCCATCGTGTTGAAAAAGCGGGATGACGACGACGTGCAGCATGAGCCGGGGGTGAGGCGTTACCGCGCACTTTTCATCTCGGACCTGCATTTGGGCACCAAAGCCTGCCAAGCCGAAGCCTTCCTCGATTTCCTCCGCTGCCACGAAGCACCTCAAGTCTATCTCATCGGCGATATCGTCGACTTCTGGCGCATCAAGCGCGGCATCTATTGGCCGCAAGCTCATAACGACGTGCTGCAAAAACTCTTGCGCAAGGTGCGCAAGGGAACCGACCTCATCTACATCCCCGGCAATCACGATGAGGCCATGCGCGATTATTGCGGCTCGACATTCGGCGGCATCGCCATCGAGCGCAACATCGTGCATGTGGGAGCCGACGGACGGCGCTATCTTATCATCCATGGCGACGAGTTCGACGTCGTCGTGCGCTACGCCAAGTGGCTCGCTCTGTTCGGGGATTGGAGCTACACGCTGGCACTCTGGGCCAACACCCATTTCAACGTGATCCGCCGCTGGTTCGGCATGCCCTATTGGTCGCTCTCGGCCTATCTCAAACAGAGGGTCAAGCGCGCGGTGAACTATATCGGCGAGTTCGAGACGGCGCTCGCGCAGGAGGCCCGCCGGCACGGCGCCCAGGGCGTGATTTGCGGGCACATCCATCATGCCGCCATGCGCCAGGTCGGCGACGTCATCTACATCAACACCGGCGACTGGGTCGAAAGCTGCACCGCTGTCGCCGAGACCGAGGAGGGGATCTTCGAGATCATCCGCTGGACGCACCCGCTCCAGGGCATGAGTATGCCTGAACCCCGCGTCGAGGAGTTCGAGGCCGCCGCCTGATGCGGGTGCTCGTCGCAACCGATGCCTGGCAGCCCCAGGTAAATGGGGTGGTGCGCACCTATGAGCGGCTCGCTCTGGAAGCGCCGAAGCTCGGCTTCGAGGTTGAGTTTCTAGCCCCGCCGCTGTTCCGCACGCTGCCCTGTCCGACCTACCCGGAGATCAGGCTCGCGCTTGCCGGCCCGCGGGCGATCGCCAGGCATATCCAACACGTCAGACCTGACTTCATCCATATCGCCACGGAGGGACCGATCGGGCTCATGACGAGGCGCTATTGCCGCAAGACGCGCTGGCCTTTCACCACGAGCTATCACACGCGCTTTCCCGAATATGTCGCCGCCCGCCTGCCCATCCCCGAAGACTGGTGCTACGCGCTGCAAAGGCGCTTCCACAACGGCTCCGCCGGAACCTTCGTCGCCACCCAGTCTGTCGCGGACGATCTCGCCGCGCGCGGCTTCCAGCGGCTGATGCCCTGGTCGCGCGGCGTGGACATCGAGCTGTTCAGACCGCGCAAGGTGCGCCTCTTCGGGACCGACCCCGTCTTCCTCTATGTCGGCCGCATCGCCGTCGAGAAGAACATCAGGGCGTTTCTCGATCTCGACCTTCCCGGCCGCAAGGTCTTGGTCGGCGGCGGCCCACAGACGCGCGAGCTTGAACGTCTTTTTCCCGATGCGCTGTTCACCGGCCACCGCGAAGGCGAAGCGCTGGCCGAAGCCTACGCGTCGGCCGATGTGTTCGTCTTCCCCAGCCTCACCGACACGTTCGGTCTCGTGTTGCTGGAGGCGCTGGCTTGCGGTGTTCCCGTGGCTGCCTTTCCCGTCAGCGGGCCCAAAGACGTGATCACCGATCCCGAGGCCGGCGTGCTGAGCGCGGACCTCCGAGAGGCGGCGCTAAAGGCGCTCCACCTTTCGCGCGAAGCGGCGCGGGAGCATGCGCTTCGCTATAGCTGGGAAAACTCTGCGCGCCAGTTCATCGAGAACATGATGGTCGCCCACAATCTCGGCCTGTCGCCGAAACGCGCGCGCTTCCGGCGCTGGCGCGGCAAGAAAAAGGGCACGCAAAAGAAAACGGCCCGGTTGGGGGGGAACCGGGCCGTTTCACTCTCATGCGTCAGTTTGGGGGACGCTTTGGGGGAACTCGCGTCTGCCTAAAGATGGTTACCAGCTTTCTGCATTTCAAGAGGGCGATTCAAAACGCCTCCGCAGCTAACAGCCTGACTTTTTTGAAAATTTGCGATTAGCCGAACAATGCCGCGCGCTTGACCGCGTCGAGCTCGGCGAGGGTGAGGGGGTCCGGCCGCCCGAACACTTCGCCCTGACTGAGCGATGCCGGAGACGACGGTTGCTCGCTCTCTTGCAGCGAAGCCGTCGCCATGCTTGTCGCCGCGCGCGCTCTTCCTTCGCGGCCTTTCAGCATGCGATCGACATCGTCTTGTTTCAAACCCTGGCCGCGCGCTTGCGGCCCGTGCAGGAGCTTTTCGTCGTCGCGCACGGCGACGTCGGCAAATGCCTTCATCTTCGCCGCGATGTCGTCGACCTTGAAGGCAATGTCGTCGACGCCCCAGATCTCGATCATGGCATTGATCCGCTGCTCGATGAAGCGGAGGGCCTTGACTACTTTCTCCGTGCGCTGCCCGGTGATGTCCTGGAACGAGCAGGCGGTGTAGATGTCGGTCGCACGCCGATCGATCTTGTCGCAAAGCTCGACCTCGATGCCCTTCTCGCGCAGGATCCAAGCCACCTCTTGCATCTCCTCGGCAGCTTCCAGAATGTCTGAAGTTGCCTTCTCGGTCGCCTCGACGATGTGCTCGAGTTCGACCGTGGCGCTGACCAGCTGCTGATCGAATTGATGCGGCGGCTTGATCTGAGCGATCTCGCGCCGGGTGCGCGCGATCGCCTCACTCATCTCCACGAGCTCGACAAAGACATTGGTCGGCACGGAGTGCCGGACCGACGGCTTGAGCACCGCCCGCTCGATCCGCCCGATCGCCTCGAGCAGCATATCGGTCTCGGCGGAACGGCTGCGCCTGGCATATTCGGCGAGGAACCAGCGTCCTCGCGGGCTCGCGCTTAGCAAGGCCTCCAGCGCCGCATAAGCTTCGGCGAGGCCCACTTTCCGCGGCGCCTCTTGTTGCGCTGGGTTGGTGCCGTCTTTGGCGTGTTCCGGCATGGGTAGCAAGGCTAGCGTGATTCGGGGTAGACGGCCGACTGTAGTCGGGAACAACTCTGGATTCGTTAACCGCCATGGCGAGCCTGCCAAGCCAGCGCGTCGCGCGCTTTTCCTTCGCCTGGCGGCTCGGATTCCTTTATGCGGCCCTGTTTCTGGTGGTTGGCTGCTATCTTCCCTATCTGCCGATTTGGCTGAAGTGGCGAAGCCTCAATGCCGATGAAATCGCGGTGCTTCTCGCCGCACCGCTCTTCACCCGCATCCTGTTCACGCCCGCCATCAGCTTTGCCGCCGATTGGTTGGGAGACCGCCACAAGATCCTCGTCGGGCTCGCCTGGGGCTCTCTGATTTCCTTCCTGCTGCTTTGGGCGGCGGGCGGTTTCTTTACCATGTTGCTCGCCACGGTCCTGCTCGCGATCAGACCACCATCATGCCGCTGATCGAAACCGTCGCCGTGAGCGGCATACGCTCGCGCGCGCTCGACTATGGACGGGTGCGGCTGTGGGGCTCGATCAGCTTCATCGTGGCGAGCCTTGGCGCAGGACTCGTCATTGGCCGGTTCGGTCCGGGAGCGGTGATGCCGCTCTTGGTTGGCGCGACTGCGCTGATGATCCTCGGCGTGCATCTTTTGCCGCGGGAGCTTACTGGCACGGCGCCCGGAGGCTCGCCGACTCTGCGCGGACTGAAACTGAGCGATGCAGTCGATCTCATTCGCGCGCCGCTCTTTCTTCTTTTCCTGCTGGCGGCGAGCTTGGTACAGGCGAGCCACGCGATTTACTACAGTTTCGGCTCGCTGCACTGGCGCGCGCAAGGCATCCCCGACGGCGCGATTGGCGCCCTATGGTCCGTCGGCGTGATTGCCGAAGTCGCGCTGTTCGCGGTCTCAGGCCGCGTCATCGCCACGTGCGGCACGGCGCGACTGCTGATGCTGGCGGGATTGGCTGCGACGTTACGCTGGGGGTTCATGGCGATCGACCCGCCGTTCCTTGCCACGGCGCTGTTGCAGACGCTGCATGCTATGACTTTTGGCGCGGCGCATCTCGCGGCTATCCACTTCATGACCCATGCCGTGCCGCTGAACCGCGCGGCTACGGCGCAAGGACTCTATGCCGCCGTCGTGGCGGGGCTCGTGCTCGGTCTCGTCACCATCGCCTGCGGTCCGCTCTATCGAACCTTCGCCGGCGAGGCTTATGCCGCGATGTCCATGCTCGCGCTGGTTGGATCGTGCGCGGCCTATCTTCTGACGCGCCGCTGGCAGGGCGGCCTTGTCGTGGGTGCGGCCGACGCTCAGCCCCAAAGTTCGGGCGGCGGCGGAAAGACCATGCCTGCCTCGTAAGTCAGGCCCGGCACGCGGTCGCGCGCGAGCAGAAGCGGGCCGTCGAGGTCGACCCAGTCCGCGTCTTGCGCCACGAGCAGGGCAGGGGCCATGGCGAGGGAGGTCGCAACCATGCTGCCGACCATGATCTTGATGCCCAGCGAGCGCGCCTCCTCGGCGAGCAGAAGCGCCTCTGTCAGTCCCCCCGTCTTGTCGAGCTTGATGTTCACAGCATCGTAGCGTCCGGCGAGCGTTGCGAGTGAGGCGCGATCATGCACCGACTCATCGGCGCAGACGGGAATGGGCCGTTCTATGCGTGCCAGGAGATCGTCGCGGCCGGAGGGAAGGGGCTGCTCGATGAGCTCGACGCGCGCCGCCGCAGCCGCGGCAAGAAGCGATTCAAGCTCGGACGCTTGCCACGCCTCGTTGGCATCGACGATGAGCCGCGCTTGCGGCACGGCCTCGCGCACCGCGGCCAGGCGCGCTTCATCGCCATCGCCGCCAAGCTTGAGCTTGAGCAGGGGATAGGCGCTCGCCTTGCGTGCCTTCGCCGCCATATCCTCCGGGGTCCCGAGCGAGAGGGTGAAGGCGGTGAGTACAGGCTGGAGGGAGCCTATCCCGGCAAGCGCCGCAGCGCTGCGCCCCGCGCGCTTCGCCTCCAGATCCCACAAGGCACAATCGAGCGCGTTCCGAGCGGCGCCCGCTGGCAGCAAGGAAGCAAGCTCCGTCCGGCTCAACCCGCTGGCAATAGCGTCAGCGCGGGCCTCGATGGCGGCAACCACGCCTTCCACGGTCTCGCCATAGCGCGCGTAAGGCACGCATTCGCCGCGCCCCGTGTGGACACCGTCGCCGATCGCGGCGACCACCACCACGGCCTCATGCTTGGTGCCGCGCGAGATGGTGAAACCGCCTCTGATCGGCCAGCGCTCGACGGCAACCTCAAGATCGAGGCCGCCAGAGGCCGCCCCGCCCGTTCTAAGCTCCTCCCCAAGGCCCGCCATATCGCCTTTCTTTCTCCCGGATTTTCGTTCAGAAACAGAGCGCTTCCAACGGGCCCTCGCGTGTCAGCCAAACCAAGCTAAGCCTTTCAATGCTCAAGCGCGACCATCAGGTTGTCCTGCCGACGCAAGCCCGCGCGCCGGGCTTCCGCGTCGAGCTTAGGGGCACGACCTTCCGGCTCGTGGCGACCGGGGCCTGGACCGTGGCCGAGGCCGCCCAGCTCGACGCTGCGCTGAAACGCCTGCGTGTGCCGATCCCGCCGACGCCCGACTTTACCGGCGAGATGGACATCGTTGGCATCGCCGAGATCGACACCGCCGGCGCGCTGCTCTTGCAGCGCACGGCCGCCGCCTGGGAGAAGAGCGGCTTGCGCACCCGTTACGCCGGCGCCACGGAGGGCTTCCGCATCCTTATCGAGGAGGTGCAGCGAAGAAACCGCGCCGAGCGACCCAAGCTCGAGAAGCGCGGCGCGCTGACGCAATTCACCCAAGACATGACACGCGCGGTAACCGGCGTCTGGAGCGACGCGGTCCAACTCACCGCTTTTCTCGGGGAGGTGACGGCGGCCTTCATCCGCCTGTTCCGCCAGCCCTGGCGTTTCCGCACCACCTCTTTCGTGCATCATCTCGACCATGCCGGCTTCAGGGCCGTGCCGATCATCGCGCTGATCTGCTTCCTGATCGGCGCCGTTGTGATGCAGCAGGGCGTGGTGCAATTGAAGCCTTTCGGCGCCGAGCCGTTTGCCGTCAACATGGTGGCCATCCTCGCGCTCCGCGAAGTCGGCATCCTGCTCACCGCTATCATGGTCGCAGGCCGCTCCGGCTCCGCCTTCACCGCCGAGATCGGTTCGATGAAGATGCGCGAGGAGATCGATGCCATGCGCACGCTCGGCATCGATCCCATGGACACGCTCGTGCTGCCGCGCATCCTCGCCCTCGTCGTCGCGCTGCCCCTGCTGACCTTCCTCGGCGATTTGATGGGACTTGCCGGCGGCGGACTGATGGCCTTCGTCGTGCTCGGGCTGGACGCCTCGAATTATCTCGACAAGCTGCGCGACGTGGTCGACTTCCAGCATTTCATGGCCGGCATGATCAAGGCGCCGTTTGCGGCGGTGATCATCGGCCTGGTCGGCTGTCTCGAAGGCCTGAAGGTCGAAGGCAGCGCCGAGTCTCTCGGCACGCATGTGACCAGCGCCGTGGTCAAGGCGATCTTCCTGGTGATAATTTTGGACGCCGTTTTCGCCATGTTTCTTTCGGGGATCGGGGTGTGATCGTCGACAACGGACGCGAGGTTCTGATCCGCGTGCGCGGGCTCGCCAAGAGCTTCGGCAGCCATCGAATCTGGGACGGGCTCAATCTCGACGTCTATCGCGGCGAGATCCTCGCCATTGTCGGCGGCTCGGGCCAGGGCAAGTCGGTGCTGATGCGCGTCATCACCGGGCTGGTAAAGCCCGACGCCGGCGACGTCGGCCTGTTCGGGCAGAACGCCAAGACGCTGTCGCCGCAGGACCGCCTCGACATCGAGCGGCGCTGGGGCATCCTCTTCCAGGACGGCGCGCTGTTCTCATCGCTGACGGTGTTGCAGAACATCCAGGTGCCGATGCGCGAGCATCTGGAGCTGCCGCAAGCGATGATGGACGACCTCGCCTTTCTCAAGCTCGCGATGGTCGGTCTGCCACCCAACGCCGCGCATAAATTCCCCTCGGAGCTTTCCGGCGGCATGCGCAAGCGCGCAGGACTCGCACGCGCGCTCGCGCTCGACCCCGAGATCGTGTTCCTCGACGAGCCCACCGCGGGCCTCGACCCGATCGGCGCGTCTGACTTCGATCACCTGATTCGCAAGCTACAACAAACACTTGGGCTTACGGTCTATATGGTGACACACGATCTTGATACGATCTTTACGGTGTGCGACAGGGTGGCGGTTCTAGCCGACAAGAAGATCGTGCGGACGGGGTCGCCGACAGAATTGCAGCGCCATCCCAATCACCCGTGGATCGAGGAATATTTCTGCGGCGAGCGGGCGCGCGCGGCCTCACCGGGCGAGCGCCCGAGAATCCCAGCCTGATGCTCGTAGCGAGTCCTGAGGAACCGATTTGATGGAAACCAAAGCCAACTACCTGATGATCGGGGGGTTCGTGCTCGGCGTGCTCGCGCTCGCCTTCATCTTCGTCTTCTGGATGAGCAAATTCGCCGGCGGCGGGAAACGCTACACCATCGTCTTTGAGAGCTCGGTGGCGGGGCTCACCACGGGCTCCAGCGTCGGCTTTAACGGCATCAGGGTCGGCGAGGTGCAGTCCTTCCAGCTCGATCCCGAGGACGCGCGCAAAGTGCAGGTGCTGATCAGCGTGCGCGACGACACGCCGGTGCGCGAGAACTCGCACGCCACCATTCAGTCGATGGGGCTCACCGGCGGCAGCGGCGTGCAAATTACCCCCGGCACGCCCGATTCGCCTCTCCTTGTCGCCACGGCCGAGAATCCGATTCCCGTGATCCAGGCTGACCCCGGTTCGGGGCAGGGCGTGTTCGAGGCGGGCTCGGCCGCGCTGAACAACGCCAATGTTTTCATTTCCAAGCTGAATGCCCTGCTCGATCAGAATGAAAAGTCGATCAACACGACCATGACCAATGTCGAGCAATTCACCACGATGCTGGCCGCGAAGAAGGAAGATCTCGGTCAGACGATTACAGACCTGAAGGAAGGTGCCAATTCCTTCAAGGATTTGTCGAGCAAGCTGGAAGTCTCGCTCGGAGACAATATGGACGGGCTTACCCGTCAGGCGCGGGATAGCCTTCAGGAATTCGGCAATTTCATGCGGGAAGGGCGCCGTACGGCGGTCACTCTCAATCGAATTCTGGAGAAGCTGGAGGCCGATCCAAAGGGTTTTTTGCTTGGTGGAAACCAGGTCCCGGAATACACTCCACGAGGACAATAGCGCCCACCCAAGGGCCGACGGGGTGTCTCCTAATAGGGGGCGATCAGCTATGTCGCGATCAGCGCCAACGCTCGCTACAGGCTTGCTTTGCCTGGGGCTGGTTGGGTGCGCCCTCGCGGCCGGTTCGAAGCCGCCGGCCACTTACGATCTCGTAGCCCCGCGCTCCTTCGCCGCCGCGCCGCGACAGGCGCAATGGCAACTCGTCATCTACGAACCGACCGCCGTGCATGCGCTCGAGACCGAACGCTTGATGGTGCGGCCGAGCGCCGATCAAGTCTCTTACTACAAGGGCGTGGCCTGGAGCGACCGGTTGCCTCGTCTGGTGCAGGCACGCATGATCGAGACCTTCCAGAATTCGGGTGCGGTCAAGGCCGTGAGCTCATCGATCGGGCAATACGCGCTCGTTACAGATCTCCGCGCCTTCCAGATCGATGTGTCGAGCGGCAAGGCCTATGCCGAAATCGAGATCTTCGCCAAGCTGGTCAATACCTCGACCGGCAAGGTGGTCTCGACCAAAGGCTTTAGCGCGCGTGTGCCGGCGACCACCGACAAGCCGGGCGACGCCATCGCCGCGCTGAACCAGGCCTTCACCGAGGTGTTGCAAGACACCACGACCTGGGTCGCCTCGCGCCGCGCTTAACGCGATAAACCCTATTCCTTCGCCCGTCGTCAGACCGGAGCATCTGCCTCCTTGGTGGTACGCCTAATGCCCCCCATCCTCCGGGCCGTATTCTCTATGCTTGCCTGCTGGCGAAAGAAAAATGGGAAGGGGGAAGCCCTCAGTCTTGAGCTATTCTCCTTTGTTGGCGCATGGAGCTTCTCGTTCTCGTGCCGGTCCTCGGCCTTTTGGGAATCTATATTGCTTACAAGGAATGGCTGAATGTCGCCTATCGGCAGTGGCAGGCCGAGCTGGATCTCTTCAAGAAACGGCTTGCGGCATACGAGCAGCTGAAGAGCGCGGTCGGAGACATACGGGCTAACGGCGCGGTTTCCAGCCTGGATGCCAACCGCTTCGCTCAAGCGATGGCGGACATGCGCTTTCTCTTTGATAAAGATATGGAAGGCTTCGTCAGCGGCATCTATGACGACCTGCTCAAAAAGCATGCGCTGGACGCGCTCATTGAAAAGGTCGCCGGTGAGGAACGGGCGCTCGCTGAAAAAGCTCTCATAGAAAAAGCCTTGAGGAAGAGCCAGGAACTATCCAGCCGGATCACCAACGGCATTTATCGGGATATGCCGCAGCACATGGAGAAGTTCATGCGTCCCCGACCTGTCGTGCCGCGCGAGTCTGCTCTCCCACGCGGGGGTGCCTCCGCTAAAGCGTGATGAGCCTTGAGGGAGCCGGCGTCGCGTCTTGAATCCACAAATTAAGCGGCCCCCGCCTCCTCTTGTGGGAGGACGGGGGCCGAGGCTTTGGGGGAGCCTTTAGCTCTGAAACTCTAAAACTAGCGCAGGCGTCCGCTCGCATGTGCGAGCAGGAGATAAACGCGCCCTGACTCGCTCGTCAGGTAGTTTTGCAGCATCCGTCCCTCGGGATCGGACGCTTCAGCGTCGCCGAGCAGCCGCTCGAACTCGCCGATATAGCGATCAACGGTCATGTGGAACTCGGGGTCGCGATCGTAGCGGCGCACGACGTCGTCGAAGGTCGCTTGACCATCGACGGTGTAGATGTGACGCCCGATAACACCGCGCTCGCCGGACCGGAAGCGCTGCCAGACATCCACTGCCGTCCGATATTCGATGGCCCTGGCGATCTCATCGAGGCGAAGCTGCGCGCCTTGCGAGGGCGGCGCCGTACGCGTGCCGAAACCGCCCGGCATCGGCGCGCCAGCCACCAGCGGCGTGTACGAGGCGCTCGAGAGCTGGCTCGTGAGTCCGCCGGCGACTCCGTCCGGCGACCCGACTGGGCGACCCCTCGCATCGAAATGCGGCAATGGCCCAAGATCGGTCTGACCTGAGGGCGGCAAGAATGGCTGCGGGCGCGGCGGAGCCGACGCCGGGGCTTGCGGCGGCGGCGGCGCTGCGGGCCGCGTGAGCACGGGCGTGGTGATGGCTTCGATCTCGCGGAGCTGCTCGGAGAGCGCCTTGCGAATGGCCGCAGTTGCCTGAGCGGTCTGCTCGGGCAAGCCTTCCATGCGCTTGTGCATCTCCTGCCGCAGGCTGTCGAGATCGCTGGCCGTCTTCTGCGCCGCCTCGCGCATGCCGCGCGAGGTGTTGTCGAACTGGCCGCGCATCTGCTCGAGCTGCCGGCCGATCTGGGTGATGACCGTCTCGAAGCTCGACTTGAGCTCGCCGACCGCGCGCTGAGTATGAGCTTGCGCCTCTTCGCGCAAACGCTCGATCTGCTGGAGAGCGGCCTGCGCCTGGCCGGCGGTGTCGCGCGCAAGCGCGGTGCCGACTTGCTTTGCTCGCTGCTCGGCTTGGCTCATCGCGTTTTCCACGACGCCGGCATAGGACCGCATCATGTTGTCGAGATCCTGCGCCTTGGTATTGACCGTGTGCAACAGCGCGATGATGGCCTGATGTCTGCCTTCCAGGATCGAGTCGATCTTGGTGTTGGACGAGTCGAGCGCCTTGGCGGCGGTGAGGATCGCCTGACCCTGATTCTCGAAGCGCTGGGTGAGGCCGTGGATCTGGTCGAGCAGGCCGCGTGACACCTCGCGCAGCGTCTGGGTCTGGCTGGTGAGGATGGAGACGGCCTCTTTCGACTGGGCGCCGACCTGGTTTGCCGTCTGCTGCATGATCGCCGAGTTATTGGCGAGCACCTGGTTGAGCTGCGCCGTCTGCTTGCCGAAGGCGTCCGCCGTGGCGCGCGCATGCTCGCCGAGCATCCTGTCAGTGTCCAAGGCGCGCTGGCTGAAGGTGGCGTCGATCGCCTTGAGCCGCTCGGCGAGCGCAATGATAACGGCTTGCGCTCGCTCGCTCAGGGTCTTGTCTAGCGTCGAGGTCTGCTGGCCGATGGCGGTTTCGAGCGCCTTCACGCGCTGGAACAGCGAGTTGGTGAAGGTCTCGGCCCGTTCGGCCAGCGTCTTGTCGAGAGCGATCGCTCCCTGATTGATCGCCGTGATGAACTGCGCCGTGCGATCTTGCAGCGACTTGTCGAGCAGCAAGGTCCGCTGATCGACCATCGCGTTGAACTGACCGGTGCGGTCGGCAAGCGTCTTGTCGAGCTTGGCGGCGCCGTCGCCGATCGCGGCCGCCAGGGTGTTGGTCCGCTCTTGCAGCGTCTTGTCGAGCACCACGGCCCCTTGCGAGACGAGATTGGTGAAGGCCTCGGTGCGCTGCTTCATCGTGTTGTCGAGAATGCCGGCGCCTTGGGCGACGGTGTTCACGAATACCTCGGTCCGGTCTTTCAGAGTCCTGTCGAGAGCTTGCGCGCCTTGGCCGATGGTGGACGCCAAAGTTTCGGTGCGCTGCTTCAACGTGTTGTCGAACAAGACGGCGCCTTGGCCGATGGTGGAGGCCAAAGCTTCGGTACGCTGGCTCAACGTGTTGTCGAACAAGACGGCGCCTTGGCCGATCGTGGTCGTGAGCGCTTCGGTCCGCTGCTTCAAGGTGTTATCCATCAGGACGGCACCTTGCGAGAGCAGGGTGGTGAAGCCCTCGGTGCGATCCTTCAAGGTCTTTTCCAGCGCGCCGGCGTTCTGCGCGATCGTGGCGGTGAACGCCTCGGTGCGGTCCTTGAGCGTCTGGTCGAGACCCTCGGTGTTTTGCAGGATGGTGACGGCGAAGGCGTCGGTGCGGTCCTTCAAGGTCTTGTCGAGCAGGATCGCGCCCTGCGCGACGGACGTCTCGAGCCCCTTGATGCGGGTCGCCAGCGAAGACTGGAGCGCCTCGGTGCGCTCCTTCATCGTCTTGTCGAGAGCGGTCGTCCGCTGCACCACCACGCTTTCCAGCGCGGCGAGATTCTGCGTCGCCCCTTCGATCACCTCCGACAGGCGCCCTTGCTCCCTGCCCAGACGCTCGATCAAGCCTGGGACGGTATCGGCGACCCGGTTCTGCGCCTTATGCACTTGCTCGGCCGCTTCCGCGGACCGTGACACGAGGAGCTCGGTAAGTTGCATGCCGCGCTCGGCGAGCTTCTTGTCGATCGAGGTCGAAGCGGCGGCGATGTCGCGGGCGACTTGCGCGCCGACGCCTTTGAGCGCTTCGCTGACGCGCGCGCTGTTATTGGCGAGCGCCTCGCGCTCGGTGGCGAGCTCGCTGATCAATCCGCGCACGCGGATCTCGTTTTCGCCATAGGACCGCTCGAGCGCGGCCACCTCGTTGTGCACCATGGCTTCGAGCTCGCTTGCCCGCCCGATGGCGCGCGAGATGGCGTCGTTCATGGCGGCAACCTGACGCCGGATGGTCTGCCCCACCGAAGCGACCGACTGCTCGGCCAGCCTATCGGGCTCGGCAAGCCTGACCGCGACCTCGGTCATGGCCGAAGCCATGAGGCGCAACTCCTGCGCGCGCCAGACGAGCAGCGCCAGGAACCAGAAAATCACGATCGGAACGATGATGGCCACCGCGGCGGTCAGCGCGGACGCGCTGCCGAACAGACCGGACATCCCGGCCGAGGCGACCTGACTCGAGATTAGGCCAAAGGCGAGAAAGCCGCCGATGATGAACCAGGCGACGGACGCGGCGAGAGCGATCAGGAAAGGCGTGCGCGAGGGCCTCTGCTGAAGCGCGAAGATCAAGCCGCCGATCGAGGGAACGTCATCATTGGCGGGCGTGCCGAGGCGGCGCTGCGGCGGCGGCCCTGCCGGGCGCTTGGTGCGTACGAATTGCCGTGGCGGAGTGGGTGAGCTTTGGCTCGGAGCCTCGGCAGTGAACTCAAGAGGAGGCTTTGGCGGGGCTGCCGGCTCCTCGGCGGCTTTGGCCGCCGGCTTGGCCGGCTCGTCTCGTTTGGGCTCGGCGAGACCTTCGCGCTTGCGCTGCTCGGCCTTCAGCCGCTCCGCTAAAGACGTTCGTTTGGGAAGCTCGGGGCCTCGCTCGATCTCGCCGCCAGGCCTCTCATCGCGTGGCCGGGTCAACGCATCAAGTGGCTTCTGCGCTTGATCGTTGGTCCCCGCTGCCGCGCTTTCAGACTTCGCTTGCTCTTGCGCCATAACGCGTCCCTCGCAACCGACGAAAACTCATGAGAGAATTTTCGCGCGCCTGCTACTCGAGACCAGCGGCGCGGTGCGTGCAACGGAAGGCCCTGGAATTCCGGACTAAAGACGATCCGGAAGGGCTCCCGACGCATTTCCCCCTCTCCTGTAATCGTTAACGAATTTTTAGGGCTAAAAAAAGTTTAATCGGCGGTTATGGTTGACGCGCCCTAAGGCATTAATATTGCCGGTAGAATCTAGTGCCATTCCGGCACGAATCGGCTAAGAGGAACAGTATTGGTTGCAGGAAGGTAACAGGGGACTAGCGCAAAGCTGTCACATAATCGCCGCGCGACCTCCGTTCCCGTACCCAAAAAGCGTCCTGAGAGCCCTGTTAAGAGCAAGCTGAGACCTGGGAAAGACGAGGGAGAACCAGCCTCATGGCAAGCCAATTGGCGGTTTGGGATGACAGTCGGTCGCTCGAGGAGGGGCGCAAGTCGTCCTCGCGGCCAGTCGATCTCGTGCATCTTTCGCGTTACACCCTCGGCGAGCGCGAGCTCGAGCGAGAGGTCCTTGAGCTCTTCTGCACACAATCCTTGATCTATATCGAGCGGCTCCGCTCCGCCCCCTCGGGCAAGGACTGGAAAGACGCCGCGCATTCGTTGAAGGGCTCGGCTTCTGCCATCGGCGCGTCGCGCGCCGCGGCAGCGGCGGCCAGCGCGGAAGCGCTGCCGGATGATGCCTCCTCGCAGGCGAGGGCGCTTCGCCTCTCCGAGGTCGAAGCCTCCGTGCGCGAGGCCGAGGCCTATATCGGCGCGCTGCTGGAAGACCGCTAGACGGCGAAAGTCTCGCGTTTAAGTGCCGCGAAGGCACTGGAGTCTCACGTTCAATTGGCCTATAGAGCACGGGCCGCGAGCGGGCACCCCCTTCTCGCGCCTCCTTTCGTCGGGCGCGAGCTAATCCCGCTGCCCGGTCCCCAAGATCGGACAAACCATCGAAGCCCGCCAATGTCATGGCCAGGATCACGTTTATTCAGAACGACGGCACGGAGCGCGTTGTCGAGGCGG
Source organism: Methyloceanibacter sp. (assembly GCA_036257375.1). GTDB lineage: Bacteria > Pseudomonadota > Alphaproteobacteria > Rhizobiales > Methyloligellaceae > Methyloceanibacter. The sequence continues at coordinate 50,433 of DATAFR010000063.1, forward strand.
AGCCCGGCATGACCGTGATGGAGGCTGCGGTGAAGAATTCGATCCCCGGCATCGCCGCCGAATGCGGCGGGGCCTGCGCGTGTGCCACCTGCCACGTCTATGTGGACGACGCCTGGCGCGAGGCGACGGGAAGCCCGGAGCAGATGGAGGAGGACATGCTCGACTTCGCCTTCGACATCAGGCCGTCGAGCCGGCTCTCCTGCCAGATCAAGGTCACCGAGGCGCTGGACGGCCTCGTGGTCCGCATTCCCGACAAGCAATTCTGAGTGTCTCCATGTCCGAAATTATCAAGACAGACGCAGTCATCGTTGGTGCCGGTCCCGTCGGCCTCTTTGCCGTGTTCGAGCTTGGCCTCGTCGACATCAAAAGCCACGTCATCGACATTCTCGATCGTCCGGGCGGCCAGTGCACTGAGCTCTATCCCGAGAAGCCGATCTATGACATTCCAGGTCTGCCGGTCGTCACCGGCCAAGAGCTGACCGACAAGCTCATGGACCAGATCAAGCCATTCGGCGCCACCTTCCACTTCAACCAGAGAGTTGACAGTCTCGAGCGGCTCGATGGCGGCTTCAAGCTCACGACCGACGCCGACACCGTGATCGAAGCCAGGGTCGTGGTGGTCGCCGCCGGCGGCGGATCCTTCACGCCGAAACGCCCGCCGCTTCCCGGCATCGAGCAATATGAAGGCACCTCGGTCTTCTATTCCGTGCGCAAGATGGAGAACTTCAGGGGCCGCGACGTGCTGATCGTCGGCGGCGGCGATTCAGCGCTCGACTGGACCTTGAACTTGCAGCCGGTCGCCAAGTCGCTGACGTTGTTGCATCGCCGTGCCGAATTTCGCGCCGCGCCCGCCTCGGTGCAAAAGATGTTCGATCTCGTCGAGCGCGGCGATGTGAGTTTCAAGCTCGGCCAGGTGACCGAGTTGCACGGGGAGGGCGGCAAGCTGCGCTCGGTTACGGTGAAGGGAGCCGACGGTGCCACTTTCGAGCAACCGACCGAAGTGATGTTGCCGTTTTTCGGTCTCACCATGAAGCTCGGCCCTGTCGCCGATTGGGGCCTTCAGCTCCATGAGAATCTGATCCCGGTCGACACCGAGAAATTCGAGACGAGCGAGAAGGGCATCTTCGCCATCGGCGACATCAACACCTATCCGGGCAAGCTGAAGCTGATCCTCTCGGGCTTCCACGAAGCGGCGCTCATGGCGCAGCAGGCGCACAAATATGTTTATCCCGACAAGAAGCTGATCTTCCAATACACGACGTCGTCGTCGAGTCTGCAGAAGAAGCTGGGCGTGAAGTAGCAGCTCAAGCGAGCGTGCGGTAGAGCGCGACCTCGTAAGGGCTCAGCAGCCTCATCTTGGTCTTCTCGATAAGCGGCGGCTCTAGCCGCTGAAACACGCCGCTATTTTCGATCAGGTCGGTCGCCACCGGCTCGATCAGAATGAGATAGATCCGGCGCGGCCGCTTGCGGTAAGAGACGACGATATTGTGCAGGACCTCGGCGAAGACCTCGCGCGCGAACGGGTTGAAGAAATAGTGGACGGCCTCGCCCTCCGGCGGCCCCACTTGGCTCGCGTCGTCGCACACGCATTCCACATTGCGGCATTTCATCCGGCTGCGCGGAAACTGCGCGATGTTCATGGTTGCGTCGTCGTGCAGTTCCTCGGCGAACTCGATGCCGCCCACGGCTTGGAAAGGATGTTGTGAGGCGAGCAGCAGCACGCGCCCCTTGCCCGCGCCATAATCGACGAAGGTCAGCCGCGAAAGGTCGTAGTTGATCGCGGCCACCGTCCATTCGAACAGCGCGCATGGCGTCGGCCGGTAGTCGTGACCGTATTCGCGATTGGTGCCGCGGATGGTGAGACCGGCGAGCGGCACGCGATCTTTGGTCGGCTTGAAGAACAGCGTTTCGATCGGCGGGTCGAGCACGCGCTCATGCAGCCAGAACAGATAGTTCTTGTAGTCCTGCTTCAGTCGCTCGGGCCGCGTGCGCTCTTTCAACTTGCTCCCGGTGCGGTCAAGCTCGGGCAGCACGTTTTCGCGTCCGATCTCTTTGGCGCGCGCGAGCCCCGTCTTGCTCGCGGCGACCGCCGTCGTGGTTGCGCTCTTGGTCTGCGACGCGGTCTTGTCGGCGAGCTTGGCGATGCGCTCGGCCATGCTCGCGGCAATATTGACCGCGCGTTGGCGCGCAGGCGCAACGGGCTGCGACTCCGGTTTATTGGACCGGTGGGGCACGACCGACATTGGGCATTATCCCCGCGTTTGCGCAAGGATTGGGCAGCTTGCGGCCTGACGCAAGCGCTTTTTGTCGCAGTTTCCCCAGCGCTCCAGTCCCGGGAATCCGCCAAATATGCTATCCTCTTGATTCGCGAGGGGTGTTCCCGCGCGCGGCCAGCACTCACCCAAGCGGCGGGGGAGCTTTAGGTGCAGGCAGAGGAATTTCACGACACCATCAGGCCCGGCCTCATAGCGATGTTGCCGCGGCTACAACGCTTCGCAGACCTTCTCGTCGGCGCACGCAAGGAGGGTACCGCGCTCTTGCGCCGCGCGCTCCTGCTTATGCTCGCCGAGGAGCATCGGTATCAGCGGGGTACCGCGCTCGACCGCTGGGCCTTCGCCGAGATCTATCGGCTGTGGCTCGCCGAGCTGCGCGACCATGCCGATCCGATGCGGCAGGCGAGGGCCGACGGCGCGAGCTTCGCGCAACTCTTCCACAATAAGAGGGGCCGGAAGGTCGATGAATTCACGGCGAGCTTTCTGCGCAGCCTGCCGCCGCAGCAGCGCCTCACGCTCCTCCTCTGCTATGCCGAGCGCTTCGATCATATCGACGCGGGCCGCGTGCTCGACGTGCCGCCCGAGACTATTGGCGCGCGGCTTGTGCGCATCAGCGCAAGCCTCGCCGACCGCTTGAGCGAGCGCGAATGCGGCACGGCCACCGCCACCGTCGAAGCGCTTTACTCGGAACGGCCCGCATGACGGAACTCAGCGACGAACTTCTCGTGGCCTATGTCGACGGCCAACTAGCGCGCAAGCAAACCCAGGCGGTGGAGAGGGTGCTCGAGCAGGACGACGTCATCGCCAAGCGCGTGGTCGCCTTGAAGCATGCGCATAGCCGGCTCGAAACTGCCTTCGAAGCGATCCTTGCCGGCGAGGAAGAAGACGCCGCGTCGAAGCCGCCAGCAATTCCGCCCGGTCTCTACATCAGTTGGCCGACGCTCGCGAAATCGGCCCTCGCCAGTGCCGGCCTGGTGCTGGCGTTCATTCTGATGCTCGCAGGATTTGGCTGGCCTCTCCAAGCACCCGAGTTCTCGCTCGAATCCTCGGTCCCCGCCGACCCGGACTATGTCGGCGCCCTCCCGTCGACTTGGCAGGAGGATGCCGCTCGCGCGCACGCCCTGTTCAGCCGTGCGAGCGTCGAGGTCGGTCTTGAGAGTCAAGGCAACGCAGACCTTGTCGCTTTTCAGCTCGCGCAGGCGATCGGCCCAAATCTCGTCGTGCCCGATCTCGCGCCTCAGGGATTCCGCTTCATGCGCGCACAACTATTGCGCTCGGGCGAGGCGACGCCTTTGGCGCAGCTTCTTTATCTCGGCAAGCGCGGTGCGCCGCTTGCGCTCTACGCGCAGGCGGGCGAGGGGACTGCCGCGCCGGCTTTCAAACAATATGGAAGCATCGGCGGCGTGGCTTGGTCGCAATCGGGCCTTGCCTATCTCCTTGCCGGCGAAGCGGATGAGGCATCGCTGATGAAGCTCGCCAATGCGATCCGCACCGAAAAGGGCGCGTCAGCCAAAGCGCCGTCCGCGTTTTCTCCTCTGCCACCACCGCCCAAGCCAAAGCCTAAGCCGAGGTCCTAGCGACCCGCTCGCGCCGTGGGCGCGTAGTCTCCGGCAAGATAGCGATTGAGGTCCTTTCGGATGGCCGCAGTCCGCTCCGTGCTGCAATAGCGGGGATCGTCCTTGATGGTGGCTGCGATGGATTGGAGCGTGTAGTCGTAAGCCTCTTCGATCTTCTGCATCTGCTCGGGCGTTTTGCCGGCTTGCACCTCCGACGCCATGTAATTCGATCTCAGCTGGGCGGGATTGAAGATGAAGCCGCAGTGACTCGCCCGCGCCGAGGTCCAGGCAACTTGCGTGGGTCTCGCCAGGGGATCTTCAGGCGCGATTGTGCGCGCTTCGGTCTCGGGGTCCTTGGTCGTCAACGAACCGACAGTGCCGCAGGCCGAAAGCACTCCCACGCATAGCGCCGCGGCAATGGCGGCACGACGCCCACATTTTCGACCGGTCCCCTCCATGGCGGGGGCGATCTTAGCCGGGACTGAGAAGCCGTAAAGAGGCGAGAGAAGAGCCGAAGCGGGGCGCAGAAAACAGGAAAGGCGGAGCTTTGGGGCCCCGCCTCCCTGTGCGAATGTCGAGCCTCTCGCCCGTTCGGGACGATCAGTCCGGCAGCCGCGAGACCTTTCGGTCTCTGGTCACGCGCTCGGCCCCATGGTTGCCCATGTTGCGGCGGCGTGACCCGACCACGGTCCTTGTTTTACGTCGCGTTGCTACGACGTGGCTCCTGCCCTGGCCGGGTTGAAGCCAAACAGCGATGGGACTTGCAGCGCGCGGTACCCTGTCGACTCCACCTCACGGTACTGCGGCGAAGCCGCCAGACCGTGGTACATCGCGCTCACTCACCCCTCCGCCTTGAGCCGCCCATGGCAATGGACGACCGTGGGCTTGCCTTGCCCCGTAAGCGTCCCGACTGTTTCCCGGAGCCGTCGGATTTCTCCGCCGACGCCTTCCACAACCGTTTCACTCACATCTTGAGCATACATGAGCCCTCGCCGGGCGCATCAGAAAACGCGAGGCTTATCCCCGCTATCCACCGCACTGTGTCTTTTGGGGAACGAGGCGCCAATGTTGGCGTTGATGTCGAGGGTTGTGAAGGCAGGCGAAGCTTGTCTAACCGACTTGGTTGAATGGGTGAGGCGATGGTTCGGGCGGCGAAGGAAGAATTGGTTTCAGAGACTCTGCCGGAGGTTCCCGACGCGCTTGAACACATCGAGTCCGGGATCGAGTCTCACATTCTCGCCCCCGACGACCTGATCCCCAACAATACCAAGCTTCCCCTGATCCTTTATCGCCAGGTGCTTGCGCTCGAGGGACAAAGCCGCGAGCCAGAGCGCGCTTTTGAGGCCTTGTTTGCCTCCAATGGCTGGTGCGGTTCATGGGTCAACGGCATCTACGACTTCCACCACTATCACTCCACCGCCCACGAGGTGCTTGGCATCGCCAAGGGCTCCGCCAGGGTCCAGTTCGGCGGCCCGAACGGTCCGATCGCCGAGCTTAGCGCAGGCGATGCGGTCGCCATTCCGGCCGGCGTCGGCCATTGCTTGCTTGAGGGGAAGGACTTCGTCGTGGTGGGCGCCTACCCCGAGGGCCAGGATTGGGACCTCTGCCGTGCCACGAAGGCCGACCGCGTCAAGGCGCTGGAGAACATTCCCTGGGTTCCGCTTCCAACCTTCGATCCGGTCTTCGGGCCGTCAGGCCCTGTGCTTGACCGCTGGGTCGACTAAACGTTTCCCTTCGCCGATAAGAAGGCTAAACTAAAGCCTATGCGCGCGAGTCCTTTTGGTCCGCGCGTCTTTGGGGGATTGAGGTCTACCATGCGTGCGGTGAACAAACGCCGCAACGCTCGCTCGATCAGTCTCGCGTTGGTTGCGGGCTTGCTGGCATTTGAGGCTGTCCTCGTGTCCATCGCGGGGGCGGTCGGGATTCCCGGCTTGGTTATGCTACGCCTCCCGGACCGGCAAGCCGCCACCAGAGCCGCGGCCGATGCTGCGATGGCGGGAGGCGAAAGCTCTGTCGCCAAGTTGTCGGTCGCCGCGGAACCGGTGCAGCCAGAGCCGAAGGCAGAGACTCCCAAACCCGCGTCCGCCGCATCTCAGCCCGCTGGCGAACCGAATCTTCAAGGCCTGGCCGACATTCCGCTGAAGCCGTGGATCCCCGAAAAGCCCAAAGTGGAGGAGGCCAAACCTGGGGAAAAAGGTGTCGTTGTCGCTTCAGCCAGCAAGGAGGCGCTGCCCTGGGATGCGGTCGAGCCCTATCTCTTCTCTTCCGAAGAGTCCACGGCTGCGGCGCCTGGCGCTACGGGTTCGCTGCCGGCACCTGCCGCGCCTGAAGCACCGCGGCTGCCCACTATGCTCGCTGCGCTTCCAGCTGCGAGCGCGGTCGAAGGTTGGGTGAAGGCCAAGGCCAGCGAGATCAAGGGCGAGGAACGGGGCCGGGCGCTCTATCATTTCGAGTTCTGGCTCGATGCGCCCGCCGAGGTGAAGCGGCGGCTGGTCGCCGTGGCGTACGAATTCAATACGCCCGCGGTAATGCCGCAGGCGCAGGTGTCGAGCGAGGAGAAGACGGGCTTCCGTATCAGCGCCGGCGGCCTGACTTGCGCCGACAAGGTCACGGTCACGCTGAAATTCAATGACGGCCAGAAGCAACAGGTCGCCGTCGATGGCTGCAGGCTGGTGGACTCGGCCTAAAACGCTTCAGCGCACGCCCGCGACCTCCGCGACCAGCTCGCGGAAACGCGGCCTTTGACTCTCGATATAGGGTAGCGGCCGGCACACATCGATCGCGGCGATGCCGATCCGCGTCGTGAGCGCACCGTTGAAGACGCCCTCGCCGAGACGGGCAGAGAGCTTGGCGGTGAGGCCGTGTCCGATCAGTTGTTGAATCACATCGTCGCCGAGCGCGATGCCGCCGGTCAGCACGATATGGGTGACGACCATGCGCGCGAGCTTGAGCAGCGACAGCGTGCCGGGCCGCGCGCCGTAAAGCGTGGCGAGCCGGCGCAGCATGCGCAGGTTCTCGGCACCCACGAACAGCATGTCGATCAGCGCGCCGGGGCTGACTGCGGTGACCACCGACACGCGCTTGGCCGATGCCGCGACGAGGCTGCGCGCGTATGGGTCGAGTGGCGCCACCAAAGTTCGCTCGGTGAGCCGCAACAGCTCGGCGGCATTCATAATATCGTGCTCATGCTCGGCGAGGCGCTGCAGTCCCCAAGCAAGATCCTTACGTCCGGCATAGAGGCGCTTCAGGCGATGCGCGACATCGACGGCAAGCGGCTTGTCGTTCTGCCGCGCCGCGCTGTCGGCCTCGTGCCTGATCTTGCCGAGACGCCCCAGCCGCGCGAGCCCCGCCACTTCTCTCAGGATGATCATGACGAGGGCGAGGATGACGAGAGCGAGCAACGCGACCGCCGCCCAGCCGATCCAGTCGTCGCGCGCGATCAGCTCGAGCACGTAGTCGTAGAGCCAGATCGAAGCGAGCAGGCTGACAAGGGCGCCAAGCGCGCCGATGAAGATGCTGCCCCAGCGCAAGCCTCGGCCGAGATCCGGCATGGCGCGGGCGCGGGGCATCGGAACTGGCACTGGCTCGGGCGCAATTTCCGGCGCGGGTGGGACAAACACCTCGACCTCCTCGACGCGGAAGGCAGCGGGCTTCCGATGCGTTTTCCTGCTCATGCCAGATAATCTCCGATCAGCGTCTCGATGGCGCGGTCGAGGCGGATATTTGGGAAGGGCGCGAAGGCTCCGGAAGGGAGCTTCACCGGATTTGGCGGCCTGAAGCGCACGAAACGCATCTCCCCGTGCTCCGTCTGCCAGCCTTTCAAGGCGGCTTCGGGGTCGGCGGGAAGGTCGCCGGGGAAGATGGCGAACTCTTCGTTGCCGTCGAAGGTGCGCTTGCCGATGGTCTCGCCGGATAGCGGATAGCCGATGATGCAGGGAAGCCGCGCGCCGTTGCGCTTCGCCTCGCCTTCGCGCGTGGCGCGGATCGCCGCCATCGCCAGCACCTTCACCTCCGCGCCGGCATATTCGGCGCGCGCCATGGCGCGTCCGGCGAGCTTGGCCAGGATCGCCTCCAGCCGATCATGGCTTTGCTGATGCAGATGATCGGCTTTGGTGGCGGCGAGCACGATGCGATCGATGCGCGGGGCGAAGAGGCTCGACCAGAGACTATTCGCTCCCGTCCTGAAGCATTCAAGGATCTCGGTCATGGCGCGTTCGAGATCAGCGACCGCCGGCTGGCCGCCATTGAGCGCGGTGAGCAGGTCGATCAGCACGATCTGCCGGTCGAGCCGCGCGAAATGATCGCGGAAGAACGGGCGCACGACATAGCTCTTGTAAGCCTCGTAGCGCCGCTCCATCAGCGCAAACAGCGAGCCGCGCTGAAAGCTATCCTCGGCCGCGATGTCGAGCGGAGTGAAGGTGAGGGCGGGCGAGCCGACAAGGTCTCCCGGCATGAGGAAGCGGCCCGGCGGCAAGGTCGAGATGGCTGAATCGTCGGCGCGGACCTCGCCAAGATAGGCCTTGAACAAATCAGAGAGCGTCTCGGCAAGGGCCTCATCGGCGGGTGCGGCCGGATCGACTTCGGCGAGCGCCTCGCGCCACGCTTTCGAAGCTTTCTGTCTCGTCGGCATCCGGCTCTGCTCGAGCGCGGTCCGCGACCAGTCGCGGTAGTCGAGGCGAAGCAGCGGCAGATCGAGCAACCATTCGCCGGGATAGTCGACGATGTCGATGTGCAAGGTCTCCCGGCCAAGCCGCCGTTTCCAGAACCGCATTGAGGCATATTCGATCGTGAGCCTGAGCTGACTGATGCGGCGCGTGCTCTCGGGCCAGCGCGGCGGAGCGGCGACGAGATCGGCCAGATGCTTCTCATATTCGAAACGCGGCACGATCTCGTCGGGCTGCGGCTCGAGATAGACGCGCGTAATACGCTTCTGCGCCGCGGCATCGAAGAAGGGAAGCCGCGCGCCGGCAATGAGATTGTGCACGAGCGCGGTGATGAACACCGTCTTGCCCGAACGCGCCAGCCCGGTGACGCCAAGCTTGAGCGAAGGCGTGACGAGCCCGCTGGCGAAATCGCCGATGCTGCGAAGAGCGTCGCCCGCGGCCTGGCTGTAGCTTGAGATCGGCACGACTCGAAGCGCTCTTTTCGCTCTATCGCCTGCGGGTAGGAAGTCTCGGTTTGCCGGCTCAGGCCTGCCTGGCGAATGGGCTCCGCCTTACCCTTAAATGTGACGGAATTGCAATGTTTGCGCTTCCCCTGCTTCGCGCTTTTGTCAAGTCGCGTCTGTGTCTTGACTTGTCGACTCGCTTCCGTAAATACGTGGCTGCCTGACGGGAGTGCCGATTCAGGCGAGCCGGTCGAGGGGAGCAAGGCCAAAGCGGCCTAATGACGAAACGGATGCGTCAGGAAATGACTCTCATGCGGGCCAAGAAGAAGATTTCCGAAGACTACCGCCCATCGGAAGACGAACCCTTCATGAGCGAGCGCCAGCGGGCCTATTTCCGCCGGAAGCTGCTCAATTGGCGTGACGAAATTCTGCGCTCGACCAAGGAGACGCTCCAGCATTTGCACGACGATTCGGCGCAGCACGCCGATATCGCCGACCGGGCGACCTCCGAGACCGAGCGCGCGCTCGAGCTCAGAGCCCGCGACCGGCAGCGCAAGCTGATCGCCAAGATCGATGCGGCCATCGCCCGCCTCGACGACGGCACTTACGGCTATTGCGAGGAAACCGGCGAGCCGATCAGCCTGAAACGCCTCGACGCGCGGCCGATTGCAACCTTGAGCGTCGAAGCCCAGGAGCGCCACGAGCGGCGCGAGCGCGTTTACCGCGACGAGTAGTCAGCTACTTCCGCGGCCCAATTGGAAAATCGAAGATCGTGTCGGGGTATGGCTCGTTTTCGAGCGTGAAGTGCCACCATTCCGGGCTGTAGTCCTTGAAGCCGTGCGCCACCATGGTGGCGCGGAGAGCTTCCCGGTTCGCGCGCTCCTGCTCGCTGAGCCCCGCTGCACCGATATTCGCTTTGGTATCGAAACAATCGAATGTCGTTCCCATGGCGAGGCTGCCGTCCGGCGCTTGGCCATTCTGTGGCGCCGTACAGGCTCGCGGCTTGCCCCCCTCGGCCGAGACCGAGTCGGCGTCGTCGATGGGGATGAGCGTGAGATCTACGGTTGCGCCACGCGAATGACCTGAGCGCGACGCGATGTAGTCCGGAATGAGGGTGCTCTTGGCAATATTCGGATAGTAGACCGCTTTCGCGTCGGGATCGTCCGGCCCCTTCACCCAATCGACAAAAGCCGCAACTGCACGGGCAGGCCGATAGCAGTCATAAACCCTGAGACTGAGGCCTTTTGGTTTCAGGTCTGCCTGGACCGCTTTCAGCGCTTCGGCCGCCTGGCGCACAAGCACGCACTCTGCCGCACCGTATCCGTCAACGGGCTTTCCGGTGAAGTTGCCGCTCCCGGCATAGCGAATGTCCTGCTGAATGGTCGGGTCGATGTCACGGAGATAGAGGAAATCTTGCGGCATCTCGGCGGCGTGTGCCGGCGACATCGCGACCCAAAGCCCAAGCGGTGCTGCAAGCGGGACGAGCGCGCGACGGGCCATGCACCACATTAACTTTAACTTTGCTGCACCGGGCACGGATAAAAAAACTCCCCGCTGAAGGGCGGGGAGTGAAGAGGTTTGGGGGACTGACATGACTGGCCTAAGCCAGTCGGTGTCGGACCATTAGCAGGGAACTGCCGGCGTTCTTACGGCACTAGCGGTGAAATTACCGGCGTCGCCTCACCCGCCTGCCCCAACTACACGGGACCGCCGTAAGCTCGGAATGTTTGTTTACCTCAAGTTAAGGTCCATGCCAAGTGAAACCGCATGTGGCATTTACGCAACAGTCAACCGAAAAACTTGGCTGAATCTGCTAGGTCTTGCTGAAATCGGGAGCAGGCCTTGTCTCGCTTTTGGCGATGATCACGTCTTCAAGCGGCGGCTCAAGATGCGGGCGTCCTTTGATTCCCGTCTCGATCAGCATGTCGATCGGGCCGCCGATCATCACCAGATGCTCGACGTCATCCCGCCGCACCAGAAGGAGCTTCCGCTTTTGGTCGACCGTCGCCGCCTCGACTACGCCGAGCCGCCTCTCGCGCGGCCGCATGAAACCAGTTCCGCCGGAGGAGCCTGTGAAAAACGTCTTGAACGCCCAGATCAGAAGCGCCCCGAGCGCGATCACGAACAGGATCGCGGCGACGGCAAGAACGAGGTCGTTGAGATCGATCATGGATCAGGTCCTAAGCAATCGTCGTTAACAGCTCATTAACCACCATCCGGGCAACGAATAAGGCGGCCCTCCGAGGGGCCCGCCTCCGGAGAGCCATAAAGGCCGCATTGGCTTGCCGCGCCCGTCATGACATTGTCCGGCCAAGCCAATTCGAATCGGCTATTTTGCCAGGCCATGACCGATATCGACGCGCCAATGCGCTACGCCACGCCCGCCGCCGACCGCACCGAACGCGATGGCAGCGTGGGGCTCGTGATCCTGCTGGCGCTTGCGCTCGCGCTCGCCGCGGTCGGGCTGGCCATGGTGTCGCGCGAGATGGCCGAGCCGTTCGTTCTCGCCATCCTCGCGGGGCTTGCCGTAGTTGGCGTGTTCTGCCTGTTCGCGGGCGCCGTCGGCATCCTGCATTTCGGCGGACGACATGCCCGCAACGACGTCACCAAGGCCTTTGTCGATAATCTGCCGGAAGGCGCGCTGATCGCCGACAGTGCCGGGCGTGTGCTTTACGCCAACGAGGCCTATCGCGATTTGCTCGGTCTCGATGCGGAGGCGACCGTGCCGGCGCCCGACCGCGCCTTCGCCGGCAATCCGCATCTCGCCGATTGCATCTTCCGCCTCTCGCGCGCGGCGCAGCAGGGAAGGAGCCTGAAAGAGGAGTTTCGCCTCCCGCCGCCTGGCGAGGCCGACGAAGAGGCGGGTGTCGCCCCGCGCTGGTTCCGCATCTCCGTGCAGCCTATGCCGCCAGACCCGCGCTCGGGACGTAAAGGCGCGCTCACCGTGTGGCAGGTCGACGAGATCACCATGGACCGCGCGCGAGAGGAGGCGAGCTTCGCCAAGGTGCAGTCGGCCATCGCCTATCTCGACAGCGCTCCCGCCGGTTTCTTCACCGCCGATGCCGACGGCAATGTCGAATATCTCAATGCCACGCTGGCTCAATGGCTCGGTCTCGATCTGTCCGAGGTGGCCGGGCGCGCCCTCAAGCTCGATGAGATCATGTCGTCCGACAGTGCGGCGCTGATCGCCCGCACGGGCAGGGGCCAGACGCAAGGCGCCACGCGGCATTTCGATATCGACCTCGTCAAAGCCGACGGCACGAACCTACCAGTGCGTATCCTGCATCGTCTCCCGCGCGCGGGCAGCGGCGCCTTGGCGCACGCGCTCGTGCTCAGCCGCGGTCCGGGAGAGATGGAGGAGGCCGGCGCCGCCGAGCTCAGATTTGCGCGCTTGTTCCATTCCGCTCCCATCGCCATCGCTACGATCGACGCCGGGGGCAATGTCAGCGCCACCAACGCCACCTTCATGAAGCTGTTCGGTCCGGCTGCCGATGAGGGCAAGAAGGTGAGCCTTGAGGACTTGGTCGAGCCGGAAAGCCACCAGGCGCTCCGCCGCGCGCTCGATGCCGCCCTGGCGCGCCAAAGCCTGATCGAGCCGGTGGACATCGTCTTCGTCGGAAACCGCGATCGGACAGGCAGAATCTATCTCAGCACCATCGAGCAAAGCGATGGCGATAACGAAGCGGCCATCGCTTATGCCATCGACACCACCGAGCAGCGCGCGCTGGAGATGCAAATCGCGCAAGGGCAGAAGATGCAAGCCGTCGGGCAGCTCGCCGGCGGCATCGCGCACGACTTCAATAACATGCTGACGGCGATCATCGGCTTCTCCGACTTCTTGTTGATGAATCACCGCCCGACCGATCCCGCGTTCCAGGACATCATGAACATCAAGCAGAACGCGAACCGCGCGGCGGGGCTGGTGCGCCAGCTGCTTGCCTTCTCGCGCCAGCAGACCTTGCGGCCGCAGGTGCTTCAACTCGGCGATGTCCTGTCGGAGTTGTCCATTCTGCTGAGCCGCCTGCTTGGCGAGAATATCGAGCTCAAGCTCGACCAGGCTTCAGACCTCTGGCCGGTCAAGGCCGACCTGCATCAATTCGAACAGGTGATCATCAATCTCGCGGTCAATGCGCGCGACGCCATGCCTGACGGCGGCAAGCTCGTGATCCGCACCGCCAATGTCAGCGAGAGCCAATCGCGCGAACTCGGGCAGAAGCATCTGCCCGCCGGCGAATATGTGCTGATCGAGGTCAGCGACACCGGCACCGGCATGAGCCCTGAAGTGATGCAGAAGATTTTTGAGCCGTTCTTCTCCACCAAGGAGATCGGGCGCGGCACGGGGCTCGGCCTCTCCACCGTCTACGGCATCGTCAAGCAGACCGGCGGCTATATCTTCCCAGAGAGCGAGCAGGGACGCGGCACCATCATGCGCGTGTACCTGCCGCGCTATATCGAGGCGGTCGCGGAAGTCGAGCCCGAGAAGATCGAGCGGCGCCCCGAGAAGCCGAAGGACCTGACTGGGCAGGGAACCGTGCTCCTCGTCGAGGACGAGGATGCCGTCAGAAGCTTCGCCGCCCGTGCGCTCGGCCAGCGCGGCTACAATGTCCTCCAGGCGACGACTGGCGCCGAAGCGCTGGAGGTCTTTGCCAGCCACCAAGGCGAGGTCGATCTCGTGGTGAGCGACGTGGTGATGCCCGAGATGGACGGCCCGACCCTGTTCGAGCAATTGCGCCGGAAGCGTCCCGACCTCAAGGTCATCTTCATCTCCGGCTACGCCGAAGATGCTTTCCGCCAGCATCTCGCCGAGAACGAGGACTTCATGTTTTTGCAGAAGCCTTTCGATCTCAAAGAGCTTGCCGCGGCCGTGAAGGCGGCACTGCAAGGCTAGTCGGCCAAAAAGCCTTCCCTTTGCCCAAGATCGCGGCTACCACGCGGGGTTAAGAGCCTGATCCCGATCCCTTCAGCCGTCGGAGCGTAAGCGTGCCGGATTACGAGGGCGTGCCGGAAGAAGAAGCCGGCAAATTCACCAGACGCCGCCGCGCGAAGCCGCGCATGCCGACGCTCACCATCGAGCGCTATGGCGGGCGGCTGATCTATTTCTGGTTCGGTATGCGCTTCGGCGCGTTGATGAAGCTGTTCAAGCGCGGCCGCTATTCCTTCACGCTCAACTGCATTCCCGACACGCTCGCGCTGTTCCTCTGGGTGCCGTGGAACTCGGTGCTCTATTGGATCTCCGAGGCGAAATACAAAAAGGCCGCGCAGTCGCTGCCGCTCGATCAGCCGCCGATCTTTGTCATCGGCCATTGGCGCACCGGCACGACGCTCTTGCACGATCTCTTCTCGGTCGATCCGAACCTCGCTTACCCCACGACCTACCAATGCTTTTTCCCGCACCACTTCCTCTTGACCGAGGAGGTGCTGTCGAAGGTGATGAAGGGCTTGTTGCCGAAGAAGCGCCCGCAGGACGACGTGCCGGTCGGCTTCGACCGCCCGCAGGAAGAAGAGTTCGGCATGATGATGCTCGGGCAGGGCACGCCCTACATCACTCACGCCTGGCCGCGCTTCGGTCCCGCCGACACCGAATATCTCGACTTCAAGGGCGTGCCCGAGGCCGATAAGAAGAAATGGGCCGATACCTATATGTGGTACTACCGGCGGCTCGCGCTGAAGCACGAGGGCAAGCGGCTGGTAATGAAGACCCCCGCCAATGCCGCCCGCCTCAAGCTGCTCACCAAGCTCTTTCCCGACGCGCGCTACGTCTATCTCGCGCGGAACCCGCTCAATGTTTTCCCCTCGACGGTGAAGCTCTGGCGCGCGCTCTATTCGGTGCAAGGCCTGCACAATCCGCCCAATCTCGATCCTTGGCTCGACGACTATGTGCTCGACATGTTCGCGCGCCTTACCGAGGACTACGAGGAGGACAGGCACCTGATCCCGAAGGATCGCCTGGTCGAGCTGCGCTACGAGGATTTCGTCAAGGACCCGATCGCCGCGATGCGCGACATCTATAAGCGCATCGACATTCCGGATTTCGAGCAGGCCGAAGCGCCGATGCGCGCTTTCCTCGCCGAGCGCTCGGAGCACAAGGTGTCTCGCTACGAGATGCCGCTCGCGCTCAAGCGCAAGGTGGTCGACCGGCTGAAGCCTTACATCGACCGCTTCGGGTATCGCACGGCGGTCGACGCCGCCCTCGCCGGTGCGGCCGCCAAGTCTCCGGTGCGCGAAAAAGAACCATCCTGACGCGGGACTGCGCTGGCGGAGGGTGAGGGGGCTTGTAATCGAATCAAGCGGCAATATCTTTTCTGTGAGGGCCGTCTCTCCGAATCCCTCACGGGGAACCGCAATGGCCAAATGGCTTCTCATCCTGGTCCTGCCGGTCGCGCTCGCAGGCTGCGTGACAGAGCAAAATTCGGCGCTTCCCATGGCTCTTGCCCCGAGCGATACCGCGCCCGCGTCTTGCCTCACCTACGGTGACACGCCGACCTTCGGCGATTGCAAGGCGCCGGCCTCGCTGTCCAGCCAAGACACGAACTAAAGTTCCCGTCACTTCGACCGCTGCCTTGGCGAGGTTAAGGCTTCGCATCGCTGTCCAGCCGCCAGATCACCTTTCTGGTAGTCTGCATTGGCCGCGCTCTCCGCCCTCGTGCCTCAAGGGGAAGCCAATGGACGATCTGGCGACGATATTCAGTTTGAACAATCTGCCTGGTCATCTGTCTTACCTGCTCATCGCGGTCTCCTATTGGATGACCAACATTTTTTGGTTGAGATTGGTAGCGGTCATTGGGCTCGCCCTCGAGATTCTCTACTTCCTTTCGTCGGGCGGGGACCTGCGTGCTGGTATCGGGTGGGACCTCGTTTTCATCGGCATCAACCTCTACCAGCTCTATCGCTTGGTGAGGGATCGCCTATCGTTGCGACTGCCCGAGAATGACCGCGACCTGCTACGCAAGGCGCTTGTCGGTCTGGACGACTCGCAGATCGCGCGGCTCCTCGTTGCCAGTGAGCTGTGCGACATTGCGGCGGGCACGACATTGGCCGAGGAGAATCAAGACCTCGAACGGCTTTTCTTCATTTGCTCCGGCCGCGTTAAGGTCAGCATCGCGGGACGTGCGGTTTCGCATTTGGAAGCCGGAAACTTCGTCGGCGAAGTCGCCTTCCTGACCGAAAGGCCCGCCACCGCAACCGTGATTGCCGAAAGCCCCGTGCGCGCGCTTTCCTTCGAGCGCGACAAGCTCAATCAATTCTTCAAGTACGAAACTGAAGTCGCCGGGCTCATCTATCAGCTGATCAGGCGCGAGCTCGCCCACAAGATAAAGGTCAGCAACAGCCTGCTCGCCGCCGTAAACAGTTACGCTTAGCCCTTCGAGCCTCGGACCAATCCCAAGGCAAGGCATGGTTAAGGTTGGGAGCCAGCTCTATTTCATCGAGACGGGCTCGTTTGATAGAGTCCCTCGCGCGGGGGCAATTTGCTGGGATCCAACCGATATTAGGGAGCCCCCGATGCTTCATAAATTTCTCGTCGTTGCCACGGCTGTTGCCGCCATTGCCGTATCAGCCATCCCGACGCAGCCGGCGAAAGCCGGAAGCTGCGCTGTCGTTACCGCCGAGGGGCGCGGTGCCAATGAAGCGAAAGCGTCCGCCAGGTCGGTCAAGCACCTGACCTTCAAGACCAACCGCTGGGCTCATAAGAACGGATACACCACGGTTGGAGTCGCGAAGACGGCGACCGTGTGCGCGACGAAAGGTCCGCTCGTGCATTGCCACTCGTCTCACAAGGTGTGCGGCTAACCCGAACGGGCGCGGCGTGCGGACCGATTGCCTCGGCTGACGCACCCGCGCCCGAGTCTCCAAGTCTTTAGACCGTAACGTCGTGCGAGGTGTAGCCCGACACGACGGAGGCAGGTTTCCTGTCAGCCGCCGTCGTGGTGAACATGACGCTGTAACCGTTCCCCTCGACTCTCGCTTCACAAAGGGCCGAGTCGGCGTCCCGATACATGCGCGAGAAATCGGTGTCCGTGCCGTCATGGGCGGCGATGCCGACCGATACGCTGACCTTGACCCCGGCAAGCTCCGGTTCACCGCGGTTCAGCCGGGCAAGAACACGCTCCGCCGTGTCGATGGCGCGGGGGACGTCGCAATCGGCGAAGATCATGAACGCATCCTCTCCGACCCGCGCGCAAATATCCTTCTCGCCCGCGCCCCTCCGCACCGCATCGGCGACGTTGGCGACGGCCGCGTCGGCGGCGGTATGCCCGTGCGCCGCGACGATCATTTTGAGCTGGTCGATGCCGATGAGCAGCATCGCGCGGTTCGCGGCGTGGCGTAGGAGGGCGGTATTGACGGCCTCGCGAGCGCCGCGACGATTGAGCAGGCCTGTCAGTTCGTCATGATGCGCGTGCCGATAGAGGTTTCGCAGGCGCTGTTGTAAATCGCCGTAGTGGAGCGTGACCAAATAGCCGATGAGCAAGGCCACGAGGGCCGCGGCCACCAGGCTGCCGCCCTCGATGACGCCAAACCGCGCTTCTTCAGCAAGGTAGTAGTTCATGTCGAAATCGACGCCGACGAAGCCGCTATAGCGGTGTTGGCTGTCGTAGATGGGCACGTGCGCCGTAAGGAAATAACCGTAGTCGTCGTGCTGGTAAGTCGGATTGACGTAGGTCTTGCCGTCGGCAATCTCCTCGATCCATCCGTCTTCGTATTCCTTGCGCAGCTCGAACGGTTGCATATAGCCGGACGCGCGCAGCTGGTGCTTGGTCCGGAGATCGCCCGAGGCGGCAGTATCGAGAACGAAGCGCGGAACATTGTCGCGAACCGTCATCGTGTAGACATAGAACAAGTCGGAGTTGGCCGAGTGGAAGCGCACCAGCGGCTCGAGCGCAGTTGCATAAAGCTCGGGGGTATAATTCGACGGATCGGGCAGCCGGCGATGCAGATCTCCATTCACGGCGCTGACGGCGAGTTGTCCGATCTGCCCCACATGCATGCGGAGCACTTCCCAGCGCGCCTGTTTGGAAAGGTGCTGCGGGATCGCGACGATAGACAGGAGGACCGCGGCGGCGATGGCGGTCGCTAAGAGGAACACGACCGGCCTGAACTTTCGCTGGTCGGTTGCTCTTCGGGATTGCGGAGCTTCAAGCGTGCTCATCGGCTTTCTTGTTCGAGGGTGACTCCACCCTCGACATTGAGATTAGCGCTGCCAGCATATTTTGAAGGCACGTGAGCCGAATAAGAGTTGCGCAGAGTCAAGAAAGAGTTTCCACGCCGCCGTCGGGTGTGCGCTTGAATGCCCTCAACCGATTACGGCGAGTTAACTGTCTCGCCACAGCGCTCCTCAATCGACGTGCCTCGTGCTCCACGAGGACGCAGGGGAGGCCTATGCCATTCGCAGCCGGGCTACGCGTAGCTTCCCGCGTGAAGTGACGGCGATCTTGCGCTAAGCTCGCCCTTGCGCATCTCGTCTGTTGGTGCCGCGCGTCGGGGATGCGGGGTGTCTGACACCATAGGAGGGAAAGATGCGTAGAATCGTAATTCTACTGACGGCCTCGGCTGGCTTGCTGCTGGCGGGGGCTTTTGCCTTCCAGGCCGACGCTATGACGGGCGCCGGAACCTTGGGCCTTCGTGCTGCGGCCAAGGACTATTCGCCGATCGACACGGTCGCCTGTCACGCGACGGGCCCCATTTGTGGGCCGGGGCGGACCTGGGTTTGCCGGCCGTTCCGCGGCTGCTGGTGCGCTCGCTGCTGGAGGTAATACCGACCCGAGCGTCAAGCTTGCATACCTTCTGCAAGGCCGCCCAGAGGCGGCCTCTTTGTTTGTGGAAAGCAGAAAGAACATTAGAAGAACATTGCGGATGGAGAACAAAACGTGTACAGTGCTCCTCAGCTCGCACCTTCGCCTCGCGGCCCAAGCCGACCCCCCAAGGCTGAATGGATATCCCCGGGGCGAGGGTGCCGGCTAACCAGTCGAATTGCGACTCAGAGCGGGCTTGTGAAATAAGGGAGACCTTCCATGTTGAATGTCGCGCTGCGCCTTGTCGAAGGAGCTGAGATGGATAGAGAGAAGGCGCTTGAAGCGGCGATCTCCCAGATCGAGCGCGGCTTCGGCAAAGGTTCCATCATGCGGCTCGGCCAGAACGAGAAGGCGGTCGAGGTTGAGGCCATCTCCACCGGCTCGCTCGGGCTTGACATCGCGCTCGGCATCGGCGGCCTTCCGCGCGGCCGCGTCATCGAGATTTACGGGCCCGAATCATCGGGCAAGACCACGCTCGCGCTGCATGTGGTGGCCGAAGCGCAGAAGCGGGGAGGCATTTGCGGCTTCATCGACGCCGAGCACGCGCTCGACACCGTCTATGCGCGCAAGCTCGGTGTCGATCTCGAGCAGCTTCTGATCTCCCAGCCCGACACCGGCGAGCAGGCGCTCGAGATTGCCGACACTCTGGTGCGCTCCGGCGCGATCGACGTGCTGGTCATCGACTCGGTTGCGGCGCTGACGCCCAAGGCCGAGCTCGAAGGCGAGATGGGCGAGCAGCTGCCGGGGTTGCAGGCCCGCCTGATGAGCCAGGCCTTGCGCAAGCTCACCGGCTCGATCTCGAAATCGCGCTGCATGGTGATTTTCATCAATCAGATCCGCATGAAGATCGGCGTCATGTTCGGCTCTCCGGAGACCACGAGCGGCGGTAACGCGCTGAAATTCTACGCTTCCGTGCGGCTCGACATTCGCCGCATCGGCGCCATCAAGGAGCGCGAGGAGGTGGTCGGCAACCAAACCCGCGTCAAGGTGGTGAAGAACAAAGTGGCCCCGCCCTTCAAGCAGATCGAATTCGACATCATGTATGGCGAGGGCATCTCCAAGACGGGCGAGCTGGTCGATCTCGGGGTCAAGGCGGGCATCGTCGAGAAGTCTGGCGCTTGGTTCTCCTTCGATAGCGAGCGTATCGGCCAAGGCCGCGAGAACGCGAAGGCCTATCTCAAGGAGCATCCCGAGACCGCCCAGCGCATCGAGCGGGCGATCCGTCAAAATGCCGGGCTGATCGCCGGTCAGATCCTCGAAGGCGGCTCCGAGGTCGCCTCTGAAGACGGCGAGAGCGGCTTTGCCGAGGGCGACAGCGGGGTCACCCCGCTTCCCGGCGGGGCCGCGCGGCGAGGCCGTCGGGGCGCCTAGGCGAGCCGATCTGCCGAGGGTGAGGGTAGCTTTAGCGCTCAAATCGCGCGGAGCACGGTCGCGCCAAGGAGCAAGCGGGAAGCTGGACAGCCTCCCTTCCTGACCTTATGTGTCACGCGAATCCTAAAGCCCTTTCCCGTGCCCCGGGGAAGGGCTAACGGCGCTTTACCGTGACCGAATCGGCTAGGGTCTTTTAGAGGCGCCGGGTCCGCTCGAAACCAAGGTCTCCCTTAAATCTCATGACCTCCGCCAAGACGAAGGGTGCGAAAGAGAGTAGCGCCAAGCAAGAGCTCCCTAAGCGCTCGGGCGCGGCAGGCGACGGCATGGGCGGCAGCGTGGGACACACCCATCTGCCGCATACCGGCACCAACGACATTCGCGCCGCCTTCCTCGATTTCTTCGCCAAGAACGACCACGCGGTGGTGCCGTCGGCGCCGCTCGTGCCGCGCCACGATCCGACGCTGATGTTCACCAATGCCGGCATGGTGCCGTTCAAGAACGTGTTCACCGGCGCCGAGAAGCCGCCTTCGCTCCGCGCCGCCTCGGCGCAGAAATGCGTTCGCGCCGGCGGCAAGCACAACGATCTCGACAATGTCGGCTACACCGCGCGGCATCACACCTTCTTCGAGATGCTCGGTAATTTCTCCTTCGGCGATTATTTCAAGGAGCGCGCCATCCTGCTCGCCTGGGAGTTGCTCACCCGCGACTTCGCGGTTCCCAAGGACCGCCTCCTGATCACCGTCTTCGCCGACGACGACGAAGCTGCCGCGTTATGGCGCAAGATCTCGGGCTTTCCCGACGCGAAGATCATCCGCATCGCCGGTTCCGACAATTTCTGGTCGATGGGCGACACCGGCCCTTGCGGACCGTGCTCGGAGATCTTCTACGACCATGGGCCGTCGATCGCCGGCGGGCCGCCCGGCAGCCCCGATGCCGACGGAGACCGCTTCGTCGAGATCTGGAATCTCGTCTTCATGCAATACGAGCAGCTCGCCGGCGGCGAGCGCGTCGATCTGCCCAAGCCCTCGATCGACACCGGCATGGGGCTCGAGCGCATCGCCGCGGTGCTGCAAGGCAC
Organism: Methyloceanibacter sp.; assembly: GCA_036257375.1. Classification (GTDB taxonomy): domain Bacteria; phylum Pseudomonadota; class Alphaproteobacteria; order Rhizobiales; family Methyloligellaceae; genus Methyloceanibacter. Next base: position 71,606 of record DATAFR010000063.1, read on the forward strand.
GCATGACAATTATGCCATCGATCTCTTCCGCGCGTTGATCGCGGCTTCCGTCGATCTGACCGGCGTGCCGGCGACCGGCGAGCACGCGCCGTCCCACCGCATCATCGCCGATCACCTCCGCGCCTCCTCTTTCCTCATCGCCGACGGCGTGCTGCCGTCGAACGAGGGCAGGGGCTATGTGCTCCGTCGCATCATGCGCCGCGCCATGCGGCATGCGCATATTCTCGGCGCCAAGGAGCCGCTGCTCTATCGTCTGGTGCCGGCGCTGATCGGGCAGATGGGCCGCGCCTATCACGAGCTCGAGCGGGGCCAGAGCCTGATCGAGGAGACGCTGAAGCTCGAGGAGACCCGCTTCCGCGAGACGCTCGAGCGGGGCTTGCGTCTCCTCGACGATGCGACCAAGCAATTGAAGCGCGGCGACACGCTGCCGGGCGAGGTCGCCTTCAAGCTCTACGACACTTACGGCTTTCCGTACGACCTGACCGAGGACGCGCTTAAAGCCCGCGGCGTCGGCGTCGACGCCAAAGGCTTCGCTGCGGCGATGGAGCGGCAGCGCGCCGAAGCGCGTAAGTCCTGGGCCGGCTCCGGCGAGGCCGCCACCGAGACGCTCTGGTTCGAGCTGAAGGAAGAGCTCGGCGCCACGGAGTTCCTCGGATACGAAACGGAGCAGGCCTCCGGTGAGATCGTCGCGCTGGTGAAAGACGGCGCGCGCGTGAAGGAGCTGAAGGCCGGCGAGCGCGGCATCGTCGTCGTCAACCAGACCCCGTTCTATGCCGAGTCCGGCGGCCAGGTCGGCGACCGCGGTGTCATTTCAGGCGGGAAGGGTGCGCGCTTCGTGGTCGAGGACACGCAGAAAAAGCTGCACGGCCTCTTTCTGCATGAGGGCGTGGTCGAGACGAGCGCGTTCAAGATCGGCGAGGAGGTCGCCCTCGATGTCGATCATGCGCGCCGCACGCCGACCCGCGCGCACCATTCGGCGACCCACCTCTTGCACGAGGCGCTCCGCCAGGTGCTCGGCCTGCACGTGGCGCAGAAAGGCTCCCTGGTCGAGCCGGGCCGCCTCAGATTCGATTTCTCGCACCCGAAGCCGATGACGCATCAAGAAATCCGCGCGGTCGAGGATCTGGTCAACGCCATGATCCTGCAAAACGCGCCGGTCGAGACGCATCTGATGACGCCCGAGCAAGCCATCGCCCAGGGCGCGCTCGCTCTGTTCGGAGAGAAATATGGCGAAGAGGTGCGCGTCGTCTCCATGGGCATCGATCCCAAGAGTGAGCGGGCGGGCCACGCTTATTCCATCGAGCTTTGCGGCGGCACCCACGTGCGGCGGACCGGCGATATCGGTCTGCTCAAGATCGTGAGTGAGAGCGCGGTCGCTTCGGGCGTGCGCCGCATCGAGGCGTTGACGGGAGACGCCGCCCGTACCTATCTCGCCACCCAGGACGAGCGCGTCCGCGAGGCCGCGGAGCTGCTCAAGGTCGCGCCCGACGAGATGATCGAGCGGCTTGCCGCCATCATCGACGAGCGCCGCAAGCTCGAGCGGCAGCTGGCCGACGCCAAGCGTGAGATTGCCCTTGGCGGTGCCGGCGCTGGCGGCGCGGCACAACCTTCCATCCGCGAAATTGGCGGGGTCAAGCTGATCGCCCGCGTTGTGCATGGCGTGGCGCCGAAAGATCTGCGCGGCCTGGTCGACGACGCGAAGAAGCAACTCGGTTCGGGCATCGCGGCAATCGTCGGCGTGAGCGAGGAAGGCAAAGCCGGCCTCGTGGTGGGTGTCACCGGTGATCTAACCGCGAGCTACGACGCCGTCGAGCTCGCCCGCATCGGCGCCGAGGCGCTGGGCGGTAAGGGCGGGGGCGGCCGTCCCGACCTCGCGCAGGCCGGTGGCGCCGATGGGGGCAAGGCCGATCAGGCGCTCGAAGCGATCGCGGCGAGGATCGCCGGCGGAGGGCCGCCTGCGGGCGCGGAAGCCGAACGCCCGGCCGGAAGCGCCTAAGCACATGAGCGCTGAGACCGTCTGGCGCCATTGGCGGCGGCAGGTCCACGACATCCTCGAAGTCGGCGGCGACGCGCATCCCGCAAGCCGTGTCGTCAACGCCTTCATTGTGATTCTGATCGTCTTGAACGCCGTCGCCTTCGCGGCCGAGACAGTGGACGAGCTCGGCACCCGCTACCGCGCGGAATTCGAGGCGTTCAACATCTTCTCGGTGATCGTGTTCAGCATCGAATATCTGCTCAGGCTGTGGAGCTGTGTCGATATCCCGATGCTAAGCCGCCTGCGGCCCTGGCAGGCGCGGCTCCGATTTGCCCTCAGGCCGATGATGCTGATCGACCTGTTCGCCGTGCTGCCCTTCTATTTCAGCTGGCTCGTGCCGATGGACTTGAGGAGCCTGCGGGTGCTCCGCTTGTTCCGCCTGCTCAAGCTCGTGCGCTACTCGCCGGCGCTACAGACGCTCGGCCGCGTCATCGAGGATGAATGGCGCGCGCTTCTCGGCGCGATCTTGATCATTCTCGTTCTGCTGCTCTTCGCATCGACCGCCGTATATTTTCTAGAACGCACCGCTCAGCCCGATAAGTTCGGCTCGGTTCCTGACGCGGCCTGGTGGGCGCTGTCGACGCTGACCACGGTCGGCTATGGCGACATCGTGCCGGTCACTCCGCTCGGCAAGCTGTTCGGCGGCGTCGTCATGCTGCTCGGCGTCGGGATGATCACGCTTCCCGTGGCCATCATCTCCGCCGGCTTCAGCCAGGAGTCGAGCCGTCATCAATTCGTCGTCACCTGGAGCATGATCGCGCGCGTGCCGCTGTTTGCCGGCATGGACGAGAGCGAGATCGCGGAGATCACCAAGCTGATCTATACGCGCACCTATCTGCCTGGCGTTCCCATCGTTCGCGCGGGAGATGCGGGTGACAGCATGTTCCTCATCGCGGCGGGGGAGGCCGTGGTCGAGATCGGCCGCGACAAGACCGCGCTGTTGAGGACTGGCGATTTCTTCGGCGAGATGGCCTTGCTTGATCGGCGCCGGCATAAGCATGACGTCGTCGCCAAGACGCGCTGCAAGGTTTTCGTGCTCGAGCCCAGTCGCTGTCGCGGCTATCCGGCCGTCATCCCGAGATCTTGCAGCGCATTCGCACCGTTGCCGAAGCGCGGGCCGAAAGCGGGAGGCGTCCGCCCAAACCGCGCCGGGGCGTCGCCAAGCGGGGAAGGCAGGACGAGCCCGAGATGCTCTAGTGCCGGAAGGGCTAGGCCGCGGCGCGGTCGGCCATCTCTTTGCGCAGATTGTCGGCGATCTTGTCGAGGAAGCCGCTGGTCGACAGCCAGCTCTGATCGGCGCCCACGAGCAGCGCGAGATCCTTCGTCATGAAGCCGCTTTCGATGGTACCGACCACCACGCGCTCCAGCGTCTCGGCGAAATCCGCCAGCTCGGCATTCCCGTCGAGCTTGGCGCGATGCTTCAAGGCGCCGGTCCAGGCGAAGATCGAGGCGGTGGCGTTGGTCGAGGTGGCGCGTCCCTGCTGATGCTGACGATAATGCCGCGTGACCGTACCGTGCGCGGCCTCGGCGAGCACGGTCTTGCCGTCCGGCGTCATCAACACGCTCGTCATCAGCCCGAGCGAGCCGAACCCCTGCGCCACCGTGTCCGACTGCACGTCACCGTCGTAATTCTTGCAGGCCCAGACATAGCCGCCGGACCATTTCAGCGAAGCGGCCACCATGTCGTCGATCAGGCGATGCTCGTAGGTTAGCCCGCGCGCCTCGAAGGCCGGCTTGAACTCGGCCGCGAAAATCTCGGCGAAGATGTCCTTGAAGCGCCCGTCATACGCCTTGAGGATCGTGTTCTTGGTCGAAAGATAGACCGGCATGTTGCGTTGCAGGGCGTAGTTGAAGGTCGCGCGCGCGAAATCGCGAATGGAATCGTCGAGATTGTACATGCCGAGCGCAATGCCGGGGCCGTCGAACTCATGCACAATGTGCTCGATACGAGTCCCGTCCTCGCCCTGAAAGGCGATGGTGAGCGTGCCCTTGCCCGGGATGCGGAAATCGGTGGCGCGGTAGACGTCGCCATAAGCGTGACGACCGATGACGATCGGCTTGGTCCAGCCCGGCACAAGCCGCGGCACGTTGTTGCAGATGATCGGCTCGCGGAAGATGACGCCGCCGAGAATGTTGCGGATGGTGCCGTTCGGCGACTTCCACATCTTCTTGAGACCGAATTCCTTCACCCGCGCCTCGTCCGGAGTAATGGTCGCGCATTTCACCCCGACCCCGCAGGCCTTGATGGCGTGCGCGGCGTCGATGGTGATTTGGTCGTCGGTCGCGTCGCGATTCTGGATCGAAAGGTCGAAATAGAGGAGCGGCAGATCGAGATAAGGGAAGATCAGCTTCTCCTTGATCAGCTGCCAGATGACCAGCGTCATCTCGTCCCCGGAGAGATCGGCGACCGGGTTCTTAACCTTGATCTTGTTCACCTGGGCAAATCTCCAGCACGGGACAAGCGAATGACGTTGAATGGCCCCCATTGCGGGTGACCGCCTCCCTATAGCATCGTGCTTCCATGGTGAAAGCAAGAGAAGCGAGCGGGAAAGGCAAACCTGCCTCAAGGGCAGGCAAGGCTGCCCGCGCAACGGGCAGCAGCGATACGAAGATCGTAGCGGCTCCTGCCGTCATCTTGGTCAACCCGCAGCTCAGCGAGAATATCGGTTTCGCCGCTCGCGCCATGGCCAATTTCGGGCTTGCGGATTTGCGGCTGGTCGTGCCTCGCGACGGCTGGCCGAACGAGAAGGCGCATGCCGCGGCTGCGGGCGCCGCATTCGTCGTCGAGCAGGCGAAAATCTATGACAGCGTCGAGAGCGCCATCGCCGAGCTCAATTACGTGCTGGCATCGACGGCGCGACCGCGCGAGATGGTGAAGGCTGTGCTAGCGCCTGAAAGCGCCGCGGTCGAGCTCCGGCAGCGCTGGCGAATGGGCGAGCGCACTGGCGTCCTGTTCGGACCGGAGCGCAGCGGTCTCGACAACGACACGATTTCGCTTGCCGATGCGATCCTCACCGCGCCGGTCAGTCCCGGCTTCGCATCGTTGAGCCTGCCTCAGGCCGTGCTGCTGTTCGGCTATGAATGGCTCAAGTCCGAAAGCGACGGCGCGGGGTTGGGCCGTGTCACCGCCTTTGACGGGCCTGCAAGCGAAGGCATCGCCTTCTCCGGTACGAGGCCGGCGACGAAGGCCGAGCTCATCGGACTTTTTGACCATCTCGAAGCGGAGCTCGATCAGGCCGGCTTTCTCTATCCGCCGGAAAAGCGGCCCTCGATGGTGCGCGCCATCCGCAACATGTTCCATCGCATGGGCGCGACGGAGCAAGATGTGCGCACCTGGCGCGGGATCGTTGCCGCGCTTTCGCGCCTGCGAGCCCCGCGCGGAAAAAAAGTGTCATAGTTCCGCCCCGTTTGTCCTATTGCGATTGCCCTAAACGATGCATAGTTTTCGTGCACGGGAGGAGAGGGGCTATCGATGCATAAAGCGTTGTTTCAGTGGGGCGGAGTCGCCTCCGCCGCGCTTTTGGCGTTGCTCACAGCGGCGCCAGTCAAAGCCGCCGAAGCCGATGGCATCAGACCGGTTGCCGAGGAGCTAGGCCAGCGCGCCGCCGCGGCCACGCCGCAGGCCCAGCAGAAAAGCGGCTTGAGCGACAGTGCCGTCCGCGTGCTCATGACCTACGCCTTTTCCCTCATTCCGGAAACGCAGACGGGCACCGACGGCAAGTCCGTGAAGGTCGACAAATCCGACCCCAACGTCTTTCTCATTCCGAACGACGACGCACGCCGCATCATTCGCGCGGCCACGCGCTCGGCCTTTGCCCATGCCTGCGAGCTCGAGGATCTCGCGCGTGCGAACTACAACGCCCTGATGCAGGCCGAACAGGCCAAGAAGATCTGGAGCGACCAGCAGCTCCTGATGATCAATGCGCTGCACATGTTCTCGGCATCCTATTTCTCCGGCGAGGTCAAGATCACCGAAGCGCCCGACCAGGGCGAAGCGACGGGATCGACGGCCGCCAAGGACGAAGCGGCGGCTGGAACCGCCCTCGTTGCACCGAAAAAGCCGGATTGTCCGCCGGAGCAGAAGCAAAAGGTGATCAACTCGATCAACGCCTATGTCCAATCGGCCAAGGCGTCAGCCCCGCCGGCCCCGGCACCGGCCGTTCCGGCCGCTTCCGGCTCCAATTGACACTTTCCCGTATTCGCGTGTAACAGAGCGGCGGGCGAAGCCTTGAGCCGCATGGCTTTAGGGGCGCCGGAGAAGGCCCCGGCGGTCCGCCGCCTTCACCAGCAAGGGTTTCTTGGAGCAGACGTGGGGGTGATCCCGCGGAATTGCTCAATTTGGCTTTGGAGTCTTTAGGCATGACGAAACGCATTCACGCCAAGCACAAGATCGACCGAAGGCTCGGCGAGAATATCTGGGGCCGTCCGAAGAGCCCCTTCAACAAGCGCGAATACGGCCCCGGCGAGCACGGCCAGCGCCGGCGCGGCAAGCTGTCCGACTACGGCCAGCAGCTCAGGGCCAAGCAGAAGCTGAAGGGCTATTACGGCAACATCACCGAGAAGCAGTTCAAGGCGATTTATCGTGAGGCGGCGCGGCTGCGTGGCGACACCTCCGAGAAGCTGATCGGACTCCTGGAGCGGCGGCTCGATGCCATCGTTTACCGCGCGAAATTCGTGCCCACCGTGTTCGCCGCGCGGCAATTCGTCAGCCACGGCCATGTGCGGGTCAATGGCAGGCGCGTCAACGTTCCGAGCTATCGTTGCCGCGAGGGCGACGTGATTGAGGTGCGCGACAAGGCCAAGGATGTCGGCATGGTGCTTGAAGCCGCGCAGAGCCCCGAGCGCCAAGTGCCGGATTATCTCGACGTCGACCACAGCAAGATGACGGCGAAACTCACGCGCATCCCCACGCTCTCTGACGTGCCCTATCCCACGATCATGGAGCCGAACCTCGTCATCGAGTTCTACTCGCGCTAATTCGCGCTTCAGGGCGCGGCGTAGATCAGCATGGCGCCGCCGGCAATCAGCGTTACCGCCACAGCTTTCGCCACGGTGGCGCCGAACGGCGCGAGCTTCTCGATCGCGACAAGCAGCGTGAGGCCGGCGATCCATACGAGATTCATCACGCCGCCGACGAACAGCAGCAGCATCAAAGCGGCGCAACAGCCGAGGCAATAAAGGCCGTGGGTGAACCCCATGCGCCAAGCTCCGCTCAGGCCTGGCCGCCAATGCGCCGCGATGAACTGTGCCGGTCCGCGGCAGTGCTTCAGGCACGCCGTCTTCAGCGGCGAGAGCTGGTAGAGCCCCACTGCGATCAGCACGCCGCCCGCCAGCAAGCCTCCGCGCAAGCTCATCATCGCCGACATGGCGTCGAGATGCTCGAGCGCCCATTGAGTGGTGACGGCCAAAAGGCTGAAAAGACTCCACAAGGCGAGATAGGTCGACGCGAAGGCCGCGATTGAAGCAGCCGCGCCCGTTCGCTGCCCTCGACCTTCCGCATGGCGCACGACGCGCGCATAGAGCAGCACCATGGGGGAAGCGGAAGGGAGCATCATCGCCACCATCATGACCACCCACATCGAGAAGGCGATCAGCCAGTAGAGCAAGGTCCATTCGCTGCTGAGGGCAGGCGGAAGCGTCGACGGCATGAGCCAACCGCTCATGGCGATCGGGTCCATGCCCGTGCCCGCGCCGGCGAGGAGGGCAAGCCAGGCGAGCAGGATCAAGAGCAGGAGCGCCGCGCCAACGATGAAGCCGTCATGCCTCGCCACATGTTCCACGGCAGTGCCGGACATGGCGTCAGCGGACGATGCCGCTCTGACAAAGGTGGATATTGGCGAACTGCCCGTAAGTATCGGCGAGCTCGAACTTGATCGCGCCCAGGGTTTTCGACCAGCCGCGCCCGATCTCTGCCTCGGTAAACTCGAAGCCGTTCGGCTGTAGGATGCGGACGCGATGCTCCGCTCCTGTCACTGGGTTCAGGATCGGTGCGCCGCGCATCTCCACGACGTCCTCGATCATGGCCCGCGCCGTGCGGGCGTCGATGTCGAGCTCGAACGCGATCTCGGCCACGACCGGCTCGTGCATGGTCTCGCAGGTCGAGGAGAAGACCTGAAACACCGTAGCGCCCGGCTCGGTGTCCTCGCCGCGTAGGATGCGGAGCAACGCGGTGCGCTGTTCAGGCGTTGCCCGCGCGTCGAGCACATGCATGCCTTCGCCTTTGCCCTCGTGAATTGGGCCGGGCCACCGGAAGATCCCGGCCGCGCGCAGTCCGTCTAGCCTCGTCGAGCCGTGAAAGCCGGTCTCGATATCGAACACGGCAAGTCCGCGGCAATGGCCGTGCGTGGGCAATGCATTGAATTGGCACGGGCAGCTATAGTCGCAATTACAATTGCCGAATTCCCGTCCCTTGATCTCCCACGGCGTCATCTCACTTGCCTCCTTGCGACCACGATCCCCAAGTTTAACCGGAGTACGGGGGAGTATATGGCAACAGGCGCGCCCCTTAAGTCCACGGCGATGGATCGAGTTGTCACAGGCGAACGGTCCGCTGAGTCAGACCGAAGCTCGCTGACCTTGCGCCTCGCCGACGGTCGGCGCGTCGGCTACGCCGAATACGGACACCCGCAAGGCGCACCCGTGCTCGCCATTCACGGCACGCCGGGCTCGCGTTTCATGTTCGCGCTGACCGACAAGGCCGCGCGCGAGCGAGGCTTGCGCATCTTCGCACCAGAGCGGCCGGGGTACGGACTGTCCGATTTTCGCCGCAAGGATGGCTTGGCCCGCGCAGCCGATGACATGAGCGCGTTCGCCTATGCTCTCGGCTTGCGGCGCCTTGCCGTGCTCGGCGTCTCGGGCGGCGGACCTTATGCGGTCGCCACTGCGGCATCGATGGCAGGGCAAGTCGCGCTGCTCGCGTTGATCAACCCGGTCGGCCCGATCGCCGAATGCCAGAGCAAGATCCGCATGACCAAGCTGCATCGAACGATCTTCACCAAGATCGGCCGCTCGCCGCCTTCCGGCGCCACCTTCTTCTGGTCGCTGCGCCAAATCGTTCGTTATGCGCCGAACCTCGCCTATCGCGGGCTGATGCAGCGTGTCGCGCCGTCTGACCGCAGCGTGCTGCTGAGGGGCGAGGTGAAGGCCAACCTGCAAACTGCGCTGCGCGAGGGCTTGCGACCCGGCATCAGCGGGGCACGGCAGGACTTGCGCCTTTTATGCACGCCCTGGGGACTGAAGCTCGAAGACATCGACGTCCCCGCCATTATCTGGCAGGGCAGCGACGATACCATCGTGCCGCCGGCTGCCGCCTATCACCTGGCCGAGATGCTGCCGAATTGCCGGCTCGATGTGATCCAAGGAGGCGGCCATTATTGGGTGTTCGGCGAGTTTCACCGCGTGCTTGACGCGGTGCAGGCGTCGCTCCGCGCCTAGCCGTATTGGGCCCTCAAGCAGCACTTGCGATAGGTGCCGAAACTTGCAACAACGCGCGCCATGAAAAGCCAATGGAACGACGGCGCCGCGCGCGAGATGGTCGAGGCTTACGCCAGGAAGGGCGTCAGCGAGGACATCGCGCTCAGGGTCTACACCACGCGCCTCTTGGGCCGCGATCCGCTTCTCGTATTGCACGGCGGCGGCAATACTTCGGTCAAGACACGCGCCCGCGACGATCTGGGCGAGGAACACGAGGTCATAGCCGTCAAAGGCTCTGGCGCCGACATGGCCGATATCGAGCCATGGGGCCTGCCGGCGGCGAAGCTTGAGCCGTTGCGCGAGCTCCGCGCGCTCGAGGCTCTCTCCGACGAAGCGATGGTCAATGTGCAGCGGCTGAACTTGCTCGACTCTTCTGCGCCGAACCCGTCTGTCGAGACGCTGCTGCATGCGTTCCTGCCGCACAAATTCGTCGACCATACCCATGCTGCGGCCGTGCTGTCGCTGGTCGACCAGCCTGACGGCGAGGCCCTGGCACGCGAGGTCTATGACGGCCGCATGGGCATCGTTCGCTATATCGCGCCGGGATTCGGCCTCGCCAAGGAAGCCGCGCGTGTGTTCGAGGAGAAGACCGATGTCGAGGGGCTGATCCTGCACAAGCACGGCATCTTCACCTTCGGCGGTGACGCGCGCGAGGCCTATGAGCGCATGATCGAGATGGTGTCGCTTGCGGAAAGCCGCTTGCGGCAGGGGCGCCCCATCATGTTCCAGGCCCGGCAGATCGCTGGCGCCGTCGCCGCTGCCGCTGAAATCGCGCCGATTATCCGCGGCGCCGCAGCGATCAAGACCGAAGGCAAAGAGCCCATTCGATTCATCGCCGATTTCCGCACCGCGCCGGAGATCCTCGCTTATGTCAACGGCACGGAGCTCGCCGCTTACAGCCAACGTGGCGTGGTGACGCCCGACCATATCATCCGCACCAAGAACCGGCCGCTGGTCGTGCCGCCGCCCGAGGCCGGTAAGCTCGACGAATTTGCCGCGTCCGTGCGCGAGGCTGTCGCCAAATTCGTCGCCGAGTACGACACCTATTTCGCCCGCGAGAACGCGCGCGTGGGAGGGGTCAAAGCCAAGCTCGACTCAAGCCCACGCGTCGTGCTGGTGCCGGGCGTCGGTCTGTTCGGCCTGGGCCGCACCGCTAAGGACGCATCGATCGCCGCCGACCTGGCCGAGAACACGGTCAAGGTCGTGACCGACGCCGAAGGCATTGGCCGCTACGAGCCATTGCCGGAGAGCGATCTCTTCGAGCTCGAATATTGGAGCCTCGAGCAGGCGAAGCTGAAGGGCGCAGTGGCGAAGCCGCTCACCGGCCAGGTCGCCTTCGTCACCGGCGCCGGCGCGATCGGCGCCGCAACCGCCAAGGCCCTCGCCGCTGAAGGCGCCGCGGTCGCCATCCTCGACATCGACGGCGAGGCGGCGAAGAACGCCGCCGCCGCGGTGAAGGGACTTGGCATGGAGTGCGACGTGACCAAGCCCGAACAGGTGCGCCGCGCGTTCGCGGCCACCTGCGAGCGTTTCGGCGGCGTGGATATTGTCGTGTCGAACGCCGGCGCGGCGTGGCAAGGTCGTATCGGTGACGTCCCGGACGAAACCCTGCGCAAGAGCTTCGAGTTGAATTTCTTCGCGCATCAGACCGTGGCGCAGGAAACCGTGCGCATCATGTTGAAGCAGGGCACGGGCGGGGTGCTGCTGTTCAATCTCTCCAAGCAGGCGGTGAACCCGGGCGCGAATTTCGGACCCTACGGCCTGCCCAAGGCGGCAGCGATGCTGCTGATGCGCCAATATGCGCTCGATTACGGCCAAGACGGCATTCGCTCGAACGGCGTCAATGCCGACCGCATCAGGAGCGGGCTCCTGACCGACGCCATGATCGCGGTGAGGTCGAAGGCGCGTGGCATTTCCGAAGCCGAATATATGAGCGGAAATCTGCTCCAGCGCGAAGTCACCGCCGACGATGTGGCGCAGGCCTTCGTCGCCCTCGCCAAGGCGCGCAAGACGACCGGTCATGTCGAGACGGTGGATGGCGGCAATATCGCCGCGGCGCTCCGCTGACACGGGTCTCCCTCGCCCAAATCGTGGGCGGTCCTAAGGGAGTTTTAACCACAAGCAGAGAGGCTTACGCCGCTTGGCTTGGATTCGAGATTCGCGCTTTCGCGAGGGCGAAGCTCGCAAGGCTGAGACGGTTCGCGTCGGCGCCTATCGCAAATTCTAGAGAGATTTCACATGGTTCTGCGCTTGAAGATCATGCTTGCCTTCGCCGCCACGGCGGTCATGGCGGTCGTCGTGTCGTTCGCGCTCGCCTCCATGGTGGAAGCCCCCGTGCTCGCGGCGCTGCTGTCCGCGGTCATCGCCGGCGCGCTCGCGGCGGCCTTCGGCTATGTCTTCGGCGGGACGATGGCCCGGGCCCTCAGCGACCTGAACAGCGTCATTCTGCGTTTCATCAAATGGGACATGGAAGGCATCGTGCCGCATGCCGGCCGCTCCGACGAGGTGGGCGACATCGCCAAGGCGCTGAAGGCCTTCCAGAACGACGCCATCAAATGGAGCGAGAGCCATAAGAGCGAGCAGGACAGCCAGGTGCAGGGCCGGCTCGCCTCGCAGCAGCGGACCGAGGAGCTGATCCACCAGTTCCGCGGTTCGATCGCCGGCATTCTCGGCGCGTTTGCCGAGAGCGCGCGGCAAATGGACGAGACGGCGCGTGCGCTGTCGACGCTCGCCAGCGATACCAATGAGCGGGTCGGCGTGGTCGCCTCGGCCTCAGACGAAGCTTCGGCCAATGTGCAGACCGTTGCCGCCACCGCCGAGGAGCTTGCCGTGTCGGTGGGCGAGATCGGCACGCGCGTCTCGACGGCAAGCCGCATCGTCAATCAGGTCACCGAGAATGCCCGTACCGCCAATCTTAAGGTCGAAGGCCTTGCCACCGCCGCGCAACGGATCGGAGACGTGGTGAGCTTGATCCAGGACGTGGCGGCGCAGACTAATCTGCTCGCACTCAACGCCACCATCGAGGCGGCGCGCGCCGGGGAAGCGGGCAGGGGTTTCGCGGTCGTCGCGAGCGAGGTGAAGACGCTCGCCGATCAGACCGCCAAGGCCACCGACGATATCAAGCAGCAGATCGCCGCCATTCAGAACTCGACCAACAGCGCGGTCGACGCCATGCAGTCGATCGTCACCACCATGGGCGAAGTCAACAAGAACACGCAGGAGATTGCCGGCGCCGTGCAGCAGCAATCGGCGGCGACCTCGGAGATTTCGCACAGCGTGCGCCAGGCCGCGCGCGGCACCGAGGACGTGGTGGCGCATATGCCGGGCGTAACCAAGGCGGTGGACGAGACCAGCCAATCGGCGACGCAGATGCTGCAAGTCAGCCGCGACCTCGGGCGCCAGGCCGAGCAGCTTCGCCACACGGTGGAGAACTTCCTGCGCCAAGTGGCGGCCGCCGATCAGCTCAAGCGCGCCAGCTAGCCAGCTTCCCCAAACCCTGTTGACGCGCGGCGGTCGGGCGGCGAAGCTCCAGCGGGCCAAGAGGGCTGCGGAGGGGACGCTTGGGCCGCATCATCCGGACATTTCTCGCGGGGGTTCTCGCCCTTCTGCCGATTGCCGTCACCGTATTCGTCACGGCATGGGTCGCCTCGCTGATCGCGAGCTATGCCGGCCCCGGCAGCTTCATCGGCCGGCTCATCATCGCGCTCGGCGCCTCGCTCGGCCTCGATATCTCGCCGAGTTCCACCGCGGCCTATCTGCTCGGGCTCGCCATCATCCTCGGCGCCATTTTCTTTCTCGGCGTGCTCGTCGAGTCGGGCTTGCGGTCCTTCGTCCTGAACAGCCTCGACTGGCTGATGTCGCGCATTCCGCTCTTGTCCAACGTCTACGAATTGTCGAAGCGCTTCGTTGCCATCGTCGATCGCGGCGGCGACAAGGACAGCCTCAAGAGCATGCGCCCGGTCTGGTGCTTCTTCGGCGGTGAGGGGGGAGCGGCCGTGCTCGGGCTGATGCCGTCGCCCGAGCCCGTGGTGATCGGCGAGCACGCTTATCTCGGCCTGCTGGTGCCGTCGGCGCCAAGCCGGCGGACGGCGGCGTCGAGCGACTGATGAATGTTTATGTGTCGATGGGCGTCACGCCACCGCTGTCTAAACCGGCAAAGCCCGCACTCACGAAGCCCAAGCCGAGCAGCAAGCCTAAGTCGCAAATCTGAAATGCAGCACGTCGCCGTCCTTGACGACGTAATCCTTGCCTTCAAGGCGAAGCTTGCCGGCGTCGCGCGCGCCGGCCTCGCCTGACAGCGCCACATAGTCGTCATAGGCGATCGTCTCGGCGCGGATGAAGCCTTTCTCGAAATCGGTATGGATCACGCCGGCGGCCTGCGGCGCGCGCGTGCCCTCGGACACAGTCCAGGCGCGCGCCTCCTTGGGTCCGGCGGTGAAATAGGTGATCAGACCGAGCAGCCTATAGCCTTCGCGGATCAGCTTGTTGAGGCCAGGCTCGGTGAGCCCCAACTCGGCGAGATAGACTTGCCGCTCTTGCGGAGCGAGCTCGGCAAGCTCGGCCTCGATCTTGGCCGAGATGACGACGCAGCCCGCGCCTTCCTTCTCCGCCCGCTCGGCCACGCGCGCCGAATATTCGTTGCCGGTCGCGGCTGAGGCCTCGTCCACGTTGCAGACATAGACCACGGGCTTGGAGGTGAGCAGATTGAGCGCCTTGAAAGCGGTACGCTCGTCCTCGGCGACGGCCGCAAGCCGTGCCGGCTGGCCTTCGCGCAACAGCGGCAGCACGCGCTCCACCAATTCGAGCGTTTTCTTCGCCTCCTTGTCCTGACCGCGCAGCTTCTTCTCGAGCAGCGGCACGCGGCGCTCGAGGCTATCGAGATCGGCGAGCATCAGCTCGGTCTCGATGGTGTCGGCATCCTCGATTGGGTCGATGCGCCCCTCGACATGCACCACGTCGGGGTCCTCGAAGCAGCGCAACACGTAAGCGATGGCGTCGACCTCGCGGATATGGGCGAGGAACTGATTGCCGAGCCCTTCACCCTTGGACGCGCCGCGCACGAGCCCGGCGATATCGACAAAGGTGAGGCGGGTCGGCACGACCTGCGCTGACTTGGCGATGGCTGCCAGCGTATCGAGTCGCGCATCGGGCACGGGCACCTCGCCGACGTTCGGCTCGATGGTGCAGAACGGGTAGTTGGCGGCCTGCGCCGCGGCGCTCTCGGTCAGCGCGTTGAACAGAGTGGACTTGCCGACATTCGGCAGTCCCACGATGCCGCATTTGAAGCCCATCAGGAGCTGAACCAGCGGCGCAGCGCGCTGAACGGCCCGACCTTGGGCGCGGGCTTCGCCTCATCGCGCGGTTGAGACGAAGCTTTTCCGCGCGGGGCCTTCTCCTCGCGTGAAGCCTCGGCTTCGCTTTGCAGCGCATGCGCCACGCGCGACTGGAACTTGTCGGCAGCGCCTTCGGCAAGGTAGGGAGCCTCCGCCGCGATCGCCGCGAGCAGAGGCTCGAGCCACGCATGGTCCGCCTTGGCGAAATTGTTCAGCACGTGATGCGTCACGAGCTCCCTACCTCCCGGATGGCCGATGCCGATACGCACGCGCACATAGTCGTTGCCGATATGCGCCGAGAGTGACCGCAGCCCGTTGTGGCCGGCGACCCCGCCGCCCGTCTTTACCCGCATCTTGCCGGGCGCGAGGTCGAGCTCGTCATGGAACACGATGACGTCGTCGAGCTCGAGCTTGTAGAAGCGAACCGCCTCGCCCACGGCGCGGCCCGACGCATTCATGAAGGTCTGCGGCTTGAACAGCAGAACCTGCTCCTCGCCGAGCTTGCCCTCGGCGGCGAGCCCTTGGAAGCGCTTGCGCCAGGCGGGAAAGCCGTGTGCCGCCGCGATGGCGTCGACCGCCATGAAGCCGACATTGTGGCGGTTCAGCGCATGTTCCGTCCCGGGATTGCCGAGACCGACAAAGAGCTTCATCGAAATCGTTCCTACCGAAGGCTATGCGCGCAACGCGCGCGGGAAGGACGCTACTCCTTCTTCTTCTTCTCTTCCTTCGGTTTCTCCTTGTCCTCGGCAGCCTCGGCGGCGGGAGCGGCCTCGGCGCCCTCGGCGCCCGGCACGGCGGCGGCCTCGGCCGTCGGCGCACCAGGCACCGGCTCTTCGGCGGCACGTCCGACGATAGTCGCCACGGTGAAGTCGCGCTCGGTAATGGTCGGGCGCACGCCCTCAGGCAGCTTCACCGCCGAGATATGCACGGAGTCGCCGATCTCGAGCCCGGTGAGGTCGACCTCGAAATGATTGGGAATGGCATCTGCCGGACAACGCACCGGGATCTCGTGGCGCACGATATTGAGGACGCCGCCGCGCTTCAGACCGGGTGAGGCGGCCTCGTTTAGGAAATGCACCGGCACATCGACGGTGACCATCGCATCCTTGCTGACCCGCAGGAAATCGACGTGGATCGGAAAGTCGCGGATGGGGTCGAGCTGCACCGCGCGGGGGATCACCCGCTGCTTGGCGCCATCGACATTGAGCGTGAAGATGGTGCTCTGGAAATGCCCGGTGAGGAGTTGCTGGCTGATGGCCCGAAAGTCGACCGAGATCGTCTCAGGGTCCTTCTTGTCGCCGTAGAGAATGCCGGGAATGCGCCCTTCGCGGCGCGCGGCGCGTGCGCCGCCTTTGCCTGAGCGCTGCCTCGCCCATGCCTTGAGTTCGACTGCCTCAGCCATGACTGGTCTCCAAAGCCAAAAAATGATGGGCCCAAAAAGGCCCGCGAATTGTGGGCGCTTATAGCCTAGAGCGCGGGCCCATGACAACTCTCGTATCGGCCTTGCGGCATTGGCCGCCCGGTTGGAGAGCGGCCTTCATTCGGCGTAGAGTGGGCTTTAAGCGACCCGAGTACGGCACCGAGCCCCCGGCGTCGCGAAGTCACGCGTAGAAGGAGTAAGCGTCGCCATGCCCCAAAGTACCTACAAGGTCATCGAGCTGATCGGCACCAGCACCAAGTCCTGGGAGGACGCCGCCAGAATCGCGGTGGAAAAGGCTGCCGAGCATCTGCGCGAGCTTCGCATCGCCGAGGTCGTGGAGCAGGACATCGTCATCACCGACGGCAAGGTCGAGGCCTACCGGACCAAGGTGAAAGTCTCCTTCAAATATGAAGGCCACGCCTGAGCGGCGCGTGCCGAAGCCGCTACGACGCTCCGATCAGTAGAACAGGCTCGAGACCGACTGCTCTTCCGCGGTGCGGGCAATGGCTTCGCCGAGCAGGGGCGCGATCTGCAGCACCCTGATGTTGTGCGCGTTCTTCACCGAGTCGCTCGGCAGGATCGAGTCGGTGATGACGAGTTCCTTGAGACGCGAGGCCATGATGCGCGCCACCGCTCCGCCCGACAGCACACCGTGGGTGATATAGGCGGTGACCAGCGTCGCGCCATGATCGAGCAGGGCCTCTGCCGCGTTGACCAGCGTGCCGCCGGAATCGACGATATCGTCGACCAGGATGCAGCTCCGGCCCTTCACGTTGCCGATCACGTTCATCACTTCCGAGTCGCCCGGCCGCTCACGGCGCTTGTCGACGATGGCGAGCGGCGCATCGATGCGCTTGGCAAGTCCGCGCGCCCTGACCACGCCGCCGACGTCGGGCGAGACCACCATGAGATTGTCGGAGGGGAAGACCTGCTTGATGTCCTGCACCATCACCGGGGCGGCGAAAAGATTGTCGGTGGGGATGTCGAAGAAGCCCTGGATCTGGCCGGCATGCAGATCGAGCGTGAGCACGCGGTCGGCGCCGGCCTCGACGATCATATTGGCGACGAGCTTGGCGGAGATCGGCGTGCGCGGACCCGGTTTGCGATCCTGCCGCGCGTAGCCGAAATAGGGGACGACCGCGGTGATGCGTCTGGCCGATGCGCGCTTGAGCGCATCGATAATGATCAAGAGCTCCATCAAATGGTCGTTTGCCGGCGCCGAGGTCGATTGGATGACGAACACGTCCTCGCCGCGCACGTTCTCCTGCACTTCGACGAAGATCTCCATGTCGGCAAAGCGGCGCACGATGCATTTGGCGAGGGGGGTCTTGAGGTAGCTGGAGATCGCCTCGGCGAGGGGCCGGTTGCTGTTGCCCGCAACCAATTTCATCCGATCGCTCCTTGCCCAGCGAGCGCGCCCTGGAAGCCCGCTCGTTTCGTCACCACGGCGGCTTTTAACAAGCCCTAGCAGGCGCTGTAAACTCGGGGCTTGCGGAAAAGACTGTGGATGGTTGTCAGCTCGATTTCGGCAGGAGCTTGATGATGCCGGTCGCAGCGGCGCCTGCGGCGGCATCGGCGATGGCGCCCCATGGGCCGTTCAGAGAGCCCTTGGGAATGGTGTTCTGTTGCGACACTGTGCCCAGCTTCTTGCCGTTGGGATCGAGCACCTGCCAGTCGATGCGGATGCTCTGCTTGCCGCCGCTGGCATCGGCGAGGCTGACGGAGCCCTTTACCATATAGACGTTGACGTTGGTTCCGTTGGCAAGCTTAACGCCACCGGCATAGAGCCGCTTCTTGAGCGCCGTCGTCAGCGACCTTTGCCCGTCTCCCGGGGCGCCCGACACGGGCGCCACCACGACGCCGGCTGCCTTGGGAGCCGCCACTGGCGCAGGTGTGGTCGAAGCCGTGGTTGCGGGGGAACTCGAGTCTGACGCTGCCGCCACGGCGCTGGCCGACCCGCTGCCGCGCGGCATGCTCGCGGCGAGTTGCGATGCCGTCTTCCCCGCGATACTGCGAATTGCCGCGCTGTCGACCTTGCTCCAGGGATCGGCGGAGCGGCCGGCGACGGCCTCTTCGCCCGACACGCGCGCCACGCGCTGACCGTTCGCGTCGTTCACGTCCCAGATATAGGTGATCTTCGATCCTTTGCCCTCGCTCGAGGCGAGGAGGTAGCCTCGCAGCGTGTAGTTGGCCTTGCTGCCCTCGGGCACGATCGAGAGACCGCGTTCCTTGCCGGCGGCGATCAGGGCGGTGCTCAATTCTTGGGCGACCTCGGGCGTCGTGCCGATGATGGGCGCTACCGCGATCTTTTTCGACCCGCCGAACAGGCTCGTGGCGCTGCTGAAGATGCCGCCGCTGCTCGGACCACCGGGACCTCCGCCGCAGCCTGAGAGACAGACAAGCGCAATGGCGGCGAGCGCCGCGGGGGCGATACGCCGAAGCCAGCCGCGCACGTGACGTGTGTCCGCGTCCAACAAAACTCTCCCTCTGTTGGCCGCACAGCACCGCCCCCGACAGACCTGTCGTGACGGGACTTCCAACCCTCTCCCAACCGACAACTTACCTGCCTTGGCCCGTTCGCGTCCAGTTTAAGCGTGGATCAGCTTTGTTCCTGCCCACCCAAAAGTCAGGCGAGCAGAATGGCGGAAATTTGGCGGCCGTAGTCCTCTTCGCCATGATGTTGTGACCGGCGATAGCTGAAAAGGCGCGTTTCCTCGCAATACGTGCAAAGGCCGAGATCGGTGACGCTCCCGACACCGGCTCGCGCCAGCCGCTCCCCGACATAGCCCGGTAGGTCGAAATGCGGCTCTCCGGACCCTTCATCGATGATGAAGAAGGCTTGGCTTTCCGGCTCGTTGGCCATGAAGCGTTCGACGAACTCGGCGCCCACCTCGTAAGCATCCTGCGAGATGGTGGGTCCGATCGCGGCGGTGATGCGTTCAGGCTTAGCCCCGAGCTTTTGCATGGCCTTGACCGTCGCCTCGATAATGCCCGCGAGCGCGCCCTTCCAGCCCGAGTGCGCCGCGCCGATGACCCGCGCCTGGCCTTCGCAGAGAAGGACTGGCGCGCAGTCGGCGGTGAGCACGCCGATGGCAAGACCGGGCTTCTTGGTCACGATGGCGTCGGCCTCGGGCAATTTATCGAGCGACCAAGGCTTGTCGGCGATCACAACGTCGGCGCTGTGCTTCTGGAACAGGGTGAGGAGCCTCGCCGGCTCCGCGCCGAGCAGTTCCGCCACGCGCGCGCGGTTCTCGGCCACGTTGGCGGGGTCGTCGCGCGAGCCCGGCCCGCAATTGAGCGAGGCATAGATGCCGCTCGAGACGCCGCCTTGGCGGGTGAAGAAGCCATGCCGTACGCCGTCGATGGCCGCGAGGCTCGACGCGCTGAGCTTCATTTTGTCGGGTGTCACCATGGGGTGGGGCGCAATCGGTGGATCAAATGTCTCCGAAGGGAGGCGCCGGGGCAAGTCCGCTCGATTGCAGCACGAGCATCTTGAATAAGAGCCCCATCTGGCGCGGGTCGGCGAGCCGCGCTGCCCCGGCGACGAGCGCCGCTCCCTGCTGCGGACTCGCATTCTGCTTGAGCCGCTCGCAGCGCGCCTCGAGCCCAAGCTTCAGCAGGAACTCGCCTTGCGGCATCGGACCATGGGTGGCGAAACCAAATTCCGTCGCGGTCGCCTTGAGCGCTGCGAAATCGACATGGGCCGTGAGGTCGGCCTCTCCGGGCGCGGCGAGGGGGTCGGCGAACCGATGCTGCCGCACCGCTTGCAGCGTCTCGCCGAAGCCGCTCTCGGCATGACCGTAATCGACCAACAGCGCGGCGACAGGCGCATCTTTAGCGCGCGCCGCGAGGGCCGCAACGAGCTTGTCTGCGGCTGGTCGCGTCTCGATGATGGCACCGTCTGCCGCATCGGCATCGCGCAGCGACGCAGGCAGCGCGTCAAGCTCGACCGGCGCTCCGGCACAGATGCCGAACCCGCCTTTGTCGTCGAGCGCGATGCATCGCTCGCGCCAGGTGCCCCGCTCGCGCACGAACTGGCGCACGGGCAGCGCATCGATGAACTCATTGGCGATGAGGATCAGCGGGCCTTGCGGCAGATCCTCGATGCGCTCGCACCATTGCAGCGGCGCGGGGGAGGAGCGAAGCGTCTGCCGCTGCACCTCGCGCAGCACCGGGCTGCTCTCGACCAGCGCGATGCTGGCGCTGTCGAGCAAGCCCGGCACGCGCCGAAAGAGGCGAAGCGCGTCTTCCATCAGCGTGCCGCGACCCGGCCCGAGCTCGGCGATGACGACTGATGCGGGCTCGCCCATGACGTGCCACATGGAGGCGGCCCAGACGCCGAGAAGCTCCCCGAACATCTGGCTCACCTCGGGCGCGGTGACAAAATCGCCGTCCCTGCCGATCGGCTGGCGCCTCGCGTAATAGCCTGCGCGGCGATCGGAGAGGCAGGCCTGCATATAGTCATGCACGCTGATCGGCCCGTCGCGCGCGATCCGCCCGCGCAGTCTTGCTGCGAGCGGCGTCTCCTCGGCGCGTTGGACCTTGCGTTGCGCGCTCATCAGGACGACGCCAAAGCGGGCTGCCGCCTTGCCCGCCAGATCAGCCACGCGCCGAGCAGGATCATCGGGATGGAATAGACGATGCCCGGCGTGAAGATGCCGACATCCATCGGATGACCGGCATGCGGCTCGCGCACGAACTCGACCGCGCTGCGGAAGAGTCCATAGAAGACGAGGAACAAGCCAAACACGGTGCCGGGTCGCATCAGCGCGTGGAATTTGTGCGTAGCGATGCGGAGGATGATGAACAGCACGATGCCTTCGAGAAAGGCCTCGTAGAGCTGGCTCGGATGCCGCGGCTGGTCGCCGGCACCCGGAAACACCATCGCCCAGGGCACGTCGCTCACCCGCCCCACCACCTCGGAATTGATGAAATTGGCGAGGCGCCCGAAGAAGAGGCCGAACGGCGTCGAAGCCGAGGCGACGTCGCCGAGCGACAGCGGGTTGATCTTCTTGATGCGGGAGGAGAGATAGACAGCGAGCACAACGCCCAGCAGTCCGCCATGGAAGGACATGCCCCCGTGCCAGACCGCCGGAATCTCCACCGGGTTGTTCCAGAAATAGCTCGGCTCGTAGAACAGCACGAAGCCGAGCCTGCCCCCGACCACGATGCCGAGCGTGATCCATAGGAGGAAATCGTCGGCTTGCGCTACCGTCATCGGCGGCTTGCCCCCCCAGAGATCAGCCCGCGAGACGAGCCGCCGCCCGTAGAGCCAGCCGAGCAGGATGCCGGCCATATAGGCAAGCCCGTACCAGCGGACGGTCACCGGGCCGAGCGCGATGGCGACCGGGTCGATCACGGGGTAGGGGATGACGAACAGATTCATAAGGCCAAAGCCTGCGCGTCTTGGCGGGTGCCGGACCCTTCACCGCCAAGGTGCCGCTGTCAAGGCGCCGAAGGCCCCGCGCCATAGCTCGGCTTGCACCGGGCCACCGGCCGTCCCATAGTTGAAGCATGACCCAGACCACAGGCCGGTTCTTCGATGAATTGGGCAAGCTGATCACCGATGCTGCCGGCGCCGCCGACGGCGTGCGCAAGGAGATCGAAAACGTGGTGCGCGCCCAGGCCGAGCGTGTCTTGCGCGATCTCGACGTGGTGCAGCGCGAGGATTTCGAGGCGGTAAAGGCCATGGCGCAGAAAGCGCGCGAGGAAAACGAGATGCTGAAGCAGCGCATCGCCGCGCTTGAGGCCTCTATCGTCAAGGACTTGGCCGATAAGGGCTAAACTCGCTCACCTCCAAATCGCCGAAAAAATTTGCTTCGACGATGTCGATTTCGCGCGCCCCCGTTCGACGTGTGGGTAGAGCCGCCGTCCGCGAGTCGGATGCCAGGGCTCGCAACGGAAGGAGACAGCGATTATGCGTTTCATGATTATCGTCAAAGCCACCAAGCAGTCCGAGGCGGGGATCAGGCCGCCCGAGGAGCTCTTCGCCGCCATGGCCGACTATCACGAGAAGCTGGCCAAGGCGGGCGTGCTGCTCGATGCGAGCGGCCTTCAGCCGACCTCGAAAGGCTGGCGGGTGAAGTATGCCGGCGGCAAGCGCACCGTCGTCGACGGGCCGTTCACCGAGGCCAAGGATCTGATCGCCGGCTACACCATGATCCAGGTGAAGTCGCGCGAGGAGGCGCTCGAATGGTCGCGGCGCTTCCCCAATCCCACCATCGACGGAAGCGACTGCGAGATCGAGGTGCGGCAACTGTTCGAGCTCGAGGATTTCGGCGAGAGCGAAGCGCTCGACCGGTTCCGCGAGATCGGCCTCCCCTCGCAGAGATAGTCCCGAACCCAATCGAATTCCAAACGAGGAGTAACGACGATGCGATTCCTGTCGATGGTGAAGATGGACGAAGCGAAGATGACTGCTACGCCAAAGGCCATGATGGACGCCATGAACGCGATGGTGGAAGAGGCCGCGAAGGACGGCTGCGTCATGGTGCAGGGAGTCGGCTTGCTGCCGACTTCGAGCGGCATGCGGGCGCGGCTGGCCGGCGGCAAAATCACGCTCACCGACGGCCCGTTCACCGAGGCCAAGGAGGTGGTCGGCGGCTATGCCATCTTCGAAGCCGCCTCGAAGGCGCAGATGCGGAAATGGACTGAACGCTTTATGGAGCTGCACAAGATCCACATGCCAGGTTGGGAAGGCGAGTGCGAAGTGCGCCAGATCCCCGACCCCGGCCAGGAGGTTTGCGGCAAGGCGGCAGAACCGAGCGCAGCCGCGGAATAAGGCGACTTGCGGCTTCAATGTAAGTGGCGTTAGTCGGTAGCCGGTGACGGCTACCGACCCACACCGCGCCATCGAGGCGGTCTTCAGGATCGAGCAGGCGAAGCTCATCGCCGGCCTGACGCGAATGGTCCGCGATATCGGCACCGCCGAGGAGCTTGCTCAAGACGCGCTTGTCGCCGCGCTCGAGCAATGGCCGAAGTCCGGCATCCCCGAAAATCCCGGCGCTTGGCTCATGGCATCCGCCAAGCATCGCGCCATCGATGTCTTCCGCCGCAACAGGCTGCGCGACCGCAAGCACGAGGAGCTCGGTTATGAGCTCGAAGTCGAGCAGGAGACGGCGCAGCCAGATCTCGACGCGGCGCTGGACGACCATGTCGGCGATGATCTGCTGCGCCTTATTTTCATTTCCTGCCATCCAGTGCTTTCGCCCGAGGCGCGCGCGGCGCTGACGCTGCGCTTGCTCGGCGGCTTGACCAGCGAGGAGATCGCGCGCGCTTTCCTTGTGCCCGAGTCGACCATCCAACAACGCATCGTGCGCGCCAAGCGCGCGCTGAGCGATGCCGGGGTACCCTTCGAGGTGCCGCGCGGGGCCGAGCTCGAGAGCCGCCTCTCCTCGGTGCTGTCGGTCATCTACCTCATCTTCAACGAAGGCTATTCGGCGACCGCCGGGGAGGACTGGATGCGGCCGAAGCTTTGTGAGGAGGCCTTACGTCTTGGACGCATCCTCGCCGAGCTCGCGCCGGAGGAGGCCGAGGTGCACGGTCTCATCGCGCTCATGGAGATCCAGGCTTCGCGCTTCGCGGCCCGCACGGGTCCTTCAGGTGAGCCCGTGCTTCTGCTCGATCAGGACCGCGCGCGCTGGGACCAGCTCCTCATCCGCCGCGGTCTCTCGGCACTCGCGCGGGCGGAGGTCTTGAACGCCGCACCCGGCCGCGCTCCGGGCCCTTACGTCTTGCAGGCTGCGATCGCCGCCTGTCACGCGCGCGCGCGCAGCGCCGAGGAAACGGACTGGGCGCGGATCGTCGGGCTTTACGCGAAGCTCGGCGAGGCGACGCCGTCGCCCATCATAGAGCTCAATCGTGCGGTCGCCCTGGCGATGTTGTTCGGCCCGGAGGCGGGGCTTGCGATCGTCGATGCACTGATGTCGGAACCCGCGCTCAACACCTACCACCTCCTGCCGAGCGTGCGCGGAGACCTTCTGAAGAAGCTCGGACGCTTCAACGAGGCACGGAAGGAATTCGAGCGGGCGGCCGACCTTACCCGCAACGAACGCGAGCGTGCCCTGCTTCTCGATCGCGCCGCATCCTGTGCCGCGCGGCAACAAGCCCCTTGACTGGCAGCGCCGAAGCTCATTCAGCGTTGGACGCGAGTCGGAAATGTGCCGCCAGCGTGCGCCAAGCCGGCAATCCACAACTATCTTGCGCCAATCTCCTGTCGCGGACTCGCCCGCGTTGGTTCTTTCACACTCCCCGTTATATAACTGATTCACAAAGTGATTCGCGCGAGCGGGCAGCTTAAGACGCGGAAACTCTCCCGGGGCCAACAGAGGAGACGCATGGCTACGACACAGCCGATCTACGACCATTTCACCAATCCGGTGGACATGGTCGAGCACATTGCGACGATCCACGACTGGACCTTCGAGCGCTCTGCCCCTGACGAGTTGACCCTCACGGTTTCAGGCACTTGGTGCGACTATCATGTCTCGCTGAACTGGCGGGACGATCTCGAGGCGCTGCACCTTGCTTGCGCTTTCGATTTCAGGGTGCCGAAGTCGCGGCTTGGCGAGATTTACAAGCTGATGGCGTTGATCAACGAGCAGCTTTGGCTCGGCCATTTCGACTTGTGGAAGGAAGACGGCCTGCTGCTCTACCGGCATGGATTGCTGTTGGCCGGAGCGGACACCCATGTCGGCCAGTGCGAGGCGCTTCTTAAGGCTGCGCTGGAGGCGTGCGAGCGCTATTATCAGTCGTTCCAATTCGTGTTGTGGGCGGGCAAGTCTTGTGAATCGGCGCTCGCCGCCACCATGCTCGAAACGCAAGGACAGGCATGACGCTCAGCCTCGCCGGCCCGCTGCTGCTCGTGGGAGCGGGTAAAATGGGCGGGGCGCTGCTGGAGGGCTGGCTCCGTCAGGGCCTCGACCCCGCGCTCGTGTTCATCCAGGACCCGGCGCCGCCACCGGAAGTGGCGGCGCTCGCCGCGCGCCATTCGATCGCGGCCGGCACCGCGCCGGATTTGCCGGCCCCCCCTTCCGTGATCCTGATCGCGGTGAAGCCCGATCTCTTGCCGAAGCTCATCCCCGAGATCGAGCCGATGATCGGCGAGAGGAGCGTCGTGCTGTCGATCGCCGCGGGCCGCACGCTGGACAGCATGGCGCGCCTCCTGCCGCCGGGCACGGCCATCGTGCGCGCCATGCCGAACACCGCCGCTTCTGTCGGCCGCTCCATGACGGTCGCTTGCGCCAACGCGGCTGTCACGCGCGACCAGTCGCTCGAATGCAGCATGCTGCTCGAGGCGGTAGGGGAGGTGATGTGGATCGACGATGAGACGTTGATGGATGCGGTGACGGCCGTGTCGGGGAGCGGGCCGGCTTACGTGTTCCTGCTGGCCGAATGTTTGGCTGAGGCCGGTCGCGAAGCGGGGCTCGCGCCCGACCTCGCCCGGCATCTCGCGCGCGCAACCGTGGAAGGCGCGGGCGAGCTATTGCACCTGTCAGACTTCTCGCCTGCCGAACTGCGAGAGAAGGTGACTTCGCCGAAGGGCACCACCGCCGCGGCGCTTGAACTGCTGATGGGAAAGAACGGCATGCAGGAGCTTCTCAATCGCGCTGTAGCCGCCGCCGCCAAGCGCTCGAAGGAGCTGTCGTCTTAGCCCGAACGCCTTTCGACAGCGACGGAAAGCGCTTACATTTCGAGTGAAGGAGTATCCCCCATGTTCGACGATTTCTCCAAGCGTTCCAAAGCCATCCGCGCGGCGCTCGATCTTGCCAAAGAAAAGGATTGGGGCGAGATCAGCCTTGCCGAGATTGCCGGCGCCGCCAATGTCGGGCTTGCCGATCTGCGGCGCGATTTCAGCTGCAAGAGCGACATCCTCCGCGCCTTTCAGGCCGAGGTCGATGCCGAGGTTCTGGCCAAGGCGAGGGTCGCGGGCGAGGCGCAAAGCCCGCGCGACCGCGTCTTCGATGCGATCATGACGCGTTTCGAGGCCATGCAGCCTTATAAGCCCGCCCTGAAGCGCATTACCTCCTATCTCTGCTGCCGTCCCGGCGAGGCCGCGCCGCTTCTGTGCGGATCGCTCGCTTCGCAATATTGGATGCTGGCGAGTTCGGGCGCCAAGCTCGACGGGCCGGGCGGGGCGCTCAGAGTGGCTGGGCTCACCGCCATCTACGGCAAGGTGTTTCAAGTCTGGCTCGACGACGACACGCCCTCGCTCGACAAGACCATGGCGGCTCTCGACAAGCGGCTCGGCAAGGGGGAGCGCATGCTCTCGGGCATCGAGACCGCATGTCAGGATGCTCGCCGGTTCGTCTGTGGCTTCCTGCCGCGCGGATGGAAACCACGCGCGAAGCCCGAGGCTCCGCCTGCCGCCGCCGCGAGCGGTCCGCACTAAGCGGGATCAGTCGGGGAGACCGTCGTCGTCGTCCGGGCCTGAGAGGCTCTCGGGACCCTCGCCGGGCAGCTCGGCATCGACCGGGTCTTCCGCCACGGGCATGTCGGGGTCGTTCGGCACATCGAGCTGCGTTCCGGTGCCGGGAGCCATCATCGGCACGTCGCCAGGTTGAAACACGGGCGCGCCGCTCTTGCGCTCGACAGTATCGTCGCCGTCAGCGCCAAGATCGATTTCGATCTCCGAGCCGGGCTGCTCGTTTTCCTGGATTTCCTCCGTCATGTCCTGCGCGAGCGCGGGTCCCGCCAAGGACATGGCCACCGCCGTTGCAACCCCAACGATCATCCGACGCATGAACTGTTTCCTCCCAATGGTTCTTGTTTCACAATCAAACTGGAACCTTTAGCACGGCCTTCAATCCTCCGAGCGCCGACCGGCTGAGCGCGATATCTCCACCGTGAATGCGGGCGATGTCGCGGGCGATCGCAAGCCCGAGCCCGGTCGAGCCTGAATCCTGATTGCGCGCATGATCGATGCGGTAGAAGGGACGGAACACCTGCTCGCGCTCTGACTCCGGAATGCCGGGTCCGTCGTCTTCCACCTCGACCGTCAACGCGCCGTTCTGCCTCGCGGCGCTGACATTCACATGCTCGGCGAAGCGCGCGGCGTTGTTGACGAGATTGGCGACGGCGCGCTTGAAGGCATGGCGGCGGACGGGCACCACGAGCGGCGCCTCCTTGATGTCGATCTCGATGTGCCTCCCGCCATGCGCTTGCGACTTCACCTCGCTTAGGATCTCTCCGATATCGGTGCGCACGATCGCTTCGCCGCCGTCGCCCTTGGCAAAGGCCATGTAGTCTTCGAGCATCGCCTGCATCTCGTCCACGTCGGCGCGCATGGCTTCGAGCTCGGGACTGTCCTCGAACAGGGCGAGCTGCAGCTTGAAGCGCGTGAGCACGGTGCGCAGATCGTGGCTGACGCCGGCCAGCATGATGGTGCGCTGCTCGACATGGCGCTCGATGCGGTCGCGCATCTCGATGAAGGCGTGCGCCGCCTGGCGCACCTCGCGCGCCCCGCGCGGGCGGAAGTCCGCCGGCGGCGGCCGCCCTTTGCCGAAACTGTCCGCCGCTTCCGACAGCCGCAGGATCGGCTTGATCTGATTGCGCAGGAAAAGGATGGCGACGGTGAGCAGCACGAGCGAGGTGCCGACCATCCACAGCAAGAAGATCTGCGAGTTCGACGCATAGGTCTGGCTGCGCCTCGCGATCACGTGCATCACCGCATTGTCGAGCTTGACGCGAATATCGACGAAATTGGAGCGGCCCACGGTATCGATCCAGAACGGCTTGCCGATCCGTTCGGTCAGCTCCTCCGACAGGGTGGAGTCGAGCAGATCGAAGAACGGCTTGGAGCGGACGGGCGGCAGCTCCTCGCCGGGAGCGAAGCGCACCCGCAAGCCCATATTCTGCTCGGCGAGCCGCGAGATCGCCTCGGCGTCCTGCGGATAGGTTTTGTACAGGTCGATCAGCATGGCGACGTTCTGCACCGTCACCGTGGAGAGCCGGCGCGTCACCGTCTGCCAGTGCCGTTCGAGAAACACGAAGGTCACCACCGATTGCAGTAGCACCATCGGCGCGATGATGATGATGAGCGCGCGGGCGTAGAGGCCCTTCGGCATGCGATCGCCGAACGCGCTCAACAGGCGGCGGAAGGGCCTGAACGGCTCCTGCGCGATGGGCTTTGGCTGGGGTGTCGCGTCCATCACTCGGGATAGAGAATGTAGCCCTTGCCGCGCACGGTCTGGAGATAGACCGGGTTGGCGGGGTCGTGCTCGATCTTGCGCCGCAGCCGATTGATCTGCACGTCGACGGCGCGCTCGCCGCCCGAATCGGCGCCCTTGGCGAGCTCATGACGCGACACCGGCATGCCGGGGCGCTGGGCGAAATAGCGCAAGAGCTCGCGCTCTCGCTCGGTCAATCTGATCGTCTCGTTCTCGCGCTTCAGCTCGCCGCGCGAGATATGGAACACGAACGCACCCATGCGGATCTCGCCGGTCGCCGGCGCGCCGCCGCGGCGGAGCACGTTGGAGACGCGCAACAGCAGCTCGCGCGGCTCGAACGGCTTGGCGAGATAATCGTCGACGCCGGTCTCCAGCCCCTCGATGCGCTGCTCGGGCTCCGCGCGCGCCGTCAGCATCAGGATCGGCACATGCGACTCGGCGCGCAGCGAGCGGGCGAAATCGATGCCCGACTCTTGCGGCATCATCCAATCGAGGATGAGCAGGTCGAAGGCGAGGCTGCGCATGCAGGCGCGCGCGCTCGCCGCGTCGATCGCGGTGGTCACGCGGAAGCCGTTGTCTTGCAGGTAGCGCGCGAGCAGGTCGCGAATGCGGCTATCGTCGTCGACGACGAGAATATGCGGTGCGTTGTCGTCGGGGCTGCCGCGATGCGCCTTGATCGGCGTCGGCACGGTCATCAGCCATCCCCCTTGCTTCCCGCTTCGTCAGGCACAGGAGAGGCCATGATAGAGGAAACTTTGGGGCGTTCCTCGGCATTCACCATCGCTTCGAGAAAACGGCGCAAAACCGCCTCCGACCCGGGCCCCGCTTCCTTCAGCGCCGCGGAGAGGCGCACGAGCTGCGGCGCCGCGAGTCGCTCGGCGAGCGCGCGGCCGCGCTCGGTCGGGAAGAGCAGGCGCTCGCGCCGGTCCGCGCTCCCTGCCTGCTGCACGATATAGCCCTTGTCGATCAGTTGCTTGAGCACGCGGCCGAGGCTCTGCTTGGTGATGGTGAGAATGTCGAGTAGGTCGGCGACTCTGAGCCCCGAATGGCGATTGACGAAATGCAGCACGCGGTGATGGGCGCGGCCGAAGCCGAAATCCTTCAGGATCGCGTCGGGGTCGCGGGTGAAATCGCGATAGGCAAAGAAGAGCAACTCTGCGACTTCGAGCAGCTTCGCCTCGGGCAAAGCACGCTTGCGCGACTCGCGGCCGTTGCCGCGCGGCTTGCCGTCGGCGGCCTTCGCCTTGCCGCGCGCTTTGGCGGGAGCGGCCTTTTCCGCCGTTTCCACGGGCTCATTTAGGTCAGTCATGTTGACTTAGTTTTCGCGTTTCGTTATGTCAGCCATGTTGACTTAATCGCGCTCTTGATACGCTTCGGCGCTTGCTCGCGCAATTGCCCATCGAGGTGCTATGAGAGGCGCGGAGCGTGGTGTGCTGTGCTTTGGTCCGGCCGCGCGAAGAACGGCCGGCTACGATGCGGAGGAACGATTGATGGCGAGCGCCCCTTACGATCAGCGCGAGGGATTTATCTGGCTGAACGGGACGCTGGTCCCGTGGGGCGACGCGCGGCTGCACGTGCTGACGCATGGGCTGCACTATGCGAGCGCGGTGTTCGAGGGGATGCGCGCCTATGACGGCGAGATCTTCAAGCTCTCCGAGCACAATCAGCGCTTGCACAAATCGGCGAAGATCCTCGACTTTGAGATTCCCTATAGCGTCGCCGAGCTCGACAAGGCGGCGAGGGAGGTCATCCGCGCCAACAATCTGACCGACGCCTATGTTCGCCCGATCGCCTGGCGCGGCAGCGAGCAGATGGGCGTCGCCGCGCAGAAGACGAGGACCAACGTCGCCATCGCCGCCTGGGACTGGGGCTCCTATTTCGATCCCGCCGCGCGCGTGAAGGGCTTGCGTTTGAAATTCGCCGACTATCGCCGGCCAGACCCGCGCACCGCGCCGGTCGAGAGCAAGGCGACCGGGC
Organism: Methyloceanibacter sp.; assembly: GCA_036257375.1. GTDB lineage: Bacteria > Pseudomonadota > Alphaproteobacteria > Rhizobiales > Methyloligellaceae > Methyloceanibacter. Next base: position 102,011 of record DATAFR010000063.1, read on the forward strand.
TCTACATGATCTGCACCATCGAGAAGCACCGCGCCGAGCGCGAGGGCTATAGCGACGCGCTGATGCTCGATTGGCGCGGGCAGATCGCGGAAGCGACCGGCGCCAACATCTTCTTCGTCAAGGACGGCGTGCTGCACACGCCGCTTCCCGATTGCTTCCTCGACGGCATCACGCGGCGCACCGTCATCGGCCTCGCCAAGCAGCGCGGGCTGAAAGTGATCGAGCGCGCGATCATGCCCGAGGAGCTGTCAGGCTTCTCCGAGTGCTTCATCACCGGCACCGCCGCCGAGGTGACTCCCGTCGCCGAGATCGGACAGTACAAATTCAAGATCGGCGATATCACCCGCCAATTGATGGACGACTTCACCGCGTTGGTTCACCCGGCACGCGTCCGCGCCGCCGTAGGGGGTTAGGCTTTCATCCGGTAGGAATATATTCCTGGTATTGTGACGCGGGGATAAGTTCGGCGCCTTGCATTGAGACCTGTCTCGGCAAAGGGCGGGCGCGGCTGCCTTCCCGTGCTAATCTGGCCGCATGAAGCGCGTAGGTGAGGTGTCAGTCGCGGAGAGGCGCAACGATGCGCCGGAGTTTGACGCCGCCTTCCGCGCGCGGCTTTACGATCTCCTGAGATGGCGGCGCGATGTGCGGCGGTTCAAGCGCGCGCCGCTTCCCGCCGGCACCATCGAGCAGCTGATTTCTATCGCCTGTCTGTCGCCGTCGGTCGGGCTGTCAGAGCCCTGGCGCTTCGTCATCGTCGAGGACGAGGCGCGCCGCGCCGCCATCCGCGCCAATTTCGAGCTGTGCAATGAGGATGCGCTGTCGCGGCAGACGGGCGACCGCGCTTCGCTCTATGCGCGGCTGAAGCTCGCCGGCCTCGACGACGCGCCCTGCCAGCTTGCCGTGTTCTCCGACCGCGCGACCGCGCAAGGGGCGGGGCTCGGCCGGCTGACCATGCCCGAGACGCTCGATTATTCCGTGGTCAACGCCGTGCACACGCTCTGGCTCGTCGCGCGCGCCGAGGGGATCGGCGTGGGTTGGGTCTCGATCCTCGATCCGAAAGCCATCGCCGCCATCCTCGACGTGCCACCGGGGTGGATGTTCATCGGGCATCTGTGCATCGGCTATCCGCAAGCCGCCGACGACACGCCCACGCTCGAACGCGCCGGCTGGGAGCACCGCCACTCGCCGCAAGCGACGGTGCTGCACCGGTAGGGTGTAGCTCCCCCTTTCAGGGGGAGGAGTGTTGTCCCCGCACAATCCTCGCGCTCCAAACCTCGCTTATCATCCGCTCACCTCGTTCACTTGAGGGCGCGATCATGAGGCGTCATGAGGCGGGACGAGGTGCGGCGCCTGCGAGCCTTCTCACAAGGAGGCACTCGGGCGGCATGGGAGCTCCCTCCGGACCCAATAGAAGGTCCTGCCAGGAGCTGGCTGATGTTGTGAGGCGGAGTTCGATCCGGCCTCAGCTAAAGCAGGGCCCGTTGCCGCAAACGCCGCAAGCGCTCTTGTCGCGCTATCGCTAGCGCTGCTTGAGCGCGCATGGCGCGCCGGAAGGCGCCCGCGCGGTCCCTCATGGATCGCGATACGGATACGGACTGCGTCTTTCGGCGCGCCATCCCCTCGGGGGCCAACCCGAGGAAACCGCTCTGTGACTTGAGCCGGACGCAAATGCGCGCCGCGGCGAGGAAGGTGCATGCCTTGGCTTCTATGCTTGATCCGGGGGCGATCAACGGGCACTCTACCGGCGGGGATGGAGGCTGCCCGCGTGATTCCGCGGGAAAGGGGGGGCCTCGATGCGCAAAGCTTTGACCATGCTTGGCTTGGCCGGCCTGTTGGCGGCCGGGCTTTTGGCGCTGCCTTCAGGCGAGGCGAACGCGATCGTCTGGCGGGACTGCCAGAAGATCGCCATGTGCACCGGCTGCCGCCCCGCCTATCGCTGCCGCTCCTGCACCTATCAGCGTACCTGCGCCGGCGGCGTGTGCGGCTGGGGCGATGTCTGCGTGTGGGGGCCTTACCTCAAGGTGCTGCCGCGCGGCGCCCGGATTATCGAAGTGCGATAGCTATTCGGTGGCGTGTTTCTTCTTCCAACGCGAAAACGCGGCGCCGTCCTTCGTGTCAGCCTCGACCCAGCGTGCGCCGCCCGGTCCTTGCTCGCGCTTCCAGAACGGCGCGCTGGTCTTGAGATAATCCATGAGAAACCTCGCGGCATCGAACGCCGCGTCGCGGTGCTCTGACGCGGTCACCACCAGCACGATATTGTCGCCGGGAAGAAGCGCGCCGGTGCGATGCACGATCAGGCTTGCCTGCAATGGCCAGCGCGCATTCGCTTCCTGCTCGATGCGGGTCAGCTCGGCTTCGGTCATACCGGGATAATGCTCGAGCATCATCTCCTCGACCGCGCCATGCTGATCGCGCACCGTGCCGATGAAGCTGACGATGGCGCCGATATCGCTGCGGCCGGCTTTCAGCGCCGCGATCTCCGCGCCAATGTCGAAATCCGCCTGCTGCACGCGGATCACGGACTATCCTCCGGTGACGGGCGGGAAGAAAGCGATCTCGCGCGCGCCCGCGATCTTCGCGTCATGGCGCACGTGGGCGTGGTCGATCGCCGCGCAGATCACCTCGGATCGCGCGAAAGCATTCTCGAACTCGGGCCCGCGCGCCTTCAACCAATCGATCAGCTCGGCGATCGTCGCGACGCCCGCGGGCGGATCGATTTCTTCGGCGGCGACGCCGGCCTTCTCCTTCACCCAGGCGAAATAGAGGAGGCGCATCGCTACTCGTCCTGCATCGCATGACGGAATGCGGCCATCAGATAGTCGTAGCCGGTATAGAGCGTGAAGATCGCGGCGATCCACAAGAGCGTCAGCCCGAACTGCGTCGTGTAGGGCCAGATCTTGTCGCCCGCGCTGCCCGCGAGCAGGAAGCCGATCGCCACCATCTGGATCACGGTCTTCCATTTGGCGAGCCGCGTCACCGGCACGCCGACCGCGAGCGTGCCGAGGAACTCGCGAAGGCCCGAGACGAGGATCTCGCGGCAGAGGATGATGACGCCAGCCCAGAGCGACAAGCCGGCGATAGTCTGGTCGGCGGCGAGCATTAACAGCGCCGCGGCGACGATCAGCTTGTCGGCGATCGGGTCGAGCATGCGCCCGATGCTGCTCTGCTGCTGCCAGGCGCGGGCGAAATAGCCGTCGAGGAAATCGCTGACGCCGGCCGCGATGAATATCCACATCGCCGCCCAGCGCCCCCAATCGCCGGTGACGAAGAAGCAGGCGACCAGCGCCGGGATGGCGAGGATGCGGCCATAGGTCAGGATGTTGGGCAGGCTGCCGAAGCCGACCCCCCGGACCTTCATTCTTCGCCGCGCTGTGTCCAACTGCTCGTTCACCGCTCGCTACCCGCGCTCATGGAAATGATCATAGATGGTCTTGGCCATCTGCGCGCTGATCCCGCCGACCGCTTCGAGGTCGGCGATGCCGGCGCGGCTCACGGCCTTGGCCGAGCCAAAATGCTGCAACAGCGCACGCTTGCGCGCGGGCCCGATGCCGGGCACCTCGTCGAGCGGGGAGGCGGTGATCGCCTTCTTGCGCTTTGCCCGATGCGCGCCGATAGCGAATCTGTGCGCCTCGTCCCTGAGCTTCTGGATGCAGTACAGCACGGGATCGCGCGGCTCCAGCAACAACGGCTCACGGCCGCGCAAATGGATGCGCTCGCGCCCCGCATTGCGGTCAGGTCCCTTGGCGATTGCCGCGACCTTGATGTCGGAGAGGCCAAGCTCGTCGAGCACGGCATAGGCCGCACCCAACTGGCCCGGGCCGCCGTCGATCAACACGAGATCGGGCGCAGCCCACCCATTCGGCTCGTCTTTCTCCTTGGCGAGCTTGGATAAACGCCGCATCAGCATCTCGCGCATCATGGCGTAATCGTCGCCGGGAGCGAGGTCCTCATTCCGCATGTTGAACTTGCGGTATTGCCCTTTGATGAACCCTTCCGGCCCGGCGACGATCATGGCGCCGACAGGATTGGTGCCGGAAATGTGGCTGTTGTCGTAGACCTCGATGCGCTCGGGCGCCTCGTCGAGATCGAGCAACTCGGCGAGCTGGGTGAAGATCGCCGCCTGCGAGGACGACTCCGCAAGCCGCCGCGCCAACGCCTCGCGCGCATTGATGAGCGCATGTTCGACGAGATCGCGCCGCTCGCCGCGCGCAGGTTTGCTCACATCGATCTTGCGCCCCGCGCGCAAGGACAAAGCCTCGGCGAGCAGCCGTCGCGTCGGAATGTCATGCGAGAGCAGAACGAGCTTCGGCGGCGGCTTGTCGTCATAGAACTGCGCGATGAAGGACTCGAGCACTTCCTCCACCGAGAGGCTCATGTCGGCACGCGGAAAATAGGCGCGGTTGCCCCAATTGTTGCCGGTGCGGAAGAAGAACACCTGTATGCACGTCTGCCCCGCTTCCTGATGCGCGGCGAAAACGTCTGCCTCCTTCACCGTCTGTGGGTTGATGCCCTGGCGCGATTGGATGTGGGCGAGCGCGGTCAGCCGGTCGCGAAAGCTTGCCGCCCGCTCATAGTCCTGACGCAGGCTCGCCTCGTCCATGAGCGCGTGCAGCCTGTGCTTCACCTCGTTGCTCTCGCCGGTCAGGAAGGCTAGCGCCTCATCGACCAGCCTGCCGTAATCCTCGACCGAGATCTCCCCGGTACAGGGCGCCGAGCAGCGCTTGATCTGGAAGAGGAGGCACGGCCGCACCCGCGTCTCGAAATACGCGTCAGAGCAGGAGCGCAGCAGAAAGGCGCGTTGCAGCGTATTGATGGTGCGACCGACCGCACCGGCAGAGGCGAACGGTCCGAAGTAGTCGCCTTTGCGGTTCCGCGCGCCGCGATGTTTCAAGATCTGCGGCACCCGATGATCGCGGGCAATCAGGATGAAGGGAAAGGACTTATCGTCCCTCAGCACCACGTTGAAGCGAGGCTTCAGCCGCTTGATCAGGTTCGCCTCGAGCAGAAGCGCCTCGATCTCGGTCGCGGTGGTGACGAACTCCATGCTCGCCGTATCGGCGATCATGCGCGCGATGCGGTTGTTGTGGCCGGCGCCCCGCGCATAGCTTTGCACGCGCTTCTTCAGATGCCGGGCCTTGCCGACATAGAGGACCTCGCCAGCGCCGTCGATCATGCGATAGACGCCGGGCCCCGCCGGCGCGGTCTTGGCGTAGCGACCGATCACGGGCGCACCCGTCTCCACGCCGCTCAAGGCTTTGCGCGCGCGCGAAAGAAGCGAGGCTGGGGCGCTGTCCGGGTTCTCTAACGGCATGGGATCATTGAGGTTCGCGCATGCTTCAAGCATGCGGTTGCTAGGGCGAAGGTAAGGTCTAAGCGTGGCGCGGTTCAAGGCCCGAAGGCCGAACCTCACGCGTTTTCAGAGCTTTTCCAGGCAAGATGCTGGCCCGCGTCGAGCGCGATCATCTGGCCGGTGATGGACGGCGTTTCGAGCAGGAAGCGGATGGCGGCCGTCACGTCCGCTTCGCTAACAGCGCGCTGGAGCAGGGTGCTCTGGACCTCTCTCGCGAAAGCGGTGTCGCTCTGACCCTGGCTCTTCAGCACGGGTCCCGGCGCGACGGCATTCACCCTGATGCGCGGGGCGAGCGCCTGCGCCATGGTTTGCGTGGCGACCCAGAGGGCAGATTTGGCGACGGTGTAGGAGAAATGCTCAGGATCCAGCCACAACACCTTCTGATCGATCAGATTGATGACGTTGCCCTCGGTCCCTTGAGGGAGGGCCTTTGCAAACGCCTGTGTCAGGAAGATCGGAGCTCTCAGATTGACGTCGACATGCGCCTGCCAGGTCTTGGCGTCGAGGCTGCCAAAAGCGTCCCAGTCGAATCGAGCGGCATTGTTGATCAGGCAAGTCGGCGGACCGAGCGCCTCGGCGCAAGCCTCGATCAAAGGCTGGAGCCCATCAAGCCTGGCGAGATCGGCTTCGAACGCTGCCGCCGTCCCGCCGCTTCGCAGGATTTCGGCCACGAGCTCGAGGGCCTCTTGCGCGGAATCCCGATAGTGGACGCCCACCCGCCAACCGCGATTCGCGAAGTCTCGAGCGATGGCGCGGCCGAGCCGGCGCCCCGCGCCGGTCACGAGCACCGTCCCGGGTGTGTTCTCTTGTGCCATGCCGTCTGTGGAAAACTCTTCGCCGAATCGAATCGCGAGGCGATTTTTCGGTGCCGAAATCCACTCTAGGTGAGCGCCCCAGCCGGAACAAGGCCAAGCCGGGCCCGCCGTAGACGGCGTGCGAGGGGATGAGCTCAACCCGATGATTTGATTCTCAGATTGGCCTTAGCCTTCAATTTAGGCAACTGCCCCGCCTCTACGCAGATTTCCTGAGTAATCGGGGAGCGTCAAAGCTGGGCTTAAGCCCAATGCAGCATCAAAGGGCTTGGACCATTGCAGAATAGTCACACCGTTCCAGATGTTTTCGGAAATTCGAGCTTTTCCGTTGCTTCCAAGGAGGGTGGGCATATTGTGACAGAGAAATCGGGGGACGTTGCGCCGCAACGGGGGTTTCGGGGCGACATCCTGGTCAAGAAAAGCAGGGGCGACAAATCAGGAGACTGAAAAATGGCTCGGCGCAGAGAGGCGGGGATCATCAAAACGTGCGTTTTGGGAGCAGCTCTCGCTGCGGGTTTGGCGACTGCCGCACAGGCCGACGAACTGAAACTGTCGGCGACAACGGCGTTCGTGACCGACTATCTCTTCCGCGGCGTCACTAACACCGGCAACGGTCCGGCGGTACAGCCTGAGGTCGACCTTTACTGGGGCATCTTCTATGCCGGTATGTGGGGATCCAACACCGATTTCGGTGACGGCGTCGAGATCGACTACTATGTCGGCATCACCCCCAAATGGAGGAACATCACCTTCAATTTCGCCGCCCTATACTACTCCTATCCAGGCGCCAACAGCGAAATCGACTATTTCGAGGCGAAAGCGGGTGCGAGTTGGACTGGCGGCAATTGGACTATCGCGGTCACCAACTATTGGGGTCCGGATTTCTCCAACTTCGCCGGCAGCTCTAATGCGATTGAGGGACAGGTCGGCTATGCCCTCAACTGGAAGCCCTTCAACTTCTTCTCGCCCACCATCAGCGGTGGCGTCGCGTTCCAGTCTTTCGAGGAGGATGCCGACGATTACACCTACTGGAACGCCGGCCTGACGCTCGCCTTCATGGAGCACTGGTCGGTCGACGCCCGCTACTGGGATACGGACCTCAGTGACACAGGCTGCTCCATCCTAAGTGGTATCCGGAATGGCTGCGACGAGCGGGTCGTAGGAACCCTCAAGGCCGTTTTCTAGACTTTCAGAACTTTTCCCCAAAAGCACTTCCCACCTTTAAGGGCGCCCTCGTGGCGCCCTTTCTTTTTCGACGAGCGGGTGGCATAGCGGGCCATGGCTGAAAAGCTCGTGAAGACGGACGACACCGCGCCGGACGCGATCGCCGTGGCGAAGGCGCACGCGATCTACACGCCCTTCATGCTCTCTTTCTACGACCTCTTGGTCCATGGCCTCTCCAACCATCTTGCATGGCGGTGCCCCACGCGGCGGCTCACTGATCTCAATCGCGCAAACCTCGCGGGAGCTATACCAAGTCAATCTACTTGCGCCGATCGGTCTCGACCTCGAACCCTTCGCGTCCGTCGGGCTGACCTATGTGCTGCATTGCCTGCCCGGCGGCATGAGCGAGAAACTCGTCGCGGTGGATCATCTACGGCCGCTGATGCGCAAGGACGCGGTACTGTTCGGCGCCACGATTTTAGGCCGAGGGATTGCGCCGAACGTCGCGGCAAGACGGCTGCTCGACCTCTATAACGCGAAAGGCGTGTTCAACAATCGCGAGGATGACGTGGCGTCTCTGCGCGATGGATTGAGGCAGCGCTTCGGCGAGGTGGAAATCGAGCAACAGGGCTGCGTCGCTTTGTTTCGCGCGACGTAAATCAGCGCCGCCGGCCGGCCTTGGCCCGGCACGCAACGCCGTCGATAAAGGCACCGACCGAGGCATCGAAGGCGGCATCGCGGTCGAGAGCCCTGAAGGCCGGTATCAGCGCCAGCGTTGCCGGACAAGCCAGCGGGTCCAAGGCTCTCAGCTCGGCCTCATCCTCATCGCCGATGGGGCGCAACAGCCCCTCGGCCTCAGCCAAGGCATAGCCAAGGATAAAGGCATAGAAGGCGAGCCCAAGTCCGGCGGCTTGGGCATCGGTGAGCCCCGCGCGCCTAAGGGCGCGATAAACCACTTCGCTCGAGGCGTGGTCGGCCGGGCCCGTCGCATGAAACCGGAAATGCAGGTGGAAGATGCGAGGGTGACGATGGGCCAGATCGCGGTATGCGGCAGCGACATGGCGGAGATCGGCGCGCCAATCTTTGCTCGGCAGCGGCAGTTCGACGGTCGCCAGCGCCCGGTCGGCGATCCGCCGCAACAGCTCGTCCTTGGAGCCGAAATGATGCAGCACCGTCATCGGATCGACGCCGATGCTCACCCCGAGCTTGCGCACGGAAAAGCCGACTTCACCGTCGCGCGACAGCATGTCGAACGCCGCATCGAGAATCGCATTACGGTCGAGACCACGCCGTCCACGCGGGCGGGCAGGGGGCTTGCGCGCCGTTTTCGTTGACAATTCTACACCGTAGCCAATAAAGTCTTCGCTGTAGCCAAAACTCGCCAATGGGCCCCTGTCAAGGCTGACCACGGGGCGAGTTGGGAAGAGTGGGCGCGGGCTTAGATGGTGTTGGCTTCCCGAGCTTCGTTTACCTTGAGCGGATTGAGCCCTAAGGCCCTGCTGCTCCTGCTCTGCGCCCGCATAGGTTATACGCCCCACGCGAGCCTATAGCGCCGAATAGCGCTTCGTTTTGGCTCTGCTGGAGGTTGTTCCGTGACGAATCAATATCAAACCGCACAGTTGAGAGAGCTAGACGCTCTCCACCATCTGCACCCCTTCACCGATCACCAATCGCTACGGACCGGCGGCGCGCGCATCATCGTCCGCGGCGACGGACCTTATATATGGGACAGTGACGGCGCGCGCATTCTCGACGGCATGGCCGGACTCTGGACCTGTAACGTCGGCTATGGGCGCAAGCAGCTCGCGCAGGCGGCCTACGATCAAATGGTCGAGCTTCCCTTCTACAATACGTTTTTCAAGACGACGCATCCGCCGGTGGTTGCCCTGTCGCGTAAGCTCGCCGAGCTCGCTCCCGGCAACCTCAACCAGGTTTTCTTTGGCTCGTCCGGTTCTGAATCGAACGACACCGCGATCCGCCTGATCCGCCATTATTGGACGCTCAAGGGCGAGCCGAACCGGCGCATCATCATCTCGCGCAAGAACGCCTATCACGGTTCGACCATTGCGGCCGGCTCGATGGGCGGCATGGCGCATGTGCATAAGCACAGCTACCCGGTTTACGAAGGCTTCCGCCATATCATCGACCCCTATTGGTACGGCGAGGCGGAGGAGGGCGAGTCGCTCGAAGCGTTCGGTCTTCGCGCTGCGCGGGCGCTCGAAGAGGAGATTCTCGCGGTCGGACCGGAGAATGTCGCCGCTTTCGCCGGCGAGCCGGTGCAAGGCGCCGGCGGCGTCAAGATCCCGCCCGAGACTTATTGGCCCGAGATCCAGCGCATCGTCGACAAATATGGGATTCTTCTTCTTGCCGACGAGGTGATCACGGGCTTCGGCCGGCTCGGCACCTGGTTTGCCTCGCAATATTACGGCATCCGTCCGAACCTCATCACCTTCGCCAAGGCCGCAACGTCGGGTTACATCCCGCTTTCGGGCGTCATCGTAGACGACAAGATCGTGCAGACGCTGTTGGAGCATCCCGACGACTTCCATCACGGCTACACCTTCTCGGGTCACCCCGTGTCCTGCGCCGTCGCACTGAAGAATCTCGAGATCATGGAGCAGGAGAGTCTCGTTCCGCGCGTCAGGGAATTCACGGGTCCCGCGCTTGCCAAGATGCTCGCCAAATTCAAGGACCATCCGCTCGTGGGAGAAGTGCGCTCGGTCGGTCTGCTCGGCGCGATCGAGCTCGTCGCCGACAAGCGCAACCATCGCCGTTTTGCCGATCCGGGCCGCGTCGGGCTGATCTGCCGCGATCACTTCTTCCGCGAAGGGTTCATCATGCGGGCGGTGTTCGACACTATGGTCACCGCGCCGCCGCTGATCTGGACGCAAAAGCAGTTCGACGAGGCGGAGGGCGTGATCGCCCGAGCGCTCGACCTCACTATGAACGATGTTGCCGGAGAGCTCGCAGCATGAGCCGTCCGATCGTCGTCATTCCGGCCTGCACCAAGGTGATTGAAGCTGACGTGTTCGATGCCGTGGGCCGCAAATATTCGACGGCGATCGCCGAGGTCGCCGAATGCCAGCCTCTGCTCGTGCCGGTCGGCGCCGGTCTTGCCGATATCGGGTCGATCCTCGAAATCGCCGACGCGATCTTGCTGTCCGGCAGCCGCTCTAATGTCGCGCCGGAGCATTACGGCGAGGAGACGCCGCTCTTGCCCGAACGGCTCGATCATTTGCGCGACGCGCTGACGCTTCCGCTGATCCGCGCAGCGGTCGAGCGCAAGACGCCTCTGTTCGCCATTTGCCGTGGGTTTCAGGAACTGAACGTCGCACTCGGCGGCAGCCTCTATCAGGCCGTGCACGACGTGAACGGTCACAAGGACCACCGCGCAAAGCCCGACGTTTCCCTCGACGAGGCGTACGGTCCCATCCACCCCGTGAGGCTGAGCGGCAAGCTGCGCGATTGGGTCGGAAGCGACGAGATCATGGTCAATTCGCTGCACTGGCAGGGCGTTGCCCGCCTCGCCGATGGTTTGAAGCCTGAAGCTTTCGCCGAGGATGGTCTGGTCGAGGCCGTGCGCGGACCCGACGATTCGGCATTTTGTTTGGGGGTACAGTGGCATCCCGAATGGGGAGCGAAATCGAACCCCGTCTCGACAGTATTGTTCCGCCGCTTCGGCGCGGCCGCCAAAGGCAGTGCACCATGACCAACGCGCGCCTCACCCTTGACGAGGCGAAAAGCTTCCTCGACGCGAACCCGGCGGTGCAGTGGATCGACGCCTTCCTGTTCGACATGAACGGCATCCCGCGCGGCAAACGCATCCGCCGCTCGGATCTGCTCAGCGTCGCCAAGAACGGCCTGATGATGCCGACCTCGGTCTTCATCATGGATCCGCTCGGCAACTGCGTGGAGGAGACCGGACGTTTGTGGGAGACCGGCGACGGGGACCTCCACTGCCATCTTCTCGCCCGGACCCTGGTGCCGATCCCGGTGGGCGACGGCAGGCACGCTCAGGCCGTTGTGGTCGTCGACGGCAAGGATGAGCTCGACCCGCGCGGGGTACTCATCGACCAAGTCGAACGTTTCACGCGCGAAGGACAGACACCGGTCGCAGCGGTCGAGCTCGAATTCTACGTCACGCGCAAGGTCGCGAACGGCGGCTTGCTTCATACGCCTGAGGGCGTGTCCGACGATCCGCGCCGCCCGCTCACCTTCGGCTTCGAGGACATGGACACGCTGTCTCCCTTCATCGACGACATCTATCGCATTTGCGACGTTCAGGGTCTTCCTGTAGACGCGGTCATGAAGGAATCCGGTCCCGGACAGTTCGAGATCAATCTCAAACATCGCGACGATGCGGTTGGTGCGGCGCTCGACGGGTCGCTGTTGAAGCGCGCGGTGAAGGCTGCCGCGCGGGCGCATCAGCTCGAAGCCACCTTCATGGCCAAGCCACATCACGATTGGGCCGGCTCAGGCATGCACATCCATTTGAGCCTTTTCGACAAGGAGGGACAGAACCTCTTTGCCGGCGATCCCATCTCGCCGCTCTTCCGCCATGCGCTCGGCGGCATGCGCGACACCATGGCCGACTTCATGGCGGTTTGGGCGCAATCGGCCAACGCCTATCGCCGCTATGTGCCGAAGTCATATGTCTCGATGGCCGCCGATTGGGGCTTCAACAATCGTACGGTTGCCTTGCGCGTTCCGCGAGGAAACGGTGCCGCCACCCGCATCGAGCATCGCGTGGCCGGCGCCGACGCCAATCCTTATCTCGTAATCGCGTCGATTCTGGCCGGCATGCATCACGGTATTACTAACAAGAGCGATCCCGGTCCCGCCGTTGAGGGCAACGCCGAGATGATCGCGGCGCCCCCGCTGCCGACCGCCTGGGTCAATTCGCTCGATCGCTTCCAGCAGTCCGAGATCGTCCGCCGGGCGTTCGGCGCGCCGTTCCAGGAGGTCTTTTCTCGTCTTAAACATACCGAACGCAGCAATTTCGAGCGTATTGTTACCCCGCTCGATCACCTCTGGTATTCGCGCGTCGCGTGAGGTCGGCCATGACGCCACTCGCACATCGATCACACCAAGCCGACGGAGATAGGTCATGACCATCATCTCCAAGAAATTTCCCACTGCCGCCTTGATCGACGGACAGTGGGTTACGTCCGCCAAGACCTTTCCCGTCACCGACCCGGCGAACGGCGCGGAGATCGCGACAGTTCCCGATCTCGGCGCCAAGGAGGCAACCCTCGCCATCGACGCCGCTGCCAAGGCGCTGCCCGCCTGGTCGGCCAAGACGGCCAAGGAGCGGGCGGCAATCCTCAAGCGCTGGTTCGACCTCATCACCGCGGAGACGGAAAGCCTCGCCCAATTGATGACGACGGAGCAGGGCAAGCCGCTCGCCGAAGCGCGCGCCGAGGTGGCTTATGGCGCCGCCTTTATCGAATGGTTCGCGGAGGAGGGGAAGCGCGCCTACGGGCGCACCATACCGACCACGGTCGCCAATAAGCGCTATGTCACCATCAAGCAGCCGATCGGTGTCGTGGCCGCGATCGCGCCGTGGAATTTCCCTATCGCCATGATCACCCGGAAAGTGGCTCCGGCGCTCGCCTCAGGCTGCACCATTGTGGTCAAGCCCGCCGAGGAAACGCCGCTCTGCGCGCTGGCGGTCGCCAAGCTTGGGCTCGATGCCGGCCTGCCGCCGGGCGTGCTCAACATCGTGACGACCTCGGATGCGCCGGCCATCGGCAAAGTCTTTTGCGACGATGGTCGGGTGCGCAAGCTCTCCTTCACCGGCTCGACCGATGTGGGCAAGATCCTCTACCGGCAATGCGCCGCTACGGTGAAAAAGCTCACGCTTGAGCTCGGCGGCAACGCGCCGCTGATCGTCTTCGACGACGCCCATCTCGAACAGGCGGTCGCCGGTGCCATGGCCTCCAAGTACCGCAACGCCGGCCAGACGTGCGTCTGCGCCAACCGCATCCTGGTGCAGTCCGGCATTTACGATCGCTTCGCGGCGGCTCTCGTCGAGGCGGTCAAGAGCCTCAAAGTCGGTCCCGGCATTGAGACCGGTACCGCGATCGGCCCGCTGATCAACAGCGCCGCAATCACCAAGGTCGAAACGCTTGTCGGCGATGCGCTCAAGAAGGGCGCGAAAATCCTCACTGGCGGCGGCCTCGACAAGGCCGGACCGCTCTTTTACCGGCCCTCCGTCGTCGGCGACGTGACGCCTAATATGGAAATCGTACGCGAGGAGATCTTCGGTCCCGTCGCGGCACTGGTGCGCTTCGACACCGAGGCCGACGCGGTTCGGCTCGCCAACGACACGCCGTTCGGGCTCGCCGCCTATCTGTTCAGCCAGAATTTGAGCCGCGCCTGGCGCGTCGCCGAGAAGCTCGACGCCGGCATGGTCGGCGTTAACGAAGGCATCTTCTCGAACGAGGTCGTGCCTTTCGGCGGCGTCAAGGAATCGGGTCTCGGCCGCGAGGGTGCTGCCGAAGGTTTGGATGAGTATCTCGAGATCAAGTACATCTGCCTGGGGGCGATTGATGCATGATCGGTCACGCCGAGGCGAAGAATGCCTATGGAATAAGCTTGGCGAGATTTACGGCAAGCCGTCATACTTGCCGAGCACGAAACGACTGTACGAGCTAACGAGGCCGAGCTAGGCGTAAGTTCAGGAGTAAGGAGAAGTGAGTATGACTAGGCATCCCAAATCATTGCGCACATCGCGCCGCTCAATTCTGAAGGGCCTCGGAGCCGCCGCCATCGGCATCAGTCTAACGAGCCGCAGGCGTTCCGCCTGGGCGGCCGAAGAGCCGAAACTCAATTTCTATAACTGGGACACTTACATCGGCGAAACGACGCTCGAGGACTTTGCCGAAGCGAGCGGCATAGACGTCAATATGAGCTTGTTCGCCACCAACGACGAGCTCTTCGCCAAACTGCGTGCCGGCAATCCGGGCTACGACGTCATCGTTCCGGGCAGCGAGTTCGTGGAGCGCATGATCCAGGCCAACCTGCTCTCGCCGCTCGATCATGCCAAGATCCCGAATATCAAGAATATCTCGCCGGAGTTCATGACCAACGCTCCCTTCGATCCAGGCCGCAAATACAGCCTGCCCTATACCTGGCTCGTCATCGGCATCGGCTATCGCAAGTCGAAGGTCAAGGAAGTCCCGAACAGCTGGAAATGGCTGTTCAATTCCGACGCCTATAAGGGCCGCATCGCCGTGATGTCGGACGCGAGCGAGCTGTTCCGCAACTGTTTCAAATATCTCGGTCACTCGCTGAACGACGCGTCGCCTGAACTTTTGAAGCAAGCCGAGGAGATGCTCATCAAGCAGAAGCCCAACATCAAATCCTTCCATGAGGATAACGGTCAGGATCTTCTGCTCTCGGGCGAGGTCGACGTCGTGATGGAGTATAACGGTGACATCGCGCAGATCATGGTCGAGGACGAGGACATCGACTTCGTCGTGCCGCAGGAAGGGGCCATGCGCCAGCAGGACACGCTGGCGATCCCGAAAGGCGCGCCGCACCCGGAGAACGCGCTCAAATTCATCAACTTCATCTTCGAGCCTGAAACCGGGAAAGGGATCACCGAGACGATTCTCTATCCGTCTCCGAACGCCGCCGCCGTCGCGTTGATGCCGGAATCCTACAGAAACAATCCGGTGATCTTCCCGCCGGCCGATGTCATGGCCAAGTGCGAATATCCGAACTATCTCGGGCCGGAATTCTCACGCCTCCTCGACGAGGCGATGACGCGGTTGCGTGCGGCTTGATGGAGCGGAACGTCGGATGATGTAGCGAGCGAGGAAGCGCCGCGGTGGCAACCCGAACCCAGGAGCGTCGGTTCGCCTTTTTGGCAACAGCACTACCGCCCATCGTCTGGGTGGTGGTGTTCTTCCTCGCTCCGCTCGCAATCGTCTGGGCCTATAGCTTCGGACAGAACGTAAGCCTGACCGAAGTCGACGTCAGCGGCACCTTCGCCAACTACGTCCGCGCACTCGAGCCGCTCTATCTCGGCATCTTCGCCAAATCGATCTTCGTGGCCGGCATCACGACGCTGCTTTGTCTCATCATCGGCTTCCCGGTGGCGCTGGCGATCGTCTTTGCCAGCGAGCGCTGGCGGCCATGGATGCTGCTGCTGATCATGCTGCCGTTCTGGACCAATCTGCTAATCCGCACCTACGCGCTGATGTCCGTGCTGCGCACCGAGGGCTATGCCAACTTCACGCTAGAATGGCTGTGGAACCAGGCGAGCTGGCTGATGACGCTGGTCGGCTTGCAGCCGCTTGGCGAGTTCACGCCGCTCCAACTGCTCTACAACAATTTTGCCGTGGTGGTGGGGCTCGTCTACGTGCATCTGCCCTTCATGGTGCTGCCGCTCTATGCCGCGCTGGACCGGCTCGATAAATCGCTCATCGAGGCGAGCCTCGACCTCGGGGCCGGCCATCTGCGCACCCTGTTCTCGATCGTGGTGCCGCTGGCGATGCCGGGCATCATCTCCGGCATCATCATCACCTTCGTTCCGGCGCTCGGCGCCTATCTGACGCCGGACCTGCTCGGCGGCCCTGACAGCCAGATGATCGCCAATGTCATCGAGCGCCAGTTCAAGCGCGCCAATGACTGGCCGTTCGGCGCGGCCTTGTCCTTCCTTTTGATGTACGCCACCTTCGCTGCCATCGCCTTGCGCGCCTACTTCAGCCGCGGCAGGCCGGCTGAAGGGCACGGGATCTAGCCATGGCCGAGCGCCCCGCTCCACTCGAATATAATCGCCGCTGGCAGATCCAGGCCTGGCTGTTCGCCGTCTTCTTCTTTCTTTATGCGCCGCTTGTCGCGCTGATCGCCTTCAGCTTCAACGACTCCAAGCGCACCACCGTTTGGCGCGGCTTCACCCTCAAATATTATGAGAAGCTCTTCAACAACGAAAGCTTGTTGCTCGCCTTTGCCAATTCACTGACCATCGCCTTGGTCGCTACCCTGATCTCGCTCGTCATCGGCGCGCTCGCTGCCGTGCTGTTGTGGCGCTACCGCTTTCCCGGCAAGACGGCGGTGGAGGGCGCCTTCACCCTGCCGCTGGTGGTGCCGGAAATCTGCATGGGCGTTGCCATGCTGCTGTTCTTCACCCGCGTCATACCCTGGCCCAACTATCTCATCTGGCCGCTTAATCTCGGCTCGATCATCATCGCGCATGTATCGTTCTGTTTTCCGTTCGTCGCGCTCGTCGTGGGCGCGAGGCTCGCGAGCTTCAACAAGGAGCAGGAGGAGGCGGCACGCGACCTCGGGGCCAACGATTGGCAGGCCTTTCGCGATGTGCTGCTGCCGCATATGCGCCCGGCGCTGATTGCCGGAGGTCTCTTGGCCTTCACCCTGTCGCTCGACGACTTCGTCATCACCTTTTTCACCTCGGGACCTGACACCGTCACCTTCCCGGTCAAGGTCTATTCGATGCTGCGTTTCTCCGTGACGCCCGAGGTCAATGCCGCGTCGACCATGTTGATCCTGCTCACCATCGTTCTCATGGTCATCATGATGGTGATGCAGAGCAGGGCGCAGAGGAAGGCCAAGGGGTGAGTGCTGTGGACAAACCATCGACCAACGGCGCCAAGGCCGCCACCAAGCCGATCATCAGCTTCCGCAACGTCTCGAAGCGCTGGGGTCCCACGGTGGGTGTGGACAATGTCAGCCTGGACATCATGCCCGGCGAGTTCTTCGCGCTGCTCGGGCCGTCAGGGTGCGGCAAGACTACCTTGCTGCGCATGCTGGCCGGCCTCGAGGTGCCGACCGAGGGACACGTCTATATTGACGGCCAGGACATGGGCGACATCCCGCCCAACAAGCGCGCGGTGAACATGGTGTTCCAGTCCTACGCCGTGTTTCCGCATATGTCGGTCGCCGACAACGTTGCCTACGGCCTTAAGATCGATGGCGTGCCGCAGCCAGAGCGAGACCGGCGCGTGCAGGAAGCTCTCGACTTGGTGCAGCTCGGCCACCTTGCCGCCCGCATGCCGGATCAGTTGTCAGGCGGCCAGCGCCAGCGCGTGGCGCTGTCGCGAGCGCTGGTGAAGAAACCGAAGGTGCTCCTGCTCGACGAGCCGCTCTCGGCGCTAGACGCCAAACTGCGCGAGGCAATGCGCTTCGAGCTGTCGCAGCTCCAGCAGAAGGTCGGGATCACCTTCATCATGGTCACGCATGACCAGGACGAGGCACTGGCAATCGCTTCGCGCATCGCCGTCATGGACAAGGGTTCGATCGCCCAGCTCGGCTCGCCTTCCGATCTTTACGAGTTTCCCGCTTCGCGTTTTGTCGCCGACTTCATCGGCTCGGTGAATATGTTCGAGGGCACGTTGATCAACGATAAGCCCGACGAGGCGACGGTTGCCTGTCCCGAGCTCGAGCCGCATCGTGTGCACGTGCCACACGCCGTGGCCGGACAGGAAAAAGCATTGGTTTGGGTGGCCATCCGCCCGGAGAAGATGAGTCTGCACAAGGATGCGGACAAGCCGCCTGCGGTGCCCGAATGTCCGGCCGCCCATAATGTCGCCAAAGGCGAGATCAAGGAAATTTCCTATCTCGGAGACATTTCTATCTATCACGTGCTGCTTGCCAATGGCCGGCTTATCCGCATTTCGCGTCCCAACCGCTCCCGCTTCGACCAGGACGATTTCGGCTGGGGCGAGAAGGTCTGGGTGAGCTGGGCTGGTGCAAGCCCGGTCGTGCTGCAGTCCTGACGCCTCGCGGCCAAGAAAAAAGAAACGGAAACGCCAAATGCCTACGTCGGCCGAGTTGCATGAGCGGAGGATCGCGGCTGTCCCGCGCGGCGTCGCCCACGCGACCGCCATCTACGCCAAGCGCGCCAAGAACGCCGAGATCTGGAGCGAGGACGGCAAGCGCTATATCGACTTCGCTTCCGGCATAGCCGTGGTGAATACCGGCCATCTGCACCCGAAAGTCATCGCCGCCGTCGAGGAACAACTCAAGGCGCTCAGCCACGCCTGTTTTCAGGTCACGCCCTACGAAACCTATGTGCGCTTGGCCGAGCGGCTGAATGCGATTGCACCGGTTGCCGGTCCGGCCAAGACCATCCTGTTCTCCACCGGCGCCGAAGCGGTCGAGAACGCCGTGAAAGTGGCGCGCGCTTTCACCGGCCGGCCGGGCGTGGTCTCCTTCACCGGCGGCTTCCACGGCCGTACGCTCATGGGCATGGCTTTGACCGGCAAGGTCGTGCCTTATAAAAAGGGCTTCGGCCCATTCCCCCCCGAGGTCTACAACGTCGCTTTCCCCAACCTCTATCACGGGGTGAGCGGCGAACAGAGCCTCGCGGCCCTCGAGTCGCTGTTCAAGCACACCGCCGACCCTTCGAGCATCGCCGCCATTATCATCGAGCCGGTGCAAGGGGAGGGCGGCTTCTATATCGCGCCATTCGATTTCCTGCGCAGCTTGCGAGCGCTGTGCGACGAGCACGGCATTCTTCTCATCGCCGACGAGATTCAGACGGGCTTCGCGCGCACCGGGAAAATGTTTGGTCTGGAGCATGCCGGCATCAAGGCCGACATCGTGACTATGGCCAAGAGCCTGGCCGGCGGGTTTCCGCTGTCGGCTGTGACCGGCCGCGCCGACGTGATGGATGCTTCGAATCCCGGGGGCCTCGGTGGCACTTACGCCGGCAGTCCGGTGGCCTGCGCCGCAGCCCATGCCGTGCTTGAGGTGATCGAAGAGGAGAAGCTGTGTGATCGCGCCAACGCCATCGGCAAGATCATTGTCGACCGCTGCAACCAGATCAAAGCACGCTCCAACCTCAATTGTGTAGGAGAGGTTAGGGGCCTCGGCGCCATGTGCGCCATCGAGCTGGTCAAGGACACGGCAAGCGCAGAGCCCGCGCCGCAACTCACCCAAGCCTTGATGAAGGTCGCAAACGAGAAGGGACTCATTCTTCTGTCTTGCGGCACCTACGGAAACGTCATTCGCTTCCTCGTGCCGCTCACCGCGAGCGACGATTTGGTTCGCGACGGCATGGACATTTTCGAGGCGAGTTTCACCGAAGCCGTGACTCGGGTCGCGTGAGCCCCGTCAGCCACGCACAGCATTACAGGAACTGACATGAGCGCAAGGCTCGCGACCAACGATCTCGAAGCATTTTGGATGCCGTTCACGGCGAACCGCCAATACAAGAAGGCGCCGCGCCTCATCGTGCGCGCCGAGGGCATGTATTACACTTCTGACGACGGCCGCCGCGTGCTCGACGGAACCTCGGGGCTGTGGTGCGTCAATGCCGGCCATTGCCGGCCGAAGATCGTCGAGGCCGTGCGCAAGCAGGTCGGCGAGCTCGATTTCGCCGGCACCTTCCAGATGGGACACCCCCGCGCCTTCGAGTGCGCGTCCAAGCTGATCAATATCGCGCCGCAAGGCTTCGACCACGTGTTCTTCACCAATTCGGGGTCGGAGTCGGTCGAAACCGCGCTTAAGCTCGCGCTGGCTTATCACCGAGTCAAAGGCAACGCCGCGAAGACGCGGCTGATCGGCCGCGAGCGCGGCTATCACGGCGTCAATTTCGGCGGCACTTCGGTCGGCGGCATCCCCAACAACCGCAAGATGTTCGGTACGCTGCTGTCCGGGATCGACCACATTCGCCACACCCATGATCTCGCCCGCAACGCCTTCAGCCGCGGCGAGCCCGAGCATGGCGCCGAGCTTGCCGACGATCTCGAGCGCCTGGTGGCGCTGCACGACGCCTCCACCATCGCCGCGGTGATCGTCGAGCCGGTCGCCTGCTCGACCGGTGTGCTGATTCCGCCTAAGGGCTATCTCAAGCGCCTCGCCGCGATCTGCGCCAAGCACGACATCTTGCTGACCTTCGATGAGGTCATCACTGCCTTCGGCCGCCTCGGCACGCCGTTCGGCGCCGACTATTTCGGCGTCTCGCCCGACATCATCACCACGGCCAAGGGCATCACCAACGGCGCCATCCCGATGGGCGCGGTGCTGGTGAAGAAGAAGATCCACGAGGCCTTCATGCAAGGGCCCGAGGAGGGTATCGACTTCTTCCACGGCTATACCTATTCGGGCCATCCCGTCGCTTGCGCGGCCTCGATTGCCACGCTCGAGGTCTATAAGGAGGATGGGCTGCTCACGCGCGCGTCCGAGCTTGCGCCCTACTGGCAGGAGGCGCTGCATTCGCTCAAGGGCCTCCCGCACGTCATCGATATCCGCAATATCGGACTGATCGGCGCCGTCGAGTTCGATCCGATTCCCGAAGCGCCGGGCAGGCGCGCGCATACGCGCTTTGTCGAGGCCTTCAATCGCGGCCTTCTCGTGCGCGCCACAGGAGACATCATCGCGCTCTCGCCGCCGCTCATCATCGAAAAGAAGCAGATCGATCAACTGTTCGACATCTTTTCCGGCGTGCTCAAGAGTGTCGTGGATTGAGAAACGGTACGTCGCGCATGCAGACCATCCAGAACGCCATCGACGGCCGCAAAGTCACCTCCGCGTCGCGGCGCGTCGCGCCCGTCTTCAATCCCGCGACGGGAGAGCAGACGGCCGAATTGCCGCTTTCGATCGCGGCCGAGGTGAGTTCCGCCATCGCTGCCGCCAAGAAGGCGGCAGAGGGCTGGGGTACGACGCCGCCGCTCAAACGCGTCAAGCCGATGTTCCGCTTCAAGGAGCTGCTCGAGCGCAATGCCGACAAGATTGCACGATTGATTTCGAGCGAGCACGGCAAGACGAATGCGGACGCGGCGGGCGAGCTTGCCCGCGGCATCGACGTGGTCGATTTCGCTTGCGGCATCCCGCATCTTTTGAAGGGCGAGTATAGCCGTAATGTCGGTCCGGAGATTGACAGCTGGTCTGATCGCCAGCCGCTCGGCGTCGCGGCCGGCATCACGCCCTTCAACTTCCCGGCCATGGTGCCGATGTGGATGTATCCAGTCGCCGTCGCTTGCGGGAACACCTTCGTGCTGAAGCCGTCGGAGCGCGATCCCTCCACATCGATGCTAGTCTGGGAGCTGTTTCAGGAGGCGGGCTTTCCGTCCGGCGTGCTCAATGTCGTGCATGGCGACAAGGAGGCGGTCGACGCGATCCTCGACCATCCCGACATCAAAGCGGTAAGCTTCGTCGGCTCGACCCCGGTTGCCGAGCACGTCTACCGGCGCGGCTCAGCCGCGGGCAAGCGCGTGCAGGCGCTTGGCGGCGCCAAGAACCACATGATCGTCATGCCCGACGCCGACATGGACCAGGCCGTCGATGCGCTGATGGGCGCGGGCTTCGGCTCGGCGGGCGAGCGTTGCATGGCGATCTCGGTCGCCGTGCCTGTCGGCGAGGAAACGGGCGACCGTCTGGTCGAAGCGCTGGCGCCCAAGATCCGCACCATGAAGGTCGGTCCCGCGACCGACCCAGAGTCCGAGATGGGGCCCGTGATCACGGCAGAGGCCAAGCAGCGCATCGAGGGTCTCATCGGGCAGGGCGTGAAGGAAGGGGCGGAGCTCGTGGTCGACGGGCGCGGGCTCGAGCTGCAAGGCTACGAGCGCGGCTTCTTTCTCGGCGGCTCTCTGTTCGACCGCGTCACCGAGGGCATGACGATCTATAAGACGGAGATCTTCGGGCCGGTTCTATCCGTCGTGCGAACCGAGAGCTACGAAGAGGCCGCCGGCCTCGTCAATCGGCACGAATACGGCAACGGCGCCGCCATTTTCACCCGCGACGGCGACACCGCCCGCGCCTTCGCCGACCGCATCGAGATCGGCATGGTCGGTGTCAATGTGGCGATTCCGGTCCCGGTCGCCTATCACTCCTTCGGTGGCTGGAAGCGGTCTCTGTTCGGCGACCACTCTATCTACGGGCCTGAAGGCGTGCGCTTCTATACACGGCTGAAGACCGTGACAGCGCGCTGGCCGACCGGCATCCGCGGCGGCGCCGAGTTCCATTTTCCGAGCTTGAAATAGACGCTGGCCCTAGCCTGCAGCTTGTCGCGCCCTCTCTTCATCGCAGGCTTTGATGCGAATGAGGTTCGGCATTGACAAAACCTTGTGCGCCGGCACGCACGCGGCGACTCCCGCCTTCCGCGCGCCTTCGACGAACAGCGAGTGAGGAAGGAACCAGGCAATGAGGATGAGAACGTCGGCATTGTGAGGCGCCAAGGCCTCGGCTTTAGCGAATTGCTCGAGGGCTTGCTCCGGCATTCCGTGATAGGCAAAGGCATGTCCCAGAACGAGCTGGGTTTCTCCATCATTCGGATCGAGCCGGACTGCATTCCGCATTGAATCCATCAGCTTCGCCAAATTGTCGGCCACAGAAGTCCCGAGGCCGAAGTCTATTCTGTACTCGTAGACATAGGCCAATCCCACATAGGCCCTGGCGAGCTGCGGATCGATTTCGAGCGACTTCCGAAGCAACCGTTCCCCTTCGTCTAGACCCTCCTTGGTGACCGTATGCTTGGCCTCCATTCCAAGGAGGTAGGTGTCGTAGGCGGTCAAATCGCTGGGTGCCTTTCGCCTAATGAGGGAGCGCTCGGCCTCTGCGACCGCACCCGCGTAACCGATCAGTGTGCCTACAATTTTCTCCGTCACATCGCTCTGGACGTCGAATAAGTCAGTTGCGGGGCGAAGGTACCGATTGCACCAAACATGACCTCCCGTTTTCGTATCGACAAGCTGCGCCGTCACCCGAATTTGGTTTCCGCTCGGTTGGATGCTGCCTTCGAGCACGTAGCGCACGCCGAGGTCGCGACCGATGGTTCTCACATCAGCGGGTTTGTCTCGGTAGACTTCAGTCGAGTTCCGCGCGACGACAAAGAGGTCTTTTGAGTGAGAGAGGTCAGTAACAATGTCTTCGGTAACTCCGTCGGCAAAGCGACTCCATTTCGGATCGTTGCCAATGTTCTCGAACGGCAAAACTGCGATCGAGGCTTTTTCCGGCAAGGTTGCGGATCGAGTCCACCACCAAGCGGTCAACCCGCCGACCAAGAGGAGCAAGACTGCAAGGGTCGACGCCACTAGCGGCACAAAGGGAGTCTTGAAAAAACCGCTGCGAGGCGCAGCCGCCTCACCGCGTTCAGCGCGAGCCGTCGTCTCCTCCGCCCCCGACCCTGCATGTCGAAACTCGATATGCGGCGTGTAGCTCCCCTTCGGCAGATCGATGCGAACAGGATCGGTTTGGCCGTCGGCGTCGTAATATTCGCGAAGCTTGTCGCGGAGGCGGGCGGCCTCGATCCGTACGATCGGATCGATGGCGGGGTCGAACGCCTCCGGGCGATCGAAGACCTCCAAGCCGATATTGTAGCCCTTCAGCCGGTCGCCGCGTCCCTCCAGAGTTTCATTGACGATGTATTCGAGGAATCGCTGGCGACGACGCGATTGGACGAACGGGCCGCTTTGCAGAATTCGACCCAACTCTTCGCGAACGGCCTTCTGGTCGGATTCGCTCCAGCCACTAGGGCAGATTGCCGTCACGTTCCAACTCCACGCGCCGGGGGCAGCGCCAGCGTCGGGGTGCGGTTAGATACCGTTACATACTAGGACCGCCGGGCGTCGCCTGTCACGCTTTCAGGCCCAGATCACCCCACGAAAACATCCAAATTCTGGGAGGTACAACCATGTTTAGGATTCTCTTCATCGCATTGGCACTCGGTGCCTTCGCCATGACTGACATGACGACCCCGGCGGACGCCCAGCACTGGTCCTGTGCCAGGGCCCCGAAAGACAACCTGCGCTGCCTCATGACACCCCAGAGGCCGCAGCCGAGCAAAGTCCGCATCAGATAGCGGCACGCAAGGAAGATCCGGATCTTCGAGTCTTTGACCCGTCGAAACTGAGAGGAAGGAGATCACCATGAAACTCGAGCACCTGTTTGTTGCCGTACCCGCTGCGTTGCTCATCCTTGGCGGCGGATCGGCAAACGCCGGACAGACCATCAACGAAGCGGGCACTGTCGCATGTGCGACCGACAAGTGGGACGAGTCCGAGCCTGAGAAGGGACATAAGCTGGTCGAATACGCTGGCCGATGCATCTGCATCGACAACGATCCCACCGCACCGAGCCGCCCACATGACTGCGTGGGAAAGTACGAGTACATGCCTGATGGGAGCTGGAAGGGCAGCGGTACCTGCGTCAGCAATTACAAAGATGGAGACAAGCTATACCAATCCCTTGAGGAGGGTTCGTACCTTAGGGAATACATCTACAAGTGGACCGGCGGCACCGGCAAATACGAGGGCGTAAGTGGCGGCGGCACTTACATGTACGAGAGTCTGACAAACACCCTCTCTGGCGGCAGATTCAAGGGCACGATCGAAGTGCCCTAGGGGGCATCAATGCCACTCGGCAACCCGATCGTAGCGCATCGGCCCATCCAAGATGGGCCGACCCTGCGCTCGTCACGCAAGGTGGCCTTTGCCAGCCTCATCGGCACGACCATCGAGTGGTACGACTTCTTTATCTTTGGCACCGCCGCGGCCCTGGTCTTCAACCAGGTCTTCTTCCCCTCGTTCTATGCCCTATTGTCGGCCACGCTGACGGACCAACAATTCCTCGCGTGGGGATGGCGCGTTCCATGCCAGTGCAGTGCTCATCGCCCTCGGTATGTGGATACGGCTGACCGTCACCGAAAGCCCGATCTTTCAGCAGGCGCTCGACGCGAAGTCGACCGCACGGATGCCCGTGCTCGAGGCTCTCAAGACCTACCCGAAGGAGATTGCGTTAGCTGCCGGATCGTTCGTGGCCACCGTCGCGACTTCCTACATCGTATCGGTCTGGCTGATCTCATACGCGACGACCCACCTAGGCTACGACCGTACCGCAATCCTCAACGCCAACACGGTCTTAAGCTTGTCCGACGTCCCAATGATCCTGGCGTTCGGCCTGCTCTCCGACTATGTCGGACGCCGCAAGATATTTCTCACCGGGACGGTCGCACTTCGTCTGTTTGCGGTCCCTTACTTCATGCTGGTTTCCACGGCCAACATCTGGCTGTTCCTAGTCGGGGGTATCATTGTCCAGGCCTGTCGCAGCGCGGTCTACGGGCCCCAGTCGGCCTACTTTGCGGAGCAGTTCTCCACCCGGATGCGTTATAGCGGCTGCTCGCTGGCCTACCAGCTCGCCGCGATCGTCGGGGGCATGGCGCCGTTGATATGCACCGCGCTTGTCGCCGCGACCGGGAGCGTTTACGCGGTTGCGGCATTCGTGATCGCTCTAGCCGCAGTCTCGTTTGCCTGCGCCTACTTGATGAGCGAGGCCCACTTGGCGGGAGCCGGCGTTCCGAGCTTGGCATAAAGAAAAGCCGGTCCGTCCCCGGGGGGGGGGAGGGGATCGGACCGGCATATCGGACGCGGGGAGTGCGCCCGGGTAACTCTATGTGCGCCTACTCAGCAGCGACGAGGCGAACCTTTCCCTTTGTCGATGGTCCGCGATCAAAGCCGAGCGAGGCGGCAACCGCCGCATGCGTGATACGACCGTTGCGGACATTAAGGCCGGCGGCGAGATGCGGGTCATCGTCGAATGCGGCAACGCCTTTGTTGGCGAGCTTGATGACGAAAGGCAGCGTCGCGTTGTTGAGCGCCTGCGCCGAGGTGACCGGCACCGCTCCCGGCATGTTCGCCACGCAATAATGGATGATGCCGTCGACTTCAAAGGTGGGATCGGCGTGCGTCGTCGGCCGCGAGGTCTCGAAGCAGCCGCCCTGATCGATCGACACATCGACCAGCACCGCGCCGCGCTTCATGCGCGGAAGCATATCGCGGGTCACAAGCTTCGGTGCGCTCGCGCCGGCAACCAGCACCGCGCCGATCACGACGTCGGCGCCGAGCACTTCGGTCTCGATTGAGTCCATGGTCGAGGCGAGCGTGCGCACGCGACCCTCGAACAGCTCGTCAAGCTGTCTGAGCCGCGGCAGCGAGCGGTCGATAATGGAAACTTCGGCACCAAGACCTGCGGCCATGCGCGCCGCATGCGTGCCGACCACGCCGCCGCCGAGCACCACCACCTTAGCCGGACGAACGCCGGGAACGCCGCCCATCAACACGCCGCGTCCACCGGTCGGGCGCCGGAGCGCAATCGCCGCGGCCTCGATGGCCAAGCGGCCGGCGACCTCGCTCATTGGCGCAAGCAGCGGCAGACCGCCATTCGCGTCCGTAACGGTCTCGTAGGCGATGGCCGTCGCGCCCGATGCCATCAGTCCGCGGGCCTGCTCAGGATCCGGGGCAAGGTGAAGATAGGTGAAGAGAATCTGGTGCGGCTTGAGGCGGCGATACTCGACCGCCTGCGGCTCCTTGACCTTGACGATCATCTCGGCCTCGGCGAACACGGCCTCGGCCGTCGGCAGAATGCGCGCGCCGACCTTTTCGTAAGCCGCGTCGTCGGCGAAAATTCCCGCGCCGGCGCCGGACTGCACCAAAACTTCGTGACCGCGCGCGGTCAACTCACGCACAGAGCCGGGCACGAGCCCAACCCGAAACTCATTGCTCTTAATCTCAGCCGGGACGCCGATGCGCATGATGTCCTCCGCTCTCGGGGCCTGAATCTCTGGCCTTAAGAATGGCAGAATTCCCAAGACGATTACTGGCTTTTTCTGCGGCGTAGAACTAGAATGGCGCGGAAAATCTGTTACTAAGGTGAAGATAGCGCCGGAAAATGAAGGAAATAGACCTAGATGCGCTGGATCGCGCGATTCTGGGTGCGTTGCTCGTCGATGGCCGGTTGAGCCAGGTCGAGCTTGCCGAGCGCATCCCGCTCTCGCCGACGGCGATTGCCCGCCGCATCCGCGCGCTCGAGGAGAAGGGGATCATCCAGGGCTATCAGGCCCGCATCAACCGGCAGGCGCTCGGCCTGGGCATGACGGTCATCGTGCATATCGGCCTCACCAGTCAGAACGAGGATTTGCTGGAGGCTTTCGAGACGGCCGTCGCCTCCGCGCCGTCGGTCGTGTCTTGTCGGCTCATGTCGGGAGAGGATGACTATCTGCTTACGGTGCTCGCGCGCGACCTCCCCGATTACGAGCGCATTCATAAAGAGCAGCTTGCGCGGCTGCCGGGCGTGGCGCGGCTGAAATCCAGCTTCGCGCTGCGGGATGTGACCGACAAGCAGCTGCCAGCGTCCTGTTTGTTGCCTTAACGCTAAGGCGACGCCCGGCTTGATGCCGCGGCCAAGCGAGTAGTGTGTCGAACTCTGACGTTGCCTTCCGCGCCGTCTGCGATATTCTACACCGTCGAATTTGTCCTGAAGGGCAGTGCCGATGCCACTCCATGTCTCGCATCGCGACGTCTTGAGCGGCACCGCATCGACCAATCCCGCTACGTTTAGACTCTGGTCAAGTTCCGCGCCGATCCGGCAGCGAAGAAAATCTCTTTCATCACAACGTCTGGGTTTTTGCCATGTCACGTACGCCTCTATTCGCCACCGTAAGGAAGGCTTTGAGACTGGCTTCCCGTGATTGCGTTGTCGCCAGGCCGCGAGCGTCCGCGCTGACGAGGCGCCGGCTGCTCCGGCTCTCCGCGGCTGCGGCGGGCGCCGCCGCTCTGTCACCCGTCTTGAACTGGAACACCTATGCGAAGGAGGAGCGGCCCAAAGGTCCGGTCGCCATCATCGGAGGAGGCGTCGCTGGGCTGACCGCGGCCTATCGTCTGCAAGCCGCCGGCGCGGCGCCGATCGTATTCGAGGCGAGCAATCGGTGGGGCGGGCGCATGTTCACCCACTACGATTTCTACAAGGGCATGTTCTGCGAGCTCGGCGGCGCGTTCGTCGATACCAACCATGAAGATTTGCAGAAGCTGGCCAGCGAGCTCGGCGTGGAATTGCAGACACTCGCAGCTGAAGGCGACGGCGAGGACCTCTATTTCTTCGGCGGAGCTTTCCATACGCCGAAGGAAATGCTCGATCCGGAAAAGCAGACGGGCGCCCAGCCGTTTCAGATGTTCGGCGAGAGCGATGAAGTCTTCCGCATCAAGGGCGGCTCGTCGGCACTGATCAACGCGGATACCAAGGACGGGAAAATCGTCGCCGGCTTTAACGCGCCCGGCGGCGCGAGCTCGGAAAGCTTCGATACTATGGTCCTGGCGCTGCCATTCACTAAGTTGCGGCAGGTCGAGGGTTTGGAGCGACTGGAGCTCGGAGATGAAAAGCTGAAATGCATTCGGGAGCTCGGTTACGGGCAGAGTGCCAAGATCATGCAAGGCACCGCATCGCGCGTCTGGCGCAGCCCGGCCGCACGCTTGGCCGGTCCATCCAACGGCATCTTCTATTCCGATCTCGGCTTTCAATATCTGTGGGATTCGAGCCGCGGCCAGCCGGGCGAAGCGGGCATCATCACCAATTTCCTTGGCGTCAAACCCGGCCTTGGCGACGCCAAGTCGGCACTCGATGCCTTCCACGCCGATCTTCCGAAGATGTCACCTAAGATGGCCGAAAGTCTCGATCCCTCGGCGGTCGTCTCCTGGTTCTGGAGCGTGTATCCCTACACGCTCGGCAGCTATGCCAGCGCTAAGCCTGGACAGTACACCACGTTCCTGGAGGTGGCACCGGAACCAGCTCTCGACGGCCGCCTGCAATTTGCCGGTGAGCACACGAGCGCAGATTTCCTCGGCTTCATGAATGGTGGCGTCGAAAGCGGCAATCGTGCCGCCACAGCGCTCATCGAGACCATGGCACTAGAAAAGGATTAATCGCAATGAACAGCACGATCTGCGCGCGAAGTCGCGGTGCTGTGAACGCTCGCCAATTGCTTTCCTATGGCGCACGGCACGGACCTTGAATAACATTCTTCTTGATTTACCTGGGGGTTAGGCCCTTAACCCGAACCGACATTCCAAACATCTGTCACCTCTAGTCTCGTTCCGAGGAGCAATCGTATGAGACCAACAATCAGTATCCCAGTCGCCGTCGTTAGCTTGCTTGCCCTTGGCGGCACTGCCCTTGCTGAGCTGCCAAAGGCGGTCGGCGCGGGCGAAGGTGAAGTCGATATCGTGGCCTGGCCCGGCTATATCGAACGCGGCGAGACCGACAAGAACTATGACTGGGTCACGGCCTTCGAGAAGGAGACGGGCTGTAAGGTCAACGTCAAGACGGCCGCTACCTCCGATGAGATGGTGACGCTCATGAACCAAGGCGGGTTCGATCTCGTGACCGCCTCGGGTGACGCATCGCTTCGCCTGGTTGCCGGCAAGAAGGTGCAGCCCATCAATATCGACCTGATCCCCAGTTGGAAGACGGTCGACGACCGGCTCAAGGACGCGCCCTGGCACACCGTCGATGGCGTCCACTACGGCGTTCCGTTCCAGTGGGGCCCCAACGTGCTTGCCTACAACACGGATGTTTTCAAGGAAGCGCCCAAGAGCTGGAAGGTCGTATTCGAGGAGGGGACGCTTCCAGACGGCAAGAGCAACAAGGGCCGCGTGCAGGCTTATGACGGTGCGATCTACATCGCCGACGCGGCCATGTATCTCATGAAGACCAAGCCCGAGCTCGGCATCAAGAATCCCTACGAGCTCAACAAGGAGCAGTATGCTGCGGTGGTCGCTCTGCTGCAGGCCCAGCGCGCCCTGGTCGGCCGTTACTGGCACGACGCCATGGTGCAGGTCGACGACTTCAAGAATGAAGGCGTGGTCGCCTCTTCGTCATGGCCGTTCCAGGTCAACCTTCTGGTCGGCGAGAAGAAACCGATCGCCTCGACCATTCCGGAAGAGGGGGCAACGGGCTGGGCCGATACGACGATGATGCACGCCGAAGCGGAGCATCCGAACTGCGCCTATAAGTGGCTCGAACACTCAATCAGCCCGAAGCTCCAGGGCGACCTTGCGTCTTGGTTCGGCTCTGTGCCTGCGGTGCCTGCCGCTTGCAAAGGCAATGAGCTCTTGACCGACGCTGGCTGCGCCACAAACGGCTTCGACAATTTCGAGAAGATCTGGTTCTGGCGTACACCGACCAGCAAATGCGAAAATGAGGGCACATGCGTGCCTTACTCGCAATGGGCAAAGGATTACATCGCCATCCTCGGCGAATAACGCGTTTCCCATGAGCGGCCCGTTCTCAATGAAGATCGGGCCGCTCCTTCGATGGCTAGCCATGTCGCCAGCCGTTAGATTCGTCAACTGCTGCCGCCGCTTCGGCTCGGTCCGCGCGGTCGACGGCGTCACTCTCGACATCGCTGAAGGCGAGTTCTTCGCCATGCTCGGCCCCTCCGGCTCGGGCAAGACCACCTGCCTGCGCTTGATTGCCGGTTTCGAGCAGCCGGATGAGGGTCACATCGAGATTTTCGGCGAGACCGCCGAGGGCGTGCCGCCGTACAAGCGCAACGTCAACACGGTGTTCCAGGATTATGCGCTGTTTCCGCACATGACCGTCGGCGAAAATGTCGCTTACGGTCTCATGATCAAGGGCGTGCCCCGCGTGGAACGCGAAGCCAAGGCGAAGGCCGCGCTCGCTATGGTCAAGCTTGCCGGATTTGAGGGGCGCCATCCGGCGCAACTCTCGGGCGGTCAGCGCCAGCGCGTGGCGCTTGCCCGCGCACTGGTGAATGGACCCAAGGTGCTGCTGCTCGACGAACCGCTCGGCGCGCTGGACTTGAAGCTCAGAGAAAAGATGCAGGAGGAGCTTAAGGCGCTGCAGAAGCAGCTCGGCATCACCTTCGTCTTCGTCACCCACGACCAGGGCGAAGCCCTGTCGATGGCGGACCGAGTCGCCATCTTTAATGAGGGCAAGATCGTGCAGGTCGGCTCGCCCGAAGATATTTACAATCGGCCGCAGTCGCGTTTCGTCGCCGACTTTGTCGGCTCGTCGAACGTGCTGTCCCCCGCCTTTGCCTCCGGCCATGGCTGCACCGCGAAGTGGACCAGCTTGCGGCCTGAGAAGATCAGAGTGGTCGCCGCGGGGACAGCGGTGCCGTCGGGTCATTGCCACGCCGATGGCGAGATCAAGATGATCAGCTATCAGGGCGCGGTCACGAGATTGAGCGTACAGGCGGGCGATAGGCGTATCGCCGCAGAGGTGCCGGCCGGCGACGGCAACTTCAAGGAAGAAGACAGCGTCAGGCTGATCTGGCCTAAGTCGGCCATGGTCACCATGGAGGATGGCGCGTGAGCCAAGCGGTGACAGCCGAGCATGCGGTGACGACCGAAGGAGGAGGTGGGATTCTCGACAGGATCTCCGACCTCTTCTTCACACGTCCGAAACTGCTCACATTCCTTTTGCTGCTGCCGCCGCTGTTGTGGATCGGCGTCGTCTATGTCGGCTCGCTGTTCGCGCTTCTGTTGCAGAGCTTTTACTCGCTGGACGACTATTCGGGGCTCATCGTCCGCGAATTCACCCTCTCGACCTATGCGCAGCTCTTGGAGACGGCCAACCTCCAGATCATTCTGCGCACGGTGTTGATGGCGGCGCTCGTCACGCTCGCTTGCGCGGTCATCGCCTTTCCCATCGCCTATTACGCGGCGCGCTATGCCCGCGGCTGGACCAAGGCGCTGTTCTATCTCGCGGTGATGATGCCGCTCTGGTCGAGCTATCTCGTCAAGATCTATGCCTGGAAGCTGATCCTGGCCAAGGAAGGCATCCTGACCTGGCTCGCCAAGAGCCTGCATCTCCATTGGCTGATCGAAGGACTTCTCGCCGTGCCGATCATCGGTGGCCCATCGCTGTCGTTCAGCTATATCGGTACCTTTCTGGTCTTCGTCTATGTCTGGATCCCTTACATGATCCTGCCCATCCAAGCGGCGCTCGAGCGCGTTCCTGTCAACTATCTCGAGGCGTCCGCCGATCTGGGCGCGGAGCCGCGCCAGACATTCTGGACGGTGATCTTTCCGCTAGCGCTACCCGGCATCATCGCCGGCTCGATCTTTACCTTCTCGCTGACACTCGGCGATTACATCGTGCCGACCATCGTCGGCAACTCCCGGCTCATGATCGGACAGGCGGTGTCCACGCTGCAAGGAACAGCCGGAAACATTCCACTCGCCGCCGCCTTCACTGTCGTCCCCATGGCGATCATGGGTGTCTATCTGTGGATGGCCAAGCGCATGGGAGCGTTCGATGTCCTCTGAGGCAAAACGCGGCACGCCGCTGGGCTTGCGCATCTCGGCCATTGCCGGGCTTTTGTTCCTGCATTTGCCGCTCGCTCTGATCGTGCTCTATGCCTTCACCACCGAGGAAAGGAGCTTCCAGTTCCCGCCGCCCGGCTACACCACGAAGTGGTTTGAAATCGCGTGGTCGCACCGCCCGGATATCTGGCCGCCGCTCTATCTCTCGCTTAAGGTTGCCGCGATTGCGACCTTTCTCGCGCTGATCTTCGGCACACTTGCCGCCGCGGCGCTGTCGCGTGCGCGCTTCTTCGGCCGCGAAACGATCTCCTTGCTCTTCATCCTGCCGATCGCGCTTCCTGGCATCATCACCGGCATCTCGCTGCGCTCGGCCTTCGACATCATGGGCATCGATTTCTCGATCTGGACCATAGTTCTGGGCCACGCCACGTTCTGCATCGTGGTCGTCTACAACAACGCGATCGCCCGCTTCCGCCGGCTATCCGGCGGCCTCATCGAGGCGTCCATGGATCTCGGCGCCAACGGCTTCGAAACCTTCCGTTACGTCATCCTGCCGCAAATCGGCACTGCGCTGCTTGCCGGCGGCATGCTCGCCTTCGCGCTATCGTTCGATGAGGTCATCGTCACCACCTTCACGGCTGGCCAGCAATCTACATTGCCGATATGGATGCTGTCCGAGCTGATCCGGCCGCGGCAACGCCCTGTCACCAACGTCGTCGCGGTCTTCGTCATCGTCGTTACCCTGTTGCCGATCCTCGCCGCTTACTATCTGACGCGCGAGGGTGAGCACACGGGCGGTTCGTCGAAATAACCGGCAGACCGCGCCGCAAGTGGAGGAAGTCCATGCTCGAGACTGAGATGTTGATTGGCTCGAAATTCGTTGCCGGCACCGAGCCGCCCGAGAACGTTATCAATCCCAAGACCGAAGAGACGATCGTCAAGCTTCCCGACGCCTCACCGGCGCAGGTCGACGCGGCGGTGAATGCCGCCACCAAGGCGTTTCAAACCTGGTCCCGCACGACACCCGCCGAGCGCTCGGGCCTGCTCCTGAAGCTCGCCGATGCCATCGACCGCGATGCCGAAGCCTTCGCCACGCTCGAAGCGTTGAATTGCGGGAAGCCGCGCATCCGCGTCCTGCAGGACGAGATGCCGGCGGTTTCCGACTGCTTCCGCTTCTTTGCCGGCGCCGCGCGCAACATGCACGGCACGGTAGCCGGCGAGTATATGGCGGGCCACACCTCGATGATCCGGCGCGATCCGATCGGCGTCGTGGGCTCGATCGCCCCCTGGAACTACCACTTGATGATGGCCGCATGGAAGCTCGCGCCGGCTTTGGCTGGCGGCAACACCATCGTGCTCAAGCCCTCGGAGCAGACGCCGCTGACGACGCTGAAGCTCGCCAGGACCATTGCCGAGATTTTCCCCGAAGGCGTCGTCAATGTCGTGACCGGCCGCGGATCCACCACCGGACACGCGCTGATCAATCACCCGAAGATCGCCATGATCTCGCTCACCGGCAGCATCGATACGGGCAGGAAGGTGCTCCAGGCGGCCACAGCCACGCTGAAGCGCACGCATCTCGAGCTCGGCGGCAAGGCGCCGGTGATCGTGTTCGACGATGCCGATCTTGGCGCGGTGGTCGCGGGGCTCAAAGCCTTCGGCTATTACAACGCGGGGCAGGATTGCACGGCGGCGTGCCGCGTCTATGCCGGCAAGAAAATTTACGACAATTGGTCGCCGACCTGTCGAGCGCGGTGCAGGAGCTGAAATATAACCGCCCAAACGACGACGAAAACGACATCGGGCCGCTGATCTCCTCCGCGCAAAAGGGCCGCGTGGAGAAATTCGTCGAGCGCGCTGCTAAAGAGAAACATATTTCCATCACCGCGGGCGGTAAGTCGCCGGGCGGCAAGGGCTTCTTCTTCGAGCCGACCGTCGTCGCCGGTGCGCTACAGAACGACGAGATCGTGCGGAAGGAGGTGTTCGGTCCGGTCGTGTCGGTGACGCGCTTCGACGATGTCGAGCAGGCGGTGGCCTGGGCCAATGACAGCGACTACGGGCTCGCCTCGTCGGTCTGGACCTCGGATATCGGCAAAGGCATGGGCGTGGCCGCGCGGCTGCATTACGGCGCCACCTGGGTCAACACGCACTGGATGCTGGTGAACGAGATGCCGCATGGCGGCCTCAAGACCTCGGGCTACGGCAAGGACCTCTCGATGTATGCCCTCGAGGATTACACCGTCGCGCGCCATGTGATGGTCAAGCTATGAGCTAGCGCGCAATGCCGGTGAGGAAGACGCAGCCGAAATACCCACTGCGGATTTCCCGTTCCGCAATGCCCATCGGCTCGGCTTTCATGTGATGGACGTGATGGCCAAATACGTGTTCGATCGCCTCGACGGAAAGATTGAGGCCGGGAAAAGGCCTGTCGCCGACGACATACCCTTTGGAACTGACAAGGAAGGCTGCCGATAAGGCTCCGCCGGGCTTCACCGATCGCGCGTAGGCAGCACAGGCCGCTTCGAATTCGTCTAGCTGGCTGGTGATCGATTCGGCGCAAAAGAACATGGTTGCCGCATCCCAGGCGCGCGCGGGAAGCTCGAAGATGGATCCCTGCCTCATAATGCATTTGGACCGAAGGATGGGTATCGGATTCTCCGGGAGACAATATTCGGGCTCGTAGGCGCGGCGCACCAGGTCCCAAAAGTGACGCCATGACGGACGCATCTCATCGCGTCGCAATTCCGCCTCGAGCCAGGCGATGTTTGCTTTTGAATATTCCCAGACTGTGAGGCTGCGGGCTCTCGGCAACGCGCAGAACAGTGGGATGAGGTTTGATCCAGTGCCGACATCGACCACGTCGAGCTTGGTATCAGCCGGTGCTGCCCGCCTCATTGCCTCTGCAGCGTATCGGGTGATGTGTTCGTCGTCGTGATGAGGCTCGCCGTAATATTGTAAGAAGTAGGTCTCGGGATCGAACTCCGCCCATTGATAGTCGGCATTGCCGAGGCGCGACGGCGCGGGCGTCTTCTCGTTTGTTCCATCGTTTGGCACGCCAAACTCCTAGGACCTTTCGATCCTAGAGACTGCATCCGTTGAGTGAAAGCGCAATCTCGACGGTGGGCACTACCTGGCGGCCCCTCGCGGGGGGGCCACCTCTACAGCAACCAATGTCGGAGCCAGCCTCCGTGGCTGGTAGGTGTGCAGCAGCTCGGACATCTCATCTGCGGCGAGAGGCGTGGAGAAGTAATAGCCCTGCAACTCCGAGCAACCCAACTTGGTCATCATCACCGCTTCGAATTCCGTCTCAACGCCCTCGGCCACGATATCCATGCCGAGACCGCGTCCGATCGACACCACCGATTGGATGATCGTTCTCGAAATGTCGATTCGCGAAACTCTGCCGACGAAGGACCGATCGATCTTGATCTTGTCAAACTTGAAATTGCAGAGATAGGCCAAGCTCGAATAGCCGGTGCCGAAATCGTCCAGTGCCATCTTGAAGCCAATCGAGCGGAGCGCATCGAGGATGGCGTTGGTATGCTCGGTCGCCTCGAGCAGCACGCCCTCGGTGATCTCCAGCACGAAGCGGTTCGGCTCCACGTCATGCTCGACGATGAGCCGGCGCAACGTCGCTTCGAGGTCGACATGACGGAACTGCACCGGCGAAAGGTTCACCGAGATTTCGAGATGCGGCCAACGCTTCGAGTCCTCCATGGCGTGGCTTAGTACCCATTCCCCGAGCGAGGGGAGGAGGCCCGCGTTCTCCGCGATCGGAATGAAATCGGCAGGGGACATCTCCCCGTGAATTGGATGGCGCCAGCGCAGCAATGCCTCCAAGCCGACAATCTCGCTTGAGTGGGAGGAGATGATCGGTTGATAATGCAGGCACAGCATGTCGCTCTCAATCGCGGTGCGGAGATCCAATTCGATGGCGCGGCGGCGTTCGACTTGTCGCGCCATTTCGTCCGAGAAGAGCACCGCGCGATCCCGGCCTCGGTCCTTTGCCTCATAGAGGGCGATATCGGCGTGACGCATCAAGTCATCTGCGGTCAGGCCATTGTCCGGCGCGAGCGCAATGCCTACAGACGCGGTCACACGAATATTCTGACCGTTAACCGGGAATGGCGCCGCAAAGGCCTCGGCAACGCGCTCTGCCAAAGCTGAACTCGCGTCGGGTCCAGCCGGCGAGCAGAGAATTACAAACTCGTCTCCACCGAAGCGCGCGAGAAAGTCGTTCTGCCGCAAACAGTTCTTCAAGCGCTCCGCCACCAGCTTGATCAACTGATCGCCGGCATGATGGCCGAGCGTGTCGTTGATGTCCTTGAAGCGGTCGATGTCGAGATAAGCGGCAACTGCACGATTGTCGTGGGTCGCCAGCATACGACCCTTCAGGAAGCCATCGATCCTTTCGACCATGTGCACGCGGTTTGGCAGTCCGGAAAGCGCATCGTGCTTGGCCTCATGGCGGGCTTGCGCTTCCCGCTCGGCCAATTTTCCCGAGGCGTGGCGAAGACGCCGGAACATCGCATTCGACAACATGCCCGCAGCGAGAACGCCAAAAGCCACCAGCGGCAAAATGATCGTGAGTAGAACCTGCCCCGGGCGCCGCGTAGTCCAGGTCAGATATCCAATCGGGATGCCGTCGTCGCCGACAAAGGATTGGGACACGCTAGCGTCCCGAAGCGCGGGCTCAGGGAGCAGCGTGAAATCGCCCAAGAGCAGCGAGCGGCCAATCTCGGAGATGAAGTCATTGTCGATATACTTTACACTGACAAGAAGGTTAGGGGTTCCCTTGAGGAGGCTCATATCAACATTGGGCACGATGGTCATTGCGGCGACCAGCGCTGGACGACCGTCTACTGAAACGATATGTCCCGCCCAGCGGGCAACGTTCAAGACGCCGGCAAGTATCTGATAGTTGGCCTGGTACTCGCTCAACAAATCGGGCCGGGCCCTCAGGCTGGACTTGCCGCTTTGTGCCTCACCAACAACCGGCTGAACCTCCTGCCGACGGCGCTCGAAAACGCTTGGATCCACGCTTTGAGAATTTATCCGTGCGTAAAACGGCCGTCCCTCGCCATCCAGGATGTAGACTTCGTGATGGCCATAAGTTTCGGACAGATACAAGCCGAACTCAACATCCATGAACTCCGCATCATGGTCCGCTATCTTGGTGACGGCATCGTCCCACCAGGCGACCGACTTTTGTTCGCTCAGGAACCGCCCAATGCGCTGGTCAAGAGCATTGTCGACGAGGGCTCGTTCAATCTCGGTCGCGGTCTGATTGGCCGACCATCCGGCATAGGCAATGATGGCAAGCAGCGCAAGGCCGAAGAAAATGATCGCAATACCGATGGTGCGCGTGAGGCGACGAAGGTCTCCGCTGAAGTGCTTGGTGAGATCGAGAGCAGACAACGGGTTCCCCGACACTTGAGAGCCATCTTGTTTGCATGCTACGGCCTCGTCGCCGCGCGGGGAAATCCTTGCACTAGATCGACTTAAGTTGACCTTGTGACTTCCACTAAAATTTTATCGTTAGGCATGGTTTGCCACCCTGGTGCGGGGCGGAACTCGGCGCAGCAATCAGCATTAACCTTAATGCAGGGGGATCGTTGCAGAACCGCGATTCGCCTTTTATTAAGGTTAAGCAATAGGCAGGGTGCTAAAAACCTGCCGACGATGCGGTAGCCCCCTTGCAGTCTTCAGTGCTTCGAACCCCCGACATGTCGGCCAGCTTGGCCATACGCTCTCTCGCGGACGCGCCTCACTTGAAGAAGGCGGAAAGCGCGATCGAGCAGGCCGCTTGGAGCAATCTCGGCTATCTCAACTACACCCGCGCCCATTACGAGTACTATTCCGAGCTTCTCGATGCTTATCCCGAGTATCAGCTGTGCCTCGTCGATGAGGACACGGGCTATCCGGTTGCTGTCGCAAATAGCGTCCCATTCGATTGTTCCAGCGCCGACGACCTGCCGCCGGAGGGATGGGACTGGATAGTGGAGACCGCCGCCCTCACCAAGGGCACAGGAATTAACATGCTTGGCGCTTTGGCGATCTCTGTACCGGGGGTACATCGCTTCAAAGGCTACGCACGACTCATGATCCGCGCTCTCGTCGACCTTGCCAAGGCCAAGGGGCTGCGCGGCCTTGTGGCGCCTGTACGCCCCACGCGAAAAGCGCGGCATCCATGGGTGCCGATCACGGACTACGTGGCTTGGACCGACGACAGAGGCCGCCCCTACGATCCTTGGCTGCGTAGCCATCTCTCAGTCGGCGGCAAGCTGGTCGGTCCTTGCGAGCGTTCGATGGTCGTGAATGAGCCGATCGCATTTTGGGAGAATTGGTCGACGCAGCGTTTCGAAACGTCGGGCGATTTTGAGCTGGAGGGCGCGCTCGCACCCGTGAAGATCGATCTCGACCGCCAGACAGGCATCTATGAAGAGCCCAACGTCTGGGTCTCCTATACCCCTTAATCTGGTTGTTGGGTGGCGAGCTAGGCCCGCCAACAACCGGACTCGGTGATGTCTTCGCCGCCGCGAACCGAGCTAGTGACGCCTAAGTTTTTAGAGCCTTTGGGCGGCCCCTGCCTCGGGATGGTCATCACCCCGCCGCTTGCCCTGCGCAGTTTTGCCCTCGTTCATTGTTAACCCGCAGGAAGGGTAGGGCACCTACCCTGGGGCTGTGAGCGCTTGGTCCAGCGCGAGTCGCGCTGGCGCGGCGGACGGACCGAGCCTCCAATCGTGAGGGTCTCTGTTTATATGTGTACGCGATTGCACCAGGCCTTGGGCGTCGTTGTCGTGCTTATGGCCACCGCCTCAAGCCCCGTTTTGAGTGCCGATCTGCCGCCTCCGGCTCTACCGCCGGCCTATGGCGAGCCGCCGTTGCCGCCGCAGGACGTCTTCGAAGGATGGTATCTCGGCGGCACGATAGGCGGTGCAACCGTAAGTTATGATTTCGCGCCCGCCGCCGGCACCGCGGATACCAGCGGCGTGCTTGGCGGGGTGGTCGGCGGCTATAGCTGGCAGAGCGGTCCCTTCGTGATCGGCGTCGAAGGGGACTTGTTGGCGGCCGATATCGGCGGCAGCCAGAGCTTCAATTCGGGCTTGAACGCGGTCAATCCTTCGATCGACACAATGGCCGATCTGCGCTTGCGCGCAGGCGTTGCCGTCAGGCCACAAGTGCTGCTTTTCGCCACGTTCGGCGGCGCTTGGGCCAATGCCGATCTGCCCGTCATCGGTCCCGGAGGAGGGTCGGGAAGCGCCGACTTCTTTGGCTGGAGCGTGGGCGGCGGGGCCGAAATCGCCTTCACCCCGAATTGGGCGGCCCGCTTCGATTACCAGTTCACAGACTTCGATTCCGAGACCGTGAACTATCCCGGGAGCCAGATCGACTACGACCCCGACGCCAATACTTATCGCGGTTCGCTGATCTACCGATTCTGAGCTAGATCGGCGGGTTCCAGGTACCAATCTGGGCCCAGAACGCCTTCGCGGACCCCCGAGTTATCTCCAGGTCGCTCTAGACCTTCTTTGACCTTCTTTGCCGAAGGGATACTATCCCGTTGCCAAGCCATCTTGCGACAACGCTTCCGATTCGGGGCCCGCGGATGGAGCGGGGGCGGGATGAGCGTCGAAGTTCGCAGCCCGGTCGTCGTGGAGAATCCGGAAGGGACGGGGCCCTTCGTGGTCGTCTGCGATCACGCGTCAAATCGCATTCCTGACGAATACGAATCGTTCGGCTTTGCCGAGGATGCGCTCGCCACGCATATTGCTTGGGATCCAGGCGCGCTGGCCGTATCGCGCCGGTTGTCGGCGCGGCTCGATGCGCCGCTGATTTGGCCAGATGTCTCGCGTCTTGTCATCGATTGCAATCGGCCGCCCGATGCCGCGAGTCTCATCGTCGTGGAAAGCGAGGGCAGGCCGGTGCCTGCCAATCGGGCTCTGAGCGCGGCCGAGCGATCGCGCCGTCTCGCCGACATCCATGCGCCTTACCACGACGCGATCGACGCCTGCCTCGCGCGGCGCGAGTTCGCGCGCTTGCCCACAGTGCTCGTCGCGATTCATTCCTTCACGCCGGTCTATTTCGGCAAGGCCCGGCCTTGGCAAATTGGCATTGTATTCGGCGACGACCGCCGCCTTGCCGATCTCCTGATCGGCAAACTCGAAGCCGACCCTGCGCTCACCGTCGGCGTCAACGAGCCGTATTCGCCGGCGGACCTGGTCTATTACACCGTGGAACGCCACGCGGGCCCGCATGGTCTGCCCGCGGTCATGATTGAAATCCGCAACAACGAGATCGCCGACAAGGGCAGCCAGCGACGCTGGGCCGACCGGCTGGCCTATATTCTTTTGGCGGGAAAACCAAACTTGCTCGACAGCAAGTCCTGGTGCGAATCTTGCGTATGAACGACGGGGGTTAGTGACACAGAAGGAGAGGGGCAATGGCAGAGAAGAAAGGTGCCGGTGGCATCGTCTACCGGAAGGCAGAGGCAGACTATTTCGAGAAACGGGGTTTCCGGCGCTATGCCGGCGTATGGTCGCTTTGGGCGCTTGGCGTCGGCGCGGTCATCTCCGGACATT
This sequence comes from Methyloceanibacter sp., assembly GCA_036257375.1. Taxonomy (GTDB): domain Bacteria; phylum Pseudomonadota; class Alphaproteobacteria; order Rhizobiales; family Methyloligellaceae; genus Methyloceanibacter. The sequence goes on from DATAFR010000063.1 coordinate 142,944, forward strand.
ATTCCGGCTGGAACCTAGGGCTTGCCACGGGTGGTTGGGGCGGCATGCTGGTCGCCGGAATTCTGATCATGATCATGTATCTCGGCCTTGTGTTTTGCATCGCCGAGATGGCTCCCGCACTCCCGCATACGGGAGCGGCCTATTCCTTCGCCCGTTCGGCGATGGGGCCTTGGGGCGGGTTCATCACAGGTTTGTGCGAGAACGTGGAATACGTTCTGACACCTGCGGTGATCGTCTTCTTCATCGGTTCTTACTTAGGGGCTATCTTCGAAACGCCGCCGGAATTTCAGCCCGTCTGGTGGGTGTTGATGTACGCCGTGTTCCTCGCCCTCAACATCGTGGGTGTGGAGCTCTCGTTCAAAGTCACTCTGGTGGTGACGCTCGCGGCGCTCGCCGTGCTGGTCATCTTCTGGGTCAGTGCCCTTCCGCATCTCGATTTCAGCCGCTGGGCGCTGAATATCGCACCGGACGGGTCGGAACTGCCGGAAGGAAATGGCCCGCTTTTCCCATTCGGCATTCACGGCATCCTCGCCACGCTGCCCTTTGCCGTTTGGCTGTTCCTGGCAATCGAGCAATTGCCGCTCGCCGCGGAAGAGTCGATCGATCCCAAGCGTGACATGCCGCCGGGTATCCTGCTCGGCATGCTCACGCTGATCATTTCAGCCGGGATGATCGTTTGGCTCAATCCGTCGGTGATCGGCGTCGGTTCGTTTGAGCTCGGCAAGTCGGGCGAGCCGTTGCTCGATGGCTTCCGCGCCATCTATGGAGCGAGCGCCGCGAAGATACTCGCCTTCGTGGCGGTGATCGGACTGATCGCGAGCTTCCATACGATCATCTATGCCAAGGGGCGGCAGATCTACTCTCTGTCGCGCGCGGGCTACTTCCCGACGACCTTGTCGGTGACCCACGGCGGTTACAAGACGCCGCATGTCGCCATGATCGTCGGAGCGCTGGTCGCCTTGGCGGTGATGTTCGCGGTCTGGTTTGGCGTCGGCTCCGAGAAGGGCGCTGCCATCATCGGCGGCACGCTGCTCAACATGGCGGTATTTGGAGCGATGTTCTCCTACATTCTCCAAGCGGTGTCGTTCATCATGCTTCGGCGCAACCTGCCGAATATCGAGCGGCCTTATCGTAGTCCGCTCGGCATTCCCGGCGCCGTCATGACGATCATCATCGGCTTGGTGACCGTCTACTACCAGCTCTCAGATCCGGTCTATCGCAACGGCGTGATCGCGGTCGCGATCTGGTTCGTGATCGGCATCGTCTATTTCGCGCTCTTTGCCCGGCACCGCATGATTCTCTCGCCGGAAGAGGAGTTTGCGATGGAGCATCAGAAGAAAGGCTGATAGGCAGCATCCTGCCGAGAGGTATGAGGAAAAGAGGCCCGCGCGCCGGTACGCGCGGGCCTCGTTATCGCCAAGTGGAGTAGAGCGTATGGCCGGAAATCTCAGCTTCGATCAGTTGCAGGCGGCCGTGGGCGCCGGCGAGATCGACACCGTGATCGCCTGCTTTCCCGACATGCAGGGGCGGCTGGTCGGTAAGCGCTTCCAGGCCGAATATTTCCTCGGTGGCGCCTACGAGGAAACCCACGGCTGCGACTATCTGCTCGCCAACGACATCGACATGGAGCCGGTGCCCGGCTACGCGGTCGCCAACTGGGAGAAGGGCTACGGCGACTTCATCATGAGGCCGGACCTGTCGACACTGCGGCGCATCCCGTGGCTGCCGGCCACCGCACTCGTTCTCTGCGATATCCTCGACCATCACCATCATGAGCCGCTGGCGCATGCGCCGCGCACCATGCTGCGCCGCCAGATCGAGCGGCTGAAGGCGATGGACATGTCGTCATATTTCGCCTCCGAGCTCGAATTCTATCTGTTCGATGAGACTTACGACTCGGCCGAGGCGAAAGCCTGGAGCGGCCTCAAGACTGCCGGCACCTACATCCAGGACTATCACATCTTTCAGACCACCAAGGAGGAAGGCGTGCTGCGGGCGATGCGCAACGGCCTGCAAGCAGCCGGCATCCCCGTCGAGAACTCCAAGGGCGAATGGGGGCCGGGCCAAGAAGAGATCAACGTCCGCTACGCCGATCCTCTGACCATGGCGGATTGGCACGTAATCCTGAAAAACGGCTGCAAGGAGATCGCCTACGGACTCGGCAAGGCGATCACCTTCATGGCCAAGTGGCGTTACGATCTCGCCGGCTCATCGAGCCATATCCACGTGTCGCTCTGGGATGCCGCCGGCAAAAAGCCGCTCTTTCTGGATGCGAAAGCGGAACACGGCATGTCGGACCTGATGCGCCGCTTCGTGGCCGGGCAACTCGCCTATGCCCGCGAGATCACCTGGTTCCTCGCGCCCTATATCAATTCCTATAAGCGCTTCCAGGTCGGTACCTTCGCCCCGACCCGGGCGATCTGGTCGCTCGACAACCGCACTGCCGGCTTCCGGCTCTGTGGCGCCGACACCAAGGCCATCCGAATCGAGTGCCGCATTGGCGGTGCCGATCTCAATCCCTATCTTGCCTTTGCCGCGCTGATTGCCGCAGGGCTCGCCGGCGTAGAGCAAAATCTTGAGCTTGAGCGCGCCTACGTCGGCGATGCTTACCAAGACAAGACTCTGCGCGAGGTGCCGAAGACGCTCCGCGAGGCCACGGAGTTGATGAAGTCATCCAAAATGCTGCGGGCTGCCTTCGGCGACGATGTGATCGACCACTATGTGCATAATGCCGAATGGGAACAGTTCGAATATGACCGCCGCATCACCGATTGGGAATTGAAGCGCGGTTTCGAGCGCTCGTAAGCGCCGGGAAGGACCCTATGTCAGAAGTTGTAAAGATCATCTCCCCAGTTGACGGCTCTGTCTATGCCGAGCGGCCGATTGCCAGCGACGCCGAAATCGCTTCCGCGATCTCCTCGGCGCGCGCGGCGTTGCCTGAGTGGCGGAAAGTCTCGGTGGCCGAGCGCGGGCGCTACATGCTCGCTTTCCTCAATGCGCTGCTCGCCATGAATGACGACATCACCAAGGAACTCGCCTGGCAGATGGGCAGGCCGGTCCAGTATGGCGGCGAGAAGGGCGCCGCCGAGGAGCGAGTTCGCGCCATGGTCGCGCTCGCCGAAGAAGCGCTTGCCCCCTACTACCCGCCGGCCAAGGACGGCTTCCGCCGCTATATCGCGCGCGAGCCACTCGGCGTGGTCATGGTCATCGCGCCGTGGAACTATCCCTACCTCACCGCGCTCAACACCATCATTCCCGGCCTTCTCGCCGGCAACGCCATCATCCTGAAGCATGCCGCGCAAACACTGCTGGTCGGGGAGCGCATTGCCGAGGCTTTCAAGCGCGCGGGCTTGCCCAAGGGCTTGTTCCACAATCTCGTGATGTCGCATGAGCAAACCGAGAAGCTGCTTGGCTCAGGCAAGATCGACCATGTCAACTTCACCGGCTCCGTTGCCGGTGGCCGCGCCATCGAGCGCGCCACGGCCGGCACCTTCGCCTCGATCGGGCTTGAGCTCGGTGGCAAGGACCCCGCCTATGTGCGCGCCGACGCCAAGCTCGATCATGCCATCGAGAATCTGGTCGACGGCACCTTTTACAATTCCGGCCAGTGCTGCTGCGGGATCGAGCGCATCTATGTCGACGCCGCTGTGTATGACGATTTTGTCGAGGGCTTCGCCGACCTCACCCGCAAATACGTGGTCGGCAATCCTCTCGATCAAGCAACCACGCTAGGGCCCATGGCGCGCGCCTCGTTCGCCGACACGGTGCGGAGCCAGACCGCAGAGGCTTTGCGCAAAGGCGCCACCGCGCTCATCAATATGAAGGTCGAGGGCGATAAGCCTGGTTCGCCATATCTCGCGCCTGAGGTGCTGACCAACGTCAATCACCAGATGGAGGTGATGCGCGAGGAGAGCTTCGGGCCGGTGGTCGGGATCATGAAGGTGCGCGACGACGAGGAGGCGATTACCCTGATGAACGACAGCCCCTACGGGTTGACCGCCTCGATCTGGACGCGCGACACGGGCCGCGCCGCCGAGATTGGCGCGAGGATCGAGACGGGCACGGTGTACATGAACCGCTGCGACTATCTCGATCCCTATCTCACATGGACCGGCGTCAAGGAGACCGGCCGCGGCGCCGCATTGTCGAAATATGGCTTCGACGCTCTGACCCAGCCGAAAAGCTTCCACCTCCGCGAAGTCTGACCGGCGTTTTTCGAAACAAGGCCATGAGCACCCCGACTGCCAATTGGAGCTATCCGACTGCCGTTAAATTTGGCGCCGGCCGCATCAAGGAGCTCGCCGAAGCTTGCCGGAGCGCCGAGATCAACCGTCCGCTTCTCGTCACCGACGCAGGCCTCGCCAAATTCCCCATCACCGAGCGCGCCATGGGCTTGTTGCGGGACGCAGGGCTTCCCGTTGCCATGTTCGCCGACGTGCAGCCGAACCCGGTCGAGGCCAATGTGGAAGCAGGCATTGCCGCCTTCCGCGAGGACGGCCATGACGGGATCGTCGCCTTTGGCGGCGGCTCTGGCCTCGATACCGGCAAGGTCATCGCCTTCATGGCTGGGCAGACCCGGCCGCTCTGGGACTTCGAGGATATCGGCGATTGGTGGACGCGCGCCGATCCGGACGGCATTGCGCCCGTCATTGCCGTGCCGACCACGGCGGGAACCGGTTCCGAAGTCGGCCGCGCCGGCGTCATCACCCAGGAGGCGACGCAGACCAAGAAGGTCATCTTCCATCCCAAGATGATGCCGCGCGTGGTGATTTGCGATCCTGAGCTCACCGTTGGCATGCCGCCGTTCATCACCACCGGCACCGGCATGGACGCTCTCGCCCACTGCCTCGAGGCTTATTGCGCGCCGAGCTATCATCCCATGGCCGAGGGCATCGCGGTCGAGGGCATGCGCCTCGTCTTCGAGAATCTGCCGAAGGCCGTCGCCAACGGCAACGACCTAGAGGCGCGCGCGCACATGATGAGCGCCGCGGCGATGGGCGCAGCCGCCTTCCAGAAGGGGCTCGGCGCCATTCACGCGCTGTCGCACCCGGTCGGCGCGCTCTATCATACGCATCACGGGATGACCAACGGCGTGTTCATGCCTTACGTGTTGGTCTTCAATCGCTCGGCAATCGAGCCGAAGATCAAACGCCTCGCAGGGTTCCTCGGCATCGACGGCGGCTTCGACGGGTTCTTGCAAGCCGTGCTGAAGCTGCGCAAGCAGACCGGGGTGCCGAACGATCTGAGCGGGCTCAAGGTCGATGCCACCAAGCGGGAGACCATCGCCGAGATGGCCGTGGTCGATCCGACCGCTGGCGGCAATCCGATCCCTGTGACCAAGGAGGCGGCAAAGAAACTGTTCGACGCCGCTCTCAAGGGTGACGTCGCGGCTGCGGCTTAGGGTTTTACAGGTGGGATGGCGATGCTCGGCACGGGGCAAAGCCGCTTTGGATCCTCATTGGTGCCGCATGCCCGCGGGAATAGATCGCGGCCGAAGCACACCCTAATGTCGATAAGGTTCTGCTTACGGCAGGTTATCGAGATCATCTCCGGCTTGAGCCAGGAATTGGCGGCGAGGAACTCGCGCTCGATATCATCGGGCGAAAGGTGGCGATCGGCACCGGGCATGAGGAATTGCTCCGGCACGTCCACCCGCTCGAAGAGCTCGCGCGCCACGGCGAAATATTGCGCGGGCTCGAGCCCGGAGCAGGTGCCGTGTGTACGGTACTCGTGAATGACGAGCTTCTTGCTCGGCATGATGTCGCGAATCTCGTCGATCACATGCCCTGGCACCCAGGGCCGTTTACCGATCGGGCAGTCCTCGGGCCAGCCTTCCTCATATTGCGGCCAAAGCCCATGCAACAGAAAGGCGCGTGGTCTCGTCGGATCGCACTGTCCGTCCTTGCGCGCTTTGCCTTCTTCCCGGCAATAGGACGGCATCCAGCTCAGCACGAGCGCGTAATAGTCGAACACGCCGGGCCTGTTGCGTTCCGCCACGCCCGGCGCGCTTCCCGCAAACAGGAAACCGACGCCAGCAAGGATCGGCAGAACATGCCTAAGTCTCGGCATCGCCGTCAATCGCGCCAAGCGCCGCCAGAATGCGTGCCCAGCTGCGCGCGCCTTTGGTGAAGCTGCTCAGATTGTATTTCTCGTTGGGCGAATGAATGCGGTCGTCATCGAGCGCGAAACCGATGAGAAGCGAATCCATCCCAAGTCGAGAGCGGAACGATTCGACAATCGGAATCGAGGCGCCGCAACCCATGAACACAGGCGGCTTGCCCCATTCGGCCTGAAGCGCGTGGGTAGCGGCTTGGAAATGCGCCGCGCTGGTATCGAAGCCGACCGCCGGAGAGCCGCCCTCATGTGCATAGGTGACGCTCGCGTCGGCCGGTAGACGATCTTCCACGAAGCGGTGCAGCGCGGCGATGACCTTGGCAGGCTCCTGGCCGGGCACGAGACGGAACGACAACTTCGCCGTCGCCTGCGACGGAATCACGGTTTTCGTTCCGGGTCCGCCATAACCGCCGACGATGCCATTGATCTCGGCGGTCGGCCGCGACCAGAGCTGCTCGAGAATGCCAAAGCCGGTTTCGCCCGCAGCTTCGCTCAAGCCCACAGCGCCAAGAAAGCCGCCCGCATCGAAACCGAGCGCGCGCCAGGACGCAAGCTGAGCGGGCGAGGGAGCACGGACGTCATCGTAGAAGCCGGCAATGGTGACACGCCCGGCTTCATCATGCATGGCCGCGAGAAGCTCGGACAATACGCGCAAGGGATTGAGCGCAGGCCCGCCGTAAAGCCCCGAGTGCAGATCCCGCGACGGGCCTCTGACGGTGATCTCGGAGAAGGCAAGTCCGCGCAGGAAGGCGGTGATGGCGGGAGTGACCGCATTCCACTGCCCAGTATCGCAGACGAGAGCGATATCGGCACGAAGCTCATCGCCATGCGCAGCAAGGAAAGGGGCGAGGCTCGGGCTTCCTGATTCCTCCTCGCCCTCGATCAGCACGCTTACATCGACGGGAAGCTCGCCATGCACTTCGAGAAAGCCGCGTGCCGCCTCGATAAGGGTCATCAGCTGGCCTTTGTCGTCGGATGCGCCGCGCGCGACGATCACCTTGCCATGGCGTGGATCGTCGAGGAGGCGAGGATCGAAAGGTGGCGCATCCCATTCTTCCAGTGGGTCGGGCGGCTGCACGTCGTAATGGCCGTAGAACAAGACATGCGGGCGAGGGCGCCGCGCCTTTGCCGCGCGCCAATGGCCAACCACCATCGGCTTGCCCAAAGTGGGCTCAACACGCGCATCGAACCCGATCTCGCGCATCGCCCCGGCGCAATACTCCGCAGCCTCGACACATGCATGATGAAAAGCGGGGTCGGTCGACACGCTCGGTATTGCGAGCAACCTGAACAGCCGCTCGAGCGCTTGGGGCTGTTCGCGTTCGAGCCGGTCAAGCACGCGTTGCAGCGCGCCGCCCGCGATTTGCGGCTCGTTCATCGCCATGCCGTGCCGGAGGCGCACGCCATCATGCCGCGAGGAGCGACGCGCAAGACGCCGTCACCGCAGCCGATGCCTATCAGTATGTAGGGGAGAGCTATTCGCCCATCTGCACGTTGACGGCTTGTGGACCCTTGCCGCGGCGGTCTGGTTCAGTCTCGAAGGATACGCGTGCACCCTCGTCGAGCGCCGGAAGGCCCGAGCGCTGTAACGCTGAGATATGCAGAAACACATCCTTGCCGCCATCGTCCGGCGTAATGAAGCCGAACCCTCGTGAATGATTGAAGAACTTGACCGTACCCGTCTGACGCATGGGAAGCTCCTTTTCCCCTTCCAAATGACCCGCCGGCAGAAGCTGGCGGCATTTCAGGCAAGTCTAGAAAGCGGGATAAGAAACCGCGTCGCTTCCCATGGAGCGTATGCGGAAAATCTCCACCCGGGTTCGCAATCTGCCCGCAAAACGTCTCACTTTATGAGCGCTAGCCTCCTAAGCGCAAGACCCATCTGGGCTTTGGCGGAGGTCGTAAGATCCCGGATGCGAATACTTAATTGGGATAGGGATCGTGCAACGGTGCGCCGTTCAGCGGCTCCGGCGGAAAATCAAAATGCGGGCCGAAGTCCTTCGGCGGAGGGGGCATTTTGGCCGGACCCCAAATGTCGCTGAGCCGCAGCGCGGAAAAGCCGCCGACGCCGCGCGGACCTTGCTGCACGTAATAAGGACCTTGGCCCGAGTCGTTTTGCTTCGGCGGTTGCTGTGCTTCGGCAACGTTCATTGAGGAAAGAAAGAAGAGAGCACCCGCGAGAGTTGCAAGGAAAAGAAACTTGCGAAGGGCGGAAAACCCGGACATGTGACCTGCTAACGTTTTGGAGGCAGAGAAGTTCGAATCGCCCGTTAAGTTTGCTCAGGTCCAGGTTACGATCCTGTCACCGGCCTTCGCAAGCCTCGATTGGATGGGATGACTAGCCGCCGCAGGCTTTCGCCCCGACGGTGCATGAGTAAAGCGCACCTTTCTTGGTGCAGATGGTCGCCACCTTGCTCAACCACACTGTCTTATAGCCGCTCTTATTTGCCCAATGATTCGCTTTCCGATTCAGTTGCTTGAGCGCGCGGGCGGAGGTCTCGGATTGCTTCAATCCGATCGCCTTTTCGCCGAGGATCGTGCAGCTCCCCGCCGCGACTGGCTGCGAGATGAAGGTGAAACTCCAAACAACGGCAATGGCCGCACCGGCGACCAGGAAGTTACGCAGCATAGTGCTCCCCATTTTTAGATGACACTGTCGGCGGAATTCTCCGCGGGGCCGGACTATGCTACCTTTGCGTTCCAGTGCCTAGCGCTTCCCTGCAACACACGGACCGTCATCTCGGCGATCACGTTTTCGTGTTCTGCACTGTTTTTCGGGGCGTTCGCTTGTTTGTGTCCTGGCGAGAGTCGCGATGTTGTGACGCAAGCACGCCGGGCGCCGAGGCGGTGATGCCGTTACGCGAATGGAGGACAGCATGCTCAAGACTCGACGTTTCTTGGCAGTTGTAACGGTTGTGGCGGGGGCCACGCTGGGCGGACTTGCCGCCTGGGCGGCGCCTTTGGAATCTCTCGGTGGTTTGCCGCAGGCAGCCGGCGATTCTTCGCTCGTCCAAAAGGTGGGCTGGTGGAATTGCTGGTGGAAATACGGCTGCAAATACTGCAAGTGGTGCTGGTACCAGTATGGCGTCAAATATTGCGGCGACATCAAGAAGAACTGCTACAAGAAGCGCGGCTATTACTATTAGATCTTCGGGAGAGGC
>DATAFR010000064.1:0-5613 GCA_036257375.1 Methyloceanibacter sp.
CATTCAAATCCCGTGGAAACCCGAGGTCGGCTGGCTTGCGGCCGATCCCTACATGGACGGCAAGCTGGTCGAGCAGGCCCCGCGCAACATCCTCAAGAAGATGATCGCCAAGGCGGCCAAGGCCGGCTTCCAACTCAAGACCGGGGTGGAATGCGAGTTCTTCCTCTTGAGCCCCGACGGGTCGACGATCAGCGACGCCTCCGACACGCAAGTGAAGCCCTGCTACGACCAGTCCGCGCTGATGCGCCGCTACGACGTGATCAGCGAGATTTGCGATTCCATGCTCGAACTCGGCTGGGGGGCCTACCAGAACGACCATGAAGACGCCAATGGCCAGTTCGAGATGAACTGGGCGTTCGACGACGCGCTCGTCACCGCCGACCGCATGGCCTTCTTCAAATATATGGTCAAGGCCATCGCCGAGAAGCACGGCTTGCGCGCCACCTTTATGCCGAAGCCGTTCGCCAACCTCACCGGAAGCGGCTGCCACGTGCATGCATCGCTGTGGCAGGGAAACAAGAACGTCTTCGACGACGACAAGGACGCGCTTGGCCTGTCGCGCACCGCCTACCATTTCATCGGCGGGTTGATGAATGCCGCCGGCGACATCTGCGCGATCACCAACCCCACCGTCAATTCGTATAAGCGCATCAACGCGCCGGTGACGTTGTCGGGTGCCACCTGGTCGCCCAACACCGTGACCTATGCCGGCAACAACCGCACGCATATGATCAGGGTGCCGGGCGGCGGGCGCTTCGAGTTCAGGCTCGCCGACGGCGCGGCCAATCCCTATCTGCTGCCGGCCACAATTCTTGCCGCGGGCCTTGACGGGATCGCGCGGAGCATCGATCCGGGCAAGCCGCTCGACATCGATATGTACGCCGAAGGGCACAAGGCCCCGCCCGGCACCAAGAAGCTTCCCCTTAATCTGCTCGATGCCCTGCGCGTGACGGAGAAATCGGAGCTGTTGCGTCGCGAGCTCGGCGACGAATTCGTCGATTCCTACGTCAAGCTCAAGATGCGCGAGTGGAACGACTATGCCGGGCACCTCTCGGCGTGGGAGCGCGCCGCCACGCTTGACTGCTAGCGCGCGGGATGCCCGTTCCGTCCCTCATTATTCGCGACCCGAGTCCGAACGATGAAGCCGCTTGGCGGCGTCTTTGGTCGGGCTACGTCGCCTTCTATGAGACCGAGGTCAGCGAGGCGGTGACGGCGGCAACGTGGCGGCGGCTGTTCATGCCGGGTTCGGGTCTGTTCGGGCGCATCGCCGAATGCGACAGTGCGGTTGCCGGCTTCACCATCTCGGTCGTGCATACAGGCACCTGGGGGCTCGCGCCGCGCTGCTATCTCGAGGATTTGTTTGTCGATCCAAACATGAGGGGCCGCGGTCTTGGCCGCGCGCTGATCGAGGACCTGATCGCACTTGCCCGCGAGCGCGGCTGGTCGCAGATCTATTGGCACACGCGCGAAGGGAATGCGACGGCGCGGCTTCTGTACGATCGCTTTGCCAAGGCCGACGATTTCGTCCGCTACCGGATTTTCTGCAAATGAGAGGCGCCTGCGCCGCCACGTCAAGAACGTCAAGAAAGAGGCGCCGACACGAATGCCGGCGCCTCGACCGAAACGAAGATTTGCTCGCTCTAGTAATAGCGGTCGATCGCCGCCCTGGTTTCATCGCCGCTGCGATCGGCCGCCATGTCGGAGGCAATTTCCGAATTCTCCTGGCGCGTCTGGATAATGTGCCAGCCGATCCAGAAGGCAAGTCCGAGGATAACCAGGAGCGCCTCCGTCCCCTGGAAAGGATAGATTGCGCCGACGTCCTTGAGGTCGACGGCCCAGCTTGTCATTCCATTGGTCGACATTTTCCCTCTCCTCTCGGATCTCTATTTGATCAACGCCTTTTCGGCGCTGCCCACTTCGCGGACGGAGCCAATGAAGTCGTGGTAGAGCGCAAAGTCGACGCCCTCGAGCTCGACCTTCGCCGGCACGCGTAACAGGCCCATGGAATTCATGATCGTGCAGGCGATGAAGGTCGGGATGAAGCCGAGCATGAACATCAAGACGGCACCGGCGAAATTGCCGAGCGGATTGATATGCGTGTAGCCTTCATACGGAGAGGACGGCTGTCCCCACAGCATGAAACCCGCAACGACCACGCCGAGGAATCCGCCATAGCCGTGCACGGCGACAGCGCCCACAGCATCGTCGATCTTGAACCGGCGTTCGACAAAATAGTGCAGCTTGTAGCAGATCATTGGTACGATGGCGCCGATCAACATGGCCTGGATTGGATGATAGAGATCGTTGCCGGCCGATGCGGCAATGATGCCGCACAGCCCGCATGAGAACGTCCAGAAGGGATCGCCCCTGGAGATGAGATACCCACCCATCATGCCGCCCGACAGCGACATCAGGAAGTTAAACGTGATCGCCGAAAGCGTGGTCGGCGCGAGATAGATGTTCGTCGCCGTCCACGTGTCTCCGGTGATCTGACCGGCGATAGTCGCGGGCGAGATGATCGGAATGTTGCACGCGGCATAAAAGCCCCAGAAGCCCGTGTAGATCAGGAACAGGCCGATCACTGCTAGCCAGGTATTGTGGGGCGGTATATCGCGCGGCGTCCCGTCGGGCCGGAACTTGCCGATGCGGGGACCGAGAACAATCAAGAAAGCAAGGGCCGCGCCGCCTGCGATGGCATGAACGACTCCCGAAGCATAGGCGTCATGATAGCCCCAAAGCTTTACCATCCAACCGAGCGGATGCCAGCCCCACGCCGCATCGAGGATCCACATAACCGAGCCGATCAGCACGGCGATGATCCAGAATGCGCCCGAGCGGACGCGTTCGATGATCGAGCCCGAGATGATCGAGGCGGTCGTGATCGAGAACAGGAGGAAGGCGCCCCAGAACACGCCATTGAGGCGGTGCCAAAGGAGCGCTTCGGCGGGCGTAACGGAGCCGGCCTCATTGGGGTTGACGCCCGAGAGATGGGGCGCCATCAGCGGATTCCAAGGCTCGGAGTATGGTGCCGGAATCAATCCGCCGGTAATTCCGGGTCCGTTCGGAAACGCGAAGTAGATCCACCAGCCAAAGAAGAAGAAGGTGACAGTCACGAGCGGGATCGCCATCGCATTCTTCATCAGCGTTTTGAGATGGCTACGGCGACGGGACACGCTGACTTCATACGTGCAGAAGCCGACATGGATCAGAAACATGATGACGATCGTCACCCAGTAGTAGAATTCGGTGAAGATTGTCGTTAGTGCGTTGAGATTGCCTTCCATCCGATATACCCCCTTTGCCTCAATGCCGTCGAAAGCATCGCCCAAGACGCAATCGCGCGGCCCCAGCGGACCATTCAGCTTTACGCTCTTTCCCTCGGTCGACGGCGCGAGATATGCCTCAAAGCGTCAGCGGCGCCCCCCTATGAAGCTGATGCTAGGCGGTGGCCCTAGGGCCGTCAATCGATATGAAATTCGATTTCCCACAGTTAAATAGCTGCGAAACTGGCCTCCCCAAACCTAATAGAGGGGCTGGCAATTTCCGATTGTGAGAGCGTTTCCGCCCGTGGAGACGATGCGCCGTGACGCCCGCCGCTAAGACTCTCAAGCACGAGTTCGTCGCCTGGCAATGCCGCTTGCGGCAGATCGCCATGCGCCAAGACGGGGGTCGTCCCTCGCCCGGTATGCGGCCGCGCTTGCTCGATCGCGAGGGCCGGGAAATCGCGCGAGCCTTGACGGTTCTGCTGATCCCGCAAGATCCGACTGAGAGCACCGCCTTCTTTCGGTTCCAGTCCGCCCGTTTCCCCGATCCGCAAGAGCTCTACGAGCGTGCCTTGCGCTTCTTGCAGGCGGACTACTTCCAGCAGCCTGAGAATTTCAGCGACAAGCTCGTTGCCGTATTGCCCGAAGGCTCGCCGCTCGCGGCGCAACTCACGGCGCAAGGGCGCTGCATCCTCGATTTCGCGCAGTTCAACCAGACCTATCGCCTGCCCTGCACGGTCTTCGAACTCGAGCCGGGCGAAGCCGCTCGCGACGCCGCGATCTGGCATAACAGGCAGTTCAATCCGGCGCTGTCCGAGAACGTGCCCGTGGTGCAATTTCGGCCCGATTGGACGTCCGCCGGGACACGCTGACGTACCCGGCGGACTAATCTCTAAACCCAAAGTCTTTTGCTTCTTCAGTTTCTCTGCTTCGAAAAATTCCCGCTCGCAATGTTCGAACGCCGCCTAGAATTTGCGGTAAGCCCTGTTCAGCTGGACGAGCGGATGGTTGGGCGACGTTTGAAAGCGCACCACAAGTTCGCGCGCCAGCATGTCGCGGTCTTGCTGGTTGTCGGGCAGCTTCATGTCCTTCGGGATGCGCACCCAACCGTTGATGTTGCGGTCGAAGATGGCGGGCTTACCCGCCTCATAGCCCATATGCACGTCTTCGAGCCAGTTAAGGTCGTCCCAGCCCATGAACTCGATATAGTCTTTCAGATAGGGCGTGAGCCGGGCGTAATCGGGCAGAAGATTGACGTCGTAGCGATAGCCGATGTGCTGGCCGATCTGCTTCTCGCGCGCGGTGTCGAGTCCGCTCGGGTCTTCCAGATATTTGTCGACGTTGTTCTTCGCCTTGGACTTTTTGGCGCCCTTGCCGTCCTTGCTGCTCTTGCCGGTCATCGCGCGAACTCCGCTCATCCGATCTTGTGATAGTTCTCGACGCCGACCGTGTAGTCGGTTCCGGCCAGCGGCACCTGCGCCATGGCGGATGCCTCCATGGTCAGCGCCGCAAGGTCCTCAGGCTCGAGACTGTGCACGTTGGTCTTGCCGCAGGCGCGCGCGAGCATCTGCGCTTCGAGCGTGAGCGTATGCAGGAAATTGTAGACGCGCTCAGCTGCCGCGTCGGGATCGAGCCGCTTGCGCAATTCCGGGTCTTGCGTGGCGACGCCGACCGGGCAGCGCCCGGTATGGCAGTGATAGCAATAGCCGGCGCGCACGCCGATTTCGTTTTCGAAATCGGACTCCGGGATCTCCTTGTTGCAGTTGAGCGCCATCAGCACCGAGTGGCCGATCGCCACCGCGTCGGCGCCGAGCGCAAGCGCCTTGGCAACGTCCCCGCCATTCCTGATGCCTCCGGCATAGACGAGGCTGATCTCGCCGCGCTTGCCGAGCTCGTCGATGGCGCGGCGGGCCTGGCGGATGGCTGCGATGCCGGGCACGCCGGTATCTTCGGTCGCGATGTGCGGACCGGCGCCCGTGCCGCCCTCCATGCCGTCGATATAAATGGAGTCAGGCCCGCATTTCACCGCCATGCGCACATCGTCATAGACGCGCGCGGCGCCAAGCTTGAGCTGGATCGGGATTTCCCAATTGGTCGCCTCCCGCACCTCCTCGATCTTGAGCGCAAGATCGTCGGGGCCTAGCCAGTCTGGATGGCGGGCCGGCGAACGCTGATCGATGCCCGCAGGCAGCGAGCGCATCTCGGCCACCTGGTCGGTCACCTTCTGCCCCATCAAATGGCCGCCGAGCCCAACCTTGCAGCCCTGGCCGATGAAGAACTCGCAAGCGTCGGCAAGCCGCAAGTGATGCGGATTGAAGCCGTAGCGGGACTGGATGCACTGATAGAACCA
>DATAFR010000065.1:0-49111 GCA_036257375.1 Methyloceanibacter sp.
CGCATTCGTTGCGCTGCTCGTCCTTTTTGCCCTCGCCATGAACCGGGCGTCGCTCAGGCTGTGGGCGAGCGGCATCGCCCTTCTCACCTTGAGTGCGCAGATGGGGCTCCTTCACGGCCATCTGAATTGGCCGGTGTTCGCCTGGTGGGCGCTTTTGGGCTGGCTGGCTGCGCTTGCACTGCTCGACCTCTCCTTCAAGGAGCAGCGCAGAAGGTTCATCGTGCTCCCCGCGTATCGCGCGCTCAAAGGCGCGATGCCGACCATCTCCGAGACGGAGCGAGAGGCACTGCAGGCAGGCACCGTCGGTTGGGATGCCGAACTGTTCAGCGGCAAGCCCAACTGGTCGAGGCTTCGCCGCGTCGGTCCCATCACTCTGAGTGCCGAGGAGCGCGCCTTTCTCGATGGGCCGACGACCGAGCTTTGCAAGCGGCTGAACGATTGGCGCATCCGTCACGAGCTGCACGATATCCCCGAGGATATCTGGCGGTTCGTGTGCGACAACGGCTTCCTCGGCATGCTTATCTCCAAGGAGCATGGGGGCTTGGGCTTCTTGGCCCAGGCGCAATCGCTCATCCTCGGCAAGATCTCCTCGCGCAGCCCCGACGGCGTCACCATCGTCATGGTGCCGAATTCGTTGGGCCCGGGAGAATTGATCGAGAAATACGGAACTGAAGCGCAAAAGCACGTTTTTTTACCGAAACTCGCACGCGGTGAGGAAATTCCGTGTTTTGCGCTGACGGGGCCCTTCTCCGGTTCGGACGCCGCCTCGATGCGCGATGTCGGCATCGTCGCGCGGGGACAGCACGAGGGTAAGGAGACCCTCGGCATCAGGCTGACCTGGGACAAGCGCTACATCACGCTGGCGCCCAAGGCCACGCTACTCGGTCTCGCCTTCCGCCTGTTCGATCCCGAGAACCATCTCGGCAAGGGCGAGGATGCCGGCATCACGTTGGCGCTGATCCCGACCGACCATCCCGGCGTCGAGATCGGGCGGCGGCACTTGCCCGCCGGCGCCGCTTTCCCCAACGGTCCCACGCGTGGACACAACGTATTCGTGCCGCTCGACTGGATCATCGGCGGCAAGGAGCGCGCAGGGCAGGGCTGGCGCATGCTGATGAGCTGCCTCGCCGCGGGGCGCTCCATCTCACTCCCCGCCACCAGCGCCGCCGCCGCCAAGGCGATGCTCAGGAACACCACCGCCTATGCCCGCATCAGAAAGCAGTTCAATCTGCCGATCGGCTTCATGGAGGGCGTCGAGGAACCGCTCGCGCGCCTGATCGAGAATGCCTACGAGTTGGAAGCCGCGCGCGCCGTGACCGCCTCGATGGTATCGGCAGGCGAGAAGCCGGCGGTCATCTCGGCGCTCCTGAAATATGTCGCGACGGATCGCATGCGGCAAAGCGTCAACGATGCGCTCGACATTCATGGCGGCAAGGGCATCTGCGACGGGCCGTCGAACTACATCCAAGGCGCCTATCAGATGGTCCCTGTCGGCATCACCGTCGAAGGCGCGAACATCCTGACCCGCACGCTCATCACCTTCGCCCAAGGAGCACTGCGCAGCCACCCTTACCTCTTCACCGAAATCGAGGCGCTGCAAGATCAGGATCGCGAGCGCGGGCTGGAGCAGTTCGCCCGCACGTTCGACGACCACGTGGCCTTCACCGTTTCGAACGCGGCGGGCGCTCTCTTCCACAACGTGACCTTCGGCCTGTTCGCCTCCTCTCCGCCCAATGCCGGTCCGACCCGCGCCTGGTGGCGCGAGCTTGCGCGCGCCTCGCGCTCGTTCGCGCTCGTCGCGGACATGACGGTGGCGCTGCTCGGGGGCGGGCTCAAGGTGAAGCAGAAGATTACCGGGCGCATGGCCGACGCGCTTACCGAGCTTTATCTCCTGTCGGCCGTGCTCAAGCGCTATGACGATGACGGTCAGCCGAAGGAGGACCTCAAGCTCGTCGACTATTGCGCCAAGAACTGCCTCTACCGTTTCGACCAGGCGCTGCTCGGTGTCTTGCGCAATTTTCCGCTGCGCTGGGCGGCTTGGGTGATGGCGCCGCTGGTCTTTCCCTTCGGCGGGCGCCGGCAGCCCGCGAGCGATAAGGAGGGCGCAGCGATCGTGCGTGCCGCGCTTCAGCCCGGCGCTTTCCGCGACCGTCTCACCCGCGACATCTTCATCTCCGACGATCCGCGCGACAGGGCTGGCCTGCTCGACTACACGTTCGCCAAGGTCGTGGCGAGCGAGGAAGCCGACAAGAAGCTCGAACGCGCCATCCGCAAGGGCGAGGTGAAGCGCTTCCACGACAGGGACTGGATTGCCGATGCCGAGGCCAAGGGCGTGATCAATGCCGCCGAGGCGTGCTCGCTCGCCGAGCTCCGCGATCTCGTTGCCCGCGTCATCGCCGTCGACGATTTCGCCGCCGCCGAAATTGCCCGAGGCAAAGCCACGCAGCCCGGGCAGGAGCCGTCACCCAAGCCCGAGCATATTGCTGCCGAGTAACCCCCATCATGGCCTCCCCACTTCCCGAGTTGCAGGACTGGCGCTTCAGCGTCGACTTTGAAGGCATCGCCTGGGCGGTCTTCGACCGCAAGGGCGAGAGCATGAATTCGCTCGGCCGGCGCCCGACCGAGGAGCTTGGCGAGATCGTCAAGGCGGTCGAGGACATGGCTCAGCGCGGCGAGGTGAAGGGCCTCGTGCTGATCAGCGCCAAGGAGTCGAGCTTCATCGCCGGCGCCGATATCCGCGAGTTCGAGGGCTTCGACACCGAAGCCAAGATCGCCGACGTGGTGAAGCAGACCCTCGAGCTGATCAATCGCATCGACCGCCTTCCGGTGACGGTGGTCGCTGCCATCCATGGCTATTGCCTCGGCGGCGGCCTCGAGCTGGCGCTCGCTTGCGACTGGCGTATCGCCGACCGCGAGGATGGAACGCGGCTCGGCTTTCCCGAGGTCAAGCTCGGCATTTTCCCCGGTCTGAACGGCACCGTGCGTGCGATTCAGGCCGCCGGCCCGATGGACGCCATGACGGCGATGCTGACGGGGCGCATGCTGCGGCCGACGGCGGCCAAAGCCATGGGCATCGTCGATCAGCTCGTGCCCACTCGGCACAACCTCCGCTGGGCGGCACGCAAGGCCGTGCTGCAAAAGCGGCACTCGAAGGGTGCGCCTTGGTGGAAGAGGTTGATGCTGAAGCAGCCGGTGCGCTCCATGCTGGCCAAGCAGATGCGCGCCAAGACGGCGGAGAAGGTGCGCGAGGAGCACTATCCCGCGCCGTTCCGGCTGATCGATCTGTTCGAGCGATACGGCGACGATCCCGTGCGGATGAAGGCCGCCGAGACCGAGATGTTCACGCCACTGATGGCGAGCGAGACCTCGCGTAACTTGCGTCGCGTGTTCAAGCTGTCGGAGATGCTCAAGGACGACGCGCCCAAGGACGGCTTCACGCCGCGCAGGGTGCATGTGATCGGCGCCGGCACTATGGGAGGCGACATCGCCGCCTGGTGCGTCGTGCAGGGCATGCAGGCGAGCCTTCAGGATCTGGACGAGGCGCAGATCAAGAAGGCGCTCGGCCGCGCCAAGAGCCTCTTTAAGAAGCAGCTGCGCAGCCCAATCGCTGTCGATGCGGCCGTGGCACGGCTGATCGCCGATCCCACGGGCAAGCATATCAAGCACGCCGACGTCGTCATCGAGGCCGTCGTCGAGAAGCTCGACGTCAAGCAAGGCCTTTTCCAGAAGTTGGAGAAGGAGCTGAAGCCGGGCGCCGTGCTCGCCACCAACACGTCGTCGCTTCGGCTCGAGGACATTGCCAAGCCGCTCGCCGATCCCGGCCGCCTCGTCGGCCTGCATTTCTTCAATCCTGTCGCGCAGCTTCCGTTGGTCGAAGTCGTGCGCGGCGAGCAGACCCGCGAGGAGGAGGTGCGCAAGGCCTGTGCCTTCGTCACCGCCATCTCCAAACTGCCGCTGATCGTGAGGAGCTGCCCGGGCTTCCTCGTGAACCGCGTGCTTGCTCCTTACATGATGGAAGCTGTGCGCCTCTATCAGCAGGGCGAGCCGCGCGAGAAGATCGATCAGGCTGCGCTGAAATTCGGCATGCCGATGGGACCGCTCGAGCTGATGGACATGGTCGGGCTCGACATCGCCAACAAGGTCGGCGAGGAACTTAGTCTGGCGCCGACAAGCGACAACGTTCTGAAGTCTCTGGTGAAGCAAGGGAAGCTCGGCAAAAAGACGGGCGAAGGCTTCTACGTGTGGGAGCAGGGGAAGCCTAAGCGCGAGGAGGCGATCTACGATCAGGCCAAGCTCGATCGCCTCGGCCGCGAGTTGGTGAAGCCCTTGCTTGACGAGGCCGAGCGCGCGCTTGCCGACCATGTGGCGGCGAGCGCCGATCATGTCGATGCCGGCGTAATCTTCGGCACGGGCTTCGCGCCGTTTCGCGGCGGCCCGCTGCACTATCGCCGCACGCAAGAACGCGCGGCCTCGGCAAGAGCCGCGGCGTAACGAAACGGGAGCCTCCGGGAATCGTCATGGCGGAAACTTCGATGCGGCGCGTTGCGGTGCTTGGCGGATCGCGCATCCCGTTCTGCCGCTCGCATACGGCCTATGCCGAACTCTCCAATCTCGACATGCTGACGGTGGGTCTTGGCGGACTGGTCGACCGCTTTAGCCTGCACGGGACGCATATCGACGAGGTGGTTGGCGGCGCCGTCGTCACCCACGCCAAGGACTGGAATCTTGCCCGCGAGGCGGTAATCGGCAGCGCGCTCGCCCCGACAACGCCCGCCATCACCATGATGCAGGCCTGCGGCACGAGCCTGCAGGGCGCTTTCGGCATCGCCGCCAAGATCGCCACCGGTCAGATCGAATCGGGCATCTCGCTCGGCTCCGACACGACGAGCGATGCGCCCATCGTGTTCCAGCGGAAATTCGCCCAGCGACTCGTGCAATTGTCGCGCGCCAAGAGCCTCGGCCAGAGGGCGGCGGCGTTCAAAGGCTTCACCCCCGCCGAGCTTGCGCCCCAGCCGCCCTCGACGTCGGAGCCGCGCACGGGGCTCAGCATGGGCGAGCATTGCGAGCTGATGGCCAAGGAATGGGGCATCACCCGCGAGGCGCAGGATCTTTTGGCCCATGAGAGCCACAAGAAGGCGGCGGCGGCCTATGACGAGGGCTTCATGGACGACCTCGTCGTCCCCTGCGCCGGGGTTTTCCGTGACAACAATATCCGGGAAGACATTTCCTTGGAGAAGATGGCCGAGTTGAAGCCCGTCTTCGATCGTTCAGGGGGCACGATTACTGCCGCCAACTCGACCCCGCTCACCGATGGCGCGGCCACCGTTCTCCTCTCCTCGGAGGAATGGGCCAAGAGCCGAGGCATTCCGATCCAGGCCTATCTCAGTCTGGGCCGCACTTCTGCCGTAGATTTCGTGCAAGGAGAAGGACTTCTGATGGCGCCGACGGTTGCCGTGAGCGAGCTCCTCAGGCAAACCGGCCTAGCGCTACAGGACTTTGATTATTACGAGATTCATGAAGCCTTTGCGGCTCAGGTGCTGGCAACCTTGAAGGCGTGGGAATCAGAAGATTATTGCCGCCGGCGGCTAGGACGGAGCCAAGCCCTGGGGTCGATCGACCGGGCAAAGCTCAACGTCAAGGGCTCATCAATAGCTTTCGGTCATCCTTTTGCGGCGACAGGAGCACGAATCCTGGCGGTTTTGGCCAAGTTGCTGCATAGTCAGGGTGGCCAGAAGGGTTTGATCTCCATCTGCACGGCCGGCGGCATGGGTGTCGCGGCTATCGTCGAAGGGGTCTGACCCAGGTCAAAGCGAACGGCCGCGTGGGCGGCCAAGATAACCAATGAGCGCGCGTCAAGCGCGCCGTCGGCGCAGACAGAGGGGTCCTTTGGAGAGAGGCCCTGGGACAGGGGGCAAGAAG
Organism: Methyloceanibacter sp.; assembly: GCA_036257375.1. Taxonomy (GTDB): domain Bacteria; phylum Pseudomonadota; class Alphaproteobacteria; order Rhizobiales; family Methyloligellaceae; genus Methyloceanibacter. The sequence goes on from DATAFR010000065.1 coordinate 5,920, forward strand.
CTCACTGCCTTGGCATCGTGGATGCCAAAGGCGCGATTTTGACGGAGGTCTCTTATGAGGCATCATGCGTTCGCGGCGTTGGGACTTTTGACCGCCGCTGCTGTCCTTGCCCCTTGCAGTTCGTCCCAGGCGGCGACGGCCGATCCTACCGGCTATTGGTATAAGCCGGACGCCGAGCGCGAATCCAAGATTCAGGTCTTCAAGTGCGGCCCGGGCAAGAAGCAGCTCTGCGCCAAGATCGCCTGGCTGAAGAATCCCAACGACAGCAAGGGCCGACCCCTGCACGATATTCGCAACGAAAATCCCTCGGCGCGCGACCGCCCGATTGTGGGCCTCCAGATCTTCACCGGGCTCGCACCGAGCGCGCCTGGCGTCTGGACCGGCAAGATCTACAATCCTGAAGACGGTCACACCTATACCGCCACGTTGACGGTGCTCTCGCGCAAGGAGATCAAGCTCAGGGGCTGCAAGGCCTGGCTGCTTTGCGGCGAGAAACAGTGGCTGCGGACATCCGCGCCGCCGCCTGACGTGATCGAGCCTACCGCGCCCGCCGAAGGCACGCAGCAGGTCGAGGCGTCGGCCGCGCCCGGTACGCCGGCAGCCACGCCGGTCAAGGCTGATGGCGTGGCGGTGGCTGAGAGCGCGCCTGCGCCGAGCGCCGAGGCGGCAGCATCTGCCGCTCCGAGCGATGCGGCGCCGTTACCGCAAGAGGGCGTGCAGGCCCTGGCTGAGCCGGAAGTGCCTACCGCACCGCAAGCGGCGGAGGCCGCGCCGAAAGCCGACGCCTTGCCGGTTCAGGAGGTCGCCGAACCCGCCGCGGCGCCCGCAGGATATGATGCGCGCAGCGGCTACGGGTTCCTCAATGTCTCCGCCGATCCCGCCGACACGGCCGAGCTCTCGGGCGAGAACGTGCCGAGCATGATCACTATGACCGAACCGCTGGCCACCGAGCAGGTCGCGCCTCCTGCGGCAGCGCCGGCTCCCGCGGCGACGCGCTCCGTGCAGCCGGTTCCGGCCCCGGAGCCGAAGCCCAAAGCCAAGCCAAAGCCGATCGCCACAGCGGCCGTGAAGCCTGCGCCGAAGCCGGCACCCGAGGCCAAGCCGGCCGCGCAGCCGGCGCCACAGGCGAAGCCGACCGAGCAGAATGGCTCGCAGCAGGAAGCAACCGCGGAGCAGACCGATCCTGAGGCACAGGACGCCGCAATGGCGGACACCGCTCAGGCCGAGGCGGCCATGATCGAGGAGCCTCCGTTGACGCGGCGGCAAAAGCGCCTTCTGCGGCGGCAGCAGCACCAGATGGAGGGTGGAGGTTTGCTGCCCTGGCTGCGCTGATCGCCAGAGCTTAGATCGATGCAAGAAACGGGCGGTCGCGATGCGGCCGCCCATTTCGTTTGCGGCCGTCTCAGCGCCGCGCTTCCGCGCGCAGCTCCTTCTTGGAAAGCTTGCCGATCATGGTCTTCGGCAGCTGATCGCGGAACTCGATCTCGGCCGGCAGCTCCATCTTCGATAGCTTGCCTTTGAGGAACTGAAGCAGCTCCGGTGCCGTCGCCTGCTTGCCTTCCTTCAGCTTGACGAAGGCTTTCGGCGCCTCGCCGCGATATTCGTCGGGAATGCCGATCACCGTCACTTCGGCGACCGCCGGGTGCTCGTAGAGCGCATCCTCGATCCGCCGCGGATAGACCTTGAAGCCCGAGGAATTGATCATGTCCTTGATGCGGTCGACGATGAAGATGAAGCCGTTGTCGTCCATGTAGCCGACATCGCCGGTGCGGAAGAAGCGACCGACGAAGCTGCCTTCCGTCTCTTGCGGCTTCTGCCAATAGCCGGTCATCACTTGCGGCCCCGCGATGCAGATCTCGCCGGGCTCGCCGCGCGGCATCTCCCGCGCGGGATCCTCGAGCGAGCGGATGGAGATCTCCGTGGCGGGAAGCGGAAGGCCGATCGAGCCCTCGCGCTCGATGTTGGGCAGGTTGCAGCTCACGACCGGCGAGGTCTCGCTCAGGCCGTAGCCCTCCACCACGCTGGCTCCGGTCAAGGCCTGGAACCCATGCTTCACTTCGAGCGGCAGCGCCGCGCCGCCGGAGAGACAATATTCGAGCGAGGTGAGATCGAAATTCTTGATATGCGGATGCCGCAGCATGGCGTTCAGCAAGGTCGGCACCGCCGGCAAAACGCGGGGGCGCAGCTTCCCGATCAGCTTCAAGGTGGGGATCAGCTCGAATTTCGGCACCAGGATCATCTGCATGCCGCTGGCGATGCCCCAGTTCATGACCGTGGTCATGGCGAAGACGTGGAACAGCGGAAGGATCCCGAGAATGCTGTCGCCCTCTCTGAGGTCCAGGTTCCGCCACAGCTTCACCTGACCGACATTGATCGAGATATTGGCGTGGGTCAGCATCGCGCCCTTGGGCGTGCCGGTGGTGCCGCCGGTATATTGCAGCACGGCGATCGCGTCTGGCGTGATGCGCGGCCTCTCATAGCGTCCGTCGTTGGCGAGCAGATCCTGCTCAGCGACAACCTTCTTTGCGGCGACCGAGGCGCCCACATTGGCAAGCTTGGTGCGCTGCGTGAGCTTGAAGCCGACCGATTTCAGCGCAGGCAGCAGCGCTGGGAAACTCGCCACCACGGCTTTGTCCAGGGCCCCGCGGCGAAGCATCGCCTCGACCTTCTCGAAGGTGAGCGCAAGATCGAGCGTCACCATGATCTTGGTGCCGCTGTCGCGAATCTGTCCCTCGATCTCCTCGAGACTGTAAAGCGGGTTGAAATTGACGACGGTGCCGCCGGCCTTCAGCACGCCGTAATAGAAGATCACGAAAGTCGGGGTGTTGGGGAGGAGCAGGCCGACCTTCACGCCCTCGCCGACGCCGATTTGCCGCAACCCCTTGGCGGCGCGGTCTGAGAGTTGGCCGATCTCGGCGAAGCTCAGTCGCTTTCCCATGAAATAGGTGCAAGGACGGGGGCCATAGGTCTGGACCGCCTCATCCAGCAGGTTGCCAATGAGCCTGGGCCTGAATTCGGTGTCCCAGACAAGCCCCTCTGGGTAGGACTTGAGCCAAGGGCGCTCGGAGGGAGCCGCCGGGCAGGGCGCCATCCGCAAGGATGAGAGATTGGGCTTCCTCGCCATTAATGTTGCTTTTTCGTTTTGCTTTATCGCCCGTATAACCACGCGAATCGCCCAATTTCGGGGCGATTGGCCGCATGCCGGACCGCGCACTATATTATAACACGGTAAGTTAATTGAGCATTGGGATGTGCCCGCTATGCTCCGCCGCTAGAATATGCTGAAACAGTGGCGCGTCCCGGCGCAAAAACGCCAATTTTCTTGGCGATTAGAGCGCCGAACAGGGAATGAAACGGGCAACCTCGCGGGTAGACTCGACAGGTTTTTAAGTCTATTCCAATGCCCGGCTTGCCCTGGGATTAGCTATGATTTAGCCAGGGACACTAGACACGGACCCCGATAACGGGGCAGGGAGAGCGATATGGATGAGGTGGCTACCAAGATCATTGAGATTTTGCGTAAGAATATGAAGGACCCATCGAAGACCGTTACGCTCGACACGCCCCTCAGCGAACTTGAGATCGAATCACTCGATCTCGCCGTGATTGTGTTCGATATTGAAGATACCTTCGGTATCGAAATTCCGTATAATGCAAACGAAGAGGTAGAGGCGTTCGCGACGGTTGGGTCCGTTGTCGATCGAGTGAAGGGCATCATCGCAGAGACGAAGGCTTCCGGCGCAGCAGCTTGAAGCAGCCATTCCCGTTCGGGTGCCTTCCCGGGACGTCGACCAGGCTTGGAGTTACGGCTTAGCACTAGATGACACACACTAACGGGCGCAGACGCGTCGTGGTCACCGGCCACGGCGTCGTTACTCCTTTGGGAACCGGTGTCGAGAAGTTTTGGGCGGCGCTCAAAAAGGGCGAATGCGGCATCCGCCAAGTCCAAAGCTTTTCCACCGAGGACCTCTATATCACCATCGCGGGCGAAGTTCCGGACTTCGATCCGAAGGAGCGGCTGCAAAGCAAGCCTTTGCTACTCGCCGACAAATACTCCCAATACGCGGGCTGCGCGGCGCAGGAAGCGGTCGCCATGTCCAAGCTGGACGTGCCGCTGAAGGATCCGGCGAGCTACCGCGCCGCCTGCATCATCGGCTCCGGCGTCGGTGGCCTCACCACCCTCGAATTCTCCTACAGGATGCTGTTCAAGGAGAATAAACGCGCCACGCATCCGCTGACCTTGCTCAAGGCCATCGGCTCTTCGGCGTCGGCCCATGTCAGCATCGAATACGCCATCAAAGGTCCGACCTTCGGCGTGGTGAGCGCCTGCTCCACGGCGACGCATGCCATCGGTCTCACCTACCGCATGATCCGAGAAGGCCTTGTCGATCTCGGCATCGCGGGCGCGGCGGAAGCCTCCCTCAATTGGGGCGCGACTCGCGCCTGGCAGGCGATGCGCGTGCTGAGCCCCGACGGCTTGTGGCCGTTCGCCAAGAAGCGCAACGGCACAGTCCTCGCCGAGGGCGCCGGCATTCTCATGCTCGAGGAGTACGAGCATGCCAAGGCGCGCGGCGCGCCGATCTTTGCCGAGCTGCTGGGCTACGGCATGACGGCGGACGCCGCCGACATGGTGAACCCGTCCATCGACGGCGCCTCAACCGCCATGCAACAGGCGCTCGACGACGCGGCTCTCGCGCCCTCCGATATCGACTACATCAACGCGCACGGCACGGCGACTGCCGTCAACGACGTCAACGAGACCCGCGCCATCAAGCGCGTGTTCGGCAACGCCGCGAACAAGCTCTCGATCTCCTCCACCAAGTCGATGCACGGTCACTGTCTCGGCGCCGGCGGTGGCATCGAGGCGGTTGCCGCGGTCAAGGCGATCGGTGAGGGCTACGTACCGCCGACGGTCGGGCTCGACGAGCCCGATCCGGAGTGCGACCTCGACTACACGCCGAATGTCGGCAAGAACCGCGAGATCAACTACGCCATGTCGAATTCTTTCGCCTTTGGCGGCTTGAACGCGGTTCTCGTGTTCGGTCCGGCCCCGGCCTAAATCGACCCGGCTCCCCTTCGTGCGGTCCTTCCGCTCACTCGTGGTGCTCGGCGCTGTCGGGCTCCTAAGCGCCGTCGCGGCCTATCTCGCCGTGAGCTATGTGCGGGGCCTGCGGCAAGAGAATGCGGTCGCCGCGTATGCCGATGAGATCTTCCGCTCGCCCACGAGCTTTGTGGCCGGCAATCCGCGAGGCGACGTGAGCGTTGTCGCTTTCCTCGATTACAACTGTCCCTATTGCCGGGAGGACGCCGCGGACCTGAAGAAGCTGCTCAGCGAAGACGGCAAGGTCCGGCTCGTGATCAAGGAGCTTCCCGTGCTCGGGCCCGACTCAGAGGTTGTAGCGCGCATCGCGCAGGCCTCGATCGCGCAGGGCAAATATCTGCAACTGCACGACCGGCTTTTTTCGGAGCGTGGCCGCGCGACCAAAGCGAAGGCGCTTGGCATCGCTGCGGAACTCGGTCTCGACACGGCAAAGCTCGAGGCTGATATGCGCGGTCCCGCGGTCGAGGCGGCCATTGCCGCCAACAAACTGCTTGCCGATCGTCTCGAGGTGGAGGGCGTGCCATTCTATCTCGTCGGCGACAGGCCGCTGCCTGGGAGCGATGACGACCTTTATACCGAGCTGAGCGTGGGCGTGGCCGATGTGCGCCAGCACGGCTGCCTGGCCCAGTGCTGAGCTTGCCGCAGCCTAGAGAGGCTCAGTCGGCCATCGCGACCGGAACGGCGATGGCGCCGCCAACGGCCCCAATTCCGGCGCCGATCGGGCCGCCGACGGCAAAGCCCGTAACCGCACCCACGCCGGCGCCACTGGCGGGTTGCGAGCGCAACCGCCGCCAATAACGCAAATACTCGCTTCACGACAGACTCTTCCCCAACCCGTACCGCCTGAAATATCGCCGAAAACTACTTAACGGCGGGTAAGCAAGCAGGGGCAGGGCAGAGACCTAGCAGCGCCGCATGGTCACGCCTTGCGTAGACTTCATGCCGATCGCACGCGCAGCGCCCTTTGAAAGGTCGAGCGTGAGTCCGGGCGTGAAAGGCCCGCGATCGTTGACGGTGACTCTGACGCTCTTGCCCGTTTTTGGATTTCCTACGACGAGGCAGGTGCCGAAGGGCAGCGTCTTGTGCGCGGCGGTCAACGCATTGGGATTGAAGACTTGCCCCGACGCCGTGCGGCGGCCCTTTAGCTCGTCGCCATACCAGGTGGCGGTCACGCGCTGATCGGCCTGCGCGGCAGTGTGGAGGGCCAGCAAGGACAAACAGACGATGAAGAGACGAGTCATGCGGAATTCCTCCTGAGCGAAACCTTGCCCGGGAGAGACCGCAGGAAATCGGCATTCGTTCGACCCGGCTTAGGCCATACCGGGGCACGGTTGCCTTGTTTGGGGCGCTAGATCAGGCCAAGCCCGCGGAAACTCGCGTGGCCCTGCTTGCCGACGATGATGTGGTCGTGCACCAGCACCCCCAAGGGCCTGGCGGCCGCAACGATCTGCTTGGTCATCTCGATATCGGCGCGCGACGGGGTAGGGTCGCCTGAAGGGTGATTGTGAACGAGCACGATTGCCGTTGCCGAAAGCTCAAGCGCGCGTTTCACCACCTCGCGCACATAGACCGGCGTGTGATCTACGGTGCCGGTCTGCTGCACCTCGTCGGCGATAATCTGATTGCGCTTGTCGAGGAACAGGATGCGGAACTGCTCTTTGCTGGCGAAGCCCATTGAGGCGCGGCAATAATCGAGCACCTGCGACCAGGAGGAGAGCACGGGGCGCTCCAGCACCTCGCCGCGCACGAGCCTGAGTGCGGCGGCGCGCACCAGCTTGAGCTCGGTGATGGCGGCTTCGCCGATGCCGGGCACCTCCGCCAATAGCTCCTCCGGCGCGTTCAGCGCTTCGGCGAAGGTGGCGAAACGGGCGATCAGCGCCTTGGCGAGAGGCTTGGTGTCACGCCGCGGCGCGGCACGGAACAGGACCAGCTCGAGCAGCTCATAGTCGGGGAGGGAGTCTGGACCCGCCTCGCGGAAGCGTCGCTTTAGCCTCTCGCGATGGCCGAGATAATGTAGCTTGCCCGCATCCTTGAAGCCCATTCAACCTTCGCTCGATTGGCGCCCGTAAGGCGGCCGGTGCAAGCCGCGCGGCGACACGGTGAACACCTCGCATCCCGTCTCGGTGACGCCGACAGTGTGCTCGAACTGCGCCGAGAGCGATCGGTCGCGGGTGACCGCCGTCCAGCCGTCCGACAGGATTTTCACATGCGGCTTGCCGAGATTGATCATCGGCTCGATGGTGAACAGCATGCCGGGCTTGAGCTGAAGCCCTTCGCCGGGCTCGCCGTAGTGCAGAATGTTCGGGCGGTCGTGGAACACGCGCCCCAGGCCATGGCCGCAGAAGTCGCGCACGACGCTGCAACGCTCTGCCTCCGCATAGGTCTGGATGGCGGCGCCGATATCGCCGGTCGTGGCGCCGGGCCTCACGGCGGCGACGCCGCGCATCAGCGCGTTATAAGTGACCTCGAGCAGGCGCTCGGCCGCGCGCGGAATCTTGCCGACCGCATACATGCGGCTCGAATCGCCATGCCAGCCGTCGACGATCAGCGTCACGTCGACATTGAGAATGTCGCCCTCTTTCAGCGCGCGTGGGCCTGGGATGCCGTGGCAGACCACATGATTGAGCGAGGTGCAGATCGATTTGGGGAAGCCTCGGTAATTGAGCGGGGCGGGGATGGCGCCATGCTCCATGGCGAAAGCGTAGACGAACTCGTCGAGAGCCTCGGTGGTGACCCCGGGCTTCACCTCGTCGACCAGAAGATCGAGGACCTCGGCTACGAGCCGTCCCGCCTTCGCCATGCCGGCAAAAGCGTCAGGCCCGTGCAGCTTGATCTTGGTATCGCGCGCCTGGGCGAATTCGAGATTGGACATGGGATGCGATTATAAGGAACTCGGGCTCACTTAGGGGGAAATCCGTCATTGTGCAACGGCGGCCTCCCGCTTTTCTGCATCATGCTGCGAAGTGCGGCGACTCTAAGAAGGTGGCAGGCGGGCGGCAAACGGCTAGACTTTGCATCTCGCCGACCTCGCCTCGAACGCAAATGGCAGACCAGGATCGAGCCCAGAGCACCGTAACCGCCGCGCTGATTGTGATCGGCGAGGAGATCCTGTCAGGGCGAACCCAAGACGAGAACATCGCCTATATCGCCTCCTATCTGACCCGCATCGGCATCCTGCTGCGTGAGATCAGGGTGGTGGCCGACATCGAGGCCGAGATCGTCGCCGCAGTCAACGCGCTCCGCCCGCGCTTCACCTATGTCTTCACCACCGGCGGCATCGGCCCCACCCATGACGACGTCACGACCGACGCCATCGCCAAGGCTTTCGAGGTCGAGGTCGTGCTCGATCCCGAGGCCGTTGCGGCTATGCGCAAGCGCTTCAGCGATCAGGAGCTCACCCAGGCCCGGCTGCGCATGGCCCGCATCCCCAAGGGCGCGGCTCTGATCGACAACGCGCTTTCGCGGGCGCCCGGGTTCATGCTGGAAAACGTGATCGTCATGGCCGGCATCCCGCGCATCATGCAAGTCATGCTCGATGCGGTGAGTCCGCGCCTTGCCAAGGGGCGGCCGATGCTGTCCCGCTCCGTTCGCATCGATGTAGCGGAGGGCGACGTGGCTCCGGGGCTCGCCGCGCTTCAATCCGCGCATCCGGATGTTCAGATTGGCAGCTATCCGTTCTTCGAGCACAAGCGCCTCGGTACCTATGTCGTGCTCCGCTGCACCGATGCCGAGAAGCTCGCGGCGGCCGAAAAAGCCCTGTGGATATTTGTTGGCGAGGAAGGTTTCGCGGCCGCCTTAGCCGACCAAGCCTAAACCATTTTAACCAAAAGCGAATCACTCGCCTCCTGCCGCGGCGGAATACATCCCGATGCCGGCATCAGTTCTCGGTGCCGGGAAGCGGATCTCAATCGCGATCGATGCAACGTCGCGGTGCGCGAGAGGGCCTCGAAGCGAGATCTTCTCGGCCCCGATCGATGCACGATGCGCGGGAGCGCAGGAGAGGTGAGGGAGCAATGCGATGCCGAGCGCGAAGCGAAACGATCGCTCCGCGCGAGGTGCCGACGCGGCGCACAAAGCTTCGCAGCGGACCTAATCGAGATCCGCCATCTCCTGATAAATGATTGTTTTGGAAGGGAAAAAAGAAGGCGCGGGGACTAAGCCCCGCGCCTCATGAAAACTATCTCTTTTTGGTGGTCTTGCGGGCGGTCTTGCGTGCCGTCTTGCGTGCGGTCTTGCGTGCTGTCTTCCGCGCCGCTGCCGCTGTCTTCGATGGTTTCTTCTTCTTCGCTACTGCCATGATATCCCTCCTTCGGGCTGGCTGGCTGTTAGATCACTCTAGCTACATCCGCTCGTCGCTCCACACGTATCGCATTTGAGACACGTGCCGTTACGTACGAGCGTAAAGTTCCCACATTCTCCACAAGCTTCTCCTTCATAACCCTTAACGCGCGCTTCGGCCACAAGATCTGATGCGTCGCGTTCAGCGAGCGTCTCGACGGCGCGAGCGACGTGCTCGGCCGTCTCGGTCGAAGGAACTTGAGTGGACGCGGGGGCAAAGCTTGTGGTGCGCGGCTGCGCGTCGTCACGGGCTTCCGCCTGCAACGCACGCGCATGAGCACCAGTGCTCTGCGCTTTGCTCGACCCGATAAACTTTCGCTCGCCGAGACGACCACGGGTGAAGCCTGGCGAGACGAGAGCTTCGGTGCAACGCTTGCCTTCGCCAGCGTCACCAGAGCCGAGTGTAGTGCTGCCGATCTCACTTGGATCAACATGAGCAAGCTCGTAGCGCCCAAGATAAGAAACTGCAAGCTCTCTGAAAAGATAGTCGAGGATCGAGGTGGCGTTCTTGATGGCTTCGTTCCCGCGCACCGGGCCTGCCGGCTCGAAGCGCGTGAAGGTGAAGGCATCGACGAACTCTTCCAGTGGAACGCCATACTGCAAACCGACTGACACCGCGATCGCGAAGTTGTTCATGAGCGAGCGGAAGGCCGCGCCCTCCTTGTGCATGTCGATAAAAATCTCACCCAGACGTCCGTCTGCATACTCTCCAGTCCTTAAATAGACCTTATGACCTCCAACTACCGCTTTTTGCGTATATCCCTTTCGCCGATCAGGCAAGCGTTCTCGTTCGGCGCGCGCCCGCATGCGCTCGATCACGCGCTCGACGATGCGCTCGGCGACGACGGCGGCACGCTGCACTTGCGGCTGATCCGAGGCGACAGCGGCGAGCACTTCCTCCTGCTCGTCCTCGTCGGCGAGGAGTTGCGCGTTGAGCGGCTGCGAGAGTTTGGAGCCGTCGCGATAGAGCGCATTGGCCTTGAGTGCGAGCCTCCAGGAGAGCTGATAGGCCTCCTTGCAGTCCTCCACGCTCGCGTCGTTCGGCATGTTGATGGTCTTGGAGATGGCGCCGGAGATGAACGGCTGCGCGGCCGCCATCATGCGGATATGGCTTTCGACCGACAGGAAGCGCTTGCCCTTGCGGCCGCAAGGTGAGGCGCAGTCGAACACCGGCAGATGGTCGGGATTGAGCCCCGGCGCGCCTTCGAGCGTCATGGCCCCGCAAGCAAACTCGTTGGCCGCCTCGATCTCCCGCTTGCCGAAGCCGATCTCGGCCAGAAGGTCGAAATCCGGCTGGCCGATCCGCTCCGGCGAAAGCCCGAGCGTTCCGGTGAGGAAGTCCTCCCCCAGCGTCCATTTGTTGAAGACGAATTTGATGTCGAAGGCCGCGGCGACGGCCTTTTCGACAGCGGCGATCTTCTCCGGGCCGAACCCCTTGGCGGCCAGCGTCTCGTGATTGACGCCGGGGGCGCCCAAGAGCGTGCCGCGGCCCACGGCATATTCGATGATGCGCTTGATGGCCTCCTCGGGGTAGCCGAGCTTGCGCAGCGCCTCGGGCACCATGCGGTTGATGATTTTGAAATAGCCGCCCCCGGCGAGCTTCTTGAACTTCACCAGAGCGAAATCGGGCTCGATGCCGGTCGTGTCGCAGTCCATCACGAGCCCGATCGTGCCGGTCGGCGCGATCACCGTCGCCTGCGCATTGCGGTAGCCGTATTTCCGGCCGAGCTCGATCGCCTTCTCCCAGGCATGCATGGCATGCGCCAGGAGCCGCGGGTCCGGACAGGATGCGTGATCGAGAGGCACGGGCGCAGTGGCGAGGCCCTCATAGCCTTCTTTCTCGCCACAGGCCGCGCGCGCGTGATTGCGCATGACCCTGAGCATGGCCTCGCGGTTTGCCTCGTAACCGGGGAAGGGCCGAAGCTCGCGCGCGATCTCAGCGCTCGTTGCGTAAGACACGCCGGTCATGATGGCGGTGAGCGCGCCACAGAGCGCGCGTCCGGCAGCGGAGTCGTAGGGAATGCCCGACGCCATCAGCAGGCCGCCGATATTGGCGTAGCCCAGTCCGAGCGTACGGTACTCGTAAGAGAGTTGGGCGATGCGGCGCGAGGGGAACTGCGCCATGGTGACGGCGATCTCGAGCACGACGGTCCAGAGCTTGATCGCATGCTCATAGGCCTCGATGTCGAAGCTGCCGTCCTCTTTCCGGAACGCCATCAGATTGAGCGAGGCGAGATTGCAGGCGGTGTCGTCGAGGAACATGTACTCCGAGCACGGGTTCGAAGCCTTGATCTCGCCCGCGGCCGGACAGGTGTGCCAGTCGTTGATCGTGGTGTGGAACTGAATGCCGGGATCGGCGGAAGCCCACGCGGCGTAGCCGATCTGCTCCCAGAGCGAGCGCGCCTTGAGCGTCTTCGCCACCTTGCCGCTCTTGCGGTAGGTCAGGTTCCAATCTCTGTCAGTCTCGACCGCGCGCAGGAAATCGTCGCTGACGCGCACCGAATTGTTGGAGTTCTGGCCGGAAACGGTCCGATACGCCTCTGAATCCCAGTCTGTGTCGTAGGTCTGGAACTGGATCGAGGTGTAACCCTGGCGGGCGAACTGGATCACTCGGCGGATATTATTGTCCGGCACCTTGGCTTTGCGGGCCGCACGCACCTCCCGCTTCAGAGCGGGGTTGCGCTTCGGATCGAAGCAGCCGTCGTCATCGGCCTCGCAATTGATGCAAGCCTTGAGAATGGCGTTGAGCCGCTCCGAGAGGACCTTCGAGCCGGTGACGAGGGCCGCGACCTTCTGCTCCTCGATGACCTTCCAATTGATGTAGTCCTCGATGTCGGGGTGGTCGATGTCGACCACGACCATCTTCGCCGCGCGGCGCGTGGTGCCGCCCGACTTTATGGCGCCGGCAGCCCGGTCCCCGATCTTGAGGAAGCTCATCAGCCCCGAGGACTTGCCGCCCCCGGACAAGGGCTCGTTTTCGCCTCTCAGTCTGGAGAAATTGGTGCCGGTGCCCGAGCCATATTTAAAGAGGCGGGCTTCCCGCACCCAAAGGTCCATGATTCCGCCCTCGTTGACGAGGTCGTCATCGATCGACTGGATGAAGCAGGCATGCGGCTGGGGGTGCTCATAGGCCGAGGTCGAGGCCTTCACCTCGCCGGTGGCGAAGTCGACATAATAATGACCCTGGCTCGGGCCATCGATGCCATAGGCCCAATGGAGCCCGGTATTGAACCATTGCGGGCTGTTCGGCGCCCCCATCTGCATGGCGAGCATGTAGCGGAGCTCGTCATAGAAGGCGCGTGCGTCCTCCTCGCTCGTGAAATATCCGCCCTTCCAGCCCCAATAAGTCCAGGTGCCGACAAGCCGGTCGAACACTTGGCGGGCATCATGCTCGCTGCCGAAACGCTCGTTCTCGGGAAGGGCCGCGAGCGCCGCCTCGTCGGGGACCGACCGCCACAGCCAGGAGGGGACGGAAGTCTCCTCGACCCGCTTTGCCTTTGCGGGAACGCCCGCCTTGCGGAAGTATTTCTGGGCGAGGATGTCGGCGGCAACCTGGCTCCAATGGGCGGGAACCTGGAAGCGCTCGAGCGAAAACACCACCGAGCCGTCCGGATTGCGGATCTCGCTCGCGCTTTCCCGGAAGGGGATGGCGTCATAAGGCGATTTGCCCGCCTCGGTGAATCTGCGTTCAATCCGCATGTTGCTCCTATCCCCCTTGATCTTGTCCCCGCGCGGTTCCCTGATGCGCAACGGTCGAAGCTGAGGCGATTCGCCTGAGCCATCAACATATATGCACCGACTTCCTAACTTACCACTAAACCCTGTGGGCGACCACCAGAAGTGGGAGTGGACAACTCGGGGGATGACATGTGGAAACCCTGGGGACCGAGGGCAAGGCGTGGGTTGTCCGGGCGCCTCTGTGCCGAGGCTTTGACGGTCTGTTTACGAGCCATTCACTACGCTCCTCAGGCTGGCAGAAATAGGGGTCGAACGGCGTCGCCGGGGCTTGGAGTTTCAATGCTGTATCATCGCGCGTTTGGCCGCGACCTCGACACGCTCGTCGTCGCCGTCGTCGATAATCGGAGGCCGATGTCGTCACTACTGATGCGCGGCATGCTCGCCGCCATCGGGACGGGGCGCATCGAGACCTATGAAAGCCCGACCGAGGCATTCGTCGCCATGGCGAAGGCGCCGCCCGACCTCGTCATTGCCGCGTCCTCGATGCAGCCTTTGGCCGGGACGGCGCTGGTCCGCGCCATGCGGCATAGGGACTCCGGTGCGCTATCGTTCGTGCCCGCCATGATCATGAGCCCGCGTGCCAAGCCCGCGCTTGTTGCCGAAGCGCTTAGGGCAGGGGCGCATCAGGTGCTGGTGCTGCCGATCTCGGCCAGCACACTTTATCGGCGGCTCGACTGGCTGATCAATGACGACCGTCCCTTCGAGTTGAAAGGCGATCACTATGTCGTTGCCGGGCTGGAGGAGCGGCTGGCGCTCAGCGTGCAGCGGCCGGTTTACGTCGCTGAGGGTTCAGACCCTCCGTTGGCGCTCGGAGCTGACGAAGATCTTGCTCCGGCTCCAAGCTCGATAAGAAAGACGCGGATAGCCCCGCACTAGGGCGCGCCCTAGACAGGTGACGGCCTTCGGCCCATAGTCCGCCCCGCAAGCAACAAGCGCCGAACACGCCGATAATGGGAATTTTCACCGAGCTGTTTGCCTGGTGGACGGGCAATACCATCAGCACGCGCCTTTACACCTGGCGAAAGGGTGAGCGCGTGGGCGAGGATGGGCTCGGCAACATCTATTATCAGGAGCGTAACGGCGAGCGCCGCTGGGTCATCTATAAGAGCCTCGCCGAGCCGTCGCAGATTCCTCCCGCATGGCATGCCTGGCTGCATCACACCGTCGATGTGCCGCCGACGCTCGAGGACTACACGCCGCGACCCTGGGAGAAGGCGCATCGGCCAAATCTGACCGGCACGTACGAGGCCTATCGTCCACCCGGTTCGACGCTTCGTCCCGGCGCCACCAAGCCTCCGTTGGACTACGAGCCGTGGCAGCCCAAATGAGCCGCGACACGCTTCTCGATACCGCGCCGCCCACGGCCGTGCAGCGCTGGTCGGCATCCGACTACGCGAGGAACGGCCGTTTCGTGCAGGAGCTTGCCGGACCCATCTTCGGCATGCTTGCTCCCAAGCCCGGCGAGCGCATTCTCGATCTCGGCTGCGGCGACGGCGTGCTCACCGCGGAGATCAAGGCTGCGGGCGCCGACGTGCTGGGCGTCGACCTCAGCGACGAGCTGCTCGCCGTCGCCCGCATGAAAGGTCTTTACGTCCGTAAGGTGGACGGACACGCGCTCGATTTCGTCTCCGAGTTCGATGCGGTGTTCTCCAATGCGGCACTGCATTGGATGCGCAAGCCGGCATTGGTGATTGCCGGCGTCTATCGCGCGCTCCGCCCGCGAGGCCGTTTCGTCGGTGAGCTCGGCGGTCACGGCAATGTCGCGGCCATTGCCACGGCGATGCGAGCGGTAGGGGCGACGCGCGGCGGCGATCCGGCGTTGGTGGCGCCTTGGTTCTTTCCCACCGTGGAAGAGTATGGCCAGCTTCTGACCGAGGCCGGCTTCACGGTTCGCCACATCGAGCTCGTGCCGCGCCCGACGCTGCTCAAGACCGGGATGGAGCGCTGGCTCAGGACGTTCGGCCGATCGTTCTTCGACCAGTTTCCGGAGCCTGAGCGGAGCCAGGTGGTGGGAGAGGTCGTCGAGCTGCTGCGGCCCTCGCTCTGCGATTCCAGAGGGGTCTGGACCGCGGACCATATCAGGCTCCGCCTTTTTGCCGAGCGCGGAGCTTGACGAAACCCGCCACACCAATGCCCCATTCATGGACGAGGCGTTTGATGGTCAAGGAGCGCACCGGAGCGTTAGTCGTGAGGCCCGTTCACAAGGTGTGCGGCATGAAAAGAAGACTGAATTTCCGCGCTTGCCGGCCGGGCGGCGCGGTTTTCCTACTCTTGGCGCCCCTGGCGCTGGCTACCAGCGCCATGATCGAGCCCGCGCAGGCGGAGATCGTCAAAAACCCGATCGCGGTGTTCGCCGCGCTCGACAAGGTGACGGGACGTATTTCCCATCTCGAAATTCCCCTGAACAAGACGGTGGAGTTCGGCGCGCTGAAAGTGACGCCGCGTGTCTGCGACACGCGCCCGCCGACCGAGGCGCCCAACACCGCGTCATTCGTCGAGGTCGATGAAGTGAAGCTGACCGGGGAAGTGCAGCGCATCTTCACCGGCTGGATGTTCGCCGAAAGCCCCGGCCTTCACGCCGTCGAGCACCCGGTCTTCGATGTCTGGCTGACGAGCTGCAAGACGCCGGGCGCGCCGACGCCTTCAGGCAGCGCGGCAAAAGCGCCGCCGGCCGGAGCGCCAGCACCACCGGCCGAACCAGCCGCCGCGACTCCGCCTCCGCCGCCGCCGCCAGAGGAGGCCGCGGCGCCGCCAGGGCCGGAGCCATTGCCCTGGGCCAAGCCGCCGCGCAACGCCCCTTCCAGCAATCGCTGAAACTCTTCGCGGCTCACCTCGATGGCGCCGAAGCGGGCGAGATGCCCGGTGACGAACTGCGTGTCGAGCAGGGTGAAGCCGCCATATTTGAGCCGCGCGACGAGATAGATGAGGGCAATCTTGCTCGCATCTCTGGCTCTCGAGAACATGCTCTCGCCGAAGAAGGCGCGGCCGAGATGCACGCCATAAAGCCCGCCCACCAGCACGCCCTCCTGCCACACCTCGATCGTGTGGCAGTGGCCGAGCGCGAACAGATCGCGATAGAGGCTCCTGATGCGCCCGTTGATCCAGGTCGAGCGGCGGCCTGAGCGGGGCGCGGCGCAGCCGTCGATCACCGCCTCGAAATTCTTGTCGACCTTCACCTCGAAGCCGCCGCGACGGATGGTGCGGGCAAGCCGCTTCGGCACATGTACGCGATCGAGCGGCAGGATGCCGCGTCGCTCGGGCTCGATCCAATAAAGCGCGTTGTCCTCGGCGCTTTCGGCCATGGGGAAGATGCCGCACGCATAGGCCTTGAGCAGGACCTGCGGCGTGATCTCGATCATGACGTCGTCGATGGAGGTCATGCGATCTACCCGCGCGCGTTGACCTTGGCGAGATGGTTCTCGAGCCAATGGATATCGTAGTTGCCGTCGACGATGTCGGGCTCGGAAATCAGCGAGGTGAAGAGCGGAATGGTGGTCTCGATCCCGTCCACGACGAACTCTCCCAGCGCCCGCTTGAGCCGCATCAGACATTCATTGCGGTTGCGGGCATGCACGATGAGCTTGCCGATCAGACTGTCATAATAAGGCGGAATGGTGTAGCCCGCGTAAGCGCCGCTATCGACCCTGACACCCAATCCGCCTGGCGGATGGAAGTGGGTCATGGTCCCGGGCGAGGGGCGGAAGGTCTGCGGGTTCTCCGCATTGATGCGGCATTCTATGGCGTGCCCGTTGAAGCGGATGTCCTCCTGGCGGAGAGTCAGTGGCGCACCGGCGGCGATCCTGATCTGCTCGATGACGAGGTCGAGACCCGTGATCATCTCGGTGATGGTGTGCTCGACCTGGAGGCGAGTGTTCATTTCGATGAAATAGAATTGCCCCCCCTCGTACAGGAACTCCACCGTGCCGACGCCGCGATAGGCGAGTTTGCGCATGGCGCGGGCCACCGTCTCGCCGATGCGAACCCGCTCGCTTTCGTTCAGCGCGGGCGAAAGCGCTTCCTCCCAGAGCTTCTGGTGGCGCCGCTGGAGCGAGCAGTCGCGCTCGCCGAGATGAATGGCGTTGCCTTGCCCGTCGGCTAGCACCTGGATCTCGATGTGGCGGGGATGGGCGAGATATTTCTCGAGATAGACCGTGTCGTCGCCGAACGCGGCCTTGGCCTCGGTCCGCGCCGTCGAGAGCGCCGCCTCGAGCTCGTTCTCGAATAACGCGAGCTTCATGCCGCGCCCGCCGCCGCCTGCCGCCGCCTTGACCAGCACGGGGTAGCCGATATCGCGGGCAATCGCTCTTGCTTCGTCCAAATTGGTGATGGTGCCCGATCCCGGCACCACGGGAATGCCGAGTTCGATCGCGGCCTCCTTCGCCCTGATCTTGTCGCCCATCAGCCTGACATGCTCGGCGGTCGGCCCGATAAAAGTGATGTCGTGCTCCTCCAGGATTTCCGCGAAACGCGAGTTCTCGGCGAGGAACCCATAGCCGGGATGCACGGCGTCAGCACCGGTGATCTCGCAAGCCGCCACGATGGACGGGATGTTGAGATAGCTGTCCTTGGATGGCGGTCCGCCGATGCACACGCTCTCATCTGCGAGGCGGACATGCATGGCGTCCGCATCGGCTGTCGAATGGACGGCAACGGTGGCGACGCCAAGCTCCTTACAGGCACGTTCGACGCGAAGGGCGATCTCTCCCCGGTTGGCGATCAGGATCTTGTCGAACATCGCGCGTGGGTTAGCGTGGCTCGATCACCGCCAGCGGCTCGCCATATTCGACCGGCTGGCCGTCCTCGATAAGAATGGCGATGACGGTGCCGGCGCGCGGGGAGGGGATCTGGTTCATGGTCTTCATGGCTTCGATGATGAGGAGCGTTTGCCCGGCCGCGACCTTCGAGCCGATCTCGACGAAGGGCGGGGCGCCGGGCTCGGGCGAACGATAGGCGGTGCCGACCATCGGCGAGGTCACGGTCCCGGGATGAACGATGAAGTCGTCGGTTGGGCCGGCTGCGCGCTTGGCAGGCCGCAGGCTCTCGCGCGGCTCGTGGTGCGCAGAGGAAGGCACGTCGCCGGTCGTGGTCAGCGTGGTGGTGAGATTTACGCCGCGCGCGACCCTGACCCGCTTTCCTTCATGCTCGACTTCGATCTCGGTGAGTCCGGTCTCCTCGAGAAGCGCCGCAAGCTCGCGGATCAGGTCCTTGTCGAAACTGCTCCCTTGCTGCGTCATAAGCGGCGTCCTTCCCCCGTCACTTGGATTTGCCGGCGGCGATGGAAGCGGCAAGCGCCTCGATCGCGAGCTCGTAGCCTACCGGACCGAAGCCGCAGATCACACCCTTCACCGCCTTGGAAATATACGAATGCTGGCGGAACGGCTCACGGGTGAAAATGTTCGACAGGTGCACCTCGACCGACGGAATTTGACAAGCCAACAGCGCATCCAAGAGCGCGATCGAGGTATGGGTGAAGGCGCCGGCATTGACGATCAGCCCGGCAGCATTCGTCCTCGCCTCCTGGACCCAAGCCACCAACTCACCCTCGTGGTTACTCTGGCGAAACTCTAGCGGAAA
Source organism: Methyloceanibacter sp. (assembly GCA_036257375.1). GTDB lineage: Bacteria > Pseudomonadota > Alphaproteobacteria > Rhizobiales > Methyloligellaceae > Methyloceanibacter. The sequence goes on from DATAFR010000065.1 coordinate 24,671, forward strand.
TCCTAGCGCCGCCGCCTTCCGCTCGCATCTAACGCGCAAATCCTCCAGCGTCTCCCGGCCATAGACTTCCGGCTCGCGGGACCCAAGCAGGTTGAGATTGGGGCCGTTCAAGACGTAGATCGGTTTGGCCATGGCGGCTAGAAAATGCTTGATATGCCGGGCAGGAGCGGGAATCCCGCCCAGCTACCCGAGCTGAGGAAACGCGCCCCTTTATCAGCTTTTCTGCCGTTCGGCAAAATCGGCCCTGGGAAGGAAAGGCGGGTATTCCCGCGGCGCTGCCATCAGCACGTGGCCTTGCAACCCTTCTCGCGGATCTCTGCGACCTTGGCGACGAGCTGATCGTAGAGGTCGTCGGGGGCGCCTGGGATCACCCGGTCGCCGATCAGGTAGAGCGGCGTGCCTTGCAGCCCGAGCTTGGTCGCCAGCTCCTTGGCCTCGTCGAGTGCCTGCTTGGTCGAGGGGTCCTGCATGTCCTTCTCGAGCTGCGGAATGTCGAGACCCAGCTCGCCCGCCACCTTGAGCGCCTTGTCCTTGTCGGCCTTGCCGGGCTCGGTGAACAGCTTCTGGTGCATCTCGAAATATTTGCCTTGCTTGCCGGCGGCGAGCGCCGCCCTCGCAGCGTCCTCCGACTCCTCGCCGAAGATCGGCAACTCCTTGAACACCACGCGCACCTTGCCGTCGTTCTCGGTTAGCTTGACCACGTCGGGCAGCGCGCGCTTGCAGAACCCGCAATTGTAGTCGAAGAACTCGACCACGCTCACATCGCCGTCCGGATTGCCGGCGGTATAAGCGAGCGGCGAGCGGAACAAGGCGGCGGCGTTCTCGCTGATGACCTTCTGCTGCTGCTCCGCCTGGGCTTCGGCCTGGCGCTTGTCGAGCTCGTTGGTCATCTCCACCAGGATCTCGGGATTCTTGGTGAGGTAGGAATGTACGATGTCGATGATCTTCTTCTCGTCCAGCGCGGCGGAAGGAGCATCGACCACTCCCGGCGCCGCACGCCATATGACGAGGAGAGTGGCCGCAGTGACGAGGGCGGCCACGATGGCGGCCACGAGCGCGGTGGCGAGGCCAGTCTTGGGGGTCATGCTGAGATCTCCGGGAGCTAAGATCAGTTGGTTCGAGGGACTTCGAAGGCCAGGATGTCGTCGGCCCTGATCCAATTCGGGGTACCGTCGATCAACCCGGCTTTGGCGCGCTTGGCCTGCATCTTGGCAAGCCGAAGCTGCCCTTCATAGAAATAGGCTTCGGCCGACGCAAGCTCGGCCTGCGCCATATATTGCTTCTTGGCGCCGGCTGCCTTCACCGCCTCGGCCTTGCGCGCATAGGCGGCGGCAAGCTGGCGGTAGCCCATGGCGGAGGAATCTTCGCGTGCCAGCGCCATGCGGAGATTGGTGATCGCCTCGTCAACCAGCTTGGGATCGTTGGCGCCAACCAGCGCTTGCGCAAACATGATGCGAATGAGCGGTTCGTTCGGGCCGATCCTGACGGCCTCTCGCAGCGGCGGAACGGCGGCAGCGGGCTTGCCGCTTTCGAAGAGGAACTGGCCCTTGATCTCGTAGAAATATGGCCAATCCGGCTTGGCCGCGATCAAAGCATCGATTTGCGGCGCGGCGACTTTCACGCCTGACTGGCGGAAGGTTGCGATCGCCCTCGCATACATTGCGGGCAGGCTTTGATCCGTCTCGGGATAGCGCTGGAAAACGGTCTTCGGCTCGTCCAGGAATCCGTAAAGCTTGGCCTTCATCAGATCGTGCCGGAATTGCAGCTCGGGCGGATCGACATTGTTGTAGTACGGGCTCGAGGTGACCAGCTCCCTGAGCTGCACGATACGCTGCTGCGGCAAAGGATGGCTCTGCAGGTAGGGATTGACCTGGACGCCGATGAGCTTCGCGCCCAGCACTTGGAAGCTTTCCAGCATGCCCTTGCCCGACTGTTTGGTGGCATTGAGGAAGACGATCGCGGCCTGATCGGCCGAGGATTCCTCGTCCTGGCGGTAGGCGAGGAGGCTGCGCAGAGCGGCATCCTGGCCGCCATACGCCACGCCCAATCCTGCCTGACCAAGCCCGGGCGTGCCGGCGAACGCGCCGCCCACCATGGCGGCGAGCCCCAGCAATTGCAGCATGAGTGCCGCCGATTTTGCTCGTGACACTTGCGTGCGCAACCGGGCGAGGTGGCCGCCGGTGATATGCCCGCTTTCATGCGCAATGACGCCGATCACCTCGTTGGGGGTCTTGGCGGTCATCAGCGTGCCGGCATGCATGAACATGTTATGGCCGTCGACGACGAAGGCGTTGAAGTTCTTATCGTTGACGATGTGAATGCGGATGCCCTGCGAGCCGAGGCCGGCGGCGCTGAAGATCGGCTTGGCGTAGGCCCTGACCAGCGATTCCGTCTCGGCGTCGCGGATGAGCCCGGCGGCGTCGGCGCAGGTCGAGGTGACAAGCGCAGCGGCAAGCCCGCCAACGAAGCCGGCGCGCAGCCGCCGCGGGACCGAGGTGATTCGCGATTGAGCCAGAAGAGGCATAGGTCGGCTTGATTTTATATGGTAGCCAGGGCCGGGCAAAGCCGCCGGTTTTCCGCTGTAAGCGACGCCGGTCATAGGTCCGCGCTACCAGGCGCCTTGTCTTGCCGTTCTTCGCCTGATTGGCGTTTGAATGCGGCGACACCGTGACGGCAAGTCGCACCACGGCATCACGAAACTGCGAGGCTATCTTCGGTGAATGAGCGTGTTTCGACGGTGATGAAGCCTGAAACATTGCCGCGGGCGCTGTCTGGCAGAAGCGCTATCGACCCGTTCATCGTCATGGACGTGATGGGCGAGGCGAATGCGCGCCAGGCAAAGGGCGAGGACATTATTCACATGGAGGTCGGCCAGCCGGCCACGCCCGCGCCGCGAGCCGCCCGCGAACGCGCGCGAGCCGCTCTGGAATCGGAGACGCTGGGCTATACCGAGGCGCTCGGCATGCCGGCGCTCAGGGAGCGCATCGCGCGCTATATGACCGGGCGCTACCGCGTCCCTGTCAGACCTGAGCAGATCGTGGTGACGGCGGGGTCGTCGGCCGGCTTCGTCCTCGCCTTTCTGGCGCTTCTCAACGAAGGGGACTCGCTTGGCCTGCCGTCTCCCGGCTATCCCTGCTACAGGCAGATTTTGAAGGCGCTCAACGTCAGACCGGCTCTCGTCGAAACCTCGGGGCAAGGGCGCTGGATGCCAACGACCGGCGATGTCGAAAGGCTCGCTGCCCTAGGCGCCGCAGGTCTTCTCGTCGCGAGCCCCAACAATCCGACGGGCACGATGACGCTTTCGCCCCGGCTCGCCGAAATTGCGGCGGCCTGCCGGCGGAACAATCTCTGGCTGATCTCCGACGAAATCTATCACGGGCTCGAATATGCAGCGCCGGCCGAAACAGCACTTGCCCATTCGCCCGACGCGATCGTCGTCAATAGCTTCTCGAAATATTTCAGCATGACCGGCTGGCGGATCGGCTGGCTCGTTGTGCCCGAGGCGCTTGTGCGGCCGATCGAGCGTCTCACCCAGAATCTCTATATCTCGCCGCCGTCCATCTCGCAGCAGGCGGCGCTCGGCGCCTTCGACGGCATCGATGAGCTCGAAGAAATCAAGGGGCGCTACGCACGGAACCGCGCCATGCTGCTCGAGGAATTGCCGCCCGCCGGGCTGACCGGTCTGCTCCCCGCCGACGGCGCGTTCTACGTCTACGCGGATGTAAGCCGCTTCACTGGCGACAGCGCGGCTTTCGCCAAATCGATGCTCAAGGATATCGGCGTCGCGGTGACCCCTGGCATCGATTTCGATCCGGACCGCGGCACAAGCTACATTCGATTTTGCTACGCCGGTGCCGAAGACGCGATGCGCGAAGCGGCGCGCCGTATCGCCAACTGGCTCAGAAAGAAATAGGGAAGGGGGGTGCGCAAGGGCACGCCCCTCAAGGTCTAGCGCTGCCACCAGCCTTTGCGGCGCGGCGCCTCCGGGGTGGCAGGTCCTTCCACGCGAACCTCTCCGCTTGCGGACGGTTTCTCCCTGGCCGTGGAGACTGTCTCGAACACGCGCTCAGCCTCGCGGCGCGGCTGTTCAATTTCCGTCCTCGGGCCCTCTTCAGGCCGTCTCTGCCGCCGTGCTCCACTCTGGTGAGCTTCGTCTTCTTCCGATGCGCCACGCTCGGCTTGGTCCTCCGCTTGGCTGCGCAACTCGAGCGGAGCTTCCTCGCCGGGAGCGCGTTGCGGCCTTTGCCCCGACCGTCCGCGACGACCACCGCGGCGGCCCCTCCGGCGCGGTCCCTTGCGGGCTTGCGCCGCGCCTTGCTCCTTGGCTTCGGCTTTGGGCTCTTCGCCGACACTCTCTTCGCGCTCGTCCTCGTCCTCGGGCTCTCGTGCATCTACGCGAGCGTGCGCTTGGGATGGCGCTTGCCGTTGCTCTTCTGCGCCACCGCCGGAACGGCGTCCCCTGCGCCGCCTACGGCGCGAGCGATGCTTCTGCTCGCCTTCGCCTTCGGCCGCCGCCTGAGGAGCGGGAGCCTGCGGCGCCTCGCCGGCGGGAGTGGGTTCGTGATGATGCGCCCAATCCATATGCACGACCGCGGCGCCGCCATTGGCGATCTCGCCCTCAGCCGCGCGCTCGATCACGAATTGCGACACATGCATGTTCTCGTCGGCGGTGACGGTGATCGGTATGCGGTAGCGCATCTGAATGTCGTTCAGATGAGCGCGCTTCTGATTGAGGATGTAGAGCGCGACATCGACCGCCGTGGTGGCGATGAGCGGCACCACGCCGTCGGTGATGAGCCGGTCCTCGATCGAACGGAGAATGTCGAGCGCGACGGACTCGACCGAGCGCACCATGCCGGTGCCCTGGCACATTGGACAAGGCTTGGTCGAGCCCTCCAGCATGCCGGTGCGCAAGCGCTGGCGCGACATCTCGAGCAGGCCGAAATGGCTGATACGCCCCACTTGGATGCGCGCGCGGTCGTTGCGCAATGCCTCTTTCAGCCGCCGCTCGACCAGCCGGTTGTTGCGCCGCTCGTCCATGTCGATGAAATCGATGACGATCAGCCCGGCCAAGTCGCGCAAGCGAAGCTGACGCGCGATCTCCTCCGCCGCCTCGAGATTGGTCTTGAGCGCGGTGTCCTCGATGTTGTGCTCGCGCGTCGCCTTGCCGGAGTTGACGTCGATCGAGACGAGCGCTTCGGTCTGATTGATGACGATATAGCCGCCCGATTTGAGCACGACCTGCGGCGAGAACATCGCCGCGAGCTGCCGCTCGACTTGATAGCGGATGAAGATCGGCTCTGGCTCTTTGTAGGGTTTCACGTTTTTGGCATGGCTTGGCATGAGCATGCGCATAAAGTCCTTGGCCTCGCGATAGGCGTCGTCGCCCGCGACCAGCACCTCGTCGATATCCTTGTTATAGAGGTCGCGGATCGAGCGTTTGATCAGGCTGCCCTCCTCATAGACGAGGGCAGGGGCCGTCGATTTCAGCGTGAGATCGCGCACGTTCTCCCACAAGCGCAGGAGATAATCGTAGTCGCGCTTGATCTCCGTCTTGGTGCGCTGAGCGCCCGCGGTGCGGATGATGAGACCCATGCCTTCCGGCACTTCCAGCTCGCCTGCGATCTCGCGCAGGCGTTTGCGGTCGGTGGGCTGGGTAATCTTGCGCGAGATGCCGCCGCCGCGCGCCGTGTTCGGCATCAGCACGGTGTAGCGGCCGGCAAGCGAGAGATAGGTCGTGAGCGCCGCGCCTTTATTGCCGCGCTCTTCCTTCACCACCTGCACGAGGATGATCTGGCGGCGCCTGATCACCTCCTGGATCTTGTACGGACGTCCGCGGCGGCGGCGCACACGCTCAGGCACCTCTTCGAGCGCATCTTCGGAGCCGACCGACTCGACGGTCTCGGCGACGACCTCGCCGTTACCTTCCTTGACCGCGACCGGTTGGCCGACGGGTTCGCCGTGTTCGGCCTCGTCGTCGTCGTCCTCGGGGTCGGGCGCGTTGCGTTCTATGGTCTCGACCTCGACCACCTCGCCCTCGGCATCCTCGGGCCGCTCGGCCGGCTCTGAGACCTCGTGCACGAGATCGCTCGCCTCCATGACGACGCTGCTCGCCTCCTCTTGCGGAGTCGTGTCGACCTCATCGTCGATTTCGAGCCGCGCCACCTGAAGGCTCTCTGGCGCCGGAGCGGATGTCCGCTCGCCCTCTCTCGGGCGGTCATGCCGGCCGCGTCCACGTCGACCGCGCCTGCGGCGTCGCCCAGCGGCGGCATCGTCCTCGGCGGCTTCTTCGGCCGAGGCGCGGCTCTGCTCTGCGGCCTCCTCTTCGAGCAGGGCCTGCCGGTCGGCGACCGGAATCTGGTAGTAGTCGGGATGAATTTCGGTAAAGGCTAAGAAGCCATGCCGGTTTCCGCCGTAATCGACGAACGCCGCCTGTAACGACGGCTCTACGCGGGTGACCTTAGCAAGATAGATATTGCCCCTAAGTTGTTTCTTGCTCGCCGATTCGTAATCAAATTCCTCGACGCGATTGCCCCTTACCACGACGACCCGGGTTTCCTCCGGATGCGCCGCATCGATAAGCATTTTGCTTGCCATTTTGTGTTTTCTCCGCCGCGCAGATCTCGGTGGGCAGGATTGAAATCCGCCGTTCCGGGTTCGCGTCCGAAACCCGCGCGCGCCAATGACCGATAGACCATGATTCGCCGCGACGCCCCATGACGGGGTCAGCCTGAAACGGCCTGAAAAAGATCAGCGCAGTCCGTAAAGCCTCGTGATCTCCGAGGCTTAGACAAGGGTGTTGATCTTGCATCGCAGTCCTCACCGCCGCATCCATAGAAGCGGCTTGAGATTTCCACCTGGCGACCTCTGACTGGCCGCCGCTTCGTCTTGCGTCCCTAACCGCTCGAATGGGGTTGGGATCGCGGGAAACAATTCCGCCCGTATCGCCGTTTGGCGTCCAAGGGCCTCTGGCTCTGAAGCGAGCCTCATCCTTCTTAAGGGCATGCCGGGAGACTTGGCAAGTGTCCCGGTGGGCTTGCCAGCAAAGGGTCACAACAGTCGCTTAACGAGTGCCTGGTTAAGATTCGGGGGAGATCGAGCCTATTTTGGAGCACATCGCCGGGTCCGCGGGAGTTGCCATCCGGCGCCAGCCGACGCCAAAATCGTCTGAATTCAGCCATGTGGGGGATGATGCGAGTTGAGCGTGTCCTGACGGGGTCAATGCCCGCATGGGCCGTCGCCCTTGCCGTGCTGCTCGCGCCGCTCGCTCTGCTGAATTTGGAGGCAAGGGCGGAGTCCAAACCCGCCGTTGCCAAAGACGCACGCGTCGCCGGCGACAAGGAGCGCACCCGATTCATCGCCGATTTATCGCGGAAGGTCGACGTGCATGTCTTCGCGCTTGGCAATCCCTATCGCGTCATTGTCGATGCGCCCGATGTGAATTTCCAGATGCCGGATGGCATCGGCAAGGAGAAGAGGGGGCTCGTCACCGCCTACCGGTATGGACTTTTTGCCCCAGGTAAGGCGCGCATCGTCATCGATGTGAGCGGTCCCTTCCTCATCGACAAAGCCTTCGTGCTTGAGCCGCGCGACGACCAACCTGCGCGCCTTGTCGTCGACCTCGTGCCCACCGACGAGAAGACCTTCCTTGCCCGACTGAAAGAGACAAAGCCGCCGCAAACGGTCAGCGCCTCCGCCTCAGCCCTTGCGCATCCGCCGTCGCGTCCCGCCGACGCAAAGCCTGTGGTGGTGCTCGACCCCGGTCACGGCGGCCTCGATTCGGGGACGAACCCAAACGGTATTCCGGAAAAGGAAGTGGTGCTGGCCTTTGCGAAGATCTTGAGGGCGAAGCTTGAAGCCAAGGGACGCTACGAGGTCTATCTCACCCGCGAGGACGATACGTTCCTACCGCTGCGCGAGCGTGTGCAGTACGCGCAGAAGAAGTCGGCCAACCTCTTCCTCTCCATTCATGCCGACTACTTCCCCGAAAAGACCGACAAAGCGACGGGCGCTACCGTCTATACTTTGTCGGAGGAAGCCTCAGACGAAGAGGCGAAAGCGCTCGCGGCGAAAGAGAATTTCTCCGATGCGCTGGCCGGCATCGAGTTGCCAAGCGAACGCGACGAGATTCTCGCCAATATCCTCATCGACCTTGCCCAGCGCGAGACGCAGAATCGCTCCACCGTTCTTGCCCGCTCCATCGTCGGCGAGCTTGCCGGCAAGGGCTCGCTGCATACGAAGAAGATACGCTCGGCCGGGTTTCGCGTGCTTAAAGCACCGGATATTCCCTCCGTGCTGCTCGAACTCGGCTTTCTGAGCAATCCCGACGACGAGAAGCGGCTGACGTCGGAGGCTTGGCGCGACCGCACCGCCGAGGCGGTGGCTGAATCGATAGACGTCTATTTCGCCAAGCGCGTCGCCAGAAGCCCGTTCTGACCCTCACCAAGCTTGGTAATTCGGCCTGGAATCGGCGCTTTTCAGCGACGATAGCTGTTTTGTTGCCATAATCTTCGCTAGGGTTGCTTGAGGTGCCCCGCAGGGATTAGAACCAGGGGCGGGACGGGTCCGAAAACATGGATATCACAGCAGTCAAGCCGCCTGAGCAAAGGCGGCGCCGCCGTCGCGGCGGGTTTTTCCTGCGCTTCATCGGCTTCATGTTTGCCGCCGGCATGATCCTTTTCATCGCCGTCGCCGGCGCCGCGGCCTTCGTGCTGTGGAAAGTGTCGAACGAGCTGCCCGACTACGAAGTGCTCGCCAAATACGAGCCGCCGGTGATGACACGCATTCACGCCAATGACGGCGCGTTGATCGCCGAATTCTCGCGTGAGCGGCGTATCTACGTGCCCATCACCGCAATTCCCGCCTGCATCATCGACGCTTTCATCTCGGCCGAGGACAAGAACTTCTATCAGCATGGCGGTCTCGACGTGCAGGGCATCATCCGTGCCGTCGTCACCAATATGAGCAATCTGCAATCCGGGCGGCGCGCGGTCGGCGCTTCGACCATCACCCAGCAGGTGGCCAAGAACTTCCTGCTCACCAGCGACCAGACGATCGAGCGCAAGCTGAAGGAAGCGATTCTCGCCATCCGCATCGAGCGCGCCTTCACCAAGGAGCAGATTCTCGAGCTCTACTTGAATGAGATCTATCTCGGCGTCGGTGCATATGGCGTCGCGGCGGCCGCGCAGTCCTATTGGGACAAGGCGCTGAACGAGCTCACGCTCGCCGACTGCGCCTACCTGGCGACGCTTCCGAAGGCGCCCAGCAACTACGACCCGTTCAAATTCCCGGACCGCGCGGTGGCGCGCCGCAACTGGGTCATCGACCGCATCGTCGAGAACGGCCTAGCCACCAAGGACGAAGGCGAGGCCGCCAAGGCCCAGCCGCTCGGCGTGATCAAGCGGCAGATCGGACCGAAGATTTTCGCCTCGGAGTATTTTGCCGAGGAGGTGCGACGCGAGATTCTCGACCGCTTCGGCGAGGACAAGCTCTATGGCGGCGGCCTCTCGGTCCGCACCACGCTCGATCCCAAGCTGCAACGCATTGCCCGCAAAGCGCTGGTCGACGGCTTCGTCAATTTCGACCGAAGGCGCGGCGGCTGGCGCGGCCCGGTGAAGCAGATCGAGCTCAAGGGCGATTGGGGCACTACGCTCGCGGCCATGCCGGTGTGGAGCGATATCGCGCCGTGGCGGCTTGCCGTTGTGCTCGAAGCGACCAAGGACCAGGCGAAGATCGGACTGAGACCCGGCCGCACCCCGGCAGGCGTGTTGGTGAAGGAGCGCGAGGTCGGCATCATTCCCTTCGAGGAAGTGAAATGGGCCAGGCCCAAGCTCGCGCGCGGGCTCGGCGGAGCGCCGGGGTCGGTGACTGCCGTGCTCAAGCCCGGGGATGTCGTCTATGTCGCGCCGCGCGTGCCCAAGATCGGCGAAGACGGCACACCGAGTGCAACGGCTGAAGAGCTCAAGGGCCAGTGGTCGCTGATGCAGGTTCCGCAGATCGGCGGTGCGCTGGTCGCCATGGACCCGCATACCGGCCGCGTGCTCGCCATCGTCGGCGGCTTCAGCTTCGCCGAAAGTCAGTTTGATCGCGCGACGCAAGCGCGCCGCCAGCCCGGCTCCTCGTTCAAGCCGCTGATCTACACCACCGCGCTCGACAACGGCTACACGCCCTCGAGCATCATCGTCGACGGCCCGATTTGCCTCTCCCAAGGCGCAGGCATGCCGCAATGGTGCCCGAAGAACTACGATGCGGGTTCCGCCGCGGGTCCCTCGACCTTGCGCTTCGGCATCGAGAAGTCGCGCAATCTGATGACGGTGCGGCTCGCCAACGAGATGGGGATGCCAATCATCGTCGAGTATGCGAAGCGCTTTGGCGTGTACGACAATCTGATGCCGGCTCTCTCCATGGCGCTCGGCGCCGGCGAAACCACGCTGCTGCGCATGGTCACCGGCTATTCCATGCTCTGCAACGGCGGCAAACAGGTCAAGGCAACTTTCATCGATCGCATCCAGGACCGGTACGGCCGCACCGTTTGGCGCCATGATACGCGCGATTGCTCGAGTTGCGCCGCGCGAGAATGGAGCAACCAAAAGGAACCCGTGCTGGTCGACGACCGCAAGCAGATCCTCGATCCGATGTCGGCGTTCCAAATGACCTCGATCATGGAAGGCGTCGTTCAGAGCGGCACCGCGCAGAGGCTTAAGGTGCTCGGCCGTCCGATCGCGGGCAAGACCGGCACGACCAACGATTACAAGGATGCTTGGTTCGTCGGCTACACGCCGGACCTCGCGGTCGGCGCGTATATCGGCTACGACCAGCCAACCTCTATGGGTCATGGCGAGACAGGCGGCACCATGGTCGCGCCGATCATTCGCGACTTCTTGCAGGAGGCGCTCAAGGACGTTCCACCGGTCCCGTTCCGCGCGCCCGCTGGTATGAAGCTCGTCCGCGTCAACCACAAGAGCGGCTTGCCTGCCGGCCCCGGCGACAAGACGGCGATCTTGGAAGCCTTCAAGCCAGGCCAGGAGCCGATGGGCTCGACCGTCGAGGAGCCTATTGGTGGCGAAGAGGGCTCTCCCGTTGCGCAGGACGGTTATCCCGAGCCGCAAGCACCCCCGCCGAGCGTCTACGGTGCACCGCCGCCGCTGGGGGGTCTTGGTCCGGGGCCCGGCGACGACCGTGCTTTGACATCGGGTACCGGCGGCCTTTACTAGACCCCATATTCAGTCGGGCCCAGTCAGGCGACGGAGACGCTGCCTCACTGCCAGCCCATCCATGCATCCCGCTCGAGGAAAAGATGCGCGCCGAAACCGAGTCGGTCGTCAACGACATCAGAGAGTCCTTGTCCCTGCTCAGGAGGCATCTTTGACCCCGACCAGGCCAAGGCGAGGCTAGCGGCGCTCGACCGCGAGGCGGAGGCTCCCGACTTCTGGAGCGACAGCCGCCGCGCGCAAAGCCTCATGCGCGAGCGTCAGCAGCTCGAAGTTTCGCTGACTGCTTTCGACCGCATCACCCGGGAGCTAGACGACAATATCGAGCTCGTCGCCCTCGGCGAGGAGGAGGGGGACGAGCATGTCGTCGCCGAAGCCGAGAAGGCGCTGCTTCGCCTCAGGCAGGAGGCGCACACGCGCGAGGTCGAGGCGCTTCTGTCCGGCGAGGCCGACAGTAACGACGCCTATGTCGAAATTCACGCGGGCGCCGGCGGCACCGAAAGTCAGGACTGGGCGCAGATGCTCGAGCGGATGTATGTGCGCTGGGCGGAAGCGCGCGGCTACAAGGTCGAGATCATCGGCGAGCATTACGGCGAGGAGGCCGGCATCAAATCGGCAACCGTGCTGATCAAGGGGGCCAATGCCTATGGCTGGCTCAAGACCGAGTCCGGCGTGCACCGTCTGGTACGCATATCGCCCTTCGATTCAAACGCCCGCCGGCATACGAGCTTCGCCTCGGTGTCGGTCTATCCCGCCATCGACGATACGATCGAGATCGAGATCGACGAGAAGGACGTGCGCATCGACACCTATCGCTCGTCGGGCGCCGGCGGTCAGCATGTCAACACCACCGATAGCGCCGTGCGCATAACGCATCTGCCCACGGGGATCGTCGTGCAATGCCAGAACGAGCGGTCGCAGCATAAGAACCGGGCGACGGCCTGGGCGATGCTGCGCGCGCGCCTTTATGAGGCGGAGCTGAAGCGAAGGGAGGAGGAGGCGCAGGCCGCGGCTGCCGCCAAGTCAGATATCGGCTTCGGACATCAGATCCGGTCTTACGTGCTGCAGCCGTATCAGCTGGTGAAAGACTTGCGCACCGGGGTGGAGAGCACCAATCCGTCGGCCGTGCTCGACGGCGACATCGACCGTTTCATCGAGGCCGCGCTCGCCGAACGCATCCACGCGGACGCAAAGGCCTAAGGCTCGGCCACGCAGCCGAAGCGTCTCCTTAAGCCCTCAGCTTAAGCCTGTTCGCCTTACTCGGCAGCGCGGGGCGCGCTTGCCTCGTCTTTCGGCTTCGTGTCGAAGCTCATCGGCTTGTCGGCCGGGCGAGCGCTGCTCGCGCCAGGTGTCGACTTGACCTCTGCGAGCGGATCGTCCGAACGGCGCGACTTTCCTTCAAAATAAGCGCCCTGCTCGATCGCGAGGCTCTGATGGAAAATGTCGCCTTCGACATGCGACTGAGCCTGTAGCGTCACCCGCAGGCCCCTGACCGATCCGACCACGCGGCCCCGTACGACGATATCCTCGGCGAACACGCTGCCGATCACTTGCGACTTGTCGCCGAGCAAGAGTGATCCGCAATGAATGTCGCCCTGAATCTCGCCGTCGACTTGAATCTCGCCTTTTGAGGTGACATTGCCGGTGATGGTCAGGTCCTCGCCAATGATCGAGGGGACCATCTTGCTTGCACTGGAACTCGGGCTCTTTGCGGCATAGGTCGCCGGCCGCTCAGTGAAGGGAGTCTTCAGATCGCTCCCCAGCCGCTCTCCCATCTTGGTGATGCTGTCTCCGGACTCCGGCTTCTTCGTGAACATAACTGATACCTCCCCATCGCATCGCATACTGCCGACGCGGGCGCTCAGCGCATTCCCCCCGACGCTGAACCTGCGGCCCACTGGAACAAAAAACCTGAGCCGCTTCAAGGGATTGCCGCGGAGTTTCCCATCCGAGGGGCCACACCCCCAGCACCCACTCCTGCCATGACAATATCGCCTCGCTTCCGCCTTGTCATGCGGCTTCTCCCGCCTTGGGCGGACGCAGGTGCCGCATCGCTAAGTCCAGGCAATACGGGCAAAACCGCCTTCCTTTGGCCGATTTTACCGCCTCTTATGCAAATAGCCCTTACCTTTTGCGCCGGGCACCGCGACAACGGGGCTTGAAGGGGGTGTGGGGGCTTGTTGGGGGATGCCGACTAAGGCCATGAGCAGACTGTGGCGTCGCTTTCGATCTGAAGCGGGGCCGCCGTCGCTTTGCCCGCTTGCGACCCATAAGGGTGACGCGGCGAGCGTGTTTGCGGTCTGGTCATGGCGGGGCCATTGACGGCATGAACGAGCCGATCTCAGGGACGCTCGACAGGCTGACCACTCAAGGTGGCAGAGTGCTCCTGGTGCTTCGTGCCCAGGCCCGAATCCTCATCGCTCGCGTGGCGGAAGAGGCGCGCCGGTGGACGCGCGCGCGTCGCGATCCCGATGGAGACAGCGTCGCAACGAATGAGCCGATCGGGGGCGCTCTCGTCAAGCTGACCAATGAAGGCCGCAAGGTGATCCTTGCATTGCCGGGTCAGGGCCGCGCTCTCGTGCAACGGGTCCCGGAGCCGGTTCAGGTCGAGCTCAGGAAATTGTCTTCGCGCAGCGCCCATGTCTGCCGCGAAATCTTCGCCGGCATTCTCGTCGTCGGTCTGGTCGCCATCGTGCTCGGTTATGGGCGGCTTGGCCGTGGCCCGATATCGCTTCACAGTCTCGTTCCCACCATCGAAGCCGCGATCAACGGCGAGCTTTCCGATGTGCATGTGAAAATCGACGATGCGATCCTTCAGCGCGCACCGGACGGACCCGGCGTTCTTTTCCGCCTGCGCAACATAAGACTGGTGGACAAGGACGGCTCGATCCTGGCACAGGCGCCCTTCGCCGCCATAGGTATGAGCGGTAGCGCCCTTCTGTCGGGACGCGTAGCCCCGGGGAGCGTCGATTTCATCGGCCCGCGGCTCATTCTCTTCTACGATTCGACCCAGGGCCTGGCGCTCCGCTTCTCACGCCCGGCCGTTGGCGAAAGCGAAGTGCCGATGCGTGGCGCACAAACCGAGGAGGGTGGCGCGGAAAGCGCTCTGCCGCCTCCCGCGTCGGAAACGGCGGTTGCCAAGCAGCAGATGGAATCCGCCCCGGGCGGACAAGTGCTCGACGTGACCCGGACCGTCTCCGAAGTGTTCGAGAGCGCACGCAGCGGCAACAGCTCTTACCTCACCCGCTTCGGCGTCAAGGACGCACTCGTTGTGCTCAACCAGAACGGCACGGAGACCTCCTGGCAGGTGCCGGACTTTTCCATCGATCTGGAGCACAAGAGCGGGCGGCGAAGCATTCTCGTCGGCCAGGCCAATTTCGCCTCGACCAAAGGCGACTGGCAGCTCGAGTTCCGCGCGGCGCAGCAGGTGCGCCGGCAAAGCCTCGGCGTCACCGCGCTGATCCAGAATCTCGTTCCATCGGGCCTAGCCGGAAATTTCTCCTCGCTCGGCGTGCTCAAGACTCTCGACATGGTCATCAATGGCGAAGCCAATGTTGAGCTGTCGAACTCCGGCGAGTTCCTGTCCGGCGAGGCGAAGCTCGACCTGGAATCGGGACAGATCACCCCGCCTTGGGACCGCGACAGCCCGCTGCACATCGACAGAGGCAAGCTCAATGTGCGTTACCTGAAGGAAAGCGACGTCGTCGAGATCGCCCGCTCCACGCTCGTCTGGGGCCAAAGCCGCGCGACCTTCAGCGGGGAATTCCGTCCCGTGCGCGATAGCATGGGCATTCCATCCTCCTGGAATTTCACGCTGAAAGCCGATCCGGCCGTGCTCGCCATCGAGGAGGCCGGTCTTGCTCCCATGCAGATCGACGAATGGCAGGCAGCCGGAAACATCGCGCAAGACGGGCGCCTGACGATTTCGCGTTTCGTCATTCGCTCGGGGACGGCCTCGATCGAGCTTTCCGGCAGCGTGGTCGGCACGCCCGGGGCCGAGGAAGTTCGCCTCGCGGGGCTGATCAGCCCAATGTCGGTCGATCAGCTGAAGCGGCTTTGGCCGAAATTCCTTGCCGGCAAAGCGCGCGCCTGGGTGCTCGAGCGGGTGGCCGGCGGCGAGGTTCGTGACGGCAAGTTCACCGTCAATCTCGGTCCCGCGGACGTCGCCATGCTCGGGAACGGCGGAGAGCTTCCCGCCGAGACGGTCAATGTCGAACTCAACATCGCCGGCATGAGCATTGCCTACATCCCCAAGATGCCCCCGGTCATCACCAAGGATGCCAGGCTGACCGTGAACGGCATGGCGTTCAGCGTCGATATCCCCGAGGGAAAGATCGTGCTGCCCTCGCAGCAGGAGATCGCGCTGAGTGAAGGCCGGTTCTTCATTCCCGATCTCCGTGAAGATCCGCAGCAGGGCGAGATCACCTTCAAGGCCGATGCCGCCACCCCGACCGTGCTTCAACTGCTCGATCACGAGCCGCTCGGCTATCTGCAAAGCGTCGGCTTGAAGCCCGATTTCCTCGGTGGCACGGCCGAAGGCGGCTTCAACCTCACCATGCCGTTGCTCGCCAATCTCGAGTTCAATCAGATCAAGATGCGGGGCGCGGCGCGCCTCAACGACGCCATCGCCTCTAACCTCATCGGCAATATGGAGGTAGGCGGCGGCACGCTCGACGTGAACATCACCGAGCAGGCGCTCGAAGCGAAAGGCGCCATCAGCATCAAAGGGGTGCCCGCCGAGCTTGCCTATCAGCGCATCTTCTATACCCCCGACGAGCGCCAACCGCCGCTCAAGGTGACGGCGCGACTCGATGCCGGGATGCGCGAGAAGCTTGGGATGAAGGTCAACCATCTCGTGCACGGGCCGACGCCGGTTACGCTCCAGATCGCCCGTCTAGGCGAGGGCACGCCGTCCGCCATGCGCGTGCAGGCCGACCTGGCCGAAGCGCAGCTTTTGTTTGGGGGGCTTGGCTGGACCAAGCCTGCCGGCCGCGCCGCAACGCTCATGCTGGATGTGGTCCCGAAGGAGGACGGGTCAACCGATCTCGCCAACCTGCAGATTCTCGGCGACGACATCAATATCCAAGGCGGGGTGGCGCTCGATCCGGAGCAACACCTCAAGGAGTTCTACTTCTCCGATTTTTCAGTCAACGCCCAGACCCACGTCGAGATCACGGCGAGAGTTCGCGACGATCAGGTGCTCGAGATCAAGGCGGAGGGACCGAACTTCGACGGCAAGCAGTTCTTCCAGTCTCTGTTCTCCGCCGGCCAGCTCGACGGGTCGACCGAGCCGGACGAGCCGTTCGGCCTCGATTTGACCGCGGAGATCGGCTCGGTCGCGGGCTTCTACGACGCGACAATCGACAACGTACAGGTCACGGTGAAGAAGCGTAACGGCCGCCTCGTTGCGCTCGACGCCAAGGGCGATCTAAACGGCAGGGCTCCAGTCGCCGTTCACTTGGAGCAAAGCGGCGGCGCGCGCATCATCAATGCCGAGTCGCGCGACGCCGGGGCCGCATTCCGCGTGATCGGCTTCTATCCGAGCGTTGAGGGCGGCGAGGCCTCGCTTCAGGTCAATCTCGACGCTGGCGGACCCGGCAGCAAGAGTGGGACGCTATGGGCGCGCGAGTTCGTCGTGCTCGGCGATTCCGTGGTGAACGACGTGCTGACCGATCCTAACTCCGCTGCGGTTCTAGGCGACAAGCGACAACAGGTCGTGCGCCACAAGATCGTCTTCAATCAATTGCGCGCGCCCTTCACGGTCGGCGCCGGCAAGTTCCGGCTGAAGGACGCCTATATGAACGGCCCGATGCTCGGCGCCACCATGCGCGGCTCTGTCGACTTCAAGGCGCAAACTGTCGATCTCGGCGGCACTTATGTGCCTCTCTACGGCTTAAACTCGGCGTTGGGGTCGATTCCAATTCTCGGCAGGGTGCTCGTGGGACGCCAAGGCGAAGGCGTGGTCGGCATCACCTTCGCCATCAAGGGCAAGCTCGACGAGCCTACCGTGCTGGTCAATCCCATGTCGGTCATGACGCCCGGCATTTTCCGGCAGATTTTCGAGTTCACCGGCTCGGTGCCCGATCCGGGCACGCCGCCGCCGCCGTCGACGTCCTCCTTCAGGGAGCCCGGCGCGCATTGGAACTCGACACAATAATCCTCGGCCTAAGCCGGCCGGATCAACACGTGCCGCTTCTTGCCAAGCGAGAGCTTGATCACGCCGTCTTCCGTGAGGTCTGAAGCCGTAAGCACGCGCCGCTCGTCGGACACGGCCTCATCGTTCACTTTGATGCCGCCGCTCTTGATCTGACGCCTGGCCTCTCCCGTCGATTGGACGAAGCCGGCCAGCAGGCTCGCATTCAGCACGCCAAGACCCTGCTCGAGATCGGCGCGGGGCACCTCGATGGTCGGCAGGCTCGCCGCGATCAGCCCTTCCTCGAAAGTCGCGCGCGCCGTCTCGGCCGCCCGATCGGCGGCGTCGCGGCCATGCACGAGCGCGGTGGCTTCCGTGGCGAGGATCTTTTTCGCCTGGTTCAGCTCCGCGCCCTTGAGCCTGGCGAGCTTGGCGATCTCATTGAGCGGAAGCTCGGTGAACAGCTTGAGGAAGCGCTCCACATCGGCATCCTCGCTGTTGCGCCAATACTGCCAATAGTCGTAAGGCGAGCACATGTCGGGGTTGAGCCACACTGCGCCGGCAGCCGTCTTGCCCATCTTGGCGCCCGACGAAGTGGTGAGGAGTGGGGAGGTCACCCCGAACAGCTCGACCCCGTCGGTGCGGCGGCCAAGCTCGATGCCACTCACGATGTTGCCCCACTGGTCCGACCCGCCCATTTGCAAGCGACAGCCATAGCGGTGGTAAAGCTCTATGAAGTCGTAAGCCTGGAGCACCATGTAGTTGAACTCGATGAAGCTCAATGGCTGCTCGCGCTCGAGCCGGAGCTTTACCGAGTCGTAGGTCAGCATGCGGTTGACGCTGAAATGCCGGCCGTAGTCGCGCAGGAAATCGATGTAGTTCAACGCATCGAGCCAATCGGCGTTGTTGACCATCACCGCGGCGCTTTCGCCGTCGCCGAAGCTCAGGAACTTCGTGAACACTCGCTCGATCCCGGCGATATTCGCGGCGATCTCGACGTCGCTCAGGAGCTTGCGCGCCTCGTCCTTGCCGGACGGATCGCCGACCTTGGTCGTGCCGCCGCCGATCAAAACGATCGGGCGATGGCCCGTCTGCTGCAATTTGCGCAGCATCATGATGCTGACGAGATTGCCGACATGCAGAGAAGGGGCTGTACAGTCGAAACCGATATAGCCGGTCAGCCGCTCGCTCCGCGCGAGCTTGGTGAGGCCCGCTTCGTCCGTCGCCTGATGGACATAGCCGCGGGCCTCAAGCTCGTGCAGGACGTCCGATTTCGCGGTGCTCATAGGCGGGGCCGGCTGTCGCCTTCCTAAGCAGCGGACTCTTTGCGTTTCTTGACCTTGCCGAGGCGCTTGTCGAGATAGGCGTCGACCACTTCCATCAGCCCGTCCATGCGGCCTTCGAAGAAGTGGTTGGCGTCGGGCACGGTCGAATGGTCGATGACGATGCCCTTCTGCGTCTTGAGACGGTCGACGAGCCCGCGCACCGATTCCGTTGGCACGACTCGATCTTTCGCGCCGTTGACCATCAGTCCCGAGGAGGGGCAGGGAGCGAGGAAGGTGAAGTCGTAGAGGTTGGCGGGCGGCGCCACCGAGATGAAGCCCTCGATCTCGGGTCGCCGCATCAGGAGTTGCATCGCGATCCAGGCGCCGAACGAAACGCCCGCGATCCAGCAGGTCTGCGCGTCGGCGTTATAGGCTTGCAACCAATCGAGCGCGGTGGCTGCGTCGGCAAGTTCTCCCGGTCCGTTATCGAACAGGCCTTCGCTGCGCCCCACGCCGCGGAAGTTGAAGCGCAGCACCGAGAAGCCCCGCTTCTGAAACGCGTAATACAGGTGATAGACCACCTGGTTGTTCATCGTTCCGCCGAACTGCGGGTGAGGATGCAGGATGAGCGCGACGGGGGCATTGGGCCCACGCTCATGGTGGTAGCGGGCCTCGATGCGACCGGCGGGACCGCTGATATTCACTTCAGGCATGTATGACTGGCCTCGACTCTGACGTCACAACTTCCGAGCGCGTGGACGGCGGCGCGCAAGGCTATGGGGAATGCAGGACCGCCGCCGCAAAACTTGACTCTGCCGCTCCGGAAATCTATACAACTTAAGATTAGAATTGTTCCAAACAAGGCCGCCCCGAACAGCTGGGCATTTGGGGTGGCTCGGGCCGCGCTTCATAGCACGCGCCACGGGGGCTCGTGCAAGCGTTAACCGGCGGGGATCGCCCGCGAGTTCGGCAGAGCATGAACCAGCGTTCCTATCTTGATTATAACGCCACCGCACCGCTTCGCGAGGACGTGCGCCAGGCTGTGATCGCGGCGATGTCGCTCTACGGCAACCCGTCCTCCGTGCATGAGGAAGGCAGATTGGCACGCGGGGCCATCGAGGCTGCGCGGTCGAAGGTCGCCGCGCTCGTCGGCGCGCGGCCCGAAGACGTGATCTTCACGAGCGGCGGCACTGAGGCGAACGGCCTCGCACTCGCGGCGCAAGGCGGGGACGCCTGGCAATGCTATCTGTCGGCTTCAGAGCATCCTTCGGTGCTGTCCGGCGGCAGGTTCTACCGCGAGACCACGACCACGATCCCCGTCGATAGAGACGGCGTGATCGATCTCGAAATTCTTGCGAAAGAGCTTGAGAAACACCATTTAGGAGGGTGGAGGCCGTTCGTTTCTGTGATGGCCGCCAACAACGAAACCGGCACGATTCAGCCAGTCGCAGAAACTTCAAAGATCGTCCACGAAGCCGGCGGGCTTTTCCATACCGACGCGGTACAGGCGGCGGGACGGATCAAGCTCGAGATGGCCATGCTTGGCGCCGACATGCTGAGTCTGTCGGCGCATAAGATCGGCGGTCCCAAGGGCGTCGGCGCCCTCGTGCTTGGCGATGGTGCCTCGGTCGAGCCCCTGATCAAGGGCGGCGGCCAAGAGCGCCGGCGGCGGGCCGGGACCGAGAACGTCGCCGGGATCGTCGGGTTTGGTGTCGCGGCGGAGCTCGCTGCTGCCGACCTCGCCAATGTGGGAGCGATTGCGGAGTTGCGAGACGAGCTAGAGGCCAGGACCTTGGCGATGGCGCCTAGTGCCGTGGTGCTGTCGGCCGCAGTGCAGCGTTTGGCTAACACGAGTTGCATCGCCGTGCCGGGCGTCAAGGCCGAGACTTTGGTGATCGGCCTCGATCTGGCCGGTGTTTCGGTGAGCTCGGGTGCGGCCTGCTCTTCCGGCAAGGTCGAGGCATCGCATGTGTTGCGTGCCATGGGCGTACCTGAGGAGCTTGCCCAAGGCGCGATCCGCGTAAGCCTTGGTTTTGCGACCAATCGTGACGATATCGAGAATTTCCTGAAGGCCTTCGAGGAACTGATCAAGCGCCTGAGGCCAAAGGCGGCGGCCTAAGCCGTCAAAGAGAGGATTTGGAGTAGACCATGCCAGCTGTGCAAGAGACCGTCGCTCGCGTCAAAGAGATCGACGTCGACAAGTACAAATACGGCTTCTTCACCGATATCGAGTCGGTCAAGGCCCCCAAGGGTCTGAACGAGGACGTCATCCGCTTCATCTCGGCGAAGAAGGGCGAACCTGGCTGGCTGCTCGAATGGCGGCTTGAGGCGTATCGCCGCTGGCTCACCATGACGGAGCCGACCTGGGCGAACGTCCGCTACCCCAAAATCAACTTCCAGGAACTTTATTACTACGCCGCGCCGAAAAGCACGGAGGGGCCCAAGAGCCTCGCCGAGGTCGATCCGGAGCTGATCCGCACCTATGAGCGTCTCGGTATCCCGCTGTCGGAGCAGAAAGTGCTGGCCGGCATCAAGGACGCGCGCCTCGAAGGTCCGCGCGTCGCGGTCGACGCCGTGTTCGACTCGGTCTCGGTGGTCACCACCTTCAAGGAGGAGCTGGCTAAGGCCGGCGTGATCTTCTGCTCGGTTTCGGAAGCGGTGAAGACGCATCCCGAGCTGGTGAAGAAATATCTCGGCTCGGTCGTGCCGATCACCGACAATTTCTACGCCACGCTGAACTCGGCGGTGTTCTCCGACGGGTCGTTCGTCTACGTGCCGCCCGGCGTGCGCTGCCCGATGGAGCTTTCCACCTATTTCCGCATCAACGAGAAGCAGACCGGCCAGTTCGAGCGCACGCTAATCATCGCCGACAAAGGCGCTTATGTGAGCTATCTCGAGGGCTGCACCGCGCCGATGCGCGACGAGAATCAACTGCATGCCGCCGTGGTCGAGTTGATCGCGCTCGACGACGCCGAGATCAAATATTCGACAGTGCAGAACTGGTATCCCGGAGACAAGGAAGGCAAGGGCGGCATCTACAATTTCGTCACCAAGCGCGGCGATTGCCGCGGCAAGAACTCGCATATCTCCTGGACGCAGGTGGAGACCGGCTCTGCCATCACCTGGAAATACCCGAGCTGCATCCTGCGCGGCGACGGCTCACGCGGCGAGTTCTACTCGATCGCCATCTCCAACGGCTATCAGCAGGTCGATTCCGGCACCAAGATGATCCATCTTGGGAAGGACACCTCAAGCCGCATCATCTCCAAGGGCATCGCCGCGGGTCATTCCAACAACACCTATCGCGGGCTGGTCTCGGCGCATCGCCGCGCGACCAACGCGCGCAATTTCACCAATTGCGACTCGCTGCTCATCGGCGACAAATGCGGCGCGCATACCGTGCCCTATATCGAGGCGAAGAACGCGACGGCGACCTTCGAGCACGAGGCGACCACCTCGAAGATCTCCGACGACCAGCTGTTCTATTGCCTGAGCCGGGGACTTTCCGCCGAGGAAGCCGTGGCGCTGATCGTCAACGGGTTCGTGCGCGACGTGCTCCAGCA
Source organism: Methyloceanibacter sp. (assembly GCA_036257375.1). Classification (GTDB taxonomy): domain Bacteria; phylum Pseudomonadota; class Alphaproteobacteria; order Rhizobiales; family Methyloligellaceae; genus Methyloceanibacter. Next base: position 46,842 of record DATAFR010000065.1, read on the forward strand.
GCTCCCCATGGAGTTCATGGCCGAGACGCAGAAGCTGATCGGCATCAGCCTGGAAGGCTCGGTCGGCTAGCGAAGCAACGAATAAGAGTCAGCTAAGAGTCAGCATCAAAGGATTGGAAGACGTCGTAATGCTCGAGATCAAGAACCTGCACGTCAATGTCGATGGCCGCGAGATCCTGAAAGGCCTCGACCTCACGCTGCCGGCCGGAGAGGTGCACGCCATCATGGGGCCTAACGGCTCCGGCAAGTCGACGCTCGCTTATGTGCTGGCCGGCAAGGAGGAGTACGAGGTCACTGCGGGCTCGGTCACCTGGAACGATCAGGACTTGCTCGCCATGGAGCCTCCCGATCGCGCCGCATCCGGTGTGTTCCTGGCGTTTCAGTACCCCATGGAGATTCCGGGCGTCGCCACCATGACCTTCCTGCGCACGGCGGTGAACGCCGTCCGCAAGGCGCGCGGCGAGGCCGAGCTGTCCACGCCGGATTTCCTCCGGCTCGTGCGCGAGAAGGCGAAGCTGCTGAAGATCGACCCCGAGATGCTGAAGCGCCCGCTCAATGTCGGCTTCTCAGGCGGCGAGAAGAAGCGCAACGAGATCCTGCAAATGGCGCTGCTCGAGCCGTCGCTTTGCGTGCTGGACGAGACCGATTCAGGTCTCGACATCGACGCCGTGCGCATCGTCGCCGAGGGTGTGAATGCGCTGCGCTCGCCGGAGCGGGCGATGCTGGTCATCACCCACTATCAGCGGCTCTTGAACTACATCGTGCCCGACCGGGTGCATGTCCTGTCTGACGGGCGCGTGGCGCGCTCAGGGGGCCCTGAATTGGCGCTTGAGCTCGAGGACTCCGGTTACGCCGAGTTCGGCGGCAAGGCCGCGTAGCGGCTTAGGAACGCATAATGGATTTGCCAGTCCAACAGTTCAGGACCAAGGCCGAGCAAGCTTATCTCGACGCTTTCGAGGCGGCGGGAAAGGCTCTTCCGGGCGCGCGCAATTCCTTTGTGTCGGGCTTGAGGGCCAAGGCCATCGAGGCCTATGGGCGCCTCGGCCTGCCGCATCGGCGCATCGAGGCATGGAAATATACCGACCTCCGCGCGCGGCTCACCGACGTCAATCCGCTGGTGAAGGCCGATGGCATCGCCGTCAGCGCTGCCGATCTCGATCGCGCGCTTGGGAGCGAGATCGCGGCGCTTCCGGCCTATCGCCTAGTTGTCGTGGAAGGCGATCTGCGCGCCGACCTATCGGACATTCCGGGACTTAAGGCTGCCGGGGTCGAGGTGGTTTCGCTCGCTCAAGCTCTGGAGAAGCCTTCAGCCTGGCTCAAATCCGCTCTCGCGCAGGTCAATCCGCGCGCCGACGATCCCGTCGTCGCCCTCAATACCGCGCTCATGACCGGCGGCGCCGCCTTGCGCATCGGCGAGGGCGTCACCCTCGACAAGCCGATTCATCTTATTCAGCTCGACGGCAGGGGCGAGCCGGCCTCCACCATCACCAGGAATGTGGTGATCGCCGAGGCGGGGAGCTCCGCCACTCTGATCGAGAGCTTTGCGAGCCTCGGCGTTCGCGCGCTTCAGCGCAATGCCGTGAGCGAGGTCAAGGTCGGCGCCAAGGCGGCGCTCCGCCATGTGAAGCTCGAGCGCGAGAGCGAGGATGCGCTGCATCTGTCGACTTCGCTGGTCGAGCTTGCCGGCGATGCTCGTTACGACGCCTTCCAGTTCTCGACCGGCGCCTCGCTTTCCCGCAGCCAGCTCTATCTGACCTTCAACGGGGAAAATTCCGCCGCGGACATCTCCGGTTCCTTCCTCATGCGCGGCCGGCAGCATTGCGACACGACGCTGCTTGTCGAGCATCGCGCGCCGCATTGCACGAGCCGCGAGCTGTTCAAGGGCGTGCTGGATGGTGAGGCGCGTGGAATTTTCCAAGGCAAGATCATCGTCTCGCCCGGGGCGCAGAAGACCGATGGCAAGCAGATGGCCGGCGCGCTTCTCCTGTCGGAATCGGCCGAATTCGACTCCAAGCCCGAGCTTGAGATTTTCGCCGACGACGTGGTCTGCGGCCACGGCTCGACCTCCGGTCAGATCGACGAAGAGCTTCTCTTCTATCTCGAGGCGCGCGGCATTCCGGAGCCGCAAGCCCGCGCGCTGCTGATCCAGGCGTTTGTCGGCGAGGCGCTGGAGAAGATCGAGGACGAGGCCTTGCGCGAGGCGCTGGCCCACGCCTCGGCCGATTGGCTCGGCGTCAGGGTCGAGTAAGGGGCGGCCGATGACCGTGCTC
>DATAFR010000066.1:0-2117 GCA_036257375.1 Methyloceanibacter sp.
CCGAGCGACTGTCTTCGATTTCAAGCGTTTTCGCTTTCGCATGATTGGAGCTCCCTCACTGCTCACCAAGAGGATACCCGCATCCTCTTCGCCGGCATCGGTCGCCCGTAATGAGTGAGGGCGACCGAGCTGCGGCTCCGAGAGGATGCTACGAGGCAGCCGGAGCACTCCCCTTCCAGGGAATGCCGTCGCGCACCATCGCATTGAGGATGGTCAGAAGCTTGCGGGCGACCGCGATGAGCGCGACCATCCTCGGCTTACCGGCGGCAACCAGGCGATCGAAGAAGGCCTTGAGGATCGGGTTGCGGCTCTTGGCCACCAATGCGCCCATGAATAGCGCCGAGCGCACAGCCGGCCTGCCGCCGCCGATGAAGCTTTTGCCTTTCCACTTGCCCGACTGGCGGGTGAAAGGGGCAAGACCGGCGAGTGCGGCGATGCGCTTGCGGTCAAGCGAGCCGAGTTCCGGGAGCTCCGCCATCAAGGTACGCGAGATGGCCGGGCCGATGCCTGGCACCGACGAGAGCAGATCTTCCTTCTCGGCCCAGACTGGCGAACCACGCACGGTGCCGTCGATCTCGGTCTCGACACTGTCGAGCTCCTTCTGCAACGCCTTGATGAGCCGGGCAATGCTCTTCTTCATGCGGGGTGTCGCGCGGCTCTCACGATTCCGCTCGGCGCCAATCATGCCCATGATCTGTCTGCGACGCTGAACCAGGTCGCCGAGCAGCTGCGTGGACTCGTCTGGCAGCGGCCGCGGCTTGAGATTCGTTGCCTCGGCGAAGTGGGCGATGACACGGGCATCGATTGCGTCGGTCTTGGCGCGTTCGCCGAGCGCCTTGGCAAAGGCACGCACCTGCACCGGATTGACGACAGCAACGGCCAAGCCTGCCGTGGTGAGCGCCGCCGTGACGATACTCTCAAAGCCGCCGGTCGCCTCGAGCGCAATGATCTGCGGAGCCACAGCCCGCAATCGGGCACACAACGTCTGAAGGCCGGCCACATCGCGGTCGACCGTGAATACCTCTCCACTAGGACGCACGGCAACGTCGAGCTGATCTCTCGACACGTCAATTCCAACGGTGATCTTGTCCATGACGACCCGTCCTTGCCTAAGCGAGCTCGCTCTGCGGCCCTGGCGACTGTTCGGGTTCGATGGAACGACGGGCGGGGCGCCAGGCTCGGAGACGGGCTTTGAGACCCTTGGGATGGACGGACGCCCGCCCGCCACCGCACCTCCCACGTTCGGAGATTCGGGTAAATGGAAGTTACAAGGGAGACGAGGCCGAGCGTGCGCACGCCGATCGGCTTGTCCGCGAGATCGCGGTTGAGGCCAACGAGGCCGCCCGCGGCGGCGGCGGCAAGCAGGCGTACGAACACATCGCTCAGGTCAATGTCCACGGATCGCATCCTCCCGTTGCAGTTGGCATCATCCGAATATAGGGGACGTTTTCGGAGCGCCTGCCGTCCCAGTGCATCGTCTGCTTTGCTCCTGGCGAGAAACATTGCCATGGCGCAACCGCCACTACAGCCATGAGCCACATCGCCATCGCGGAGGCGCTTGACGGAAAGAGCGTTGACTGGATGCAGCACGTCAGCAAGACCACTACTCGCTGATCACGATTGCCGCGACTTCGGGAACGGATACAAGGTCAAGAAGGTGCACAAGGTTCTGACCCACCGTGAGCTGCCAGGAGCCTTGCCTATAGTCCTTGGTATCTGCCGGCTCTTGCTTCCGGAAGTGGAGCAGACAACGAGCATGAGGGCTTGATAAGCGGTCACGTCGGCAGCGTCCTGCATGGTGAAGTGTATGCCCATATCAACCCCACCTGCGTCAAAACCAGTCCGGCGGTGCCCCCTTCAAGACCGAAACCACGGCCGCCCATATCATCGGCGAAAAGAACAGATAGAACAGCTGGAATCGAAACGCATCGGCAAAACCGAATACCGCCCACAAGGCTGCGAGCCCCAAGATCAGGAGACCCAGCGCTTCACAGGAAGGCCGCAAATGGCGGCGCCGTGTTGCCAACACCAGCAGGAAGGGCGTGAGCACGGTGATGCCGATCACGTCGCCGACCCAGAAGCGCAAAGCCGCATGGCCAAAATCAGCGGCGGGCAGG
>DATAFR010000067.1:0-6092 GCA_036257375.1 Methyloceanibacter sp.
CACGGACGCCGTGAACGTGAAGGTGAAGGTGATGAGCCCGATCTGACGGAAGTCGAGCCCGAGGCTGTCCTTGATCATGGGATAGAGCGCCACGATCAGCGACTGGATCACGTCGTTCAAGAGGTGGCAGATGCTGATGGCGGCGAGAACCGCAATCGCGGTCTGCTGCGCGGCCGATGAGGCCGCGGTCTCGCCTGTCTTGATCGCCATGCTTGAGCCTGAAATGCTTCTGTTAAGCGGCGCAGAATTGGGCCGAACCCAGTCTCAAAAGCAAGGCCGCATTTGCTCTCGCGGGCTGCTCCCTCGTTCGATATCGCTCGATGCAGATTGACAAGTAGTACATTACAGGCTTACACTGCGAGTAATGATACAGCGCTTCAGAAGCAAAGCGCTAAAGCGATTTTACGAGCGAGGCGAGGTCAAGCACATCAAGCCCGATCACCGAGAGACCGTGCGCGACATTCTCTTGCGCGGCTCGACGCTTCATCCGCCGCTGAAGACATGAACCTGCCCGGCTTCAGGCTCCACAGGCTGAAAGGCGAGAATGCGGGTTTCTGGGCGGTGACGGTCCGGGCGAACTGGCGCGTGATTTTCCGCATGGTGGGAGGCCACGCGACCGACGTTGACTATCTCGATTACCATTAGGAAGGCGACGATATGAGAATGCACAATTCACCGCATCCGGGAGAAGTCATACGGCGGCAGTGCCTCGAACCGCTCGGCCTGTCGGTAACAGCGGCTGCCGAGGGGCTCGGCGTGTCGCGGAACACGCTGTCGATGGTGCTGAACGGCCGCGCCGGGATATCGCCCGAAATGGCGATCCGGTTGTCAAAGGCCTTCGGCGGAACGGCTGAAAGCTGGCTGCGGCAGCAGATGCAGTACGACCTGTGGCAGGCTGAGCAGCGCGCCGGTGCGATCCGCGTTGCCAAGTTCAAGGCCGCGTAGCTCCGGATACGGATTCGGCGCAACCTTACGCCGCGGTCTGACGCCCGGCCGGCAGGCCGAGGCCGGGATAGAACCGGGCCATCATCCGGTCGGCGTAGCCTCTGAGATTGTCGTGCCGCTCCGCCGCGGCGCGAACCGGCGTCTCGAACACCGGGCACAGCACGCCCGCGACGAACGCAAAGGACGTGGCATCGACTCCCGTCGGTTCCGCGCCCATCATGTAAGCTTTGGTCCCGAGAAAATCCGCGGTTGCGTCGATCGATCGTGACGCAAGTGCGGCGACCTCCTGGCGCGAATGCCGCCCCATGCCCTGCAAATGCAGGGTGCTGCGAACGCGCCGCCGGATGAAGGCGATCACAAGCGGCCGGATCGGCGCCGGCACGGCGCGGAAGAAATTGCGCGGTTCTTTCGCGAAGTTGTTCTCATCGAGCCAGCGGTCATGCACGACCGCCCAATAGAGATTGTCCTCGGCACGCTGCTCTGCGTTAAGGCCGCGGTCGAAATCGATGTTGTATTTCTTCTCGAGATGCCAGCGGATGAACGTCGAGTCGCCGATGGGCTCGCCGTCATCGACGATGTAGGGCAGCTTGCCCTTTGGCGCCTTGTTGAAGCCGCCGGTATCGACCGTGTAGGCGACCCCCGCCATCTTGAGGAGAATTTCGGCCTTCATCACGAACGGGCTCGGATCGGGAAGGCCGAAGGCGGGTCCGAAGCCGTAAAGCGTTATCATCTATCATCCCTCATGGCCTGGACGCGGGGCTCGGCTGTCATCCTATCCTATGCGTGCGGGCTTTCGCCTCCGCGGGGTGGCGTTCGAATCGGGGCAAGCCGCACTCGGCAACGTTCCCGCGCCGCCGACTTCGATCACGGCATCCACGGCGTCGCCCCGAAACGGTCGTACTAGGATTGAGTGCCTTGGTACATCAGCAAAGTGTCCTCGAGGTCCAGTCATGAATGTGAGCATCCGGACTCCTCGTGGGGAAATGCCGGCCTATCTCAGCCGGCCGCCCGGCGCCGGCCCCTGGCCGGGCGTGGTCGTCATCCATGACGCCGCGGGCGTCACGCACGATCTCAGAAACCAAACCGACTGGCTTGCATCCGAGGGCTTCCTCGCGCTCGCGCCCGATCTTTTCTACTGGGACAGGCGCTGGACCTGCCTGTTTGCGGCCATCCGCGATCCGGCGCATGCCTTGCCTGATCTCGATGCCGCCCGCGCCTTCCTCGCCGCGCGCGATGACTGCACCGGCAAGATCGGCGTCATCGGCTTCTGCATGGGCGGCGGGCTCGCGCTGATGCTCGCGGCCGACCATTCGTTCTCCGTCGCGAGCGTCAACTATGGCGGGCTCACCGGGGATTCAGAGCGCGCGCTGCCGCGGGCCTGCCCGATCGTCGCCAGCTACGGCGCAAGAGATCGCTGGCCCGGGGTTCGGAAAGTGCCAAGCATTCTCGATCGGGTGTTGACTGCGGCAGGTATCGATCACGACATTAAGGTGTATCCCGAGGCCGGCCATGGTTTCCTTAACGATCACGACCCCGGCGATCTGTCTCGCCTCGACCTGATCATCGCGAAACTTGCTGCGGCCGGATATCATGAGCCCTCCGCGCGCGACGCCCGTCGTCGGATCCTCGTCTTCTTCCGCACCCACCTCATCGACGCGCGAGCGAAAGCATGAGACGCCGCAAGCCGGCTAAATATGCGCTTGCGGAGCCAGACGCTAAGCTGTTCGACGACGATCGCCAGCAGCTTGTGACGCCGTCTGCGTGCTGCGGATGAATTATTGATTGCAAGAGAGGAAGGATAATGGTCGCCGCCGTCTTGTACTCGGAGGGCAGCGCAGGGCGTTAACAACACATCAAAGACCGCCGAAATCCACCGGAACGAACGCTGCGGGCAAACGTTTCGTTCTGGAGGGGCTAACCGCCAAGCCCAGTTCCGGGCTGGGCGCCCGCGAATTCAAGGAGACGCCTATGAACCGCCTTTTGACGATAACTGCCAGCGTTTTGATTTTAGGTTTGGCGCCGGCATTGGCAGTCGAAGACGCCGCCAAACCGGATCCGTCCGCGACGGGGACGGAAGCGGGACAGCTTCCGACTCAGTCGGGAGTGAGCGAGGACGCGGCCAAGAAAGCCACCGATCCGGCCGAGGGTTCGGCCGATACTTCCGGTGGTGCCATGGAGCGTAGCTCTGCGCCTCCGTCATCCGACGCGGCGGCTACCGCAAAGGAGGACGCCTCGAAGGAAGCCCAGTCGTCCGATACGTCGAGCGGCGCCAAGGAGCAAAGCTCGGCTCCGGAGGGCTCGTCTGCGGCCGACAAGTCGAAGCCGAACCCCACCATTGGCTCCGAGACGCCCAAGGAGGATGACACGTCCAAGGAGTAATCAATTCCTTCTTGGAGAGTGACAGCAAGGGGCCGCGTTGAAAGACGCGGCCCCTTCGCTATGCCTCTCAGCGCAGCTGGATGTTGAGCAGGAAGTCGAAGGCCTTGCCGAAGGGCGGGCGGAACAGGTCAACGACGTTGAACCGCGCCTGCTCGAACACGGCCTTGGCATGGCTCATCGTCTTGAAGCCCTCCGCACCGTGGTACGCGCCCATGCCGCTCGGCCCGATGCCGCCGAACGGGAGATCGTCCTGCGCGTAATGCAGGATGGTGTCGTTGATCAGCACGCCGCCGGAGGTGGTCCGCTCGACGACACGGCGCTGCGTGATCTTGTCGGTCCCGAAGAAATAAAGTGCAAGGGGCCGCGGCCGTGCATTCACATAGGCGATGGCATCGTCCAGGCCATCATAAGAGACGATCGGCAAGATCGGGCCGAAAATCTCCTCATGCATCACCGCCATCTCGTCCGTTACGTCGAGCAGCAGCGTCGGCGGGAACATGCGCGATTGCGAGCCGCGTAGCTGTTTGGTCCCGAACTCGATAACGCGGGCACCTTTCGCCTTGGCATCCTCCACCAGTCCTGACAGCCGTGCGAAACTTCGGTCGTTGAGAACCGAGGTGTAGTCGGGGTTGTCGGCAATGTTGGGGTAGAGCGTATCGACTTCCTGCCGGTAGGCGGCAATGAAGTCTTCGGTTTTCTCCTTGGGCAAGAGTAGATAGTCGGGTGAGACGCAAATCTGGCCGCCATTGGCGAGCTTGCCATAAGCGATGCGTCGCGCGGCTGTCTGCAACGCGTAGCCGTCCTCGACAATGACGGGCGACTTGCCGCCAAGCTCAAGCGTTACCGGAACCAGGTTCTCGCTCGCGGCACGCATGATGGCACGACCCACCGGAATGCTGCCGGTGAAGAAAATATGGTCGAACGGAAGGCTCGAAAACGCTTTGCCGATCTTGGCATCGCCGGTCACGACGGCGATCTGCTCCTCCTCGAACGTCTCCGCAAGCATGGAGGCGAGGAGATCGGTCGTGGCCGGTGTCATCTCCGACGGCTTCAGCATCACCCGGTTGCCGGCGGCGAGTGCGGTGGCGAGCGGCGTCAGGGCCAGGGAAACGGGAAAGTTCCACGGCGAGACGATGCCGAGGACACCGAGCGGCTGGTACACGACTTTTGCGGAGGAGGGCTTGAAGATAGCGGCCACGTGACGCCGCTCCGGGCGCATGAAGCGCCGCAAGTTGCTGTGCAGATAGTTGATCGCGCCGACCGTCGACCCCAAGTCGAGCATCAGCGACTCCTGGCGCGCCCTGTGCCCGAAATCGGCATCGAGCGAGGCGACGAAAGCGTCCTGGCGCGCCAAAATGGCTTCCTTGAGTTTCTTAAGATCGCGGCGGCGCTGTTTCAGCGTCGGCGGACCATCCCGCAAAAAAGCCGCGCGCTGACGCGCAAGCTTGTCCTGCAAGGAGCGGCCCGCCGCAGGGGCGGGGTCCGATTTGCTCATGGCGTTCATGGGGGTCATCCTTTCGCAACAGGGTAACTTGACAGTGTCTAATATTTGGCCTCGGACTTGACAGTGTCAAGTCCCTTTGCCAGATAATTTCCTGGCATGCGAAAACTGACGGATCTCCGCCAAAAAGTGCTAAAGGCGAGCCTTGCTTTGATCGAAGCGGGTGGGCTCGATCGGCTCAGCATGCGCGAGGTGGCACGCAAGGCCGGCGTAAGCCATCAGGCGCCCTACCATTATTTCGGCGACCGTGAGGCCATTCTCGCTGCCATCGCGGGCGAGGGTTTTTCAACCCTCGGGGAGTCGCTCCTACGCGCCGCCGCTGAGGCCGGAGCCGATGCGGCCAGGGCCGTAGAAGCTATGGGCCGGGCCTATGTTGAGTTCGCCCTGCGACACCCCGGCTATTTTCAGGCAATGTTTCGCGCGGACGCCGTCCCGCTCGATCGCTACCCCGAGGCGCGCAAGCAGGAAGATGAAGCGTTCGGACGGCTGGTCGAGGGAATCGACAAGGCTTTTGCCAACCAACCGGCCGAGGCCAGACGGACAATAGCTATCGCTTGCTGGGCTCTGGTGCACGGCTTGGCAACACTCATCCTGGAAGGAAGCTTTTCGCGTAAACTTGCGATCCCGAAGATGCGACAAAGACAGGTCGCCAACGAGGTGATCGCGGCATTCACGAGCCTGTTCGGCAAGAACCGCAAGTGACGTGGCGGAGAGGGTGGCCGCAAAACCGCTTTGTTTTGGTTAGGTTATTTTTATTTTATTGGTGCCAACCCCTGGTCTAGCCCCTCCAACGGCGGCGTTATTGGCGTTGGAAGCAACGGCGGTCTCTTCTCTGGCATGCCCTTACACGTTAGGAGCCAAGCATGGACATGGAACGAGTGTGTGGCCCTAAGTTTGATGATGCCAAATACCCCGAAGGCGTCGGCACCATAGTTAAGGGTTAGCTTCAACAAGTATAAGAATGGCATGACGGTGCAGGAGGCACTGAACCTCGGCATCCCGCGTGATGGCTGTCGTGGGATCGGCGTTATGGGTACGTCCGCGTCGAGCCGGTTGTTTAAGGTCACATCTGGCCGCTGGTAAGGAGGGGGAGATGATTCTCGGCACAGTCTGCCTAACGATCTGGGCACTCGTTTTCACTGAGTATGAACACTACCCGGCTGAGTTTCCCACGGTGGAAGCCTGTGAAGAAAAGCGCGCCTCTATAGCGAGAGAAACTCCGGGAAAGTGCCAGGCGGAGTGCGCGTGGCAACCGTGCGTCGGCGGT
>DATAFR010000068.1:0-1536 GCA_036257375.1 Methyloceanibacter sp.
GACCCTGGGCGGCGGCCGCATCGCCTCGGTCAGGCTTTCCACCCCGCAAAGCCCGCAGCCGGTGGGACCGGCCAGCTTCCGGCGGCGGCCGAGGAATTCCGCGGCCTCGGGCGACTTCAGCCAGATGCGCAATTCGACGCCGATCGCCTCCTCGACGATGTCGATGCTCTCGATCGCGTCGAGCGAGGAAATCACGCCCTCGGTCAGGCTGAAGCCGACGGCGAAGTCCTCGAAGTCCTGGGGCGTCGCCATCATCACCGCGTAGGACGCGGTGTTGTAGGTGAAGGCGATCGCCGTCTCCTCGGGAATGGCGCGCTCGCCTTCAATTGTGCCCGAGCCGCGCCAGATGGAGCGGAGAACGCGAATGACGGGTGTCAGCAAAGGCTGCTCCATGGAGCTGGTCGGCTTGGAAGCTAGTCCCATGCCCCTCGTGTTACAAGCGCCTGCTCGGGAGCGACTTACGGCGCGTCCCGCCTTTTTGGTTTAGAGTGGACCGAATCCCAACGGGAGCGGCCCATGTCATTGCTTTTTTGCGGACAATCCGTCTTTGCGCTTGCGCTCGCGACGCTCCTCTCCGTGACGTCTGCGCTCCGCGCCGAGGATCGCAAGGACGAGACCCCTTGCACCGAAGACGCCATGCTCGTTTTCGACGCCTCGGGGTCGATGGCCGGCAATCTCAATCAGGGCATCGCCACGACCAAACCGCGCATCGAGGAGGTGCGCGCCGCGCTGAAGCGCGTGCTGCCGTCGATCACCCGCTTCCGCCGGGTCGGACTCATTGTCTATGGCCCGGGGCCCTATCAGCAATGCAACGTGAAGCTCACGCTCAAACCCGCAGCCGATGCCGGCGAACGCATCATGGCCGAGGTGAACGCGCTCACCCCCGCCGGCAAGACGCCCTTGACGGCGGCCGTTGCCGACGCCGCCGACGTGCTCGACTACCAGAATAAGCCCGGCCTCATCGTCGTCGTGACTGACGGCGAGGAGACTTGCGGCGGATCGCCGTGCAATCTCGGCAAGGAGCTTCACGGAAAAGCCGCCCGGCTCACCGTGCACGTCATCGCGTTTCGCATGAAAGATTTCTCGTGGACCGGCGAGCAGAGCATTATCGATGCGAAATGCCTTGCCGAGTCGAATGGGGGACTCTACGTCACGGCCGACGCCGAGCAGGACCTCGCCGAGGCGCTCGAGAAGACGCTAGGCTGCCCGATGCTTTCCAAGCTGGACAAGTAGTAGCGACAGGCGCCACATCTGTAGGAGGTATCGGTCGTCTCTGGTCTTGGGCTGCCCCACGGTGCTAAAATTCCATTCCTAGAAGCTGGCTGAGGGCCGAGAAATGGTAAGTCAGGCAGATCAGCAAAGCGATGTGTCCCGCGCGCCGTCGTCGATCAGCGAGCGCGGAGACGACGAAGAGCCGAAGCTCAATCGCAAAGACTACGAGAAGCAGCTACGCAAACTGCAAGCCGAGCTCTGCTCCTTGCAGGATTGGGTCAAGGCCGCCGGCGAGCGCATCATCGTCGTGTTCGAAGGCCGCGA
>DATAFR010000069.1:0-34128 GCA_036257375.1 Methyloceanibacter sp.
TCTCGGCGTCTGAACCCGCGGGGCCGGTTACGCGGGGACGCGGGTGATGCTGCCCTGCAGGTCCTGCAACTCGATGAAGTTGTCGGCCTGCCGGCGCAGCTCGTCGGCGACCATCGGCGGCTGCGAGCGGACGGTGCTGACCACGGTGACCCGGACACCGCGCCGCTGCACCGCCTCGACGAGGCGGCGGAAATCGCCGTCGCCTGAGAACAGAACGACGTGATCGAGGTGTTCGGCCATCTCCATGACATCGATGGCGAGCTCGATATCCATGTTGCCCTTGATCTTGCGGCGGCCCGTCGCGTCGACGAATTCCTTGGTCGGTTTGGTGACCATGGTATAGCCGTTATAGTCGAGCCAATCGATCAACGGTCTGATCGAGGAGTACTCCTGCTCCTCGGCGAGCGCCGTATAATACAGCGCTCTGACGAGCTGACCTTTGGAGCGGAACAGCGCGAGCAGCCGCTTGTAGTCGATGTCGAAGGCGAGCGATTTGGCGGTCGCATAGAGATTGGCGCCGTCGATAAAGAGCGCAATGCGCTCGGTTGGATAGAAATTCATTTGAGTTCCGTTCACTTGCAATATGCCTTGATTGAAATCAGCAGGCCCTGTCGCAATAACGCACGAAGTGCACTAAGGGCTGCATTAACAACATAGGTGTGACAGCGTGAGTGCGCAATTGCCGGCCCGTGGCAAAGTCCTGGTAGCTCTTGGTGCAAATTGTCCCGGGCCTTGGGGCACGCCCGCCGAAACGATTGCCCGCGCTTTGGACAAAATCGAAGCGGCCAATATCGACGTGCGCGCCATATCGCCGCTCTACGCGACGCGTGCCGTCGGCAATGCGCGCCAGCCGGCCTATGTGAATGCCGTCGCTCTCATCGACACGGCGCTCTCTCCCGAATCGCTGCTGAGAGTCTTGAAGGGAATCGAGCGCGACTCGGGGAGACGCGGCGCGGGCAGGCCATGGGGACCGCGCACGCTCGATGTCGACATCGTCGACTATAAGGGCCTGGTCAGGCACTGGCGCAACGGGAGAGGGCGCTTTGCCCATGCCGGCGCCAGGCCGCTCGTGTTACCGCATCCCCTGGCGCATGGGCGGCCTTTCGTGCTGAGGCCGCTCCTGGATGTTGCCCCGGACTGGCGCCATCCCACGCTCAAACGAAGCGCGAGAGAGCTTTGGCGCGGCGTGTCGGAGAGGGGCCAGGGTTCTGTTATCCAAAGGCTTTAGCTTGCCAGTCCGGCGCGAACTGCCTAAATAGAAGCCAAATTCACCTTTCTCGCACAAGGATCGCCTGATGGCTCGCGTTACCGTCGAAGACTGCATTGACAAGGTCCCAAATCGCTTCGAGCTCGTGCTGCTCGCTGGCCACCGCGCCCGCACCATCTCGGCCGGAGCCCAGATCGCGGTGCAACGCGACAACGACAAGAACCCGGTGGTCGCACTGCGCGAGATCGCCGAGAAGAAAATCGCTCCCGACGACCTTAGGGAAGACTTCATCCATTCGATGCAGAAATATGTCGAGGTTGATGAGCCCGAGGCGGAGGCCGTGCCCATGCTCTCGACCGACACCAGAATGCCGGTCCTTGGCCAGGACGATCAGTCGACCGACACAGCGATCGACAAGATGACCGAGGAAGAGCTGTTGCGTAGGATGGCGAGCCAGGCGCCCTCGGATGGCTCTAATGCGGGACCCCGCTCACGCTGATCTTCGCTGCCTTCACCGAAAGCCGACTTGCGACAGTGTGACGGCTAGCGCGGAGCTTGCCGCGCCATGACCCGTCAATACGAACTTGTTGAGCGCGTGCTGAGCTATCAGCCGAACGCCGACGAGGCGCTGCTCAATCGCGCCTATGTCTACGCTATGAAGGCACATGGCAATCAGAAGCGGGCATCGGGCGCTCCCTTCTTCTCCCATCCGGTGGAAGTGGCCGCGATCCTCGCCGAGATGCGGCTCGACGACGCCACCATCGCCACCGCGCTGCTCCACGACACCATCGAGGATACCGACACCACACGCAGCGAGATCGACGCTCTGTTCGGTCGCGAGATCGGCACGCTGGTCGACGGCCTGACCAAGATCAAGAAGCTCGATCTCGTTACCAAGAAGGCCGAGCAGGCGGAGAATTTCCGCAAGCTCTTGCTCGCGATTTCGAGCGACATCCGCGTGCTGCTCGTCAAGCTCGCCGATCGCCTGCACAACATGCGCACGCTGGACAATCTGAAGCCGGCCAAGCGCAGGATCATCGCCGAGGAGACCATGGACATCTATGCGCCATTGGCAGGGCGCATGGGCATGCAATGGCTGCGCGAGGAGCTCGAGGGTCATGCCTTCAAGTCGCTCAACCCAGAGGCCTATTCGGCGGTGGTCGAGCGCCTCAAGATTTTGCGCGAACGCAATCAAGGTTTGATCGACGAGATCGAGGCGGCGCTGACCTCTAAGCTCAAAGAAGCGGGCGTCGATGGCGTCGTGTCGGGTCGCGAGAAGAAGCCCTACGCCATCTGGAGCAAGATGGAGCGGAAGCAGATTTCGCTCGAGCAGCTTTCCGACATCTATGCCTTCCGCATCGTCGTCCCAAAGGTCGAGGACTGCTACCACGCGCTTTCCGTCGTGCACACGACCTGGCACGCGGTGCCAGGCCGTTTCAAGGATTACATCTCCAATCCGAAGCAGAACGACTACCAGTCCATCCACACCACCATCGTCGGGCCGCGGCATCAGCGGGTCGAGCTGCAGATCCGCACCGAGCGCATGCATTCCGTCGCCGAATATGGCGTGGCGGCGCACGCGCTCTACAAGGACATTAACGGCGTCAACGGCAAAGGCGGCCTGGCCTCGCAAGATTCGAACGCCTATCGTTGGCTGCGTCATCTCGTCGGCATGCTGCTCGACGGCGACAATCCGGAAGAGTTCCTCGAGCACACCAAGCTCGAGCTGTTCCAGGATCAGGTGTTCTGCTTCACGCCCAAGGGGCGCCTGATCGCGTTGCCGCGTGGCGCCAATCCAATCGACTTTGCCTATGCGGTGCACACCGACATCGGCAATACCTGCGTCGGCGCCAAGATCAACGGCCGCTCGATGCCACTCACCACCGAGCTCAGGAATGGCGACGAGGTGGAGATCATCTGTTCCAAGGCACAGCTTCCTCCGTCGGCTTGGCAGAGCCTCGCCGTCACCGGCAAGGCGCGTTCCGCCATCAGACGGGCGACCCGCGACGCGGTCCGCGCGCAATACGGCAAGCTCGGCCGCGAGATCCTGGTGAGAGCGTTTCAGCGCCGCGAGAAGACCTTCAGCGAGGAAGCGCTGACTGCGGCGCTAGGCCGCCTGTCGCAAAAGAC
This sequence comes from Methyloceanibacter sp., assembly GCA_036257375.1. GTDB lineage: Bacteria > Pseudomonadota > Alphaproteobacteria > Rhizobiales > Methyloligellaceae > Methyloceanibacter. The sequence continues at coordinate 3,338 of DATAFR010000069.1, forward strand.
CGCGGAGGACGTGATGGCAGCGGTGGGGCGGGGCGAGCTCGCCTCGGCTGATGTGGTACGCGCGGTCTTTCCCGAGGAGAAGCCGCAAGAGCCCGCCAAGCGACGGCGCAAAGTCAAGCGCACCGACGAAGGCTGGTTTGGGCTCGGCAAGCTTAAGGGCCTCAAATTCCGCTGGCCCGGATCGAGCGACAAGCCGCGCGACGATGGCCCGGCCGGCATTCCAATCAGGGGCCTGCGCGGCGATCTGCCGGTGAGCTTTGCCGATGGCGGCGCCGTCCCGGGCGACCGCATCGTCGGCATTCTCACGCCGGGGCAAGGCATCACCATCTATCCGATCCACGCCGAAGCCCTCAAGGCATTCGATGAAGAGCCCGAGCGCTGGATCGACGTCACCTGGGATATCGACGAGGACAATCCGCAGCGCTTCCCGGCGAAGATCGCCGTGACGGTCTTGAACGAGCCGGGCAGTCTTGCCCAGGTCGCCTCCGTGATCGGGGAGGCCGATGGCAATATCGACAACATCAAAATGACCAACCGCGTCCACGACTACACCGAGATCTTGATCGACCTCGAAGTGTGGGACCTCAAGCACCTGAACGACATCATCGCGGGGCTGAGAGCGAAGGATGCGGTGTCGAGCGCCGCCCGGGCCAATCCCTAGCCCGCTGGTGCCAGCAAGGAATTTTACCTAAATATGCTAGACCGCAGTCGCCCAAATGGGCGCTCAGGCAACGAAGCGGCAGCGCATCGATAGGCGCCACCCGTCGTTCGGCTTGTTGTTCGAGGTTACGCGTTTTGAGGTAGTGATGCTGTTTAGGCGCCGCGAGTCCGAGAGCTTCCTGGAACGGATGCGCGTGCATCTATGGCCGCGGCGCAGTTGGACGCGCTCCAGCCGCTATGTGATCTACCGGCTGAGGCGTTTGAGCGACACTCCGCACGCCGTGGCGCTCGGCTTTGCCATCGGCGTCTTCACCGCAGTGACGCCCTTTCTCGGTACCCACATGGTCATGGCCGCGCTGCTCGCTTGGATCATCGGCGGCAGCGTTGTGGGCGCTCTGCTCGGGACCTTCGTCGGCAATCCTCTGACCTATCCGCTGTTCTGGTACTCCACCTACGAGGTCGGCAATCTGATGCTCGGCGGAGAATCCGGCAAGGAGCCGATCGATCTTTCCGGCGGTATCTTCCATTCGTCGCTCGAGCAGCTTTGGCCGATTCTGAAACCGATGACGCTCGGTTCCCTGCCGGTGGGACTGGCGCTTGCAGCCTTGAGCTACGTGCTGGTGAGGCCGATGGTCGAGGCCTACAAGCATCGCCGTCGCCGCGAGATCGAGCTGAGATCCGGGCGTGAGGCATTGGGCACACGATGAGTTCAAAGACTGCGAAGGCGGCGCCGAGGCACGCAAGCGTGGCGCCGATCCGGCTCGGCATCAACATCGATCACATCGCGACGTTGCGTAACGCGCGGGGCGTCCGCCATCCGGATCCCTTGCGCGCGGCGAAGCTCGCCGTCGAGGCGGGCGCCGACAACATCACGGCGCATCTTCGCGAAGACCGCCGCCATATCCGCGACGAGGACATTGCCCGGCTCGCAGCGGCCAATCTTGCCCCGCTCAATCTGGAGATGGCGGTGACGCCGGAGATGCTTGCGATCGCGCTGAAGACAAAGCCGCACTCCTCCTGCCTCGTGCCTGAGTGGCGACAGGAAATCACGACCGAAGGCGGGCTCGACGTCGCGAGTCAGGTGGCGACGCTGACCCCCTTTGTCGCGAAGCTTCGCGACGCCGGCATCCATGTCTCCCTCTTCATCGACCCCGAGCTTCCGCAGATCGAAGCGTCCCGCGCGGTGGGCGCCGATGCCATCGAGCTTCATACCGGCACCTATTGCAACGCCGCGACCGAGGGTGACAGCGCAGGATCACGGCGGGAGCTTAGGCGTCTCGTCGACGCCGCCCGGGCGGCGGCCAAGGCCGGGCTAGAGGTGCATGCCGGTCACGGCCTCGATTATGATAATGTTGTGCCGGTCGTTTCGATTCCCGAGATCGTCGAGCTCAATATCGGTCATTACCTCGTGGGCGAAGCGCTCTTCGTGGGCCTTTACGACAGTATCTCGCGCATGCGGGCCCTGATGGACGGCGCGCGCGATGCCCTGCGGCATAGCGACACGCAAGCCAAGGTCGGCGGAACGTGATGATCATCGGTTTGGGCAACGACATGATCGACATCAGGCGCCTCGAGCGCACCATCGAGCGCTACGGCGACCGTTTCCTCGACCGCGTCTTTACCGAGATCGAGCGGCAGAAGTCCGACGGCCGCGCCCAGCGTGCCGCCTCCTATGCCAAGCGGTTTGCCGCCAAAGAAGCCTGCGCTAAGGCGCTTGGCACAGGTTTTCGCCATGGCGTCTTTTGGCGCGACATGGGAGTGGTGAATTTGCCTTCAGGGCGCCCCACTTTGCAGCTTACCGGAGGAGCGGCGCGGGCCCTCGCCCGTCTGACGCCCGAAGGACACGAGGTGCGCATCGACCTATCCATCACCGACGATTTCCCGACCGCCCAGGCAATTGTCATCATCACGGCCGTAAAGGTCTCCCTCCGCGACTGACCGGTTTGCCTCTCTTAGGGGGAGGGGCTATAGGGGCGCTCTGGGGGAACCGGTTGCAACTTCAAGCTGAGCTTTAAGGAGAGCTTCCGCATGAGCGTCGAAGCCGAGAAGACGGAAGCAAGAAGCGGCGTCAAGGACACCGTCCGCGTCATCATCCATGCCCTGATCCTCGCGCTGATCGTGCGCGTCTTCCTGTTTCAGCCCTTCAATATCCCGTCGGGCTCGATGATCCCGACGCTTCTGATCGGCGACTATCTGTTCGTCTCCAAATACAGCTACGGTTACAGCCGGTACTCGTTTCCCTTCGGCCTCGACCTTTTCCCGGGCCGCGTTTGGGCCAAAGAGCCGGAGCGCGGCGATGTGGTCGTATTCAAACTGCCGCGCGACAACGAGACCGACTACATCAAGCGCGTGATCGGCCTTCCTGGCGATGAGATCCAGATGCAGCACGGTGTGCTCAACATCAACGGCAAGCCGGTGCCCAAAGTACGCATCGACGATTACGTCGTGACGGAGCCTTCGGGGCGCGAGCGGCAGATGCCGCGCTACCTAGAGACGTTGCCGAACGGCGTGAGCTACCCCGTTCTCGATCTCGTGCAGGACGGCTTCGGCGATAACACCGAGGTGTACAAGGTGCCCGAAGGCCATTTCTTCATGATGGGCGATAACCGCGATAACTCGACCGATAGCCGCTTCCTCTCCGAGGTGGGCTTCGTCCCTTATGAAAATCTGGTGGGCAAAGCGCAGATCATCTTCTTCTCTATGGACGAGGATTCGAGCTTTCTCGAATTCTGGCATTGGCCGACCAGCATCCGCTGGTCGCGCATCTTGCAGGTGGTGCATTAGAGCCTTGCCTCGCCCGCGCAAAACGGCGCTTCAGGACCTCTCCTCCCGGCTAGGGCACGATTTCTCCGATCCGGCGCTGCTCAAGCTTGCCTTGACGCATGCCAGCGCGCGCGCCGGTACCAAGCCCGACCAGGACAATGAGCGGCTTGAGTTTCTCGGCGACCGCGTACTGGGCCTCGCCGTCGCCGAGCTCTTGGCAGAGACCTTCCCCAAGGCGCGCGAGGGCGAGCTTGCACGCTGGTTCAATCATCTCGTGCGCGCCGAGACGTGCGCCGAGGTTGCGCAACAATGGGATCTCGGCGGGTTCATCCTGATGAGCGGCGGGGAGGCGGGAAGCGGCGGACGCCGCAAGAAGACGATCCTCGCCAATACCTGCGAGGCCGTGCTCGGCGCTGTCTTCGCCGATGCGGGTTATGCAGCCGCCAAAAGGGTGGTTCGGCGATTCTGGGAGCCGCAATTCGCGAGTCTGGAGCTGGCAGCTCCGGATGCGAAGTCTCTGTTGCAGGAATGGGCGCAAGGCCGCGGCCTGCCGCTCCCCCGTTACTTCGAAGTCGCTCGCGAGGGTCCCGATCATGCCCCGCGCTTCACCGCCGAGGTCCATATCGAGGGCGTGGGGCCGGAGCGCGGCCAGGGCACCAACAAGCGCGAAGCCGAACAGGCTGCCGCTCTTGCCATGCTCTTGCGCGAAGGGGTGTGGCAGGCGCCCCAGGATGGCTAGACCGCCGGCCGAAGCCGACACCCGCTGCGGTTTCGTCGCAATTATCGGCGCGCCGAATAGCGGCAAGTCGACGCTGACCAACGCGCTGGTGGGCGCCAAGGTCTCGATCGTCACCCACAAGGCGCAGACAACGCGCGGACCCGTGCGCGGTATCGCGCTCATCGGCAATTCGCAAGTCATCCTCGTCGACACGCCGGGGATCTTTCAGCCGAAGCGCCGCCTCGACCGCGCCATGGCGCAAGCGGCTTGGGAGAGGGCGGGCGACGCCGATCTCGTGGCGCTCGTCATCGACGCCAAATACGGCCTCGACACGGCGCTGGAGCCGCTTCTCGCCCATCTCCCCGAGGTGAGGCGGCCGATGATCGCCATCCTCAACAAGATCGATCTCGTGGCGAAGCCCGAGCTGTTGCGTCAAACCGAGGAGCTTTCGGCCCTCAGGCGCTTCGATCGGGTCTTCATGATTTCTGCGCTGACCGGCGACGGTATCGGCGACCTGAAATCCTACCTCGCCGAGACGGTGCCGGAAGGCCCTTGGCTCTTTCCCGAGGACCAGTTGACCGACGCTTCGCTTCGCCAGAGCGCGGCGGAGATTACGCGCGAGAAGCTTTTCCTCCGGTTACACGACGAGCTGCCTTATACGCTCACCGTGGAGACCACCGATTGGAAGGAGCTCGCCGACGGCTCGATCAGGATCGAGCAGACCATCTATGTCGAGCGCGAGAGCCAGCGGAAGATCATGCTCGGCGCCAAAGGTCAAACCATCAAGGAGATTGGCTCCGCCGCTCGCGCCGAGATCGGCGAGATGGCGGGCGTGAAGGTGCATCTTTTTCTGTTCGTGAAAGTGCGCGAGCGCTGGGCCGAGGACCCCGAACGCTATCGCGAGATGGGTCTCGACTATCCGAAAAAGCGCTGACGCCGGGCTAATCGTCGCATAGCAACGGACCTTGGAACGCAACCAGCGACGACCAGTTGACCAGTCTCAAAGCCCTTCAACCTCCGCGGCGGGCTTTGGTAGCCCGAACACGAATACCGGGACCACACCGAGCTTGAACAGTGGCGGCTGATCGACAGCGTCGCGCTTGGCCTTTACGGGACTCGGCCTTAGCTTGAGACATGGATTGGAGCGACGAAGGCATCTTTCTCATCGCCAAGCCGCTCGGCGAGGCGAACGCGGTTGCCGAGCTGTTCACGCTCGGCCACGGGCGGCATCTTGGACTTGTGCGGGGAGGGCGCTCACGCCGGGTACGGCCCCTGCTACAGCCCGGAAATCTGCTTCGCGTCACATGGCGCGCGCGCCTTTCGGAGCATCTTGGCGGCTTCAATGTCGAGCTCATGGAGGCGAACGCCGCGCGCATCCTTGACGACCCGGCAGCACTTGCCGCGGTCGGCTCCTTGGCTGGTTTGGCGCGGCTCCTGCCTGAGCGCGACCCGCATCCTGAGCTGTACGAGGCGACGCTCGCCGTCTTGCGCGCCTTCGGCGATGCAAGTCTCTGGCCCGCGCTGTTCGTGCGCTGGGAGCTTCAGCTTCTGGGCGAGCTAGGCTTCGGGCTCGACCTCAGCGAATGCGCCGCGACTGGCACCGACTCCGATCTCGTCTATGTGTCGCCGCGCTCGGGCCGCGCCGTTTCCCGTGACGCCGGCAAGCCCTATTGCGACAAGCTGCTCAAGCTGCCGGCCTTTCTGCTCGATGAGACGGCGCCGGCGGGCGACGCCGACATCCTCGCGGGCCTCGCTTTGACCGGACATTTCCTCGAGCGCGACGTGCTCGCACCTCATGGGCTTGCCATGCCGCAGGCCCGCGAGCGGCTCATTGGCCTATTCGCTCGGTCTCAACAGAGTGTCATGCCCGCGAAAGCGGGCATCCAGTAATCCCCTGAACCCGTAGGTGAACCGCGGTCTGGTTACCGGATCGCCCATCAAGCGAGGCGATGACAAAATCGATCCGATGCGCTAAGCGCGGAGCATGGGAAAGAGGATTCCACCGCCTGATTCGCAGGGACCGATCGAGCCGGTGACTCTGCGGGACGCGCTTGAGGAGCGCTATCTCGCCTACGCGCTCTCCACCATCATGCATCGCGCGCTGCCCGACGTGCGCGACGGGCTCAAGCCCGTACATCGGCGCCTGCTCTACGCCATGCAGCAGCTTCGCCTCGCGCCGCAGGGTGAGTTCCGGAAATGCGCCAAGATCGTCGGCGACACGATGGGCAATTTCCATCCGCACGGCAATCAGGCCATCTACGACGCACTGGCCCGGTTGGCCCAGGATTTCTCCGTGCGCTATCCACTGATCGACGGGCAGGGCAACTTCGGCAATATCGACGGCGATAACCCGGCCGCCGACCGCTACACCGAGGCGCGGTTGACCGAGATCGCCGCGCGCCTGCTCGACGGGATCGACGAGGACACCGTCGACTTCCGCGCCAATTACGATGGGCGCGAGCAGGAGCCGTCGGTTCTCCCTGCCAATTTCCCCAACCTGCTGGCGAACGGCGCATCCGGCATCGCCGTAGGCATGGCAACCAACATCCCGCCGCACAATGCCGGCGAGCTCTGCGACGCGGCGCTGCATCTCATCAAGTTCCCCAATGCCACCGCCGACAAATTGGTCGAGCTCGTGCCCGGTCCCGATTTCCCGACCGGCGGTGTGATCGTCGATCCGCGCGCCGATATCGTGCAGGCCTACAAGAGCGGGCGCGGCAGCTTCCGCCTGCGCGCGCGCTGGAAACAGGAGGACACCGGGCGGGGCACATACCAGATCGTCGTCACCGAGATCCCCTATCAGATCCCGAAGGCAAGGCTCGTAACCCGCATCGCCGAGCTGATCCAATTGAAGAAGCTTCCGCTGCTCGCCGACGTGCGCGACGAATCGGCCGAGGACATCAGGCTCGTGCTCGAGCCTAAGAGCCGGACCGTCGATCCTGTCCTGCTGATGGAATCGCTGTTCAAGCTCACCGAGCTCGAGACGCGCATCCCGCTCAATATGAACGTGCTGAGCCGCGCCCAAGTACCGAACGTGCTCGGCCTGCGGCAGGTCTTGCGCGAGTGGCTCGACCACCGCCAGGTCGTGCTGGTTCGCCGCTCAAAGTTCCGGCTGGCCAAGATCGACCATCGCCTCGAAGTGCTCGACGGCTATCTCATCGTCTATCTCAACATTGACAAGGTCATCAAAATCATCCGCGAGAAGGACGAGCCGAAGCCCGCTTTGATGAAGGCCTTCACGCTGACCGAGGTGCAGGCCGAAGCCATCCTCAATATGCGGCTGCGCTCGCTGCGTAAGCTGGAGGAGATGGAGATCAGGCGCGAGCACGATGCTCTCTCCAAGGAGCGCAAGGAGCTGAAAGCGCTGCTCGCCTCCAAGGACAAGCAGTGGAAGACGATCTCCGACGAGATCAGGGCGCTGAAAGATCAGTTCGGCCAGAGGACGGCGCTCGGCAAGCGCCGCACCAGCTTCGCCGAGGCGCCGGAAGGCGTCGAAGTCGATCTCGCCGAGGCGATGATCGAAAAGGAGCCGGTCACCGTCGTGCTTTCGGAGAAGGGTTGGATCCGCGCCATCAAAGGTCATCAGACCGAGCCCGACACGCTCGCCTTCAAGGAAGGCGACCGCCTCAAGAGTTTCGTCAAGGCGCAGACCACCGATACGCTGCTGCTCTTCGCCACCAACGGCAGGTTCTATTCGCTTGGTGCCGACAAGCTGCCAGGCGGCAGGGGTCATGGCGAGCCGTTCAGGTTGATGATCGACATCGAGGAGGTGGCGGACGCGGTCGAGCTGTTCGTGCATGAGCCCGGCCGCAAGCTTCTGGTCGCGTCCTCAAGTGGCCATGGCTTCATAGTGCCAGAGGACGAAGTGCTGGCTCAGACGCGAAAGGGAAAGCAAGTGCTGAACGTGAACGGCGCCGAGGCGGCGGTTTGTGCGCCGGTCGATGGCGACAGCGTTGCGGTGATCGGAGACAATCGCAAGCTGCTGCTGTTCCCGCTGGAGGAGCTCCCCGAAATGCCGCGCGGCAAGGGCGTGCGCCTCCAGCGCTACAAGGACGGCGGCTTGGCCGACGCCAAGACCTTCAGCAAGAAGGAAGGGCTCCCTTATGTCGATGCCGCTGGCCGCTCTTTCGTCATGACCGAGTTCAGGGATTGGTGGGGCCAGCGCGCCCAGGCCGGGCGCCTGCCGCCGAAGGGCTTCCCAAAATCGGGAAAGTTTGGACGGCGCTTCTGAGTCTCAGCGCACGGTTTCCGTTTTCTGTTCTCTGATCTCGGAAACCTCTGCGCGGACCCAGCCCTTGGAGGTAAGGCGCTCCTGCGGCTCGAAGCGGTTCTTGTAGCGCATCTTGCGCGAGCCTTCGATCCAATAGCCGAGATAGACGAACGGATGTCCTTGCGAGCGTGCGAACTCGACATGGTCGAGGATCATATAAGTGCCGAGGCTGCGGTGCGGCTGGTTCGGGTCGTAGAAGCTATAGACCATCGAGACGCCATCGCTGAGGCGATCGCACAAAGACACGGCGATTAGCGGCGACTTGCCGTCGCCGTAAGGATCGGGCTTCAGCCGGTATTCGGTGACGAAGGTCTCGACCACGCTGTCTTCGACCATCAGCGAATAATCGAGCACCGACATCTCCGCCATGCCGCCATCGGCGTGGCGCGCGTCGATATAGCTGCGGAACAGCGCGTATTGCTCGGAGTTCGGCGCCGGCGTCATGCGCGTCGCCACCAGATCGGAATTGATGCGGGCGATGCGCTTCAGCGAGCGTCTCGGGATGAACTCGTCGACCAGGATGCGCACCGGCACGCAGGCCGAGCAGGCATCGCAATAGGGCATATAGGCGATGTTCTGGCTCCGCCGGAACCCGCCCTTGAGCAAATTGTCGATCAGAAAGCGCGGCTTGTCGCGGGTGAGATGCGTGAACAGCTTCCGCTCGAGCCGGCCGGGGAGATAGGGACAGGGCTGCGGCGCGGTGATGTAGAATTCAGGAAAGTTGCTTTTATGCTCTGTCACGTCCGACCAACGGGAATCGAATCCGAAGCTGAGTTTTAACAAGCTTAGTGGATGGCGGGCGGCAAGCGCAATCGGGCAGGAAGGCCGCACGCCTGTGTGAAGCCGGCATGATTTTAGGCTGATTCGGGACTATCGCCGGTTCAGCACCACAACGCCTGCGAGAATGTCGTGCAGGCAGCGCTTGCGCGGGTCGAAAAAGGCCCACAGCAGGATCGGGCAGAACACAACCAGCGAGAACCAGAAGAGCAGCGCATGGAAAGCCGCGATCAGCGGCGTCACCTTCCCGCCGAACCACATTTTCACCTCGAGCCCCATTATCCTCTGGCCGATGGTCGCCGAGTTGGGGCCACCGATGGTGAGCGCGTTGTAGCCGAGCCCGACCGCGGGAAACACGATGCCGAACAGGAGCCACGCCAGACCGAGCGTGACGACGCCGAGCACCGCCACCACCAGATAGGCGATCACCGTCAGCACCAGGATGATGATCGCGTCGATGACGAAGGCGACCGAGCGACGGCGGATCACATGGTGGAAAAGCTGCCGATCTTTCGCCGGATCGAAAGCATGCGGCTGGTCGGTGAAATCTCTCCCCGTGCGCGGCGGAAGAGTGCGTTGCTCGCTCATCTCATCTCCATTGGGCCAAGGGACGTCAGCCTGGCCAATCCTCCCGCTAGATGGTGATTGCGGCCGGATGACACAAGAATGCCGCACCCGCCGCTGACTATCGCGCAGGTTGCCGAGGTCAAGCCGAAAGGCTAAAAATTTCGCCCGAAGGGCCGGGCGAGATCAAAGTCTAACGGGGAAGCGTCGATGCGAAGACCACTATTGCTGCTCAGTCTTGCCGCCGTTTTCGCGGCCTGTCCGGCCTCGCAGGAGGCGGCTGCGGCCTGCGACGGTCCCGAGATCATTTTCGAGGACAAGTTCGCCGACGATGCCGGCGGCTGGCCGCTCAGGGACACGATCGAGGTGAAGGACGGCTTGTTCATCTTCAAGCTTCCGCCCGACGACATGCAATCCAATCTGAACGTTACCTTCACCGTCAAAGATGCCGACATTTGCTCCGAGGCGGTCTGGCCGGCGACCGACCAGCAAATGCTCGGCGCGGGACTCCTTTTCTGGGGCGAGGACAACCGCACCTATTTCCAGTTCGGCATTCTCAACAACGGCAAGTTCTGGATCGCGCGCAAGCAGGACGGCAAATGGCTCGGCACCATCGCCGCCAATGTCGATTCCGCAGCGATCAACAAAGAGCCCGGCGCCGCCAACACGCTGCGCGTCAAGACCAACGGCAACAGCGTCACCTTCTTCATCAATGGCACGAAGGTGCGTGAATTGCGCGGTCAGGCGCCCAAGACCGCCTGGCGCTTCGGTCTCTCGGGCGACAATTTCGACAAGCAGAACGAGGCGAAGGTCGTCTTCAAGGCCGTGAAGGTCACGAACTAGCCCGAGCGGAGCAGCTTCGCCGCGTCGCGCGCGAAATAGGTGAAGATCGCATCGGCGCCCGCGCGTTTGCAGGCGATCAGGCTCTCCATCATCACGCGCTCCCGGTCGAGCCAGCCGCGCTCAGACGCCGCCATCAGCATCGAATACTCGCCTGACACCTGATAGACGAAGGTCGGCACTTTGAAGGCCTCCTTCACGCGCCAAACGATGTCGAGATAAGGGAGCCCCGGCTTCACCATCACCATGTCGGCGCCCTCGGCGATATCGAGCGCGACCTCGCGCAGCGCCTCGTCGCCATTGGCGGGGTCCATCTGATAGCTGAGCTTGTTGCCCTTGAGCGTGGCGGAGGAGCCGACCGCGTCGCGGAACGGCCCGTAGAAGGCCGAGGCATATTTCGCCGCGTAAGCCAGGAGCTGCGTGTTGGTGAAGCCGTTCCCTTCGAGCGCCGCCCTGATCGCGCCGATCCTGCCGTCCATCATGTCCGAGGGCGCGAGGATGTCGGAGCCGGCCTCGGCTTGGACCAGCGCCTGATGCACCAGGACCTGGTTGGTCTTGTCGTTGTCGATCTCGCCGTCGACCAAAATCCCGTCATGGCCGTGGCTGGTGTAGGGGTCGAGCGCCACGTCGCAGACGATGCCGATCTCCGGCACCTCCTTCTTGATGGCGCGCACGGCCCGGCAGACGAGATTGCCGGGATTGAGCGCTTCGCTCGCCTCGGCGTCGCGCAGTGAAGGCTCGGTATTTGGAAAGAGCGCAATGGCCGGAATCCCGAGACCGGCCGCTTCCTCCGCAGCTTTGACGCCGAGGTCCACGGAAAGACGCTCCACGCCCGGCATCGCGGCGACGGGGGTGCGTGTCCGCGTTCCTTCGATCAAGAAGATCGGCCAGATGAGATCGTCGGTGGTGAAAGAGTTCTCGCGCACCAGTCGCCGCGACCACTCGGCGCGCCGGTTGCGCCGCATACGCGTCGCCGGGAAGCCTGGCCCTTTGACCGGCTCAGCCTTGCTGCCTCCGGCGCGCTTTGCCCGCTCGGTGCGAAAAGAGACCGGTTTGTCCTTAGGGGATGCCACTTAAGTTCTACCGCACGCACTCACCTAAACTGGGCCGTGAAGCTACCACTGTGGCACGCAAAGCTTCAACGCCTCATCGGCGACATCGCAAAGCTTCAACGCCTCATCGGCGACATGGTTGTCTATTCGCAGATGACCTTCTTCCGCCGTGCCTTCATATCGAAATGGAAATGGTCCTTATGCGCGTCGTTGGCTTCCGGGCCGAGCACCGTCCCAAAGGTCTGGCAGGCATCGTCATGGACCATCCTGACGAACTCTCCCTTACGCTCTGCCGGCGACTGCCTCTTGGGCGCAGTTGCCTCGGCGGGAGGTTTGGGAGGAGGGGTTTTCGCGACCGCGGTCGGCAGCACGAAGGGATTGGTCTTGGCTGTCGTCGTGACGGCAAAAGGATTAGTCTTGGAGCTCGCCTTGACCTTGGTTAGTTCGACGGCTTCGACTGGCTTGGTTTGCGGGGGCTGGGCTTGCGCGATCGATCCCGTGGTGTCAGCGTCAGCCATTGCGGGATCGGGCGCCACAACGCGCGGCCAGCTCGCGAGCACCGTCACCTTCTCCCCTGACTCGAACACGAACTCGGAGATGTCCAGCGCGTTGGCGAGGGCATGCTCGCTGAGCGGCGTCTTTTCGCCGCCATAGCGGTTGCGGCAAGAGTAGGACGTGGCGTTGTGCAGCTTGACGACTTGCGTGCCGAGTATGGCCTTGGCACGCGGCTGCAGCGTCTTGCTAATCCACGCGCTCATCCCGCGGGCAAGCGCGCAGGTCATGGTTGCCGCCGGCTCGATCGCCACGCCATTGATGGATTTGACACGGATCGGCGCCGGAGCGCCGCAAATACCTTCCTTCAGCGGTGGCAACGTCTCGTATTCGAGGGTGACACCAGCAAGGACTTTGGCGCAGTCGGCCCTGGCCGCGGTGACTTGAGCGTCGGTCCAAACCACCGTCGGCGCATCGGCCGGAAGCGCAGGCGTGGGCGGAACTTCCGCCGTCTTGCCGCGCATGGGATTGCGGTCGGGCGGAGGGGGCACGTCGCCGGTCTGGGCGCGCGCATAAACTGGGAGCGCCACGAGAAGCGCGAAACTGAGCCGGGCAACCAGGTTGAGCATCGTGCTTCTATCCGGTCGGCGTGATGGGGAAGCTTGTGGTTTCGGCGATTGAGTGCTAGCTGCGCCGGGCCTTTTCAGCACAAGCACGGCCTTTTTGAGGCGAAGCTTGCATGCCAGGCCTTACCAAAGGCTTCATTTGCACCAGATCGAACTGGGGACATCGGAAGTGTCAGACGCGCTTGGCATCACTTTCGAGGAAGTCGATCGGGCCGGAGTGATAACCCTCGACCGGCCCGCGAGACTAAACGCGCTCAACCGGGAAATGTTCGAGGCCTTGAGCGCGCATTACCGAAAGTGGGCGCCGAACCCGCAGATCTACGGCGTGTTCATGCAATCCACGCATCCCTCGGTATTCTCCAGCGGCGGCGACCTGAAGGTCTTGCAAGAGTGGAGCGAGCAGGGCGCCACGACCGCGATCCGCGAGTTCTATCGTGCGGCCTATACGCATGTTTGGGTTCTCGAGAAATTCATCAGGCCGAACGTGCCTCTCATCAATGGGCTCTGTCTTGGCGGCGGCATCGGGATCAGCCTTTGGGGCACGCACTGCGTGGCGGGGGAGGGCTATCGTTTCGGCATGCCGCAAGTCGGCATCGGCTTTCTTCCCGACATCGGCGGCACCTATTTCCTTCCACGCATGATCGGCTGGACGGGACTCTATCTTGCCCTAACCGGGCGCATCATCGGCCCAGCCGAGGCCTATCGCCATCGCTTGGTGAGTCACTACGTACCTGCCGCGCATTTCGGCGTGATCAAGGACGCGCTCGCCGACAATCATCCGATCGACCGGCTGCTCGACGGTTTGCACCGGGACCCCGGCGAGGGCGAGCTCGTGCGGCACACGCCGCTGATCAATCGCATCTTTTCGCTTGGCTCAGTCGAGGCAATTCTTGATGCGCTCGACCGGGAGCAGGGCGAGGACGAAGCGTTCGCCCGCGAGACCGCGGCAGAGATTCGCAAAAAATCGCCGACTTCACTCAAGGTTGCTTTCGGCCAGTTCAAGCGCGGCAAGTCGCTGAGCTTGTCCCAAGCTCTCGAGCTCGAATTCCGGCTGGCCTCGCATCTCGTGGCGAGCCACGACTATCGCGAGGGCATCGCCGCCCGCATAGCGGGTAATGGGCGCGCGCCCGACTGGCAGCCGGCAACGCTCGACGGCGTCGACGACGCGGTCATCGAGCGCCTTTTCACCGCGCCGGCCGCTGACGAGCTTAAGCTCGAACAGCTTACGCCGGGCCTATAAGCGGCCGAATCCGGCAAGATCACCGAAACTTAATGCTAGAATTTCATGCAATCTTAAGCGTCTCGCTTAAGCGGATTTTAGGTTGCTTCGCCTATAGTCAACATCAAGTTGGGGATTAACAACAACTAACGAGGGTAGGCGATGAGTGTAGCCCTGGATTTAGGGAAGCGTCCGGCTGTTGATGAGGCAGAAGACCTCAAGAGCCGTTATCTCGTTTCATTGAAGCTCGTCGAGCGGCTGCATCGTTTGCTGCTCGATGTGATCAAGGACGAATTCGAGCGTCTGGGCCGTGCCGACGTCAACAGCGTACAGGCGCTCCTGCTCTACAATATCGGCGACGCCGAATTGACGGCAGGCGAGCTCACGAGCCGCGGCTATTATCTCGGCTCGAATGTCTCCTACAATCTGAAGAAGCTGGTCGATGCCGGTTACATCAACCATCAGCGCTCGACCACCGACCGCCGGTCGGTGCGCGTGCGGCTCACCGAGAAGGGGCAGGAGGTGTGCAAGGTGGTGAACGACCTTTATCACCGCCAGCTCAAGTCCTTGCAGCAGGTCGGCGGCCTTGGCACGGGCGAGCTCGAGACGCTCAACAAGGCCTTGATCAAGCTCGAGCGCTTCTGGACCGACCAGATCCGCTACCAGCTCTAATCGCGCGATTTCAGTCGCACGCATGCGCCCCGGTGCGGAAGCCCCGGGGCGCGTTGCTTTTGGGCACTTCGCGCTGGCGGACCAGCCTAAAATCGCCCAATTCGCCCGGTAGCCCTTGAAGCTAGGCTTTGCCCGCTACATGTAAAGCTTAAGCCTGATCGGGCTTTCGAGGGACATTCTTCTTTATCAAAGCCGGCGTAACGTTTCGCTTGAACTAGGATTTCAGGCTCGGAGCAGAGACGGCTTCAGCGAAGTTCGAGACAAAAGTCTGGAATCATTGGCACTAGAGTGACTAAGGCAAAGAGCCTATAGTTAAGCGGGAACCGAAGCCGCAATTTACGGGGAGCGGCAAATGCGAGACTTGCAGAATCGACTAGGCGGCGGGGTGCTTCTCGCCACGCTAGGTTTCGCTGCCTCTCTACTCCTCGTGAGCGTCGAGCCTTCCACCGCCGGTCCTTTCTCGTGGCTGACCGGCAAAAATCAGCAACAGCAGCAGCAGCAACCGCAGCCCAACGGCAGCAATCCACCTGGGATATTTCCCTTCTTTGGCGGCGGCAGGGGTCAGAACTGGCGCGCCGGACCTGATCCGACGGCCGCGCCCCACGCCGACGAGTTACCAGCCAACGATCCCGAAGCGATCCTGATCACCAACCCAGCGCTCGGCTCGCCAACCCTGGCGACACAGAACATCCAGGCAACCAAGGCCGCCATCGCGAGATACCAGGCGATCGTCGCGCAGGGCGGATGGCCGACCGTCCCCGCCAAGGCGATGAAGCCCGGCCAGCGCGGGCAGGAAGTCGCAATCTTGCAACGGCGGCTTGAAGTGACCGGCGATCTCGTCGGAAGCAGCGTTGAGGGAGAGTACGATGCTGCCGTCGTCGTGGCGGTGAAGAACTTTCAAAGCCGCCATGGCTTGCCTGCGACAGGAGTGATCGACAGCAAGGCGATGATCGAGGCGCTCAACGTGCCGGCATCTCTTCGGGTCGCTCAATTGCAGGCCAGCTTGAAGCGGCTGCAAGGCCTGGCACCCTCCACCGCCGGTCGTTACGTCGTCGTCAACATTCCGGCGGCGCAAGTGGAAGCGGTCGAAGGCGGCGAAGTGGCTTTGCGGCATGCGGCCGTGGTCGGCAAGCCGGAGCGGCCGACGCCGGAGATCTCGAGCAAGATCCAGGAGATCAATTTCAATCCGTATTGGTACGTGCCCCGCACCATCATCCATAAGGACCTGATCCCGAAAGGGCGCGCCTTTGCCGCGAGGGGCCAGGACATGCTCGCCGCCTATCGCATGCAGGCGTTCGATGCCGCCGGCAATCCGCTCGATCCGCGGCAGATCGATTGGAATGGAACCGCAGTCTACAATTACAATTTCCGTCAGCTGCCCTGGGAAGAGAACTCGCTTGGTTTCGTCAAGATCAACTTCCCGAACAAGGACAGCGTCTACATGCACGACACGCCGCTGAAAAGCCTGTTCGCCAAACAGGTCCGCTTCGAAAGCTCGGGCTGCGTGCGGGTGCATAATGTCGGGCAACTCGTGGCCTGGCTCCTGCGCGACACGCCGGGTTGGAACTACCAGCGCGTCATGTCCATGCAGCAAACGCGCGAGCAGATCGACGTGAAGCTTTCAAAGCCGGTGCCAGTCTATCTCGCCTATATTACCGGCTGGGGCACGCCAGACGGCCAGGTCCATTTCGGACGTGACATCTACGGGTTGGATGGCGCCTCGACGACCGCTTCCGCCTACTAGGTTCCAAGCCCGGCCTTCGATTTCCGGTCATTGTGCTCCAACAGCTGCCGCCGTACGCCCAAGCCTTGGGTGTTGCTGGCGCCCGCCCGCGACATGTGGTAGAGGCAGCCAAATACCAAGGGAAACGCCCTGCCGACGCCGGAGCCAAGCGGACAAGTTTCCCGCGGGCAATTGGGGCGGATTTCGAGCTCGAGGAGCAGTGAGCCATGACGGCAAGTGATGCAAGACGCGCCGACGCGCGCGGGAATGCCTTCTTCACCAAGCATCTGGAAGACGCCGACCCGGAGGTCTGGGGCGCGATCGAGAACGAGTCGGAGCGGCAGCAGACCGAGATCGAGCTGATCGCCTCGGAGAATATCGTCTCGCAGGCCGTGCTCGACGCGGCCGGCACGCTGCTCACCAACAAATATGCCGAAGGCTACCCGGGCAAGCGCTACTACGGCGGCTGCCAGCATGTCGACGTGGTCGAGCAGCTCGCCATCGACCGAGCCAAGCGCCTGTTCAATTGTGCCTTCGCCAACGTGCAGCCGCATTCCGGCTCGCAGGCGAACCAATCCGTCATGCTGGCGCTGATCAAGCCGGGCGACACTGTGCTCGGCATGTCGCTTGCGCATGGCGGCCACCTCACCCATGGCGCTCCGCCAAACCTCTCCGGCAAGTGGTTCAACGCCGTGCAATATGGCGTGACCAAGGACGACAATCGCATTGACTATGAAGAGGTCGAGCGGCTGGCCAAGGAGCACAAGCCCGCGCTGATCATTGCTGGCGGCTCGGCCTATCCGCGCATCATCGACTTTCCGCGCTTCCGCGCGATCGCCGATTCCGTCGGCGCGCTCCTGATGGTCGACATGGCGCATTTCGCCGGCCTTGTCGCCGCTGGCTTGCATCCGAGCCCGCTGCCGCATGCCCATGTCGTCACCACCACGACACACAAGACCTTGCGCGGCCCGCGGGCCGGCATGGTTTTGTCCAACGACGAGGAAATCGGCAAGAAGATCAACTCCGCCGTCTTCCCCGGCCTCCAGGGCGGTCCGCTGATGCACATCATTGCCGCCAAGGCTGTCGCCTTCGGCGAGGCGCTCAGACCCGAGTATAAGCTCTACATCAAGGGCGTGATCGACAATGCCAAGGCGCTTGGCGAAACGCTGGTCAAAGGTGGCCTTGCGCTCGTCTCGGGCGGCACCGACACGCATCTGATATTGGTCGATCTTCGTCCGAAGAAGCTCACCGGCAAGGCTGCCGAGGTCGCTCTTGGACGCGCCCACATCACTTGCAACAAGAACGGCGTGCCTTTCGACCCAGAGAAGCCCGCCGTCACGTCGGGCGTTCGTTTGGGTTCGCCGGCCGGGACCACCCGCGGCTTCGGCATCGCCGAGTTCCAGCAGATCGGCGGCATGATCCTGGAAGTGCTCGACGGGCTCGCCGCCAAGGGCGACGAGGCCAACAGATCGGTGGAGGAGAGCGTCAAGAAGCGCGCCGTCGAGCTTTGCGAGCGCTATCCCATCTACCGGTAAGCTTGCGTGTGAAGGAGTGAGAAAGGGGAGGGCGGTCGCTCATGCGATGCCCCTATTGCGGTAGCACCAACACGCAAGTGAAGGACTCGCGTCCTAGCGAGGACCACACGACGATCAGGCGCCGCCGCGTCTGTGCCGATTGCGGCGGCCGGTTCACCACTTTTGAGCGCGTGCAACTGCGCGAGCTGACCGTGATCAAGCGGAGCGGCCGGCGCATGCCCTTCGACCGCGACAAGCTGATGCGCTCGGTGCAGATCGCGCTCCGCAAGCGTCCCGTCGATCCCGAGCGCGTGGAGCGCATGGTGAGCGGCATCGTGCGCCGGCTGGAGAATATGGGCGAGAACGACATCAGGTCCGAAACCATCGGCCGCCTGGTGATGGAGGCCTTGAAGGCGCTCGACGACGTCGCCTATGTGCGTTTCGCTTCCGTATACAAGAATTTCCGCGAGGCCAAGGATTTCGAAGCCCTCCTCGGCGAGCTCGCCGCGACCGACGGCGACGACGAAAAGGCGACCGGCGAGGCCTCGGCCTCTGCCGAAGACTAGTCTTGCGCCCTACATCACAGCGATGAACGCGGGCGACCAGATGCATATGGTGCAAGCGCTGCAACTTGCGCGCCGCGGGCTTGGCCTGACCTGGCCCAACCCGTCGGTCGGCTCGCTTGTCGTCGCGCCTTCCGGCGAGATCCTTGGCCGCGGCTCGACGGCGCCGGGCGGCCGGCCGCACGCCGAGGCGATCGCTCTCGAGCGAGCCGGCGCGAGGACAAAGGGCGCCACCATCTACGTCACGCTGGAGCCTTGCGCTCATGCGGCCGGCCGCGGGCATGCCTGCGCCGATGTCATCGTCGCCGCCAAGCCGGCGCGCGCGGTCATCGCGCTCCGCGATCCCGATCCGCGCACGGCGGGACGCGGGATCGCGCGGCTTGCCGCCGCGGGGATCGAGGTTGTGGAGGGCGTGTTGGCCGAGGAGGCCGCCGCCGTAGCCCTCGGTCATATCCTCCGCGTCACCGAAGGCCGACCGGCGGTGACGCTGAAGCTTGCCGTCGGCGCCGATGGCCTCCTGCCCAGAGGCAAGGGCGTGCCGGTCTGGGTCACTGGCCCCGACGCCCGCGCCCATGGCCATCTCCTCCGCGCGCGCAATGACGCGATCATGGTCGGGCGCGGCACGATCATCGCCGACAATCCAAGCCTCACTTGCCGGCTTCCGGGCATGACCTGCCGCTCGCCGGTTCGCATCGTGCTCGACCGGCGTTTGCGCACCCCGCCCGAGGCCCGCCTGTTCGACGATCTCATGGTGCCGGTCTGGCTCGTCTGCGCCGCCGACGAGGAGCATCCCAATACCGACGCACTGCAAGATCGCGGCGCCGAAATCGTCAGCGTCCCGGTCGATGCGCACGGCATGCTCGGCCTGCGCGACGTCCTGGAGACGCTGGCAAACCGTGGCATCACCCGCGTGCTCATCGAGGGAGGGCCTCAGGTTGCGCGTGCCTTTCTCGATGCCGATCTCATCGACGAGGCGGTGATCTATCAAGGCCCGAAGCCGGCCGGTCCCGACGGCCTCATGCCCTTCGTCAGCGAGGGACTTGATCCCGTGACCTCGAGCGGGCATTTCATGCGGCTTGAAGCACGCTCCTTCGGTCCCGACCGGATGACGTGGTGGCGGCGAGTACGGCGATGTTCACCGGCATGGTCAGCGGCGTAGGGACGCTCCTCGAGCGGCAGGGCGCGCGTTTCGCGATCGCCTGCCCCTATAAGCGCCGCAGTCTCGAAGAGGGTGCCTCCATCGCCTGCGACGGCTGCTGCTTAACCATCGTCGATATCGGCAAGGCGAGAGGCAAAGGTTCCGTCTTTGCCGTCGATGCGTCCAACGAGACGCTGGCACGTACCACGCTCGGCACTTGGCGGGTCGGGCGCCGCATCAATCTCGAGCGAGCGCTGGCCTTGGGCGATGAGCTTGGCGGCCACTTCCTCACTGGACATGTCGACGGCCGCGCCAAGATTGTCGCGCGCGATCCCGACGGCGAGAGCGTGAGATTTGTCGTGGAGAGCCCGCCCGAGCTTGCGCCCTTCATCGCCGAGAAGGGGTCGATCGCGCTCGACGGCGTTTCGCTTACCGTTAACGCCGTCAATGCGACGCGCTTCGGTGTGAACGTCATTCCCTACACGCTGGCGCATACCACATGGGGAGACCTTGGCCCCGGCGATCTGCTAAACCTTGAAGTCGATCTCCTGGCGCGCTACGTCGCGCGCTTGAGAGAGCAGGAAGGCCGCACGTGAACCTCGTTAGCAGAGCCCGCCACCATGAGTTCCTTTCCTCCATCGAGGAGGTCGTCGAGGATGCACGCAACGGCCGCATGTTCATCCTGGTAGATGCCGAGGAGCGCGAGAACGAGGGCGACCTGGTCATCCCGGCGCAGATGGCGACGCCAGATGCCATCAACTTCATGGCCAAGTATGGCCGCGGACTGATCTGCCTCGCGCTGACGCCCGAGCGCGCGAAGCAACTGCATCTCGAATTGATGTCGCGCTCCAATCGCGCGCGCCACTCGACCGCCTTCACCGTCTCGATCGAAGCGCGGGAAGGGGTGTCGACCGGCATTTCGGCGCATGACCGCGCCCACACCATCTCCGTCGCCATCGATCCGACCAAGGATTTCCGCGACATCATGACTCCAGGCCATGTCTTCCCGCTGGTCGCCAAAGACGGCGGAGTGCTCATCCGCGCCGGCCACACCGAGGCCGCCGTCGATCTGGCGCGCCTCGCCGGTCTCTACCCCGCGGGCGTGATCTGCGAGATCATGAATGACGACGGCACCATGGCCCGCTTGCCCGATCTCATCGCCTTTGCCCAGCGCCATGGTCTGAAGATCGGCACCATCGCCGATCTCATCGCCTACCGGCTGCGCTACGACCACCTCGTCAAGGTCGTTGCCGAGAGCAAAGTCGAGAGCCCCTTCGGCGGCGAATTCGACCTCAAAGTCTATGCCACGACCGTCGACCCCGCAGAGCATGTGGCGCTCGTGAAGGGCGATGTCGCTTCTGGGGGTCCCGTGCTGGTGCGCGTGCACGCGCTCAACACCATCGACGACGTGGTCTCGACCGGCGCCAAGCGCGAGACGCTCGTGCACAAGGCCATGGAGATCATTGGCCGCGAGGGACGCGGCGTGATTGTGCTAATCCGCGAGTCGCGGCCCGATGCGATCTCGGCACGCCTGAAGCAAGCGGCTGAAGGCCAGGGTCAGCAGCGGCTGATCGAATATGGCATCGGCGCCCAGATCCTGCTCGATCTCGGCGTGCGCGAGATGACGCTTTTGAGCAACTCGCCGGCGCGCAAGATCGTGGGTCTCGAAGGCTATGGGCTCAAGGTGGCCGGCCACAGGGGCTTGGAGTAGATGACCCGCAAAGGCCCACGCTCTGTCCTCATCATCGAGGCGCGCTTCTACGAAGACATCGCCGATGAGCTTGCGCGCGGCGCCATCGAGGAGCTCAACTCCCATAACGTGGCCTATGAGCGGCTTGCCGTGCCGGGCTCGCTCGAGATCGCTCTCGCGCTCAGCCTCGCGCTCGCCAACGGCTTCGTCGGCAGGGCGGGGCGACATCGCGGCTGTATCGCACTCGGCTGCGTCATTCGCGGCGAGACGACCCACTACGACATCGTGGCGCGCGAGTCCGCGGCGGGCCTGCATCAGCTCGCCGTGCAACATGCCGTGCCGATCGGCTTCGGCATCCTCACATGCGACAGCCGCGAGCAGGCCTGGGAGAGGGCGAGTGTCGACGGCCGCAACAAAGGCGGCGATGCGGCGCGCGCCTGTCTCACCCTGATGCAGCTCGAGCAGCATTTCTCTTCCGCGAGCCGGCGCTGACAGCCATGGCCAACCACGCCGAGAAGCGACCCCGCGCTTCCTCGAGAAGCGCCGCGCGGCTTGCCGCCGTGCAGGCGCTCTATCAGATGGACATGACCGGCATCGATTTGAACGAGGTGATCGCCGAGTTCGAGGCCTTTCGCCTGGGCCAAGAGATCGAGGGTTGCCAATTTGCCGAGGCCGAGGCCGCCTTCTTCCGCGATCTCGTCGAGGGCGTCGTGCGGGAGCAGCTCAAGATCGATCCCATGATCGACACGCAACTCGCCGAAGGCTGGCGACTCACCCGCGTCGATTCCATCCTGCGGGCCATTCTGCGCGCGGGCGCCTATGAGATCCTGAAACGGGGCGACGTCCCGGCGCGCGTGATCATCTCCGAATATGTCGACATCGCGCATGCGTTCTTCGCCGAGGACGAGCCGAAAGTCGTGAACGGTATCCTCGACAAGCTCGGGCACAAATCGCGACCGAGCGAGTTTGCTTCGGAAGGAACTGGCGATGGCTAAGAGCGATCGACACGTCGAGGGAGGACGCCTTGGCGAATTTGAGTTGATCGCCCGCTATTTCGCGCCGCTCGCCACCGACGCTGCCGCGCTCTCCCTTCGCGATGACGCAGCCGTGATTCGGCCGCCGGAGAGCCAGGAGATCGTGCTCTCTTGCGACACGGTCATCGAAGG
Source organism: Methyloceanibacter sp. (assembly GCA_036257375.1). Taxonomy (GTDB): domain Bacteria; phylum Pseudomonadota; class Alphaproteobacteria; order Rhizobiales; family Methyloligellaceae; genus Methyloceanibacter. Next base: position 25,785 of record DATAFR010000069.1, read on the forward strand.
CGTGCATTTCTTGCCCGGCGGTCCCCCCGATCTCATCGCACATAAGGCACTCGCGGTGAATTTGTCGGACCTCGCCGCCAAGGGCGCCCGCCCATACGTCTATCTCTTGGCGCTGGCCCTCCCCGCCGAGCCTTCCGCCGAATGGCTTGAAGCTTTCGCCAGCGGATTGCGCCAGCTTCAGCGAGAAGCCGGTATTTGTCTTGTCGGCGGCGATACCTCGCGAATTCCGGGCCCGTTGACGATTACCATCACCGCGCTGGGGCTCGTTCCGCAAGGCCATGCCGTTTTGAGACATGGAGCCAAGCCGGGTGACCGCATCTATGTGAGCGGAACCATTGGCGACGCCTGCCTCGGCCTTCGCCTCTTGAAGGACGCTAGTCTTGCACAGGTATGGGACTTGTCGGACGAAGATGTGGCCTTCCTCATCGACCGGTACCGGAGGCCGGAACCGCGCGGCAACCTCGCGCTCGCCGTCCGCAATTTCGCACAAGGCGCTATCGACGTGTCGGACGGCCTTGTCGGCGATATCGAGAAGCTCGCGCAAGTTTCTCACGTCGGCGCCGTAATCGAGACCGCACGCGTGCCGTTGTCGGCAGCGGCGCAAAAGGCGCTCAAGCATGAGCCGAAGCTCCTTGGCACTCTGCTCGCCTCCGGCGACGACTATGAGATCGTCGCGGCGGTGCCGGAGGCGAGCGCCTCCGCCTTCGAGAATGCGGCAGCCGCAAAAGGCACGGCGATTGCGATGATTGGCCGCATCGATGCCCAGGCGGGCGAGGTGAGGGTTCTCGCCGTCGACGGCAAGCCACTCACCCTGACGCGGTCGGGATTTTCCCATTTCTAGCGCTGCATCAGCAGCTTAAGGAAAAATGCCCGAATCTTGGACGCTCTGTTGCGTCTACCTCGCAACTTTGGCATTTTCCGCCCGCGTCTTTCTTGGGGGCTTCGGGCCAGTGGGGCACGCATGCGCGCTTCGCTTTGGCGGCCTTACTTCCCCGCTCATCCCATTCGAACGCTTTAAGAGGCAGCCGATATGACCTGGGTTCTCTATCTCATCATCGCTTGCGGAGCGCTCTCGATCGCCTATGGCGTCTGGACGACCAGGGCCGTGCTCGCTTCCGACCCGGGCACGGCGCGCATGCAAGAGATCGCTGCCGCCATTCAGGAAGGCGCCCAGGCCTATCTCGCCCGCCAATACACCACGATCGGCGCTGTCGGCGTCGTCATCTTCCTCATTCTGGCTTATCTGCTCGGCATTCCGCAGGCGATCGGCTTCGCCGTAGGTGCGGTGCTCTCGGGCGTGGCCGGTTATATCGGCATGAACGTCTCCGTGCGCGCCAATGTCAGGACCGCGCAGGCCGCGACCAAAAGCCTCGCCGACGGGCTTAGCCTCGCCTTCCGCGCCGGCGCCATCACCGGGCTTCTCGTGGCGGGCCTCGCGCTTCTGGGCGTCTCTGTCTATTTCCTGATTCTCACCCAGTTTGTCGGCTTCGCGCCGGCGTCCCGCGAGGTGATCGACGCGCTGGTCGCGCTCGGCTTCGGTGCGTCTCTCATCTCCATCTTTGCCCGTCTCGGCGGCGGCATCTTCACCAAGGGCGCCGATGTCGGCGGCGATCTCGTCGGCAAGGTCGAAGCCGGCATCCCCGAGGACGATCCGCGCAACCCCGCCACCATCGCTGACAACGTTGGCGACAATGTCGGCGACTGCGCCGGCATGGCCGCCGACCTGTTCGAGACCTATGTCGTGACCGTGGTCGCCACCATGGTGCTCGCCTCGATCTATTTCGCCGGCGGCGACCGCGTCATGCAGATGATGCTCTATCCACTCGCCATCGGCGCGGTCTGTGTCATCACCTCGATCATCGGCACGTATTTCGTGCGGCTCGGCCCGAGCCAGTCGATCATGGGCGCGCTTTACAAGGGCGTGCTGGCAACCGGCGTGCTCTCGCTCATTCTGTTGTGGCCTTTGACGGCATGGCTGGTCGGCATGGACACCGCCATGAAAGTGGGTGACGTAAGCTTCACGGGCCGCTCGCTGTTCTATTGCGGCGCGGTTGGACTGGTCGTCACCGCACTCATCGTCGTGATCACCGAGTACTACACCGGCACGCGGTTCCGTCCCGTGCACTCGATCGCCAAGGCCTCCGTCACCGGCCACGGCACTAACGTCATTCAGGGGCTCGCCGTCAGCCTGGAGTCGACGGCGCTCCCCGCGCTCGTCATCATGGCCGGCATCGTCATCGCCTACGGCCTAGCCGGCCTGTTCGGCATCGCCGTCGCCGTCACCACCATGCTGGCACTCGCCGGCATGATCGTGGCACTCGATGCCTTTGGCCCGGTCACCGACAATGCGGGCGGCATCGCCGAGATGGCCGGCCTGCCCAAGGACATTCGCAAGACGACCGACGCGCTCGATGCCGTCGGCAACACCACCAAGGCGGTCACCAAGGGCTACGCCATCGGCTCGGCCGGTCTCGGCGCTCTGGTTCTGTTCGCCGCCTATACCGAAGACCTAAAATTCTTTGCTGCCAATGCCGACAAGTTCCCCTATTTCCAGGGCGTCGATCCCACCTTCTCGCTATCCAATCCTTACGTCGTGGTCGGTCTCTTCCTCGGCGGCCTCTTACCCTATCTCTTCGGTGGCATCGCCATGACGGCCGTGGGCCGCGCGGGATCGGCCATCGTCGAGGAGGTTCGCCGGCAGTTCAGGGAGAAGCCCGGCATCATGAAGGGCACCGACCGCCCCGATTACGGCAAGGCAGTCGATCTCCTCACCCGCGCCGCGATCAAGGAAATGATCGTGCCTTCGCTGCTTCCGGTGCTCTCGCCGATCGTGTTCTTCTTCGTCATCAATTGGATCGCGGGGAAGAGCGCGGCCTTCTCGGCGCTCGGCGCCATGCTGCTCGGGGTGATCGTCACCGGCCTGTTCGTCGCCATCTCCATGACGGCGGGAGGAGGCGCCTGGGACAACGCCAAGAAATATATCGAGGATGGCAATTATGGCGGCAAAGGGTCAGACGCACACAAGGCGGCGGTAACCGGCGATACGGTCGGGGATCCTTACAAGGACACGGCAGGGCCTGCGGTCAATCCGATGATCAAGATCACCAATATCGTCGCGCTGCTCTTGCTCGCCGTTCTCGCGCACCAATAGAAACGCGGTCCCTAGATGCCGGGGATGCCGCTGCCTGGCTGCGTGGCCGGCCTCTGATCCTTGAACATGCCGCGGTTGGCGAGATTGCCGAAGATCTGTTCGAGCAGACCGAGATCCTTGCCGCGCGCCGGCGTCTCGCCCTTGTAGTAGTTGACGACGATACCGTCCTTCAGCCCGTAATGGGCCACTTGCTGGACGGTCTGGCCCTTGTCGAAATAAACCGCGACGACCTGGCGGTCGATCTCGCGCGGCTTGAAGAAGGCAACAGTCTTTGTCGTGGTCGAGATGTAATAATAGGCGTCACCATTGATAGCGCTCGTCGTGTCGGGAGACCCGAGCACGGTCGCGACCTGCTCTTTGGTCATGCCGGGCTGAACCTGGTTGAGGTCGACATCGATGAAGACATGTCCGTGCCGATCGACCTGGCCGCCGCAGCCCGAAAGGACTGAAGCGCCCAGCATCAGGGCCGCGAGAGTCGATCGCGAAGCCAAGACCGGCTTGAGCGTAGGCAAAATCGGATGTCCCCTCGAATACCCCGTAAGCGAAGCCGCCAAACCCTGCATCTGACAGGTTGGATCGTGGCAAGAGGCTAGACCAAAGAGGCCGCCCTTTGAACCCTTTCCCTTTCCTCGCCAAATGGCGCCGCAACGAGCAAGGCGCAGCGAAACTCTATGGCTCGATTGTGGCGCAGGCGCGGCTTCCCGTTTTTTACCAAGGCCTTGGCGTGCCGGATACGTTGGAGGGGCGTTTCCTCGTGCTCTCGCTACACCTCTTCGCGGTCTTGCACCGGCTCAAGGCCGAACGGCCGAAATCGGTCGGCCTGACGCAAGACCTTGCCGACCGGTTTAGCGCCGACACGGAGACGGTCCTGCGCGAGATCGGCATTGGCGACCTCAGCATACCGAAGAAGGTGAGGGCGCTTGCCGCATCAAGCGCCGCCTTGCTGCACGGTTATGAGGAAGCGTTGCGTCGCGGCGAGAAGGCCATCGCAGCGGTCGTCGCCGAGGCATTGCCGCTCGAGCAAGAGGCGTCGGGGGCTGTCGGCAGGCAGTTGGCGCATTATCTAATGGTCAGCTTGGACGCGCTACAGGCGCAAGACTTTGCCGCCATGCGCGTGGGCCAAGTGAGATTTCCGGAGATCGTTTCCGGAGCGGAGCTGGAGATAGTTAGGAATGACAAGCGAGGCTGAACCCGCGCTGCTTTCGCGTGTCCTTAAGGTCGATGAGATCAAGGACGGCGCAAGCGGAGAGATCGATGCTAACGACGCCGAGATGAAGGCCATCGCCTGCCTGCTCGATCTCGTGCGGCTTGAACGACTGACGTTCGACTATCGGTTCCGCCACGTTGGTGGCGGCCGCTTGCATCTGTCGGGACAGCTCAAGGCACAGGTGACACAGACTTGCGTCGTATCGCTTGATCCGATCGATGCCACGATTGACGTGCCCGTCGAGATCGAGTTTTGGCCTGAGGCCCTGTTGCAGCGATCCGAAACTAGCGAAGACGAGCCGGGCAACGTGGCGTTGCTCGACTGGCCCGAGCCGATTGTCGGTGGGCGGATCGATCTTGGGGTCGTGGCCTATGAGACGCTGGCCACGACGCTCGATCCCTATCCTAAGCGGGAGGGGGTAAGCTTCGATTGGTCGCAAGGCGCGCCGAAGGAGGCCCCAGAAGCCAAGAGCGGCCCATTTGCGGCCCTTGCCGCCTTGAAACGGCGCTAGAGGCATAAACCAGCGGCAAAATCCGGTTGTCACTGGCAGGCTTTTTCAGTCTATTCGGTACTCATTTCCGGGGGTTGCCGCGGCCGGGGCCGCTGCATGGGCAAGACTTTTCCTGAACGGCATTGAGTATGGGTTCGCCAGTCACCATAGCGCTCGACGCCATGGGCGGGGACCACGGTCCAAGCGTGGTGATACCGGCTGCCGCGATCGCACTCGTCCGCCATCCCGAGATGCGGTTTCTCCTTGTCGGCGACCGAGCGGCGATCGAGCCCGAGCTTAAAGCCCACCCCGCGCTCGCTGCCAAGGCCGAGCTCGTTCATACCAATGTGGCGGTGGCCATGGACGCGAAGCCGAGCCAAGCGCTGCGCAAGGGCCGCTATCACTCCAGCATGTGGCTCGCGCTCGAGGCGGTGAAAGACGGGCGCGCCGATGCCGCCGTGTCGGCCGGCAATACCGGCGCTCTGATGGTCATGGCGAAATTCTGCTTGAAGACGCTCGAAGGCGTCGACCGTCCGGCGATCGCCGCCATCTGGCCCACGATCGATAGCGAATGCATCGTGCTCGATGTCGGCGCCAATGTCGGCGCAGATTCCCGTCAGCTCGTCGAGTTTGCTTTGATGGGCGCCGGCATGGCGCGCGCTCTGTTCGGCATCGAGAAGCCCTCGATCGGCCTCCTCAATATCGGCGTCGAGGAAGTAAAGGGCGTCGATGAGATAAAGAAGGCGGCGGCCGTCCTCAAGGAATCCCCGCTGCCCATCCGCTACCACGGCTTTGTCGAAGGCGACGACGTTGGAAGGGGCGTAGTCGATGTCGTCGTGACCGACGGCTTCACCGGCAACATCGCCTTGAAGACCGCAGAAGGAACGGCTAAGCAGATCGGCGAATATTTGCGCGCCGCTATGGCACAGACGTTCCTTGCGCGCCTCGGAGCCATACTGGCGCAAGGGGCATTTCGAGCCCTCAAGGAGAAGATGGATCCGCGCCAGTTGAATGGCGGAATTTTCCTTGGGCTGAACGGCATTGTCGTCAAAAGCCACGGCGGTACCGACGCGACTGGCTTCGCCAGCGCCATCGATCTTGCTTACGACATGGCGTCGAACAGCGTGGTCAAGCGGCTCGCGAGCGACGTCGCCGGCTTTCACGCCAAGTTGGAACTCGAGGGTGCAGCGTGAAGCGGGGAGAGACACGTTGGATACTGTGAGAACGGTGATCAAGGGGGTTGGCGGTTATCTGCCTCAGCGTGTCGTCACCAATGACGACCTCGCCAAGATGGTCGACACCTCCGATCGCTGGATCACCGAGCGCACCGGGATCAAGGAACGGCGCATCGCCGCCGAAGGCGAACTCACCTCGTCGATGGGCGCGATCGCGGCGCGCGCTGCGCTCGATGATGCGGGGCTTGCCCCGGAGGACATCGACCTCATCATCCTCGCCACCTCGACACCCGACCAGACCTTTCCCGCCACCGCGGTGACCATCCAGGCCGAGCTCGGCATCACCCATGGAGCGGCTTTCGACATGCAGGCGGTCTGCTCTGGTTTCGTCTTTGCGCTCGCCACCGCCGACACCTATTTGAAGAGCGGCATGTCCAAGCGTGCGCTCGTCATCGGCGCCGAAGCTTTTTCCCGCATTCTCGATTGGGAGGACCGCTCGACCTGCGTTCTATTCGGTGACGGGGCCGGGGCCGTCGTGGTCGAAGCGCAGAAACTGAACGGCGCCCTGACCGACCGCGGCATTCTCGCGACCTGCCTCAGATCCGACGGCCGCTATCGCGACAAGCTTTATGTCGACGGCGGACCCTCTTCGACCGGTACCGTCGGCCATGTCCGCATGGACGGACCCGAGGTATTTCGCCACGCAGTTACCAAGATCAGCGAGGTGATCGACGCCACTTTGACCCAGGCGGGCTATCGAGCGTCCGATATCGACTGGTTCGTGCCGCATCAAGCAAATAAGCGTATCTTGGACGGTGCTGCGCGGAAGCTTGGCCTCGACAAGAATAGGATTATTATTACAGTGGATAAGCATGCCAATACCTCGGCGGCGTCGATTCCCCTTGCATTGACCGAGGCCCGTGCCGACGGTCGCATCAAGACCGGGGATCTGGTGCTGCTGGAGGCCATGGGCGGGGGTTTTACCTGGGGCGCGGTGCTGCTACGGTGGTAGAAACGGCAAAATCGAGAGTGCCGCGCGGGAGCCACACCCTGATGGAAAAGAGTGCAATATCAGGAATTTGATCGCGGGACAGATTGACCGCCTCGCACTCGCTCGATTAGCATCTTGAATAGTCCCGCGACTGGGGGAGCGTACGCATATGAGCGGGAAGACACTCACGCGCGCCGATTTGGCGGAGGCAGTGTTTCAGAAGGTCGGTCTGCCGCGGAACGAGTCCGCTGAGATCGTTGAGCTTGTGCTCCGCGAAATCATAGCGAGCCTCGAGCGTGGCGACACGGTCAAGTTGTCGTCGTTTGGCTCTTTCGGCATTCGCGACAAGGGTCAACGTATCGGCCGCAACCCGAAGACCGGGCAGGAGGTTCCCATCACGCCGCGGCGCGTGCTGGTGTTCCGCGCAAGCAATATCATGAAGCAGCGCATCAACGACGCGCTCTCGCGAAGAAAGGCGGCCGAATAGCCATCGCGGCCCTTTAACGCCAGCAAGGGAGGAGGAGCCTTGGACAAGGCGCCAGAGGCGTTTCGCACGATCAGCGAAGTTGCTGACGAGCTTGAGGTCCCAAAGCACGTGCTTCGCTTCTGGGAGGCCAAATTTGCCCAGCTCAAACCGATGAAGCGTGGCGGTGGCCGGCGCTATTACCGGCCCGAAGACGTCGCCCTTCTGCGTGGCATCCGCTTCTTGCTCTATAACGACGGCTACACCATCAGAGGCGTACAGAAAATCCTCCGCGAGCACGGTCCGCGCTTCGTCATGGATTATCGGCGCATGGCTGAGGACCAAGAGCAAGACGACGTCATCTCCGCGCATGAGATTCCCGATGTGGCCGCCGAGGCTGCGCGGGGCGGGGCGGGCCTGTCGCGCGAGGTTGACGAGCAGCGCACGAAGCTCAGCTCTAAGAAGCTCGGCGCCCTGATCGAGGAGATCGAGTCCTGCACACGCGTGCTCGCCCTTGCCAGGGAATAGGGCGACCTCGGCCGGTCCATGGCTTGTTTCCGCTGCCTGACCGTGTATATCCAAGACAGCCAAAGAGAGTTCGGAGCGTAGCGCAGCCCGGTTAGCGCACCGGTCTGGGGGACCGGGGGTCGGGAGTTCAAATCTCCCCGCTCCGACCATTTTGCCGGGCAAACAACGATGGCGAGCCCCAAGCAACCTCAGTACTCGCTTGAGAGCGTCGCGATATTCAGAGGTCTTTCCGCGGAGGCTCTGAAGCGAATTGGCCGGCGCTGCAGCTGCCGGTGCTACGCGCCGCACCAGCTGATCATAGATCATTTGGACACATCGGATGACGTGTTCTTCCTGCTG
>DATAFR010000070.1:0-1687 GCA_036257375.1 Methyloceanibacter sp.
TTTTCGCCGAGCTTCGCGGCAAGCGGCTGCCTTTGACCGTGACGGGGCTTCCCTTCATCATGCCGAAATACAAGCGGAGCTAGGGAGGACGAATTGCTGAAATTCACCGAGGATCATGAATGGCTCAAGCTCGAAGGCGACGTCGCCACAATCGGCATCACCACGCATGCGACCGAGCTTCTCGGCGATATCGTCTTCGTCCAGTTGCCCGATTCCGGCGCCAAGCTCAACAAGGGCGACAGCGCGGCCGTCGTGGAATCGGTGAAGGCGGCGTCGGACGTCTATGCCCCGCTTGCCGGCGAGGTGGTCGAGATCAACCAGGCCATCGTCGACGACCCGGCGACCGTCAACGCCGATCCGCAAGGAAAGGGCTGGTTCTTCAAGATCAAACTCGCCGATAAGAGCGCGATGACCGGTCTCATGGACGAGGCTGCCTATAGGAAGCTCATCGAGTAGGCGCCGCGATGGCCTCTCCCAGCCCATACACCCCTAGCACCTACGACCCTTACGACTTCGCCAATCGCCGTCATATCGGACCCTCGCCGGAGGAGATGGCGGAGATGCTGCGTGTTGTCGGCGCGCCGAGCCTGGACGCGCTGATCGACGAGACCGTGCCCGAGGACATCCGCGACAAGACCCCGCTCGAATTCGGACGGCCGTTGTCGGAACGCGGCATTCTCGACCGGATGCGGGCGACGGCGGCGAAGAACCGCGTGCTCACTTCGCTTATCGGCCAGGGCTATCACGGCACCATCATGCCGCCGGCCATACAGCGCAATATCCTCGAGAACCCGGCCTGGTACACCGCCTACACGCCTTATCAGGCCGAGATCAGCCAAGGGCGGCTCGAGGCGCTGCTCAATTTTCAGACGCTCGTCTCCGATCTCACCGGGCTCGACGTCGCCAATGCCTCCCTGCTCGATGAGGCGACCGCCGCGGCCGAAGCCATGGCGCTTGCCCACCGTGTTATCAAGTCGAAGGCAAACGCGTTCTTTGTCGATGAGATGTGCCTGCCGCAGACCATCGCCGTGCTCAAGACGCGCGCCGAGCCGCTCGGGTGGGAGATTGTTGTCGGTGACCCGTTCAAGGATCTCGATCCGGAGAAAGTGTTCGGCGCACTGTTCCAATATCCGGGCATGTGCGGCGCCTTCCACGAGTTCTCGCCGCTGATCGAGAAGCTCCATGCCGCCAAGGCGCTTGCCGTCGTCGCGGCGGACCCGCTCGCGCTCACGCTGCTCAAGCCGCCCGGCGAAATGGGCGCCGATATCGCCATCGGCTCGATGCAGCGCTTCGGCATGTCGATGGGCTATGGCGGTCCGCATGCCGCCTATATCGCAGTCAAGGACGTTTACAAGCGCGCGCTGCCCGGACGCATTGTCGGCGTGTCGGTCGATGCGCGGGGAAACCGCGCCTACAGGCTCGCGCTCCAGACCCGCGAGCAGCATATCAGGCGGGAAACCGCGACCTCGAATATCTGTACCGCGCAAGTGCTGCCGGCAGTCATCGCCTCGATGTACGCCGTGTTCCACGGGCCAAAGGGTCTGAAGGCAATTGCCGAGCGCGTGCACCGGAAGGCGGTGCGTCTCGCCGACGGGCTTGCTTCGCTCGGCTTCAAAATCGCGCCGGACGAATTCTTCGACACCATCACCGTGGAGGTCGGGCCCTACCAGGGCCTCATCATGAAGAA
>DATAFR010000071.1:0-1578 GCA_036257375.1 Methyloceanibacter sp.
GCAACCTCCGAGGTGACCGTCGCCGGCGGCGGCACCATCTTCGACATGAACTCGCCGATCATCTTCGGCTTGAAGACGAGGTTGAAGTAGGCCAGTCCGCCGAGGAACAAGCCGACGATGGTTGCGGCGATGACAAAGCGCTTGATCATGATGCGATTTTCTTGCTGGCCCCCGGCCAAGGCGACGGCTTCCACCCTAACGATTGGAGAAGGCCAAATTGCGCCGCTTGGCGTCCCGCGCAGCCGTCGAAGCCTAAGCAGCCTTTGGGCCTTCCGCAAGGCGAATAGGGCGCGGCCATAGGGCCGCTGACAGGCGAGAGTGCATGATGCGGATTCACGGCTAAATTTAGGCCTTTTATGCCTCTTCCGGCGCCTTTCGGGCCGAGCCCTGGGGAGCTTCAATCTGGTAGGCTTGAGCCCCATGACCATCACGCTTTACGACATGCACGACTCCCCGCACGCGCGCAAAGTGCGCCTCCTTGTTGCAGAGCTCGGCCTCCCGCTCGAGACGATCGCGCGCAATCCGCGCAAAGGCGAGACGCGCTCGCCCGACTATCTCGCCAAGAACCCGAACGGCAGGGTGCCGGTCTTGGAGGAAGACGGCTTCGTGCTGTGGGAATCGCTCGCGATCCTCCGCTACCTCGCCGCCAAGCGGCCCGAGCGCGCGCTCGGCGGGGGCGACCCCAAGAGCGAGGGCTTGGTCAATCAGTGGCTGTTCTGGTGGGCCGGAGGACCGGAGGCCGCCATCGATGCGCTCCTTTGGGAGCGCATCATCAAGCCGAAAGTGCTGACCCGGCAACGACCCGGGTATCCTCGCCGACGCCGCGGTCCGGCTCTCACGCTTCCTCCCGGTGCTCGACCGGCAGCTCGAGGCCCGGGACTATGTGATCGGCCCGTTGAGTATCGCCGATTTCGCCATCGCCCCGCGACTCGAGCGCGACCCGGACTATCTCGAATTCGATGTCGCGCCTTACCGCACCATTGCCGCCTGGCTCGCGCGCCTCGCCGCCAGGCCCCACTGGGCCACGGCCTAGCAGCCCTTCTTGGTCTCGACGCTCTTGATCGGCTTCATATTGTAGCGCTCGATGTCGTTGAGCGGGACCTGCGCGACATCGTCGTAGCGGCAGCCGGAATTGCCGAAGGCTTCGATCGCCTTCGGGGTGCGGAAGCAATAGCCGTTCTCCTTGTAGATCCAGTTGCGGACCTCCCACAATTGCTGGCAGCCGAGCTGCATCAGGTCGGAAACCTTGTAACGGTCCTTGTTGGAGCAGCCGATGAGCTGTAGCAATTGGCGCGCGCGGGCGCCGCGGCGAACAGGCTCACGGCGAAAGCGCCGAGCCCAAGGAAAACCGGCAGAACGAATCTACGCTTTGCGTCACCTTCCGAGGAAACCCTGCATCGCCCGCGCGATGTCGTTGTCGGCTGTCGTGCGCCGCGCAGCCGGCGTCGAAGCGTCGGACTCTCCCGGCGGGGGCGTTTTGCTTTCCGGCGGCGGCTCCGGAAATCCGGTCGCATCGCCGAACATCGCAACGGCAAGCTTCCGGTCGAGCCCATAGACGTCGGCGAACGTCTCGACCTT
>DATAFR010000072.1:0-26057 GCA_036257375.1 Methyloceanibacter sp.
CTCATATTTTTCCTTCTCAGTCTTGGTTATGTTCGGCGCTCAGTCGATGGCGAAGGCGATCATACGACCGCAGGCAAGTGCCCCCAGCCAGGACCCCAGCGAAAGCAGCGCGTGAAATCTAAGCCGCTGATCGCTTGCGCCTTCGAGCGTCAAGCCATAGGCGCGATGGATCGCCAGGGCCGACAGCAGTGCGATGAAGACCAGAAAGAGTTTCACCTGAAAATACAGGATGGCTGCGTATTCCTGCGCGCGCACACAGAATAGCAAACTTCCCGTAACGGCGGCGAGGGCGAGACCAGTGGCGGCGACAGGGACTAACACGCGCAGCAGATTCGCTCGCGGGATCGAAGGCCAGAGTCCGAGAAGACGTAGATTGAGAGGCAGAATGGCGCCGACGAGAAGAGCGATTCCAAGCACGTGTGCCCCGCTTACCGCGGCATAACCCCATCGTGCGGCCCGGAGATACTGGGCTGGCATAGTCGCTTCGAGCGCCGCGAGAAAAGCCTGCATTAGTCTCGGTCGGGATAGAGGACATATTCCCGGTCGCCCAGGAACAGCCGCTCGACTTTCAGACGCCTATCAGACTTGTCGGCTGCCGGCTCCCCAATCACGCGGATTTCGACGCCTTCCGACAGATCGCCATCCTTGAGGCCGGCGCGCTCGTTGCGCCAGGGCTGACCCACTTCGATGGTCCATATCTCGCCGCCAACCTCGACTTCGAGAATCCCGTGCGGGTTGCCAAGCCTGACCGTCTTGATGACGCCGGTGAGCTCCATGTTTTCACCGGTCGTCCAAGACCATCCGTGATGGCCTAATGCCACACCGCTGGAAAATGCGATGCCGAGGGCGAGGGCGAGAGTTGTGGTGCAACTAGCATTCTTCATGTTGATCGCTAGAAAGCCGCTTCTTGTGCTTGGTCGACCCACTGCGTTCCATGTGTCTGGGTTGTTCCCTTCCTACCGGACAGAGGAAACTCATCAAAGTCATGTTTGCTAAACGCGCAGTGAATGCAGTCGGTTCTGTCAAGCAGCAGAGCGTAGCTGCGGCTAGGGCCCTCACGAGGAGGACGCTGACCTGCGCTCTACGACGATCTGTGCGTTGGGCCGGTGAGAATCCAATTTAACGCGGCCACGGCGAGATAAATGGCTGGAAACAAAGCCATCATCACAGCAAAACCGTGAGGGTTCCAAACGTCAATACTGACCCCCACCAAGGGCGGGCCTGCAAGTCTGCCAGCGCTATAGTGCATCACAAAAGCCGCGTTGGCACTCGCCAGCTTGCTTCCACTGCAGCTTCCTTCAAGCAGCGCAAGTCCAACGGAATACAGGGCGGCAACGACGCCGCCCCAAACGAAGAGCACGGCGAAAAATCTCCACGCATCATGTGCAGAGATCGGCATCAAGAGTGCGCCCATAACCGCGATGGCGGCGCAAGCCATCAGAACCTTGCGACGGTCGACTTTGTCGCTGAGCAAACCAATAGGTATTTGAAGGAAAAGATTACCGAGCGCGACAATGGCAGCGAGCAGAATAGCGATCGTTTCATCCTCTCCTAAATGCATGCCATATACGGGGAGGAGGTTCATGCCTCCTTCGATCGCGCCGAAAGCGAAGGCGGCCAATGTCGCAATTGGTGTGGCGAGAAGAAACGCGATAACCGTACTCCGGCGTGGGGAAGTGTGCGTGATAGGTGCCGCATTCGCACCCAGCAATGCCGGAAACACTGCCAACAGCATGAGCCCGGCGCCCACCCCAAACGGCAACAGCCCTCGCGATCCCATGAGAGCCAGCAGTACTGGACCGATGACGAAACCGATGGATTGCACGGCAGTGTAGAGCCCGGTGACAAGTCCACGTCGCTGCGCATGAACGAGAGCGTTGATCCAGAACTCGCTAGCGACCAATGTTAGTGCTAGCGCCGAGCCATTGATAAAGCGGAGGACGAACCAAAGCCAAAGCGGTTCGGCGAAGTAGAAGGCGAAAAAGCTGACGGCGGAAAGTGTAATAGAGCCAATCAGGGACACGACAACGCCGAAGCGATGCACGAGGAGGCCTGCGAAGGGTGAAACGATCAGTGTCGCTATCCCGCTCATGGCGGCGATGAGTCCAATCATCAGGCCTGAGGCACCGCGCTGTTCAAGGGTCACGCTTAGCAGCGGTAGCCCGATACTCAGGCCAACGGCGTTGATCGCATTGCAGACAATGGCGGCGGCAACGCTGTAGCGCCGCTTTGATCCAATGTGAGCATCCTGGACCATCATAAAGAGATCTCTTTGGCCCGAAGAGGCGTTTGACAAGGACGCTTCGATTGCTCGCAAGGAGGATCGTTATGGATGAACCTCAATCATCGTTCCGCTCTCCAACCTCCACACTTGCACGGGTACTTCACGCCGATGCTCCAGATGTGGATCTAAAGGCCAAACTCGCGCTCTATGCATGGATTGTGGGTCGTTGGGACATGGAGGTCACTGCCCTTATGGAAGACGGGAAGACACATAAGGGACGGTGCGAGATTCATGCCGGCTGGGTGCTCCGAGGGCGCGCGATCCATCGGGTTAGATCGATTTCAGATATTCGATGAGATCGCCTTTCTCTTTTTCGGTAAGCCCAAGGTTGAGATGCGCATCGTAATGCTCGATGACATCCTTCAGCGTTGCGAAGCGGCCATCGTGATAAAATCCCCCTTTATGAATTTTCTTAGTGTCCCATAGCGCCCGTAAGGGTGTGGTGCGGTATCGCCCATCAGGCGATCGCATGGCCTGGAAATCGTCAATACCGATCTCTTCGGCCGTGTGTAAGTTCCAGCCTGGTTCGGTGAAAATGGGCGGCACGTGGCAGGTCGCGCACTTTGCCTTCGAACCAAAAACCTTCTCGCCCCGCTCGGCAGCAGAGCGGTCGAACGTGCCAGCTGGGGGCTTCGGTGTGGGAAGCGCTAGCTGATAGAAATGAAGAGCCGGAAGCTTGGCCGTAATGCGATCGTCTTCGCTTTGCTTGTGTCCCTGCTTGGTCCGGGCTGCCACCGGATATTTGTCAGCATCATCGAGCCGCGGGTCAAAGAAGTTGCCTTTGCCATGCATCTCCAAATTGCCCACATAGGCGTTCCAGTACGAAACTGTCCCCCAAGCGCCCGTCCAGGTGTGGTTGTTGACCCCCGCCAAACCAAACGCAGCAGGATTTAGCGTGGCTGCCGTTTTGCCATCTGGTCTGAAAGCTTTGCCATCAAGGTTGAGCTCAGCATCAAATTTTCCGGGGCCCCACGCGGTGATTGCCTTTTTGACCTCGGCCTCACTCACCTGAAGCAAGTCAACGAACGCCTTAAGGTCGGGAGCAAGCGCGATGATCGCGCCGATGTCGAGATCGCGGTTCGGCCAGCCGTCGAGGCGCCGTCCGATTCCCGGCATGAAGGCGTCGTCAACCGTGGAATGACAAAGCGCGCATTGAATACCCACAGCCTTGAGGCTCTTGCCGTCTTTCTCAAAGAAACCGGTAACCCCCACCACGGCGTTAGCCTTGAGAAGGGCCAAGGTGTTTGCGGGATCGTCGAGGTCGACCTTGCCCTTCTTGATGCCTGCGGCCACGTCCTTGGGGACGGCCTCCATGTCGACCTTGAGCCCTAGTTCGAGAGCTTTTTTAGGAGTGAGGCCCGGGCCCACACCCCCCTGCTTCTCTCCTCCTATCGCACGATGGAGCTTGAGTTCTCCGCCCCAAAATTCCTCGCTCCCGAAAGTGTCGAAGCGGAATGTTCTCATTCCCTCAGTGAGCATTCCCTCGGCGTAAACCCGCACCGATCGGTCTAATTTCGCCTCAGGCTTTTGTCCGAAAGCGCTGTGCCAAGCGATAAAAAGGGCGACAACAGAAGAACCAATAGCGATTAATGAATATCGGCGCGTCATTGACATCCTCGCCTCCAACCGACCGAAGGGACGATCGTTAGATGCACCTCACTTTCAAAGGTTCCCAGACAGCGCCGAGACGCCCAGCCGCTTAGGCGAAAGCAGATGGAACTTGAATGCTTTGGCAACGTTCGTTTTCTGGCGGCGGAGATCGAAATGGCCGCGCCGGTGCTCCAATCGCAATGTGCTCTGGAAGCCGAGCTCATTAATCGCGCCATCGGCCGCGATGAGAGCGCTGTCCGCATGATTTTGCAGCAGAACAATCGCCGTCTCTATCGTCTTGCGCGAAGCGTAGTTAAGGACGACAGCGAGGCTGAAGACATAGTGCAAGCCGCCTATGGCCGCGCCTTTACCCGTCTGGATACATTCGAGGGAAATTCCACTCTCGGCACTTGGCTCGGCCGGATAGTGTTGAACGAGGCGCTTGGTCGTTTGCGCAGGCACGTCGAGACCGTTGAATTGAGTACGTTTGAAGGCGAACGCTATAACCCAGCGCTTTCAACGCCGGTATTGGCGCAAGCAGATCCAGAGCGGCTGACTGCCCAACGTGAAATTTGCCGGCTGCTGGAATCGGCGATTGATGATCTGCCAGAACCGTTTCGAATCGTGCTTATGGCCAGAGCTGTTGAAGGATTGACGGTCGATGAAACTGCACGGCTGATGGGTATCAAGTCAGCGATACTTAAGACACGACTACATCGCGCACGTGCGCTTTTACGAACAGCCCTCAAGTCCGACAAAGGTGCTTCTTTAACTGAGGCGTTCCCGTTCGCTGGAGAGCGCTGCACCCGCATCACGGCAAATGTGTTGAATCAACTTGAAGCGCACCGAAACACCTTTGCAATCAAGGAAGCTAGTAGTGCTGACAGTCTGCGTTCGGTGCTAATTCGCTTCTGCTATTAAACAATGCTACTCGCTAAGTGCGAGAAGGCCCGCGAGCGAGGCTGCGAACACGAGCATGAAGCTGCAGCGCTAGTCGTCGCACTTTAGCTTCAACTTGCCGTTCTTCTTGACCTTCCAGTAGCAGTACTCCACGTCGGCCTTGTTTACTATGGATGTGGCTTGCGCAGGCGAAGGCACTGCTATTGCGGCTTGGGCTTGGGTCCAGAAAAACCCCATTGCCAATGCGAGACTGACGAACTTGCTCATGCGGTCCTCCTTCGAGTGTTCGGCCTGGCGCGAGCGAAACCACATCAGCGGCCCGAACACCCCGGCCCGTTCGGGCCGAGTAGAGGGGGTGTCGGGCCTAACCATCCCTGCAGAGTGGATGGCTAGTAGCAAAACATCAGGGGTGTGAGAGCCGTTCCAATCCCAAACAGCAGCCCCCGCTTCTGTTTGCCCAAGATCGGCGCTCGTCCTGGGCGCGGCGGGCGGTTCGGACTTCGGCCCACCCACACACCCGCCGGCGGGAAAAACGGCACAGGAAATTCATTAGGGTCATGGTTGATAAACGCCGCGGGAGGTCGCTCCGTTGCAGCAGAAGCCGATGATCCCCGACACGGATGCATCGTTTTCAAAACGCGGAACCCTGGTGTGGCGGGTGGGTTGATCAAGAAACTGACAACCGAGCGAAGGACATCGAAATGCGCATCATCAGTAGATGCGTCTCTGTGGGGCTAACGCTTGGCATTCTATCGGCCTTCTGGTCGTCAACGGCCGCGACCGCACCGCGTGAGAAGGCGCGCTTTGGACCGGCAAGAGTTCTAATTGCTCCGATAGCGCCGTGGAAGGCTTTTGGACCTAAGCCGAGAGCGGACTCGGACTACCATGTCAGGCCGCAGACTAAGTACACCCCGACATCCACCCCGGTTAGGCTCCGCCCGAACCGGCGCTTCTATATCGGCCCGCATTACAAATCCAGTTATGGTCCCGGCTATCACACCAACGGGCCCGGTATTGGCATCGTCCGTTAGACGTTGGGATGACCAGGAAGCCGCGGAAAATGGATACCTTTGGCTGGCGGTTATTGATGGGAGCGATACTGATTGCCGGCGGCTATGGGGCGTGGTTGCTGATTCCTTTTGTGATGTCCTCTCATATCAGCGCGCATGCCAAAGCGGGGCTCACTGCACGTTTGGGTGCAATGCCTCTGCTGACAAAGTTATTGGCAATCGCGCTCCTTGGCAGACCGACCATCAACTACCTGAAAAAGAATTTTGGCAAAGTTGTCGCTCGTTAGCTTCCAGTTGCGTAATGCTGCGCGAGGGCATAGGCATCACTGAGTTATCGACTGAGCGTCTGCTAATGGCACAAAGCGGACTCTTTCAGCGGGCTTGCCTTACGTCCGCTTTTGGGGGTGGAGCAGCCATTCTCCATCAACCGATGGCTTTATGAGTTCACGGCCTAATCGGCCGCAGCCTCGTCATGCGGCATCGAGGGCAATGACACTCGATGTGAGTGTAGCCATCAACGGCAAACTCCTCGATGGTGGCATGCAAGGGGTCCACGGCCCCGGCCTAAAATCCTTTGAAGAGATTTCCGGCGAGCAGCAGCAGGAATGCCACGAGCAGCGTTTCGAAAGTGTAGGTGCTGACCACCGGGATGTGAACGTGCGCATATCGCACGAGCAGCGCCAGCAATGCTAAAAAGACGGAGATGATGAATACCGCGCGCGATGGCGGCGTCAGCCAATAGTAAGCCATATGCGCCACCTAGCGTCGGTGACCTAAAGAAACTCCTATCCGAAGAGCCTTTTGTCTAAGTGCCGCAGGTGTTCGCTTCATCGTCCTGGCAATTGTCACCACCGGCGTCTTGCTCTTCGAGTGCTTCTTTAGCTCACGAAGGTCCTGTGCTGTCCATTCACGACGCATGCGGCGCTTTGCAGGTCTAGCCATTTGATTTCCCCCGAGATGTTGAGTAGGCGCGTATATCAGATGCGCGGCCGAATTTCAAAGGCAACTGATTGGTCGCAACCTCGTCATGCGGCATCGAGGGCAATGGCACTCGATGTGAGTGAAGCCATCAGCGGCAAACTCCTCAATGGTCGCATGCAGAGGGTCCATGTGGCCTAGCTATAGAGCTTAATGAATTCCGCGGTGGTCATCACCGCTTGTCCCCCCGGCCTTCTCAAAAGATATCCACGAAATGCCCTTAATGGTTTCGTTCAAGTAGGAGGCTATCTTCTCGGCCTCCTTGAGGGAGGTGCCAAGCGGCGGATCAAAGTAAAGGTTGTCCGGCAATATATCCACGTCACCGCCCAATTGCTGGACTTCGATTGCCGGTTCTGCTCCACACTCTTTAGCTCTAAAAGTCACATTAGCTCTGTGGGTTGTCGCCATATTCAATCTCCTAGACGGTGAAAGCCACGGCTAACTCGCAGCGATGCGCTCATTGGAATACCCCCCCAGCCCAAGGAACTATGACTTTACCTCTCTTTGGAAGAGCAATCGACTGCACTCATCGCAGGCTCGAATGGTTTTGTTTCGCGCGCACCGTCAAGCCTCCGACCGTGCCGATAGCTCGGCCTCCCACTTAGCCACCAGCGCGGCATAGTGGCCCGCGTCTGCGGTGATGGCCAGATCGACATCGCTATCAGGTTCAACGTGATGGAGCAGGTCGGTTTGGGGGAAGTTACTCGATATGGACCACTCTGCGGCTGGATGGCTCGACGAAGTAGAAGCGGTCACCGGTGTATACGTAATGGTAAGTCCGCAGGTTCGGACCCCAAGCCTCCGGTACCGGCACGAGCTCCACCTCCTCTGGAAGCGTCGAACCCACAACCACTTCCTGCTTGATTTTTTTGCGAGGCTTGATCTTCTCCTTGTACACGTACTCCCGCATCATCGTGTGCTGCGCGGGCGAGATCACAACGGTTTGTGCGAGCGCTGGGCTTGCGGCAAGGAGGCCAACCGCCGTCGCGACGCAAATTACACTTAGTCTCATGGCCACCTCCATCTGGTGAAGCCTTGAGCGGCGAACCCCTCAAATGCAACGGGTCCATCCGCCCCTGGGATTTCCGCGTTCGCCGGTCGCCCTACCTTTTCTCTGAGCATTTATTGTTCGGCACATCCCACATGCCTCCGGCCTCTCGCAGTCGATCATATTCTTTGCTCTCTCCCATTCTCTCGGTGCCTGTGCCTGCCCTTCGTTGCCGACGGCGGCTTCTGGCGGCGTTTCACCAGTTTGCAAATCGCGCCAGAGTTCTTTGTTCTCAATGTTCTGCGAAGCAAAGGCAGGGCCAGTGAGGGCGAGTGCCAAGGCCAACGCGAATGCAGAAACGAGCGCTTTCATGGCGTTACTCCTTACTCTTGTTGCGCTTGCATCGGGGGCTGAGTGAACGCTTGCGGCTCACCGATGTTCCTGTATGGACCGCCAACTGCCTAGCGGAATTCCTCGCGCAGCCGCACTCGCACACCGCGAAAGATTTTGATTGCCCGCAAAGGAAACGGCCCCGCTCGCTCGTGGGGGCGGGGCCGCTCCGTACGCAGCACCAATAATTGGAATGAGGATACCCCCACGGTGTGCGTCGCTTGGGAGAGGATGCGCCTTGGTTGGCTACCAACCTACTAACAGCGGCAAGAAGAAGCCCCGACAACGGGGGGCGTCGGGGCTTCGCGGGTTCCGATGGGGAAGGAACCGTGTGCGGGCGAGGGAAGGCCCGCACCTCGAAAGAAATAGCGTGGTGCGTGTGCTATTAAGACCGTGTGCGGATCGTCGCGAAGCCGCGCAGGCGCTAACCTGTTACCCGCTACGTTACCCAGAGCCATCTTTTCCTTGAAAACTAAGGCTTGTGCCATGCCAGGGCAACACCGCTCCCGGGGCGAAGGTATAGACCTGCGCGTTCACCTCCTTGTCGGGCTCTCGGGCGAGTGCCTCGGCGATCAGTTGCTGCGCGGTGACGGCGCTCTGGCTATTGGGGTCGCGAGCGAGCACGAGGCCCGCGCTTGCCATTGCGCCGAGCAGAAAAACGCCAACGATCCAAGTCCGCAGTCGCATCGCATCACTCCATCCAAGTCGACCCCGCGCAGCCCAATTCGCCCTATAGTCCTGCCGGCGGCAAAGCGATTCGCTTCACATTTGTTTGAGCATGATCTGGTCGGGAGAATCGGCACCCACTTTTCCGGATCATGCTTCCAAGGGAGGGCAGCATGAACGTGAACTACGGTGTGGAAGGCGCAAAATACGGCATCAGTTTTGGCACCGCGCTTGCCATCGCCATCTCCTACACCAACAACCACTCGATCCTGTGGGCCATCATCCACGGCTTCTTCAGCTGGCTCTATGTGATCTATTTCGCGCTGTTCAAATAGGCTGAAAACGGCTGGCAGGCTGGGTTGGGCGAGCGCCCTTTGTCGGCGCGCCGGTTTGCCGCTAAAGTCCGCGCTGGGAGAGGGTTCGCCTCCGCGCGGGGGTCGGTGATGGGTCGTTTCAGGCGGGTTCCTTGGCGCGGAGCCATGCTCGGCGCGTTTCTCGGCATCTCTTTCCTGGCCGCGCTGAGCGCGGCGCCCCAAGCCGGCCAATATGAGCAGCCGCCGTCCTTCTCGGCCTCGCAGGTGCTGCCGCCCAATCTGTTGCGCAGCCCCTATTACACCGTCGGCAATCGTGTTGGGCTCGACGATTTCCAATTCGTGTTCCAGGTCGACACCAAGTGGGGTGCCTTCGGCGTCGAGGGCTCCGATCTCATGCGCGTGAGGGCGCGCGAGATCGCAGCAACCGCCAAGATGGAGGAGATCGGCGGCGCGGAGACCGTGGTCGATGCGGCAGGGCGCACCGCGCTGAAGCCCCTCGCCACCGCCAAGGACCTCGTCACCGCGCCCGGCAAGACCATCGGCGACACGTTCAAAGGCGTCGGCAATATTTTCGGCAGCGCCGGCGCGTCGATGTCTGCCACCGACCCGCACAAGGAAGGCGTGGTCGCCTCGCTGACCGGCGGAGCGACGGCGCGGCGCAAGCTCGCTTACTCGTTCGGCGTCGATCCCAACACCAGCTTTCCGCCGCTCAGCGAGGAGCTGACGCGGCTCGCCACGGCGAACGCCATCGGCGAGACCGGCGTCAATGCCGGGCTTGCTTTCGTCACCGGCGGCGCGGGCATCGCGATCAGCGTCGGCGGCACCAGCCGAACGCTCAGGCTTGCGCTCCGCGACAAGACGGCGGCGCAGCTCGAGCAGAGCGGTCGCGCGACGCTCGCTTCGATCGGCGTATCGAGCGCGGCGGCGGATGTCTTCTATGCCAATCCCAATCTCAGCCCGACTGATAAATTCATCATCGTCGAGGCGCTCGCGGGTCTCGGCGGCACGGCGTCACGCGAGATTTTCATCGCCGGAGCCGCCAATGCCAAGAGCATCGAGATGGGCTTTTTCTACCGGCGCCAGGCGGAGCTGATCGCTGCCTACGACAAGAAGATCTCTCCGGTGACCGCTTTCCTGCGCATGGGCGGCGCACCGATGCTGCAAACGGGCAACGGCACGGTCAGCATCCTGCCGGTCGACTATCTCTATTGGTCGCCTCCGCTCGAGAGCCTCCTCGCCGGCGCCGGCAGGGGCGGGGAGATGTGGATCACGGGGCGCGCGAGCCAGCGTGCGACGGCGCAACTCGCGGCGCACGGTTGGAGCCTCGTGCCAAAGGCCGGCGGCAGACTAGGCGAGTGATCGAGACCTATTTCTCGATGCCGATGCCGGGCCCGTTGGTGTGATAGCCGGGTCCGAACCGCGAATCGTAATGCGGTCCGATATAGCCCAGCGCGGCCCTTCGAGCCGGTCGCGAATGATGATGCGCCGCGGTCCTGCCGGTGTCCGGAAGTCGCCATAGGTCGGCGCGCCCTTGTTGACATAAACATATTTCCGCGAGGCGGCCGCGCCGGGATCGGCGGCCAGCGTCGCGCCGGCAACAAGGACAAGCGCCAAAGCGGCGCTCCTAGTGAACGTGCTGATGGCCAGCGTGTTCATGTTCATGCTCCTCCAGCTCGATGCCGCCAAAGCCGCGTCTCGCCAGCCTCTTCCTCGCCTGCCGCCCGCGCCACGCGGCGCGGAGCTTCTGAAGGGACAGCCAGGCGAAAAACACGACGATGGCGGTGAGGGCAGTCGCCTCCTCCTACTATCAACATCGAAGCGCCTTTCTGATTCGTATACGGGTTCAGCCCTGCCTGGGCGCCGCCCCCGCGCTAGTCGACCGCCACGCCGAGCCGCGGACCACCGACAACGACGCCAGGACCGTAGTCATAGTCGTAATAATCCGGTGCGCCGTAGTCGTAGACGACCGGAGGACCGTAAACGACGGGTGGGCCGTAATAGGCCGGGCCATAAGTGTAGACGGGGTCGTAGGCATAGGGCGGAGCCACGTAGATGTCTCGGCGGTGACGGACCTGCCGGTAGTAATCGCTCGGGCCGATGCGGGTCCAGGTTCCACCGAAATCGCCGCGTCTTTGCACGGAATCGGCTGAAGCCGCCTGCGGCAGAAGGCCGCTGCCAGCGACGAGCGCGAGCGCAAGCGCGGCGTTTTGCAGTGTGCTTTTGGTGGCGATGGCCTGCATTGCAAAGCCTCCTTTTCTTGGCATTTTCTGCTTACGGGACCAACATTTGGGCGGCGGCGGGGTTCCCCGATCCGGCCAATGCGCCGCACTTGGCGTTTTTTTCAATGAGGCTTTGGAGGGCGGGGATAAGTTCGACGCGGTCCAGCGGTGCCAGGAGAAATCTACCTGACGGCTTGTTCAGTTTGCGCAGCGTTTGGCCCGGGGGCGCTGGCCTGCTCCAACTTTGCGATGTTGTTGTCGAACATGGCCAGGTCGTTGGACAACTGATGGTTACCCGGCGATTGCTCAACGAGCCGTGCGATGATGACGCGCGCCTGCTGCAACAAGTCGAGCGCACGTGGCGCGTCCCCTTGTTGAGCGAGCACGGCGGCAATGGCGCCTTGACCGATCGCGAGATCGCGCTGGCGGTCGGTATTGCTGGAATCGGCCTTGGCAAGCTGCTCGCGAATGGCAAGGCTGTCTTGAAAGAGTCCCAGCGCCTCGGTGAGGCTGCCTTCTGCCGCGAGCGCATCGCCGACCTTGTTGTATGCGACAGAAAGATTACGCTGCCGGTCGGCATTTTCCGGGTCGGACTTGGCCAAGCGGTCGGCAACAGCCAGACCGCTCCGGTACTGCTCAAGCGCCCCGGCGAAATTGCCTTGAGCCATGAGAGCGTCCCCGACCTTGATAGAGATGAGCGCGATCTTGTTCTGCCACTCGGCGTTTTCCGGCTCGGCTTTGACCAAGCGCTCGGCAACAGCCAGACCGCCCCGGTACGACTCGAGCGCTTCGGCAAAATTGCCTTGAGCCATAAGGGTGTTGCCAAGTCTGATGTGGGCGGCGGCAAGGACGGACGTGTCGGGCGTGACATAGAGGGCCGAGGGCTGCTCGCTCGGTTCGAAGGCCTCTGCCGGCGGCTGGGCGGCATCAGCCGATTGCAGGTCTGTAGAGATGTCGGCCTCTGACGCAGGTTGAGCATTCGCTTTCTCGACCTCTGCGTTGAGGCTGGCGAACAGGCTGGCGAACTCCGTCGCCTTGACGCTTGCCTGCTCTGCATCTTGCTTGGCGGTCTCGAGCTCGCTTTGCATTGCGTCTAGGGCAGACTGCTTGTCCTCGAGCTGGGACTGGGCCAATTGGGCCTCCGACGCGGCCCGATCCAATTTGGTCTGAAGCTCATTGCGTTCAGCGTTCGCCTTCTCGAGCTCGGAGTTGAGGCTGGCAAACAGTCCCGTGACCTCAGCAGCTTTTGTTTTTGCCTGTTCCGCGGCTTGTTTGGCGGTCTCAAGTTCGCTTTGCATTTCTTCCAGGGAAGACTGTTTGCCCTTGAGCTGATCTTGGGCCGACTCGGCCTCCGATGTAGACCGCTCCAATTTGGCATGGAGCTCTTCAAGTTGGGCGTTTGCTTTCTGGAGTTCCGAGTTGAGGCTCACGACGCGTCTCGCGAGCTCCGTCGCCTGCACTTCCGCCTGATCTGCGACTCGCTTTGCCAGCTCGAGTTCGCGCGCCGGGTTCCTGACCGGAACGGGTTTTGGCGCTAGAGCACTCCAAGTGCCTGAATCCACCTCCCCGGTAGACTCCAGGCCGCTCTGGGCTTGGAAGTCCTTCACCGCCTTCTCGGTTTTCCGCCCAAAGATGCCGTCTACCGTCAACTGCTTCCCGCGGTTATTGAGGGCCTTCTGGAGAATGGGCACATCGCCGCCCGAATCGCCTCGCTTGAGGTGTGCTCGATCCGGCTGCGGCGCGGCGACGAAAGCATCGCCGGCAGAACTGTCATTAATGTCCTCGGCGGCGGCTGGGGATGCCAAGATCAGGGCCAAGGCGAGAGAAGCTAATGTCAGTGCTTTCATGGCTGGTGGCGCACCCCGTCAAGACGTCTCAGAAATCTCGTCGAGAATCTTAGCGCGCTCTTGCTCGCGCACCTGCTGGAGCAGCAGCAACTTGTCCAGCAAGCGAATGGTCTCGGCAGCATCCTGACCATCCCGCTCCGATTCGACGATCAGCCGCTGCTGCCGAGCGACGAAGGCCTTGCTCTCGGCCACGCTCTGCTCGGCCTGAGCCAGCCGCAGCAAAAGAACTTCCCGGTCCATGCGCTCGCGCCTCCCCAGAGCTTGCGACACATCAAGCAGCTTCGGGGTCAATCCCGTGTAGAAGGAGTCCTCGCCTCACGATTCAGGCGACGCATTTTGCGCTTGGGTGGAGCAAGAGGAGAGGTCGCTTTGGGGTTAAGCCCGATGCGCCCAGACGCCGGTCAGAGCTACTAGGCTTTCCGGGGCAGGCTATGGCTCATAGGCGGATTCGAGGCCGGCGGTCTCGCCTGGCCTTAAGCGAGGAACGGGTTGGCGCCGACTAGAACCCGAACAGGGTGCGGGTGAAGTCGTTGCCGTTGCGGCCCGGCCGCGGACGGTTGCGCTTATTGGGCGGCGGTGAATCCCAGGCCTGGTTGTCGGCCATCACCTCTTGCGCCCACGGGTCGGGCAGATAGCCCCTGCCGCTCAGCGCCGCATTCATTCTCGGATCGTGGCGGTAGATGTCGTTAAAGGTCGAGATCGAACCGTCATCGTTCACGCGCAACGTGAAATAGGTGATGTAGACCGGGATCTTCTGATCGAGCACGACGTGATTGTCGTCACCGGCGTCGAAGGTCGACTGAACACGCGCCGGGCTCCAACCCTTGTCGTGACCCAGAACCACCTCGGCGAGCCGGTCGGGATTCTGCACGCGCATGCAGCCGTGGCTCTCCGCGCGCACCGTGTTGGCAAAGAGGTGCTTCTGCGTGGTGTCGTGCATGTAAACGTCGTGCTTGTTGGGAAACACGAATTTCACGCGGCCGAGCACGTTGCCGGGTCCCGGCGGTTGCACGAGATCGAAGTTGCGAATGTCGTTGCGGCTCCAATCGATCTGATCGGGGTCGATGTCGCGGTTGCCGTATTTGATGCGCAGGCCGTGACGCTTGAGCACCGAGGTATCCCAACCGCCGCCGAAGAAGCCGCCGCCATAGCCCATATAGGGCGCGATCTCCTCGTTCTTGATGGAGTTCGGCACGTTCCAATAGGGATTGAAAACGACCTCTTCCATCTCGTCGGAGATCACGGGCGTCTGCTTGTCGGGCTTGCCGACGACGACGCGCGCGGTATGGACGGGCGTGCCTTCCTCGACGACACGCAGCGTGAACTCGGGGATGTTGACCGTCACGTAGAACGGCCCGAGGTCGTGTGGCAGCCAGCGCCAGCGCTCCATGTTGACCAGGATCTGATTGATGCGCGCGGGGTTCGACACGGCCTGCTGCTGCCGCTGTCCACCGTTCAGCATGCGCCGCGTGCCGGGGCCGACCATGCCGTCGGCGTAGGCGCCATGCGAGGATTGGAACTGGCGCACCGCCTCGAGCACGGCCTCGTCGAACTTCGTCTCGTCGGAGCCGGCCGGAACGTCGAGGCGCTTTCTCAGCAGCGCGACCTGCTCGTGCTGCATGCCGAATTTGAGCACGGGCCCTTCGGGAATGATGACTACGTTGGGCTTCGGCTCCTCGACTTTGCCGCCGCCACGGAGCTCGAGCAGCTTCTGCCTGAGCGCTTCGAATTGCGGCTGGTCGGGCTGGAAGCTCCTGAGATAGGCGGCGGGGTCGGAGCGGATAGCGATCGATTCCAGAACCTCCGAGGGATTGGGTAGCGCAAGCGCCGGATCGAGATTCTTGCTCAGCCGCAGCGGTTCGATGCGGCCGCCGCGCGCGTCCTTGGCATAGTCCAGCACGGCGTAGCTGACCTTCACCTCGGCGTCGGCGAGCCAGTCTCGCGACTTGGGATCGAAGGCGTTGAAGCCGGCCGGATCGGGCAAGGCGTAATTGGAGGCGGTGAGGCCATAGTCGTCGGCCTTGCCGATCTCGGCCATGACCTGCTTGGCGCGCTCGGTGAGGCCGGACTCATCGACCCAAAGCAACGGTTGCTCGGGAACCAGATAATATTCGATCAGCGCATCCTTCTGCGCCTTGCGCGCGGCGGTGTCGCCAGCCTTGGTCGAGAGCAGCCCCTGTATGCTGATCCGCAGGGCTTCCTTCTCGTTGATGAGGCTCGGCGGTCCGTCAGGTTCAGCCGCATAGCCAGGCAGGCTGACAGTCGCCGCCACGAGCAGCCCTAATGCGAATGCCCTCATCATCAGCTCCCTCGAGCCGGACGGAATAAACAGCCCGGCGTGATCTGCCCCGTTTTGAGTCGCCCCAATATGGCTAACGTGCCCCATCACGTCGTTTTCGGCTAGCACTAAAAGCGGCTCAAATTGGGGCTGACGCGAGATGTCCGTACGCTCGGCGACTTGCCATCCCAGCATCTATCCCTTAGTTGCTCTTGCAAATTATTCGCAACTAAAATATATCGGCTGGGAGGGATCCCCCCGAAAGGGAGCGTCATGTTGAGGTATCGAGCAACCGAGGAGGCTGGCGCGGCGACACTGGAGACCGCGCACGACATCGATCGCGGCTGGCGGCGGCCTTCCGGCACGCCCTCGCTCGCGGAGGTGTTCGGCTCGATCAGGACGCGGCCGACCGGCTCGCTTTTCGCCAAGCTGCTCGCGTTTCTTGGGCCCGGCTATCTCGTGGCGGTCGGCTATATGGACCCCGGCAACTGGGCGACCTCGCTCGCCGGCGGCTCAAAGTTCGGCTACACGCTGCTTTTCATCGCGCTGATGTCGAATCTGATGGCGATCCTGTTGCAGGCGCTCTGCATCAGGCTCGGCATCGCGTCCCGGCGCGACCTCGCGCAAGCCTGCCGCGACGCCTTCCCGCGCTTCGTGGCCTATCCGCTCTGGTTGCTGGCCGAGCTTGCCATCTGCGCCACCGACCTCGCCGAGGTGATCGGGACGGCCATCGGCCTCAATCTGCTGTTCGGCATTCCGCTCGAGATCGGCGTGCTGCTCACCGCCGCAGACGTGTTCCTCATCCTGTGGATGCAGCAGCTCGGTTTCCGCTATGTCGAGGCGCTGGTGGTGACGCTGTTCCTGGTGATCGCCGCCTGCTTCGGTATCCAGATCGCCATGGCCGATCCCAATTGGGGCGAGGTGATCCGCGGCTTCGCGCCGACGGTCGAGATCGTGAAGAACCCGGAGATGCTCTATCTCGCGCTCGGCATTCTCGGCGCGACGGTAATGCCGCATAACCTCTATCTGCACTCCGGCATCGTGCAGACGCGCCGCTTCGGCGAGAGCGTGCCGGAGAAGCGCGAGGCGATCAAGCTCGCCACCATCGACTCGACCATCGCGCTGATGTTCGCGCTTTTGATCAACGCCTCGATCCTGATCCTGGCCGCGTCGACTTTCCACAAGACCGGGCAGACCGACGTGGCGGAGCTCGGCGAGGTCTACAAGTTCCTCGCGCCTCTGCTCGGTTCGGCGGTGGCGCCGTCGCTGTTCGCGCTCGCGCTACTCTGCTGCGGGCTGAACTCAACCGTCACGGCCACCTTGTCGGGCCAGATCGTGATGGAGGGATTCCTCGATATCCGCCTGCCGCCCTGGATGCGGCGTCTGCTCACGCGAGCGATCGCCATTATCCCGGCGGCGATCGTCACCATCTGGTACGGCGCCGAGGGCACGGCGCAGCTCCTGATCCTCTCCCAGGTGGTGCTGAGCTTGCAGCTTCCCTTCGCCATCGTGCCGCTGGTGATGTTCACCGCCGACAAGCGCAAGATGGGCGTGCTGGTGGCGCCGCGATGGGTCACGGCACTGGCGGTGCTGATCGCCATCACCGTCATTACGCTGAACATCAAGCTGCTCTACGATTTCTTCTCGGCGCTTTAGGCCTGCTCGCTGGGCCGCCATGATGCCGCCGGATTTGCGCGCGACCAGGATTCGCATGCGCTGCTCCCATCTTCTCGTGACCCTCGCCGCCGGCATCGGTGTTTGCGCCGGCGGGCCAGCCACCGCGCGCGATCCTGCCGCGCCCTATCTCGGCATGAGCCAGGCCGAGGTGATTGCCTGCGCCGGCGAGCCGCATTCGCGCTACGAGAGCGGGGCCAACAAAGAGACGCTCATTTATCACTATTCCGGGGCGGGCCCGGTGCGCGCCGCGAAATCCGACGAGAAGAAGTCCGACGAGAAGAAATCGGAGGAGAAGAAGTCGGAGAAGAACAAGATCGCCTCCATCTTCAGCAAGGACAAGAAGAAGGGTGACAAGAACTGGACCTGCTCGGCGAGCCTCGTGTTTGAAGGCGGGCGGCTGATCAGGGTGAGCTTCTCGCATAAGGACGTGCGCAGCCCCTATCAGTGGCAGAGCGAGAAGGACGAGAAGAAGGCCGAACAGATGCGCAAAGAGGGCGTGCCGACCTGCGAGTTCTCGCTGCCCAACTGCGCCCGCTAGCGTGGCCGCATCCCGGTCACGCGGGCGCGTGACACACAGCCTCGATATTGTTGCCGTCGAGATCGAACACGAAGGCGCCGTAGTAATTGGCGTGATAATGCGGCCTCAAACCCGGAGGCCCGTTGTCCTTGCCGCCCGCCGCGATGGCCGCGCGGTAGAAGGCATCGACGGCTGCCCGCGAGGAGGCCACGAAGGCGACATGGATATGCCCGGCGAGCCGCTCGCCTTCGCCAATCCAGAATGAGGGCTTGCCGCTTTGAAAGTCCTCAGCGTTGCCGGGAGGACCGAAGCCGACCGCTGCGCCATGGCCGGTCTCTTCCGCCGACACCTCCATGACGATGCCGTAGCCGAGAGGGGCAAGCGCCTTTTGGTAGAACTCGGTGGCGCGGGCGATGTCGCTCACCGGCATGCCGAGATGGTCAATCATTCGTCGCTCCCCGCGTGAATCGCTTGGTTTGCAGAGATTTTGTCAGAGCTAGCCGATAGTTAACGGTATTGAGGCGTGTGCATCCACAGCCTATAGTTGAGAGGCTGAGTTACGATTTTGGGGGCAGTTTAGGGGGGCAGTATGACAAACGAGACGGGGGACTCAGGACTCACGGGATTCGGCTACGGCAATCCCGGGACCTTCAGCCAGGACAATCAGCAGGAAGCCAACGCAAGAGGCCGCGCCGGAAACGGTTCTGGCCCAGGCCCAGGCCACGGTGCGGCCAGCGCTGCGGATAGTGAAGCCGAGGAGGTGAAGAGCGACTTCGGTTACGATCACGTCCCCGGCTTCGAAACGTCGGCGTCAAACTGCGTGAATCGTGCGCGCCAAATCGCGCGGAGCTTGAATCACGCCACGTTCAGTTCCGACCATTTGATGCTTGCGCTCACGATGGATCAGAACGCGCGAAGGCTGGTCGAGCGTGTCGGCGACGTCACGCAGCTCCGCGCAATCGCCATGCGCAAGCTCGGAATGAACTACAACAAATCCGATGTCGCCGATCAATCGCCGACGCCGACATCCGATCTCGCCGATATCGGCAAGAAGGCGCGCGAAGCGGCGGATGAGCGCGAGCAGCTCGTCTCGATCAGCGACCTGATCAACGCCTTTCCCAAGGAGAATGGCCGCTTGACGTATGGAGCAGGCGAGAACTCGCGATCGCTGGCCGTGCTCGATACGCTTGAAAAGCGGCTCATTCCAGGCATTACCGATGCGGTGACGAGAATAGAAAATGCTGTCTCTGACGCCGTTCAGCGTCAACACCAGTCGGTCCATCGATCCTAGCCGACCTAAGCCATGGGCAGGCCCAAGATTGGGAGCGGCGGCAGAGAGAGTTCATGGACTTGATCCGTGCGCAAATCAGAGAGGTGGCCGACGTTCAAATTGCCGCCGCGGTCAAAGACTTGACGGACAGGATCGACGCCAAGGTTGCGGCGATTCAGGTGAGCGCTCCGCAAGTCGAGGCCCCGCCCAAGCAGGAGGAAGCGGCCACAGAATCGTCTCCAGATGCGGGCGGCACCAAGCGACCAACCACCTGGCCGTGGTCGATCATTCTCTAACGTTCAGCACAAAGAGAGCGCGGAGTAGTCGCTACTCCGCGCGCTCGACCAGCTTGCGCTTGAGCGAGGCGATGGCCGCCGCCGGGTTCAGCCCCTTGGGGCAGGCCTTGGTGCAGTTGAGAATGGTGTGGCAGCGATAGAGCCGGAAGGGGTCTTCCAGCTCATCGAGCCGCTCGCCGGTCCGCTCGTCGCGGCTGTCCTCGATCCAGCGATCGGCTTGCAAGAGGATGGCCGGGCCAAGATAGCGGTCGCCGTTCCACCAATAAGACGGGCAGGCGGTCGAGCAACAGGCGCAGAGGATGCACTCGTAAAGACCGTCGAGCTTGTCGCGGTCCTCTTTCGCCTGACGCCATTCCTTTTGCGGCGTGGGGCTGTCGGTCTTGAGCCACGGCTCGATCGAGCGCAGCTGCGCATAGAAGTTCGTCATGTCGGGGACCAGGTCCTTGATCACCGGCATATGCGGCAGCGGGTAGATGGCGATGGCGCCGCGCGCGTCGTCCGCATGCATGGTGCAGGCGAGCGTGTTGGTGCCGGCGATGTTCATCGAGCAGGAGCCGCACACGCCTTCGCGGCAGGAGCGGCGGAAGGTTAGGGTCGGATCGACGTTGTTCTTGATCCAGAGCAGCGCATCGAGAACCATCGGGCCGCAATCGTTCATGTCGACCCAATAGGTGTCGAGCCTCGGGTTCTCGCCGGTCTCGGGATCGAAGCGGTAGATGCGGTACTCGCGCCAGCGGCCGTCCTCCGCTCCATCGGGTGGCGGATTCCACGCCTTGCCTTTCTTGACCTTGGAGTTCTTGGGAAGCGTGAATTGAACCATGGGTGACCCTGCGAAAGAAGCCGTCGGCGAATAGGTAACTGGTGGCGCCCGGGCGGGCAAGATATCAGCTCAAAGGGGATCGTGCGCGGCGACCGAAGAGCGCGGCAATTCCCCGGCGCAAGAGCGATGCGAGCACCGCCGCCAAGAGAATGGCCAAGCAAACCGCCGCGAGCGCTCCCAAGATAAAGGGCAGGTTGGCATCGCCCAGTATGTCCCATAGCCCGATCACGACGAGCAGCCCGTAAAGCAGCGCCGGCACGGCGCCCGCGATCGATGCCGTGCGCAGCCGCCGGCAGAACAACCCGCCGATGAATGCGATGAGGGCGAATGAACCGGCGATCGATCCCATTGCAGCCTAGCCGGCCCTTCTGGGCGAGGCGCCGGCGTCGAGCATGGCGCGCAGTTTGCGGGCGAGGTCCTGCTGCGTGTAGGGCTTATTGAGCAACTCGACATCGGCATCGAGACGGCCCTGATGCACGATGGCGTTGCGCGTATAGCCAGTGGTGTAAAGCACGGGCAGCGCGGGGTTGCGCTCCCGCAACCGAGTTGCCAGCTCACGGCCGTTCACGCCGCCCGGCAAGACGACGTCGGTGAAGAGGAGGTCCACGCGGCGCGCTCTTGCGAACACCTCGATGCCCTGATTGGCGTCGGCCGCCGTGAGCGCGCGATAGCCGAGATCCTCCAAAACCTCCTTGGCGTATTCCCGGACTCCCTCATTGTCCTCCACGACCAAGATCGTCTCGCCCGTCCGCGCCCGCGGGACCGGCGCCAACTCCGCCGCCTTGCCGACAGGCGCCGCGCTGATTTCTTCGACATTGATCAGACGCGGCAGGTAGATCTTCGCCGTCGTGCCGTGACCCTCCTCGCTATAGATGCGCACGTGACCGCCCGACTGCTTGACGAAGCCGTGCACCATGGCGAGCCCGAGCCCCGAACCCTCGCCGGTCGGTTTGGTGGTAAAGAACGGCTCGAAGACGCGATGAAGATCATCCTTGGGAATTCCAGTCCCTGTGTCGGTCACGCAGAGCACGACATATTGTCCGACTTCAAGGTCGCCGAAGCGCCGCACATAGGCGTCGTCGAGATAGGTATTGGCCGTCTCGATGGTGAGACAGCCGCCATTGGGCATCGCGTCCTTGGCATTCAGCGCGAGATTGAGCAGAGCGTTCTCCAATTGATGCGCATCGGCGAAGACCGGCCAAAGGCCTGCGCCGAGAACCGTCTCGATGCTGATGTCGGCGCCGAGCGTGCGGCGCAACATGTCGAGCAGCCCCGTGATGAGCCGGTTGAGATCCAGGCGCGCGGGCTCGAGCGCCTGACGGCGGGAGAAGGCCAAGAGACGATGGGTCAGCTGGGCAGCGCTCTGGGCGCCCTGAATCGCCGCATCGAGCGGCTTGGCAAGCGCGCTCACCAGGCCGTTGCCGCCCGGATTCGACGCTTCCGCCAATTTGCGTTTGATGGTGTCGAGGTTGCCCATGATGATGGTGAGGAGGTTGTTGAAGTCGTGCGCGACGCCGCCGGTGAGCTGGCCCACGGCCTCCATCTTGTGCGCCTGCCGGAGCGTCGATTCGGCCTCATGACGAAGCTTCGATTCGGTCTCCAGCTCCTTGGTGCGCGAGACGAGTCCCCGCATGGCCTGAAGTGTCGAGCCCGCGAGAATGCTCGCGAGCAACACCGCGAAGAAAAGGCCGACGGCCACCGAGCCGGCGAGAAGATAGCGCTCGTGGACGGCCTTCGCCTGACGTTCGGCGAGCAAGGTGCGTTCGGTGTTCAGCACTTCCGAAATCCTGTCGCGGAGGTCGCCGGCCAACTTCCGGCTTTCCGGACTATTGAGGATGTCGAGGGCTGCGTTCGGCTGACCTTCCTCGATCAAGGCGTGGGTACGCTCAAGCTCCTTGACCTTGGCATCGACAAGCTTACCGAGTTCCTCCACCCGCGCTTGCTGGTCTTGGTTGTCGGCAGTGAGCGTGCGGAGCCGGTTGAACGCGCCGGGGATCTCCTGCATCGCGGCGGTGAAGGACTCCATATATTCGGGCGTGCCGGTCAAAAGAAAGCTGCGCTTGTTCGTCTCGGCGTCGCGTATGCCGATCAGCAGCGATTGGGCGGATTGCTGCACCTCCAAGGTATGCAGCACGAGCATGTCGGCCTCGCGCGAGCGGACCAGGCTGAGAATGACGGCAAGGATGGCGGCGAGCACCAGAAGGAAGCCGGCAGCGATGATGACCCGGGCGTTCCTCGCGAGTCGGTCGGCCTTGAGCACGCGTAACGGCAAGGTGCCATCCTTGCGAAAAGTTGAGGAAAACCATTGTGCTGGCGGAGGTTTCGCCTGCCGGATAGACTTGGCCTGGAAGCTATAAGCCGCGCAAGCGTTTATTGAGGTGGCGATCCCGTGCCGCGTATCCTTCTCGTCGACGACGAACCGCTGATCTCCATGTTGCTGGAAGGCTGGCTTAACGAGCTTGGCTGCGAGGTGGTGGGACCCGCCGGATCGCTGGAGAAAGGTCTCGCGCTCGCCGGAAGCGCCGAGATCGACGGGGCGATCCTCGACATTCATCTCAAGGGGCAGGAGTCCTATTCGGTGGCGAATGCGCTCAAGTCCAGAGGCATTCCCTTCGCCTTCTCGACCGGCACCGGCAGCATCGATCCGGCCTCGGGCTTCGCCAATCCGATCCTGCTCAACAAGCCGTTCGATTTCGACGGCGTGAAGGCTGTGCTCGGCAAGCTGCTCAAGCAAGCGGCCTAATACACGCGCTCTTTCGGCTGGATGTAGGCGACTTCGTTCGACAGCGTGAATTTGTGCACCGGGCGATAGTCGAGGGTCACCTCGTGCGTGCCGTAATCAGCCCATGACAGGGTGTGCTTCATCCAATTGACATCGTCGCGCTTGGGGAAGTCCTCGCGCGCGTGCGCGCCGCGACTCTCCTCGCGGGCGAGCGCGCTCTGCACGGTGACAGCAGCCTGGGAAATCAGATTGTCGAATTCGAGCGTCTCGGTGAGGTCGGTGTTCCAGATCAGCGAGCGGTCGGTAACGTGGATGTCTGCCGCGTCGTCCCACACGGCCTTGATCGCCTTCACGCCCTCCTGCAACACTTCCTTGGTGCGGAACACGGCGCAGTCTCGCTGCATGGTCTTCTGCATGCGCAAGCGCAGCTTCGCGGTTGGCGTGTCGCCATCGGCATGGCGGAAGCGGTCGAGCCGATCGATCGCATGCTCGCCGGCGCCTTTCGGCAGCTCAGGGATCGCCCCGCCCTTGGCGATCAGCTCGGCGCAGCGATGCGCGGCGGCGCGGCCGAACACGACAAGGTCGATGAGCGAGTTGGAGCCGAGGCGGTTGGCGCCGTGCACGGACACGCAAGCCGCCTCGCCGAGCGCCATCAGTCCGGGCACGGTCGCGTCGGGATCGCCGTCTTTGGGCGAGATCACCTCGCCATGCATGTTGGTGGGGATGCCGCCCATATTGTAGTGGCAGGTGGGGATCACCGGAATCGGCTTCTTGGTGATGTCGACGCCGGCGAAGATGCGCGCGAGCTCGGCGATGCCGGGCAGCCGCTCCTGCAGCAGCTCCGGCGGCAGATGGTCGAGATGGAGGTGCATGTAGTCCTGTTCCGGACCGTGGCCCTTGCCAGCCCTGATCTCGAGCGTAATGGCGCGCGAGACCACATCGCGCGAGGCGAGGTCCTTGGCCGATGGCGCATAGCGCTCCATGAATTTCTCGCCCTCGGAATTGCGCAGGAAGCCGCCCTCGCCGCGGGCACCTTCGGTGATCAAGACGCCTGCGCCGTAGACGCCGGTCGGGTGGAACTGCACGAACTCCATGTCCTGAAGCGGAAGGCCTGCGCGGAGCACCATGGCGTTGCCGTCGCCGGTGCAGATATGCGCGGAGGTGCAGGAGAAATAGGCGCGGCCGTAGCCGCCGGTGGCGAGGATCACCTGATGCGCACGGAAGCGGTGCAAGGAGCCGTCGGCGAGCGAAAGCGCGATCACGCCGCGGCAGCGGCCCCCGTCGTCCATGATCAGGTCAAGGGCGAAATATTCGATGAAGAATTCGGCGGAGTGGCGCAGCGCCTGGCCGTACATGGTGTGCAGCATGGCGTGGCCGGTGCGGTCGGCGGCGGCGCAGGTGCGCTTCGCCTGGCCCTTGCCGTAGTCAGTGGTCATGCCGCCGAAGGCGCGCTGGAGGATCTTGCCGTCCTCGGTGCGCGAGAAGGGGACGCCCCAATGCTCGAGCTCGTAGACGGCTTCCGGCGCATTACGGCAGAGGAACTCGATCGCGTCCTGGTCGCCGAGCCAGTCAGACCCCTTCACCGTATCGTACATGTGCCAGCGCCAGTCGTCGGGGCCCATATTTCCGAGCGCGGCGGCAATGCCGCCTTGCGCCGACACGGTGTGCGAGCGGGTGGGGAACACTTTGCTGATGCAGGCGGTGCGCAAGCCGGCCTCGCTGCACCCGACCACGGCGCGAAGGCCGGAGCCGCCGGCGCCGACAACCACCACGTCATAGGCGTGGTCGATGATCGGATAGGCGCGGCCGTTGATCTGAACCGCGTTGTGGGGCGGAGTGTCCTTTGGGGTTGCGTCCTGCGGCATGACCTAGGATCCGAGACTGATCTTGACGATGGCGAAGACCGAGGCGAGGCCGACTCCCACGGCGAAGAAGGTGGCGAGCAGGATGGCGACGACCTTGCCGCCGCCATGCACGTAATCTTCGATGATCTCTTTCAGCCCGATGCGCATATGGATCGCCGCGGAGACGATCAGCGCGAGCAGCAGGATCGCAACGAGCGGCCGCGCGATGAAAGCGCGGACCTCCTCGTAGCTTGCGCCGATATGCGTGAGGATGGCGAGGATGAGGAAGATGACGAGCGGCACATTGGCGACCGCGGTCACGCGCTGGCGCCAGAAGGTCTCGGTGCCGTCATGGGCGGTGCCCAGTCCGCGCACGCGCTTCAAGGGTGTGGCCATGTTTACGCTCCCCGCAGCCAATAGCCGACGACCCAAAGGAGCACGGTCAGGACAGTCGAGCCGACGATGGTCGCCCAGGCGAACAGCTCGATGCTCACCTTGTCGAGGCCGCGGCCGGTGTCCCAGATCAGATGCCTGATGCCGCCCAGCATGTGGTGGATGAGCGCCCAGCTGAACAGGAACAGGAGCATCCGCCCGGGGATGCTGGCGAAGAAGCTCGAGACTTGGGCATAGGCTTCCGGCCCTGCGGCGATGGCGACCAGCCACCAGGCGAGCAGGAGGAAGCCGACGGCGTTCGCCGCACCAGAGATGCGATGGGCGATCGACATCATCATGGTGAGCATCGGCCGGTAAATCGATAGATGCGGGGAGAGCGGCCGCTCAGCCCCCGTTTTGGCGTTGCCCATGGCTCTTCGGTGCTGTTTTGCCCAGACGAGACCTTGTCATAACGCAAGAGGCGGGGCTGGGGCAATCGAGCATACCTCCCCCTTCTCAGGGGGAGGGTAGGTTAAGGCGTGACCACGCCGCAGGCGATGCGGTCGCCGGCATTGCCGGCGGGGTCGGTCTTGTAGTCGTCGGCCGCGGCGTGGACGACGAGCGCGGCGCCAGGGGCCTTTTTCTTTTGAGCGAAGCCGTAGCAATGGCCAAGGGTGCGTGCGGCGAATATTTCATCGAGCGTCCCATCGAGCATTTGAATGGCCTTGCGGCTCGTCTCGCTGCGTGACGGCGCTGTGGTGCTCTTAACCGGTACCGGCGATTTTGGAGATGATCCGAGAAGTCGAAGGTTCGGCACGGCAATAAAAGACCCGGCACGCAAACCGACCGAAGCCGCGCACCGGGCCCGCAGCCGTTAGAGCGTTGGCCTTAGCTCTGGGGGACTGCACAAGCAGGATCGAGATCAAACTTGGCAAATCAGTGGCCCGGTACTGCCAAAGGTTGAGAGTGGAGTAGCGGCAACACCGGGCCTGACCAGCTCACGTCTCCGCATCGGAGGCTGGCCACGCACATCTTATCAGGATCACAGCGGTGCGGCACCACTCCGGCGTTCGCT
>DATAFR010000073.1:0-23703 GCA_036257375.1 Methyloceanibacter sp.
GTGCCCGCGAGCTTCACCGGGGTCTCGGTGGCGAAGCCAAATGCCACGAAGAACGACGGGTCGTAGACATCGATCGCGATCGCGTGGAGCTTTGGATCGAGCGGCTTCTCCAGCGGCAGGGTGAAGTGCAGTGTGAGCAGCGTCTTGTCGTAGTCGACCGAGTAGTCGACCGGCTCTTTCAGCGGCAACGGCTTATCGTCGTCGCTTGGATGCACGAAGGTGAAGTAGGCGAATTCTTTCAGCGACTCGACATTGACCTGGGCAAGCGGTTGAAGCTCCTCCTTCGAGTAGACGCCGTCGCCGTTCGTATCGAGGCCCTGCACCGCCATCGCGGTGTAGAACTCATCGAAGGTCCAGTGATGGCGAATGCCGGTGATGCGATGGTCCGGCCCGAACACGATCTCCGAGCGCACGGTCGCCCAGACATGCGGATGCGCAATCGCGGCCTCGACCAACGCGGCGGAGGTTATTGCTGCGAGAAGTATGCTGAGGAGATGTTGGCGCCCCAGAAGGGCCCGCGGCGGCACGGCTTGCGCTCCCTCCCACAGAGAGGAGGCTTGTCCTAGGCGCGAATTATGGAGGATTGGGGGCTAAATGATAGAGACAATTGCGCGCGGGCGCGGTCAGCATGCCGCGTCCAAAGCTGTATCGAGCGGATAACCGGAAGCGGGATCCAGCTCTGGCGTTGCCGGCGAGCCGGACCCCGCCCGAGTTTAACTCCCGGCGGCGGTGAGCTTTGCGGAAACTCGGCCGAACAGGCCCGAGAGATCGGGTGCCGACCGCATTGACGGCCGCGATAATGGCAACAGCAATACCGGCGGCAATCAGGCCGTACTCGATGGCCGTGGCGCCCGACTCGTCTTTCAGGAACCGTGCAAAGGTCGTCATTACAAGTACTCCCAAAAAAGGAGGACAGATCCGGCTCCGCTTACGCGGAGCTGGATCCGGCCTGATTCGAATAGGCTTTACTTGCCGGCTGCGGTGAGCTTGGCAGAGACGCGGCCGAACAGGCCCGAAAGATCGGTGCCAACCGCGTTGACGGCGGTGATGATCGCAACGGCGATACCGGCAGCAATCAGGCCGTACTCGATGGCCGTGGCGCCCGACTCGTCCTTGACGAAGCGTGCAAACGAAGTCCTCATTTTCGACACTCCCTTTGATTGGCTCATTCCAGGGCCGCCGCCTTTTGCTTGCCGGTCGATGGAACCTGGCGCGGGAAGTAACGGCTTAGATAGACGTTAAATCAATCCAACAGAGACGAGGCATTTGTGGTGAATAAAGTGTAAACGATGGAAGTCGGGGGCAGACGTAAAAGAAGGAAAAATTTGGAAAAATTACGGGAAGTTTGATTTTTGTCTTTACTCTATCTTAACCGCCTTCCACGAAGAGCGCTCGAATTAGCTGCGAGATCGTAAACCTCGACCTCAGCAGCCCTTCTCGGGCGAGCTTGACTCTGGCCCCGACTCTCACTAGAACAAAATAGGAACGAGAGTTGAGGTGAGTCGCGTGCGTAACGACGTTCCAGGCGGTGCAGTAGGTCTCCTCGTTCCGCCGGCTGGCGTTGCAAAAGCAGGCGGGGCAAGGGCGAGGGTCCTGATTGAGCTACGCGCGCAAATCCGCGCGCTCGAGCAGGTTCCCGTGTCTCTGGCCAATCCCCCCGCACCGGGCGCGGGCCCTCTCCGCCCTGCCTGCTCTCTTGCATTCCCTCCTGTGGCCTCTCCCTCCCCCGGCACTCCCCCTGATCGGGGGAGGGAATTCCCCCTGAACAAGCTGAAGCGCGGCGGCCTGCACGAATTGCGGCCCGAAGCCTATCGCGATGGCCCCGCCGCACTCGGTTTCGCCCTTGCCGTGATCACAGAACTGGCCGCCGGGCAGTCGCGCGCCCAGGATCTGGTGCTCTGGTGCTTGACCAAAACGGCCGCGCGGGAATGGGGACGTCCTTATGGGCCTGGCTTGCACGCCTTCGGTCTCGACCCCGCGCTTTTTCTCATCGTCGAGGCAAGGACCGCCGATGATGCCGCCTGGGCTCTAGAAGAGGGGCTTAAGAGCCGCGCGTTGAGCGCTGCCCTGGCGCAAGCCGAGATCAAGGCGCCTCTCGCCGCGCGCCGTCTCAGCCTGGCTGCGCAAGTCTCGCGCACGCCCTGCCTCTTGCTCTCGAGCCATCAGCAACCAGGCCTGCCCGGGACGCTCACGCGCTGGCGCATCGCGGCAAGGAACAGCGCGCTCGCCCCCTTCGATGCATCGGCGCCAGGCGCGCCGTTCTGGCAACTCACGCTCGAGCGCTGCCGCGGCGAGGCCCCGGGACGGAGTTTCATCGTGGAGTTCAGTCATGAATCGTTTCGTCTCAATCTTTCTGCCGCATCTTCAGATCGAGCGGCTACAGCGGGAGAGAGGAGCGAACAGCACCTCGCCGCTGGCCGATGACAAGCCTTTCGCTCTCGTCGGCAACGAGGAGCGCGGGCTCGTCCTCACGGCGGTCAATGCGGCAGCCTCGCGCGAAGGTCTCTATCCTGGCCTCGGCCTTGCCGATGCGCGCGCCATTTGTCCAGCTCTTCTCACCCTTCCCGCCGCGCCGAAGAAGGACCGGGACGCGCTTATCGATCTCGCTCGCTGGGCCTCTTGCCGTTACAGCCCGACCCTGAACGAAGATGGTGATGATGGGCTCTGGCTCGATGTCACCGGCGTCCCCCATCTCTTCGGCGGCGAACGCGCACTTCTCGCCGACATGGCGGGACGGCTTGCGCGCGCCGGTTTCACCGCGCGGCTCGCTCTAGCCGAAACTTTGGGCGGCGCGCATGCGCTTGCTCGCTACGCGCGAAACTCTCGGATCATCGTTCCTGCGGGAGAGATCGACACCGCTCTCGCCTCCCTCCCCATCGAGGCGTTGCGGCTTGCGCCCGAGATCGTGACGCTGCTCAAGCGGCTGGGCTTGACGCGCATCGGTCAACTTTACGAGCTGCCGCGCACGAGCCTCGAGCGCCGGTTCCATGCCAAGGAAACGGCAGAGGCCGTGCTGCTTCGCCTCGATCAGGCGCTTGGCCGCCGGCACGAGGCTCGCGTTCCTCTCCTTCCCCCGCCGGATTTCGTGGCGCGGCTTCCCTTTCCCGAACCGCTCATCACCCATGACGGCGTCCTGGCCGCCCTCGACCGGCTTGCGAGCGCGCTTTGCGCCAAGCTTGCCCGCGCCGGCCGCGGCTGCCGTCGCATGGCAGTTTGGATCGCCCGCGCCGACGGCTCCTCCACCGTGATCGAGGCGGGGCTAAGCGCACCCTCGCGCCAGCCCGAGCATCTCTTGCGCCTCATCGAGGACAAGGTCGAGGAGCTCGACATGGGCTTCGGCGTCGACCTCATGTCGCTCGCGGCGCTCGTCACTGAAGAGCTCGCGCCGGCGCAGACCTCGCTCACGCAAGCGCACGGCAAGGCCGCGGCGGAGCCCTTGATCGATCGTCTCATCAATCGCTTGGGCGCGCGTTCGGTGCGACGCCTGTTTCCGAAGGCAAGCCATATCCCGGAATTGGCGCAAGGCCTGAAAAGCGCGCTGGCCGGACCATCTTTCTGGCCTGAGCCGACCTTGCCGAAGCCATCGCGCCCGCCGCTTCTCTTCTCACGGCCTGAGCCTTTGACCGTGCTTGCCGAGATTCCGGAAGGACCGCCGGCGCGCTTCACCTGGCGGCATGTGACGCGCCGCGTGACCAAGGCCGAAGGACCCGAGCGCATCGCACCGGAATGGTGGCGGGGATTGGGAAGCCGCAACGGTGCAGCAAACTCCATCCCTCCCCTTGATGGGGAGGGCGGCGAGGCCAAAGGCCGAGCCGGGTGGGGTGAGTACCCCGGCGTTGAAGCAAGGGGGAGATATGGCGTAAGCGGCAAGTCTCGCCCGCGCGACTATTACCGTATCGAGGACGAGGACGGGCACCGCTACTGGGTGTTCCGCGAAGGTCTCTACCAGGAGAGCGCAGGCTGCGCTCCCGGCTGGTACCTGCACGCGGTCTTCGGGTGATGGCTCCCGCCATGACCCGCTATGCCGAGCTCGACGTCACCACCAACTTCACCTTCCTGCGCGGCGGCTCGCATCCCGAGGAGCTGGTGGCGACAGCCAAGGCTCTCGGTCTCGAGGCCATCGCCGTCACTGACTGGGACACGCTGGCCGGCGTGGTGCGCGGTCATCTCGCCGCCAAGGAGGTCGGCATCAAGTTCATCGTCGGCGCCCGGCTCGATTTGCAAGACGCCCCGAGTCTGCTTGCCTATCCGCGCGACCGCGCGGCTTACGGCAGGCTCTGCCGGCTGCTGACGCTCGGCCAGCGCCGTACCGAGAAGGGACAATGCACCCTTTATCTCGACGACGTCGCCGTCCATGCCGAGGGCCTGATCTTCATCGCTCTTCCGCCTGAGGATTTCACTCTCACTTTTCCACTGTCATCGCCCGGCTTGACCGGGCGATCCAGTAACCACCGATCCCTCGATAACGAAGGCCAGAGAATACTG
This sequence comes from Methyloceanibacter sp., assembly GCA_036257375.1. GTDB lineage: Bacteria > Pseudomonadota > Alphaproteobacteria > Rhizobiales > Methyloligellaceae > Methyloceanibacter. The sequence continues at coordinate 4,486 of DATAFR010000073.1, forward strand.
GATGCCCGCTTTCGCGGGCATGACAGAGGAGATTTCGAGGCACAGCTTCGGCGCATCAAGGCGGCTTTGCCGGCAAGAGTCTACCTCGCGGCGCGGCACGCTTATCGCGGCGACGATCGTGCCCGCATCGCAAGCCTTGCCGATCTCGCCGCCCGCACCGGCATTCCCCTCGTCGCCACCGGCGGCGTGCTCTATCACGCGCCCCACCGGCGTCCCTTGCAGGACGTGCTCACCTGCATCCGCGAGAAATGCACGATCGACGAAGCGGGCTTCCGCCTCGAAGCCAACGCCGAGCGGCACATCAAATCGGCGAAGGAGATGGAGCGCCTGTTCAAGGGCCATGAGAATGCGCTTCGCCGCTCGATCGAGATCGCGCACGCCTGCACCTTCTCACTCGATGAGCTGAAATACGAATATCCCGACGAGCCGGTGCCCGAGGGCAAGACGCCGCAATCGCATCTGGAGGACCTGACCTGGGAGGGCGCCAAATGGCGCTATCCAAATGGCATCCCCGAGAAGGTGCGCGACACGCTGCGCAAAGAGCTCGTTCTGATCGCCGAGCTGAACTACGCGCCCTATTTTCTCACCGTGCACGACATCGTGAATTACGCGCGGAGCCAGAATATCCTCTGCCAGGGTCGCGGTTCCGCCGCCAACTCCGCTGTCTGCTACTGCCTCGCCATCACCAATGTCGATCCGACCGAGATCGACCTCCTGTTCGAGCGCTTCGTCTCGCCCGAGCGGAAGGAGCCGCCCGACATCGATGTCGATTTCGAGCACGAGCGGCGCGAGGAGGTGATCCAATATATCTACGCGCGCTATGGCCGCGACCGCGCCGGGCTCGCCGCCACCGTGATCTGCTATCGCGGCCGGCTCGCCGTGCGCGAGGTCGGCAAGGCGCTCGGCCTTTCCGAGGATACTGTCGCGGCGCTTGCCACCACCATCTGGGGTCTCAGCAATTCAGGCCTGCCCGACGAATATGTCCGTCAGGACGGGCTCGACCCCAAAGATCCTCTGCTCGCCCGCGTGCTCGAGCTGACGCAAGAGCTGATCGGCTTCCCGCGCCATCTCTCCCAGCATGTCGGTGGCTTCGTGCTGACGCGCGGACCTCTGTCTGAGGTCGTCCCCATCGGCAATGCCGCCATGGAGGACCGCACCGTGATCGAATGGGATAAAGACGATCTCGATGCGCTCGGCCTGCTGAAAGTGGATGTGCTCGGCCTCGGCATGCTGACCTGCATCCGCAAGGCCTTCGCCTTCTTGAAGGAGCATTACGCCCGGGACATCAGCCTCGGCACGGTGCCGCGCGACGACCATGCCGTCTACGACATGCTCTGCCGCGCCGACTCGATCGGCGTGTTCCAGGTCGAAAGCCGGGCGCAGATGAATATGCTGCCGCGGCTGAAGCCCCGCTGCTTCTATGATCTTGTCATCGAGGTGGCCATCGTGCGCCCCGGCCCCATCCAGGGCGACATGGTTCACCCCTATCTCCGCCGCCGCTGCGGCGACGAGGCGGTAGAGTTCCCCTCGCCGCACCCCGATTACGGTCCCGCCGACGAGCTTCGCCAGGTTCTCGGCAAGACCATGGGCGTGCCGCTGTTCCAGGAGCAGGCCATGCGGCTTGCCATGGTGGCCGCGAAATTCACCGGGCCCGAGGCGAATGAGCTCCGCCGCGCCATGGCCACCTTCCGCCGCCGCGGCACCATCGACCGTCTGCATGAGAAGATGGTCGGGCGCATGACGGCGCGCGGCTATCCGGCCGGGTTCGCCGAGCGCTGCTTCAACCAGATCAAGGGATTCGGCGAATATGGCTTCCCCGAGAGCCACGCCGCGAGCTTCGCCCACCTCGTCTACGTCTCGGCCTGGATCAAATGCCATTACCCGGCGGCCTTTGCTGCCGCGCTGCTCAATTCGCAGCCGATGGGTTTCTACGCGCCGGCGCAGATCGTGCGCTGCGCGCGCGAACATGGGGTCGAAGCGCGCGAGGCCGACGTCAATTTGAGCCTCTGGGACTGCACGCTCGAGCCCCTTCCCCTCAAGGGGGGAGGGAATAGGGAAATCGCCTTCGCGCTGCGTCTCGGCCTGCGTCAGATCGACGGGCTGCGCGAGGACGATGTGAAGCGCCTCGTCTCGATCCGCGATGGCATCGCCGCCGACCTTAATCCGCATTTGTTTTGTCCCCCGCACCCAACCTTGTCATCGCCCGGCTTGACCGGGCATGACAAGGACATTGCGGCAAGGGGGAGGTATGACGACATGCGTGATATGTGGCGCCGCAGCGGGCTAAAGCGGGCATGTCTGGAGAAGCTTGCCGCGGCCGATGCCTTCCGCTCGCTCGGGCTCGACCGCCGCCAGGCGCTGTGGGAGGTCCGCGGCCTCCCCAAAGACGTGCCGCTGCCGCTGTTCGATCATGCCGATCAGTCCGATATCGGCGGAGAGCCCATCGTCACCCTCCCGCTGATGCCGCTATCGGAGCATGTGGTGAATGACTACCGCACCCTCAGGCTTTCACTCAAAGCCCACCCGATGAGCTTCTTGCGTGCGCGCATCGCGGCGGCGCGCATCGCCGCTTGCGCCGATCTCAAATCTTGCCGCGACGGCGACTGGATCAGCGTCGCCGGCGTCGTGTTGGTGCGCCAGCGCCCGGGCTCTGCGGCAGGCGTCGTGTTCATGACCATCGAGGACGAGACGGGGATCGCCAATGCGGTGATCTGGCCCAAGATACTCGAGCGCGAGCGCAAAGTGGTAATGGGCGCGCGGCTCGTCGTGGTGCATGGCCGCATCCAGCGCCACGAGGACATCATCCATGTCGTCGCGGCGCGGCTCGATGACCGCAGCGACTGGCTCTCTCTCCTCACCGAGGAGGGAGAGGCCCTGAGCATTGCGCTCGCAAATGCCGACGAGGTGAAGCGCCCCGATCCCGGCTCCTGGCGTGGCACGGCGGAGGAGCCGCCGCTGCCGCTCGCGCCCGCCGACCACGTCAAGCGCCCGCTAGCGTCCCGCGAGCGCTTCCATCCCCGCTGGCACCCGCGCCGCCATCCCAGAGCTGAGCGCATCATCCCCAAATCCCGCGATTTCCACTAGCGGGTGGTCAGGGAGGCGAAACTCGCTATGCTGCGCCGCATGATGCGCCGGCATTTCATCGCGCTTGCTCTTCTGCTGCTTTCGCTCGCCTACGCCGCGGGCGAATTGCTGCCGCGCGCATACGCCTTCGAGCAGCCGGAAAGCGAGAGCGGCTTTCAAGCCAAGCCGCTCGTCAAGGCGAAGAAGCATATGGTCGTCGCCGCGCACCCGCTCGCGGCCGAAGCCGGACTTGGCATCTTGCGCAAGGGCGGCAACGCGGTCGATGCCGGCATCGCCACGCAGATGGTGCTCAATCTGGTCGAGCCGCAATCCTCGGGCATCGGCGGCGGTGCCTTTATCCTCTACTGGGACGCGGCCGCGAAACAGATCAAAAGCGTCGACGGCCGCGAGACCGCGCCTGCCGGGGCGACGCCAGAGCTGTTCCTCGACGCCGAAGGCAAGCCGCTACCGCGCGACACCGCCATGGCAAGCGGTCTTTCCGTCGGTGTTCCCGGCGTGCTGGCGGCGCTGAAGCTCGCCCACGACAAATACGGCAAGCTCCCCTGGTCCGACCTGTTCCAGCCGGCCATCACGCTGGCCCGCGAGGGCTTTGCCGTCTCGCCGCGCCTCGCCAAGATGCTTGCCGATGCCGACCCGCAAAGCTTCACGCCCGAGGCGCGCGCCTATTTCTTCGATGCGCAAGGCCGGCCATGGCCAACCGGTTACAAGCTCACCAATCCCGCGCTTGCCGAGACCTTTGAGACAATCGCCCGCGATGGACCCAAGGCTTTCTACGAAGGCGAGATCGCCCGCGACATCGCCGGCGCCGTGCAGAACGACCCGCGCAAGCCCGGCAACCTCACGGCTGGAGACATCGCCGGCTACCGCGCGCCTGAGCGCGCGCCGATCTGCGTGCCCTATCGCGCCTATCGGGTTTGCGGCATGGGGCCGTCTTCCTCCGGCGGCGTCGCCGTAGGCCAGGTGCTTGGCATCGTCGAACCGTTCGATCTCGGCCCAGCGCCGCTCGGCGCACGTGCGGCTCATCTCATCGGGGAGGCCGAACGGCTCGCTCTCGCCGACCGCGCGCGCTACCTCGCCGACAGCGATTTCGTCGCCGTCCCGGTCGCCGGGCTGCTCGACCCGAGCTATCTCGCCGAGCGCCGCGCTCTGATCGATCCTGACCGCGCGCTCGCAAAAGTCGTCGCCGGCACGCCCCCCAACGCGAAACAGGGCGCTTTCGGCAACGGTCGATCGCTCGAGAAAAGCGGCACGAGCCATATCTCGATCGTCGATGATTCCGGCAACGCCTTCTCCATGACCACGACCATCGAGAACGCCTTCGGCGCGCGGACCGTGGTGCGCGGCTTCCTCCTCAACAATCAGTTGACCGACTTCTCCTTCGAGCCGGTCGACGAGGAGGGCCGCGTGATCGCCAATCGTGTCGAGCCGGGCAAGCGCCCGCGCAGCGCGCTCGACCCGGCCATCGTGTTCGGCGCCGACGGCGGCCTGCGTTATGTGCTTGGCAGCCCGGGCGGGCCTGCCATCATCCTCTACAACGTCAAGGCCCTCGTGGCCTTGATCGATTGGCGGCTCGACCCGGCGCAAGCGGCCGCGCTGGTGAACTTCGGCGCCACCGAGAATGCCTTTCTGCTCGAGCCGGGCGCCGCTTGGGATGCGCTCGCCGCTTCGCTCGACGCCATGGTCCATGAGGTTCGCCGCGTGCCGATGACGAGCGGTGAGCACATCATTGCCGTCACGCCGGACGGACTCGAAGGCGGGGCCGACCCGCGCCGCGAAGGCGTGGCACTGGGGGATTGATGGCGCGCTCAACCCTCGCGATCGCCGTGCGCGGCGCCGGCGTGGTCGGCCTATGGCAGGCGCTGCTCTTGGCGAGTCGAGGCCACGCCGTCGCGCTCTACGAGCGCTCGCGCGAGCCCTTCGCCAACGCATGCAGTCCCTTCGCCGGCGCCATGCTGGCCCCGCGCTGTGAGGAAGAAAGCGCCGAGGCCGTGATTGCCGAGCTCGGCAGACGCGGCATCGCGCTCTGGAGAGAGACCTATCCCGGCACGCAGGCCAACGGCACGCTGGTCGTGGCGCTGCATCGCGACCGCGCCGAGCTTGACCGCTTCGCCCGCATGACGGGTGGCCACAAGCGCCTGTCTCCCTCTGCGCTCGCCGCATACGAGCCGAGTCTTACCGACCGTTTCGCCGGGGCGCTCTTCTATGAGGACGAAGCGCATCTCGCGCCCGACGCCGCGTTGCGCTTCCTGCTCGACGCGGTCATCGCCGAAGGCGTCGCTTTGCGCCTCGGCGACAGCGATATGCCTGAAGATGCCGACCTTGTCGTCGACTGCCGCGGCCTTGCAGCGAAGGACGAACTCCCGACACTGCGCGGCGTGCGCGGCGAGCGCATCGTCATCCAGAGCCGCGAGGTGGCGCTCACCCGGCCCGTGCGTCTCCTGCATCCGCGCTTCCCGCTTTACGTCGTGCCGTGGGGCGACGGTCTCTATATGATCGGCGCCACGGTGATCGAGAGCGAGGAAACCGGCGCGATCACGCTTCGCTCGGCGCTCGATCTCCTCTCCGCCGCCTACGCGCTCGAGCCGGCTTTCGCCGAGGCCGAGATCGTGAAGCAGGGCGCTGGCGCGAGGCCGGCCTTCCCCGACAATCGGCCTAGGATTATCCCGCGAAAGGGCTATATCTACGTCAACGGACTTTATCGGCACGGCTTCCTGCTCGCGCCGGTTTTGGCCGAGCTGGTCGCCCAATACATCGAGACCGGCGCGACGCACCCGGAGGTGTTTCTTGCAGATCCTGCTCAACGGTGAGGCCTACGCCACCGACGCAAAGACTCTCGATGAGCTTTGCGAGCAGCTCGGTCTTGCCGAAGCTAAGATCGCCACCGCCGTGAACGGCAATTTCGTCGCGGCAGTCGCGCGCTCCGGCACCAATTTGGCGCCGTCCGACGAGATCGAAATCGTCGCGCCGAGGCAGGGTGGCTGATGCTCACTCTTTATGGCAAGACCTTCACGTCGAGGCTCCTGCTCGGCACGGCGCAGTATCCCTCGCCGGAGAGCTTAAGCCAGGCGGTCAAGGCCTCGGGGGCCGAGATCGTCACCGTCTCGCTCCGGCGGGAATCGGCGCGCGCGCTCACCGGACAGGGCTTCTGGGCGCTGATTGAGCAGCTTGGCTGCCGCGTTCTACCCAACACCGCCGGCTGCCATACCGCTAAGGAAGCGATCGCGACCGCGCATATGGCGCGCGAGCTGTTCGGCACGAGTTGGATCAAGCTCGAAGTCATCGCCAATGACGACACGTTGCAGCCAGATTTGTTTGGCTTGGTCGAGGCCGCGTCGGCGCTCTCATCCGACTGCTTCGAGGTGCTCCCCTACACCACCGAGGATTTGAGCGTTGCCGAGCGGCTGGTTGCCGCGGGCTGCACCGTGCTGATGCCGTGGGCCGCGCCGATCGGCTCGGCGCGCGGGCTGATCAACAAGGACGCGCTGAAGACGTTGCGCGCCTACTTCCCCGATATCCCGCTTGTCATCGACGCCGGCATCGGCACGCCCTCGCATGCGGCGGAGGCGATGGAAATGGGCTACGACGCCATCTTGCTCAACACCGCCGTGGCCAAGGCCGGCGACCCGGTGAAGATGGCGCAAGCCTTCGCGCGCGCAATCGAGGCGGGACGGCTTGCTTTCGAAGCCGGCATGATCGAGCCGCGCGACATGGCGTCACCTTCGACTCCCGTCGCCGGGACGCCCTTCTTCAAGATCGATCACGCATCGTGATCGATCCTCCTCTCGTGCGGCCTTGATCAGCCTCGACCCCTTCTATCCCATCGTTCCCGATACGAATTGGCTCGCCCGGTTGCTGCCGCACGGCATCAAGCTCGTGCAGCTCCGCATCAAGAACGAGCCTCGGCGCGTCGTGCACGGCGAGATCAAGCGGGCCATCGGGCTCTGCGCGGTGCATCGCTGCAGACTCGTCGTCAACGACTATTGGCGCGAAGCGATCGATCTCGACGCGAGGATCGTGCATCTCGGCCAGGAGGACCTTGCCGCAGCTGATCTTCGCGCCATCAGGGCCGCCAACATCAAGATCGGCGTCAGCACGCATAGTCACGAGGAGCTTGAGGCAGCGCTCGAGGCCGAGGCCGACTATGTCGCCCTCGGTCCGATCTACGCGACCACGCTGAAAGCGATGCGCTGGGCGCCGCAAGGACTTCCCCGCCTCGCCGAATGGCGCGCGCGAATCGCCTGCCCCCTTGTCGCCATTGGCGGCATCACGCTCAGCCGCGCGCCCTTGGTGCTTGCCGCCGGCGCCGACTCCGTCGCCGTGATCACCGATATTGTGACAAGCCAAGATCCTGAAACACGAGTGGAAAATTGGATCGAGGCCACCGCCCCCTGGCGGAATCTGTCCACAGGCCTTCCACAGCAGTGACCCTGCGGTTTGGGGCTTGACCGCAAACCCCTCCCCCGGAGATCATCCTGGTTAACGGGGGATGGTCCTAAGGCTATCCAGGGGGCTCGATGAGTTACCGTCTCGACCCGGCGACGCCGATGAGCGAGGCCGTGCGGCGTGTGGCGTTCGCCGAGCTTGAGATCGCCCATACCGCGCTGGCGACCCCGCCGGAGCGCCACAGTGGCGTGCACAGCGCCCGTAAATGTCTGAAGCGGCTGCGCTCGCTTCTATTGCTGATCAGGCCCGGCATGCCTGAGCCGGTTTTCGCCACTTTGACCGATCGGCTCGCCATCATCGCGCGAGGGCTTGCGCCCGCGCGTGACGCCCACGCGCTGATCGACGCCGTCGACAAGCTCGAGCGCGAGACAGGCCCCGGACCGGGTTTAGGCCCGATCCAGTCCTTGCGCGCTTGGCTTCATAAGCGGCGGCATGCCGCCGAGCAGAACCTCGAGAAGAGCGCCGCGTCGGACGCCATGCGCGCGCTTCTCGAAGTGCGGCCGGCCTTCGCCGGGCTCGCCGTTTATCCCGACGACTTCCGCTCTCTCGCCAAGGGACTTCGGCGGTGCTACCGCGCGACGCGGGAGTCGTTCCAGCATGCCTATGCCGAAGGTCGCGACGAGGATCTGCACGAATGGCGTAAGGGCGTGCAGCATCATTGGCGGCAAATGCAGCTTCTGGCGCCGTGCTGGCCGTCGGAGCTCAACGCACGGGTCGAGGCCGCGAGGTCGCTGTCGCAGGTGCTTGGCGACGACCACGATATCTCCTTGCTGACGCAACTCGTGTCCACGCCGACGATGATGTTCGGCACACCTGACGAGACGGCGGCGTTTCTGAAGCGCTGCCGCAAGCGGCACAAGACGTTGCGCAAGGACGCCAACACGCAAGGCGAGAGATTGTTCGCCGAGCGCTCGCGCCCCTTCGCCGAGCGCATCGAGACCTACTGGCAGATCGCCGCCGGCAGCGCCGCCGAGGCGATCGAAAAAAAACGGCCCGACAACGTCGTGGTCTTCGGCGATTTGCGCACGCCGCGCGCGAGCTAGATCCCTTTAGCCTCGCGCCAAGCCTGGAACATCAGCACCGTCCACAACGACTGGTGCCAATTGCGGCGCTTGTCGAGATGCTCGCGCCAGCGCGCCAGAATCGGAGCGGGGTCTAGCAACCCACCCTCGGCAAGGCGCTCCTCGCTCAGCAATTCATCAGCCCAGGGACGCAACGGCCCCCTCAGCCATTGCCCGATTGGCAGGGCGAAGCCCATCTTCGGACGCTCCACCAACCGTTTGGGCACGTGTCGATAGAGGATCTGGCGCAGCAGCCATTTGCTCTTTCCCCGCCGCAGGAAGTAGCGCGACGGCAAGCGCCAGGTCAGCTCGACCACGCGATGGTCGAGCAGCGGCACGCGCACCTCGAGCGCCACCGCCATGCTGGCGCGATCGACCTTGGTGAGGATGTCGTCGGGAAGATACGTCGCGGCATCGAGATATTGCATGCGGTCGAGCGCGTCCGGGAGCTTGGCGACGATGCTTTCGTCGAACACCGGCCCTTTCAACTCGATGCCGCGTTTCACCAGCTTCTCCGGCTCGTGCCAGGCGCTGATGAGTGCACGATAGGCGCCCTGCTGGCCTTCGCGCAGCATCGCTGCGGCCTTGAACATCTTCTCGCTCGGATGCGGCAGGCGTTGGCGCTGCGGCACCAGCCCGAACAAGCGCTCCCACAGGCTCGGCCCCACCATGCTGAGGCCGCAGGCAAGCGCCTTGGCCGCCGCCTCCGGCGTCCCGGTCAACACGCGGGCAAAGCGGTGCCGGTTATAGCCGGCGAACAGCTCATCCCCGCCGTCGCCTGAAAGCGCCACGGTGACATGCTGGCGCGTGAGCTTCGACAGGAGATAAGTCGGAACTTGCGAGGAATCGGCGAACGGCTCGTCATAGATCGTCGGCAGCTCGGGGATGACATCCTCGACCTCGCTCGGCGAGACGTAAAGCTCGGTGTGCTCGGTGCCAAGATGCGCGGCGATCTCCTTGGCATGGGGCGCCTCGTCATAGGCCTTGTCGGCGAAGCCGATCGAATAGGTCCTGACCTCGGAATTGCTCCCTGCCCGCATCAAGGCCGCCACGGTCGAAGAATCCACCCCGCCCGAGAGAAAAGCCCCCAACGGCACATCGGAGACGAGCCGCCGCTCAACCGCATCGCCGAGCAGCGATTCGAGCGCATCGGCCGCCTCTCCGGCGCCAAGCTCCAACGGCGCCGCGCGGCCCCGCGTCGCCACCTCCATCAGACTCCAATAGGTCCAGGGCTCGGCCCCTCCATCCGCCGCGATGGTGACGCCCGTACCCGGCGCAAGCTTGTCGATGCCGCGATAGATCGAATGCGGCGAGGGCACATAGGCGAAGCGGAGATAGGAGGCGAGCGCATCGAGATTGATCTCGGGCCCCCAATCGGGTAGCGCCTCGAACGCCTTCAGCTCGGAGGCGAAGACGATCCGTCCGTTCTGCTGCCCCCAATAGAGCGGCTTGATGCCGAGCCGGTCGCGCACGAGGCTGAGCTTGCGCTCCTTCCGGTCGAACAAGGCAAAGGCGAACATGCCGATCAGCCGCTCGACGGTCGCCCGCACGCCCCATTCGGCGATCGCCTCGACGATGATTTCCGTGTCGGAGTGGCCCCTGAAGCGATGGCCAAGCGCTTCCAGCTCAGGCCGGAGCTCGGGCCCGCTGTAAATCTCCCCATTATAGGTGATGACATAGCGGCCGCAGGACGACGCCATCGGCTGTGCACCGGCGGGCGACAGATCGATAATCGAGAGCCTTGTATGCCCCAGGCCCAGGCCGGCATCGGCATCGACGAACACGCCGTGCGCGTCCGGGCCTCGATGCGCGAGCTTCGCCGCCATGGCTTGCGCGATGGCCTCGAGCGCCTGCGTGCCTGAGCGCCGCTCTAGCTCGAGGAAGCCGGCGATGCCGCACATGCCGTCAGACCCTTACCTCCATCCCATCATAGGAGACCTCCCAGCCGGCGCGTTCGACGGCCGCGCGCTGGGGCGAATCCTCGCGCAAGGCGGGATTGGAGTTGTTGATGTGGATGAAGATCTTGCGTCCGATGTCGAGAGGCGCGATCTGCGCGATCGAGCCCGCCTCTCCCGACATGTTCATATGCCCTATTCGGTCGCCCGTCTTGTTGAGCAGGCCTTGCTTGATCATCTCGTCATTGGTGTAGAGCGTGCCGTCGAAGAAGAGAAGCGGCGCGCCTTTGAGCCGGGCGCGTAGCTGATCGTCGAGCTTGGCGCATCCAGGGATGTAGAAGAAGTGCCCTCCGCTTGCGGTGTCCGTGACCTTCAGTCCCGTGGTGTCGCCTTCCTGCGAGCCAAAACTGGCGCCGGCCTTCTCGTCCTCCAGATAAAGCGGGATCTTGCCCGGCACGGGGAAGGGCTCGACGCTAATGCCGACCGGGCCGACGGGGCCTTCGACCGCGAACGGCTTGCCGTACTGCATCACCACCCGCTTCACCAGACGCGCTTCGAGCACGTCGAACACGCTGTTCGAGGCGAGCACATCGAGCACGCGCTTCGTGCCGTAAATGGTGAAGGGCTGGCCTTCGCGTAGACACAACAGCCCCGCGATCGCATCGACATCCCCATTGGTCAGCACCACTGCCTTGATGGGACTGTTGCGCGGACCGGCATTGGGATCGGGATGAAGCGCCGTCGTGTCGTTGATCTGCTGACGCAGATCGGGAGCGGCGTTGAGCAAAACCCATTGGTGGCCGTCGGCGCTGACCGCCACCGAAGCCTGACTGCGCGGGGCCAGCCCAGCCACACCCTGACGCACGTCAGCCGAGTTACGACCGTTGCAATTCCACTGTGGGAAACCGCCGCCAGCCGCCGAACCGAGGACCTTGATCACCATGTCTTTGGTCCAAATGGCGATGGATGGCACGCCGCGTCAAGGCCAAAAGAAAACGGCCCCGCGAGCCCGCGAAGGCCGTTTCATCAGGGGAGGCGCGCGGGTCAGAAGGCGAGCGAGCCCTGGAATTTAAGCGCCGTGTCGGAGGTGACGTCGGTAAGGGCGAACTGGACGCCGACATTCAAGGAGAACTCCATCTCAGGCGCCTCGGCGACCTCGTCGTCATCGTCGCCATTCTCGCCCTCCTCCTCTTCCTCGCCCGGATTGTAGAAGAGCGTCGGGCCAAGGCTGTGCGCCTGGTCGTCAAACGACCCGGCATTGGAGAGGTCCTCGATCTCGCCGAACATCTCGACGCCGAACCCCCAATGCCTGGCGAAGTCGTATTCAGCGCGCCAGCCATATTCGAAGCCGAGCCCGTCGGTTTCCCGATTGTCACCGACCTGGGATGTGAAGAGCGGATTGAGCGTGAGCAAGAGGTTGCCAGTGGCCAATTCGATGATCGGACCAAATTCGATCTCGTCTGCCTCGCCGCCTATCGTCGCTATTCCATAGCCGCCTTGAAAGGCCAGTCCGAGGCCGTTGCCCTTGCGCTCGACCAGTTCGAATTGGGTCTCAAGCTCGACCGAAGTCAGGTCGAAGTCCTCCCCCAGGGGCTGCTCCGTGCCGAGGGTGATGGCGACGAGCCACCAATTCGTGACACCCCACTCGGCCTCAAAATCGTGACTCTGACGGAGCGGGACCTCGGCTTCTTCCTCGTCTATGACGCCCCCTGCTTCGCCTTCCTCTTCATCCTCCTCTGCTTCCTCACGCTCCTGCTTGGGGAAGCCCCAATGCACGGCGCCGCGATATTCGAGCTCGACTTCCCCCTTTTCGATGTTGGATTCTTGTATTTCGAACTCGGCAAGAGCCGGCTTGGCCGTGCCGACGATGATGCCTGCCGCCGCGAGCGCGGAAACCGCAGCCGAAAACGCCAAGCGCTGCGCAAAGCGCAGCCCATTCAGAGTGTACCGCAAGAGCAAGCCCCCGAATTCAGTCTTGCTAAGTCCCCGATTCTTTTGTGCAACCAGAGTAGCAAAACTCCCAAAGCCATCCTTGGCAAAAAAAATGCCGTGGTTTGCCAAAAGAGCATTGGGTTGCCGAACTGCCACAGCGATTCACGTGAAAAGAACCTGACGCCAAGACGAAAAATTCATGATGTGGGTCGCAAGCCTGCCCCAAGTATCAACGGAATTGCGCTATAGAGGATTGAGATATTATTCAGCGGCGCGGAAGGCTCTTCCATCGCGTCTGAGGAAATGATTCCCCTTCTAGCCGGGCCAGGGCAAGGGGCCGCTTGAGATTTACGATGCGTTACCAGACGAAGCTCCTCATCACCGCGGGATTGCTTCTTGCCATGTCGCTTTCGGCTGCCGCGCTCGCCTATTGGGGCGTCGCTCAATCGCACAGCTACCTGACCCGCTCGCGGCTGGCCCATGAGCAACTCGAGCGGCAGCTCCAGCTCTCCCGCCATAGCCAGCAGCTGTTCAAGGCCTGGACCGACACGCTTCTGACCGGCATCAGCGACCGCCCCTTGGGCGCCGCCTACCTGCACAAGGTGATCGACTCCGATCTCGCCACACTCGAGGACCTCAGCCGCAAGGAGCTCGCCGTCGTCGGACCCGAGGAGCAAAAGGCTGAGTCCGCCGAGCTCACCCGCCTCGAGCAGATCAGGGCGGAGTTCCAGCATACCCTTGATCAGCTCAACGAGGTCGAGCAGCTCAGGAGCCGCGGCCGTCCGGACATCGCCTGGCAACAACTGATCCAGCTCCTGAAAGGCGGCATCGACCAGAAGCTGAACGAGCTGATCGAGGTCGGCGTAGCCGACGAGACCGCGGAAGTGATCAGGATCGACGCCGACGCGGCCCAGCTCCTGAGTCGGCTCGAGCGCATCAGCCAGATCCACGCCGCGCTCGCCATTCTCGCCACGCTCGCGCTGGTCTACCTGCTCCTGCGCGGCTTGCGCGCACCCCTTGCCGAGCTCATGCGCGGCACCGGCAAGCTTGCCGAGGGCGATCTCTCCTATCGCATCTCAATTTCCGGCCGCGACGAGTTCGCCACGCTCGGCGAAAGTTTCAATCGCATGGCTGAAGATCTGCAGACGCACCAAAAGGCCTTGCAGGACGCGCATGCCAATCTCGAGACCCTGGTCGAGGAACGTACCGAAGAATTGCGCCAGGCGAATGAGTCATTACGGCAAATCGACGAGACGCGCCGTGGCTTCTTTGCCGATATCAGCCACGAGCTGCGTACGCCGCTCACTATCATACGCGGCGAGGGCGAGATCGTTTTGCGCGGGGCCAACAAAAGGGTGACTGAGTATAAGCGCTCGATCGAGCGCATCGTCGAGCAGGCGAAGCATCTCTCTGTTCTGGTTAACGATCTTCTGTTCATCGCCCGCCAGGGCGCGGGCGCCGCGCGCCTCAACCTCCAACCGATCGATCTCGGCGATTTGCTCCAGAAAGTCTGCGGCGACGCCAAGGTGATTGCCCACGAGAAGAACGTGGATGTCGCCTTCGTTAACGGCACCGAGCACGACATGGTGCGCGGCGACCCGGCGCGGCTCCGCCAGCTCTTCCTCGTGCTCCTTGATAATGCGGTGCGCTACTCCAAATCCAAGGGAGCGGTGAAGGTCGAGATCGGCAGCGGCAACGGCGAAGTCAGGGTCCGCGTCTCCGATCGCGGCATCGGCATACCGCCCGAGGAGCTTGAAGGAATCTTCGAGCGTTTCCGGCGGGGCGGTAGAGCCGCAGCCATGAACGAGGAAGGCTTGGGGCTCGGCCTGCCGGTCGCCAAGGCTATCGTCGAGGCGCACAAAGGAAGGATCGAAATGGCAAGCAGGCCGGGTGAAGGAACGACGGTCACGGTGGCTTTGCCGGCCGACACGGCGGAGACGAGGTCATGAACGTTCTCCTCGTCGAAGACGAGCCGCGCGTCGCCGACTTCATCGACCGTGGCCTGCGCGCCGAAAACCACGGCGTCACCGTCGCCTCCTCGGGCAGCGAGGGAGTCGACCTCGCCAAAACCGGCGAGTTCGACGTCATCGTGCTCGATCTGATGCTGCCCGACATGCACGGCTATGACGTCTGCCAGCGGCTGAGACTTGAAGGCGACCACACGCCCATTTTGATGCTGACCGCGATGGACGCGCTCGAGGACAAGATCAAGGGCCTCAAGACCGGCGCCGACGACTATCTCACCAAGCCTTTCGATTTCGACGAGCTCCTCGCCCGCCTGGAGGCTTTGGTGCGCCGCTCGCACCACTTCGCGCCGAGCTCGAACGTCTTGCAGGTCGCCGATCTGGTTCTCGACCGGGAGCTGCTCGAAGTGCGGCGCGGCAACGACACCATCAAGCTCACCGCCAAAGAGTTGGCCATTCTCGAGCTGTTGATGAGCGCGCCCGGTCGGGTCTTTTCTCGCACCCGCATCCTCAACCAGGTCTGGGGCTATAGCGAAGACCCGCTGACCAATGTCGTCGATGTCTATATCGCCCGGCTGCGGCGCAAGATCGACACGCCCGGCCGCGAGCCATTGCTGGAGACCGTACGCGGCCATGGCTACCGTCTGAAGGCGCCGTCGTGATGGCCCGGTTTACTTGGCAAAGAACTTTGCCAGGGAAGATTTGCCAAGCAAGCAATGGAATCTTGCTAACCGCGCGAGGATCAGTAGAGTATGCGCCGCCACTCTCGACGACGACGCGCCAAAGAATTCCGGGCCTCGCCAGAGGGCCACGGTCGCGTTTGCCCCATAAGTGGCGGCAGAGTTCCCGCGCCCTCGTCGCCTGGCTAGCCCGAACGTAACTGGATCAGAGCCATAACAACGTGGAGGAGCGCCCGTTGCGGTCAGGTCTCTTAGCTTTCTTGTTCTGTGCCGTCGCGAGCCTTGCTCTCGCGCATCCCGCGCATGCAACGAGCAAGGTCAAAGTCGGCATACTCAAATTCGGCACCGTCAGCTGGGTGCTCGACACCATCATCGCCAATGGGCTCGACAAGGCCGAGGGCATCGAACTCGATATCTTGCCGTTGGCGAGCACTCAGGCCACCACTGTCGGCTTGCAAGGTGGCTCGGTCGACATCATCGCCACCGACTGGCTGTGGGTCTCGCGTGAGCGTAGCGGCGGTGGCGACTTAACCTTCTCGCCATTCACGACCGCTCTCGGCGCGATCATGGTGCCGCCCAACTCGCCCATCAAGACGCTCGGCGATCTCAAGGGCAAACGGCTCGGCGTTGCCGGCGGACCGCTCGACAAGAGCTGGCTCCTGCTCGTGGCCTATGCGCTGAGGACCGCCAATCTCGACCTGCGCGTGGAGACCAAGCAGGAATATGGCGCGCCTCCCCTCCTCACTGAGCGGGCGAAGCAAGGCGAGCTTGATGCCGTTCTCAACTTTTGGCCTTACGCGGCGCGACTCGAGGCCGAAGGCTTCACCCAGCTGATCGGGGTCGAGGACGTGGTGCGGGAGCTCGGCGCCAAGGGCGAGGTCGCCATGGTCGGCTATGTCTTCAGCGAGAGCTGGGCGAAGCAAAATCTTGAGCCGATTCAAGCCTTTCTGCGCGCGGCGGCGAAGGCCGACGAGCTGCTCGCCACATCGAACGAGCAGTGGGATCGGCTGAAGCCGATCATGGGCGAGAATGATCCCACCTTTAGTGACGCAACCTTCGATGCGCTCAGACGCCGCTATCGCGAGGGCATCCCCGAGCGCTCGGCGGCCGAGAACGAAGCCGACGCCAAGATCCTGTATCAATTCCTGCGCGAGCTTGGCGGCGAGAAGCTCGTCGGTCCCGCTACCGAGCTTGCTCCAGGAACTTTCTGGCACGGAGGCAAGCCTTGAGCGTGACCTTCGCCCGTGCCGATGCCGTCGAGCGGTCGCGCCTCTTGCGCGGTTCTCTGGTTTCGATTCTCTCGGTCGGGGGCTTTCTCCTGATTTGGTTCAACGCCGCCGAGATCGCGCAGAGCCGGCTGCTGCCTGGCCCCGTCGCCGTGCTCGAATTCATTTACAAGGAAACGGTGCATGGCGATCTCCTGACCGAGCTCGGCATTACTCTGTGGCGCGTCGCGGCGTCCTTCGTAGTGGCGATGGCGATTGGCAGCGTGCTCGGGCTGCTCATGGGACAGATCCCGGCGCTGAACCGCGCGCTCGATCCATGGCTGATCGTGCTGCTCAACCTGCCTGCTCTCGTCATCATCATCCTTGCTTATGTGTGGTTCGGCTTGAACGAGGCCGCCGCGATCGGCGCGGTCGCGCTCAACAAGATTCCCAACGTCATCGTCACCTTGCGCGAAGGCGCCCGCGCGCTCGATCCCGGGCTGGACGAGATGGCGCGCGCCTACCGCCTCTCGCCAATGAGCAAGTTGCGCAATGTCACGCTGCCGCAGCTCCAGCCATATTTCGCCGCGGCGTCGCGCTCGGGCATCTCTCTGATCTGGAAGATCGTGCTGGTTGTCGAGCTGCTCGGGCGGCCGAACGGCGTCGGCTTCGAGCTGCATCTTAACTTCCAGCTTTTCAACGTGACGGCGATCCTCGGCTATACCCTCGCCTTCGTCGCCGTCATGCTGGCCATCGAATATTTATTGGTGCAACCCATTGAACGAAATTCAACACGCTGGCGTAACAAGCCGGTTTGAGATCCGCATCGAGGAGAAGACGCACGTAAGCGCCGATGGCACCGAGCTCGTTGCCATCCGCGACTTCGTGCTCGACGTCGAGCCCGAGAGCATGACGGTGCTGATGGGCCCGTCGGGCTGCGGCAAGACCACCTTGCTGCGCATCGTCGCCGGTCTCGACGACCGCTTCACGGGCGATGTCGGCATCCCTCCCGACACGCGCATTGGGCTGATGTTCCAGGAGCCCCGCCTTCTGCCCTGGCGCACGGTGAAACAGAATATCGAGCTGGTGGCAGCACCCGACTTCACCGCGGGCGACCTCGAGCGTATCGCCCAGGCCGTCGGCATCGCCGACATGCTGCCGCGCTATCCACAGGAATTATCGCTTGGGTTGGCGCGTCGCGTGGCGCTCGCCCGGGCCTTTGCCACCAAGCCGGATTTGCTCTTGCTGGACGAGCCGTTCGTATCGCTCGACGAGCGGACCGCCGATCGCCTGCGCCGGCTTTTGCTGGAAGTCTGGCAGGCGCGGCCGACCACGGCGATCCTGGTCACGCACAATGCACGCGAGGCGATCATGCTCGCCGACCAACTCGTGTTGCTCGCGCCGCGCCCCACGCACGTCGTCGCCGTCGAGACCATCGAAGTCCCGCAGAGCGAGCGCGATCACCAAGCGGTCGAGGCGATCCACACCGACTTGCTGCGGCGCTATCCGCACAATTTTTCCGGTACCTGAGGCCTACTCCGACGCACCATCTGAGAGCGTTGCGCGAAGCGAATTGTGTTCATCTTGCAATTCTGTACACGTCTCTAGATTGATCTTCGCTTCTTCTTGGGCGCAGCAATCTGCCGAATCCGCGCGAGATGACCGTGGAAGTGGCCGCCACAAACTTATGTCAGGCGATGGGCGCGGGCTTCATCGAAATGTTGGCGGCAGGCCTGACCTCACCACAGCTGCCATCGAGCGGGGCATCAGGGCGCGCAACCTGACGATCTAGCGAAAACCGCGCCGGCGTGCGGCGCGATCTTTCCTGCATGCACTCTCGGTTCTTGGGTCCCGTCGCCGGGACGAGCTCGACGCCAGCCCGCACCGTGAGGCTTATCGCATGGGCCTGCATTTGAAAAAACAAGCCCATGCGAAGTAGCCCCCACTTGAATGTTTTGCCCGTCGGCCGTTGTGAGCGCGATGCAGGTCGAACTCCTCAAAGCTGGGCGCGGGAATGGGTTCGTTTTGCCGTTACACGAGCATGGGCTCTCGGCAAAGAAGGTCGTGATCGGGGATGAAGACCCTAGGGATTTTGAGGCGCTTCGCGCAGCGCTGGAGCGTGATTGGCAACCCGATACGGCGCTCGAGCGCGAATGGATCGAGCAACTTGCTGGAATCTTCTGGCGTCTCAGGCGCGTGCCCGCGATTGAAGCTGCGATCGTCAAGGCACGCGAGGAGGAAGCGTATTGGAGCGTGCGCTCGGACGTTGAACGCGCCACTTGGGATCGCATTGCAGATGAAGCACGCGAGCGTTGCTACGAGTCAATTGGGCCCCTGCAGGTCCAACTGGCAATGAACAATGGTACGTACGCCGAGAGACTTGAGCCCTTCCGAAACCAGGTAATTGAAGAGGCGGAGAAAAAAGGAGGCATTGACGCCTCGATATCGAAGAACGCCGATGTCCAGTATCAGGAATCTCGCGAAAGCGAGCTGCTTCTGCTGATTCGCGACGATGACGGGATGATTGAAAAACTATCGCGGTATCAGGCGAGCCTCATCAACGCGGCAACCCGAATAATGCAACAGCTGCGGCTACATAAAATCATGAAGGGTTCTAGCAAGCTAATTGCGTTCGAGTGAGCCGGCGCCCGACGTAATCGGTGGGATTTGCCGGCACTTTCGAGCGCAGCAATCCGTTTGCCGTTTACACCCCGGCGCCTTGCTAATCTTTTTTCGAGCGGAGAATTCGGGATTAGCCAGACGACCTGCGTTTGCGCCGGAGCCTAGAGCGGGTGCTCTCCTTTAGGCGGACCCCTGGCCCCTTGAGGTCATCTTCCGGGATGAACTCCACCCCTGCATCCTCGAGGGTTCTTTGAATCTTCCAGAAGGTGTCTGCTGCTCCCCGGATTTCTGAGGAAGCCTCAATCCGCTTGAGGGTAGCAAGACCAATGCCG
>DATAFR010000074.1:0-7004 GCA_036257375.1 Methyloceanibacter sp.
CCGACGAGAAGCATGAGGCCGAGGGCTGGCAGTAATGCATCGTGCCAGTTGAACCCAAACACGAGGTAAGAGGCGACTATGCCGCTGCCCCAACACACAAAGCGTTTCGTCTGACATCCCCCTGCCCCGCTGATCCCCGTATCAGGGCAGCGTAGCACCCGCCGCCGGACACTTATATATGTACCGCTATATGTACCGCGAGGGGTCGAGTTGACCAACACGCGCGCGGCGTCCCATGCAACCTTGGCTGCAACCTTTGGCGTGTCTAGCTGCGGCTAGCCTGTCTCGTGCCGCTTGATGGGAGCGCCAGTCTGATACTTAATTTTCCAAGCATCATAAGGCATTCCATAGACGATCTCCCGCGCCTCATCCTTGCTGAGCGCTAGGCCTTTCGCTGCAGCCGCCTCCTGATACCAATTCGCAAGGCAATTGCGGCAGAAGCCGACAAGCTCCATCAGATCGATATTCTGCACGTCCGTGCGCTCGCGGAGATGGGCCACGAGGCGGCGGAAGGCAGCGGCTTCGAGCTCAGTCCTCGTCTGATCGTCCATGACCGGCCCTCCTTTCCTTGCAGTCGCACGAGCCGCGATGTCGGTGTGTGAGCCATGCAGCTCGATGGCATGCAGCGCGTTGCCCGACTCGTTCAACACTTTGCTCAAGACCCGCGCCAGCCGGTTCGCCCACTCCTTCTGTCCTTCGGGACCGAGGATCAAGTCCTGGCGGAGCTCGACCAGCGCGTGCGCCAGTCCCCGCCCCGTTCCGTGGCGGTAGAGCGTATCGCCCTTGAGCTGGCCGGAATAGGGAACGTTGTCGCCGACCTCGATTCCCGGGATTTCGCGCAAGGCTGCGAGCAGAGCCAGTGCAAGCCGCGGATCCTTATCCCAAAGCACGCCCACGGCCCATGGCCGCAGCACGCCCTTCCAAGCTTGCGTGAAGCTATGCATCGAGACGATGACCGGCGGCTTGCCGGACGCAATCGCGGCGTCAACGGCGCGCTCGATAGCCTGGTGGTAGGGCTGGTAGTAGCGGTCGACGCGCGCTTGCATTTCGGACGGCGCCAGACCGACATTGCCAGGCACGATCAGTCCGTCCGACAGCTGCATGATCAGTGTCGGGTCGTCGAGCCCGCGATTTGGGTCGATCAGAAGCCGGGAGAAGCGTGAGAGGATAGCAGGCGCCCCGAGGGCCTTTGCCAGCAGCTCTGTCACCTCGGCGATGCCGAGATCATAGGCAATATGCCGGTGCAGGTCTTCCGGCCTGATTCCGAGCCTGCCATAGCCTTGCGGGATGGTATTTTCGGCGTGATCGCAAAGGATGAGGAGGCCGGTGGAGGCATCTCCTTCGATGCTCCGGTAGGGCTTGGTGCCCAAGTCTTCTTGATGAAGAGTGTCCAGACTTCGCTCCACGCGAGCCGTCGTCCGCGTCCCCCTTACTTGCGCTTAACCGCCGCCCCCGGACAAGAAAAAAGCTTGGCAACTGCCCAGGTTGCGACGCAATTTCCCATGACTTTGAACGGGTCTTTTGCTGCCCCGAGCAGGGGCTATAATTGGCTACTGGTTGGTGAGAGAAACGCAACCAATTCGGTGCTATCCTTGGACATTCTTTAACCGTGATTGCAGGCTCTTAGAGGGAAAATGCTCGGCTTCGACTTGATCCAAACCACGGCGGCCGCCGTGCCCGCTCCCCTTGCGCGAGGGCGGGGCTTTGGTCTTTCGCTTGCCGCCGCTTTCGCCACCCTCGCTTGCCTTGCCCCAGCTCCCGCCAAGGCCGATCTGAAACTTTGCAACACCACGGCAAGCCGGGTCGGCGTCGCCATCGGGTACAAGGATGCGGAAGGCTGGGCCACCGAAGGCTGGTGGAACATCGCCTCGCACACCTGCGAGACCTTGCTCAAAGGTGTCCTCATCGGCCGCTTCTATTACATCCATGCCATCGATTATGATCGCGGCGGCGAGTGGGCCGGCACTCTCTATATGTGCACCGACGACAAGTCCTTCACCGTGCGCGACACCAAGGATTGCGTGAAACGCGGCTATAAGCGCACCGGCTTCTTCGAGGTCGATACCGGTGAAGAGCGCGACTGGACCGTTCGCCTCACTGATCCCGAGGGTGAAGCGAAGTCCCAATGAGGCGCAATCGCCGGGTCAAGATCGTCGCCACGCTCGGTCCTGCCTCTAACAACGAAGACATGATGCGCCGCCTGTTCGAGGCGGGCGCCGACGTATTTCGCGTGAATATGAGCCACGCCACGCATGAAGGCTTGCGCGAGATTCATGGCGTGGTGCGCAAACTCGAGACGGAATTCTCGCGGCCGATCGGCATTCTGGTCGATCTGCAAGGACCCAAGCTCCGCATCGGCAAGTTCGAGTCCGGCGCGATCAGGCTGACCGAGGGCGACGTGTTGAGCTTCGTCCGCCGCGAGTCGGTTGGCGGCTTGGGGCGCGTGCACCTGCCGCATCCGGAAATCTTCCAGGCCGTGCAACCCGGCCACACCATGCTGCTCGACGACGGCAAATTCAAACTGCGCATCGTCGAGGCTTCCGACGTCAGGATCGACGCCGAAGTGATGACGAGCGGCGTGCTCGGCAGCCGTAAGGGCATCAGCCTGCCCGATACCGTGCTCCCCTTCGGCGCCATGACGGAGAAGGACCGCGCCGATGTGGACTTCGCCATGTCGCTCGGCGTCGCCTGGATCGCCCTTTCCTTCGTGCAGCGCGCCGAGGACATCGCCGAAGCACGCAAGCTCGCGCGCGGGCGCTCCTCGATCATGGCCAAGATCGAGAAACCCTCGGCGCTCAATCATCTCGATGAGATCATCGAGCTGGCCGACGCCATCATGGTCGCGCGCGGCGATCTTGGCGTCGAGATGCCGGTGGAGAAGGTCCCGGGATTGCAGAAGCAAATCACGCGCGCGGCGCGCAATGCCGGCAAGCCCGTCGTGGTCGCCACCCAGATGCTGGAATCGATGATCTATGCGCAGGCTCCCACCAGGGCCGAGGTCTCCGACGTCGCCACTGCCGTGTTCGAAGGCGCGGATGCCGTGATGCTCTCGGCCGAATCGGCTGTCGGCAAATACCCGGTCGAGGCGGTGGCCACCATGGACCGCGTGGCGATCGAGGTGGAACGGGATCCGCTCTACGAGGCAATCATCCATGCCCAACGCATCGGCCCGGAGGCGACCGGGGCCGATGCGATTTCGGCCGCGGCCCGCACCGTCGCAGAGACGCTCAACCTCTCTGCAATCGTCTGCTACACCGCTTCCGGTGCGACGAGCCTAAGAGCCGCGCGCGAGCGCCCGCAACAACCGATTATCGCGCTGACGCCGATCCCGGCGACGGGACGCAAACTCGCTCTGGTATGGGGGCTGCATTGCGTCTTGACCGACGACCCGCGCGACCTCGACGACATGGTCGCCAAGGCCTGTCGCATCGCCTACCAGGAAGGCTTCGCGCTTCCCGGCCAGCGCATCATCATTTCGGCGGGCGTGCCGCTTGGCACGCCTGGCGCAACCAACCTGCTGCGGATCGCTTTCGTCGGGGACGAAACTGAAGATTTCTAGCCGCGCGCAAACGGGCTAGATGTCCTGGCCCTCGACTTCTCGCTTAAGCTCCTCGACGGCGCGCTTCGTATCGCTCAAGAACGGATTGACCGCGAGCGCCTTGCGATAAGCCTCAAGCGCCTCTTTGTTGGCCCCGACCGACTCATACACCACGCCGAGATCGTTCAACGCATCGTAGTGCTTCGGGTCGCGATCGAGAGCCCGTTTAAAATCGGCGATGGCGCTCTCGTAGTCTTTCTTGAGATAGTTGATCCTGCCTCTGAGATGCCAGGCTTCGGCCTCGTCGGGCGCCATATCGAGCGTCGCATCGATGATCTGGAGGGCAAGATCGAGATCGTTCTCAGTGGCGAAGCGCTCCGCGCGGCTCATCAAGAGGTTGACCGTGTCGCTATCGGAAAGCCGCCAGAGATCCTGGATCGCTTCGATGATCGGCGCGGCCGTCTCGGCGTCGGGAACCTTGCCGAGCTGATCGTAGAGCTGCGCCAAAACCTTGGGTCGGTCGATCGGGGTTTGTAGCGGCAGATCGCCGATCGATGGACCGAGCTTGTCCCGTTTGTGCTCCTCGGCGGACTGCGGGGGCGCTTCCCCCTCGCTGCCCGGCTTCACATCTGGCCGCATCATCGCGCCCGGATCCAGCTCGTCCGGCTCGATCACGTCGTCGTCGGTGAACTCTTCATCCTCCGGCGCGATCTGTGCCGGCGGCTCGATATCCTCCTCCGGCGCTTCGATCGCGTCTTCGGCCGCAGGCGCGGGCGCGCTCATGACGAAGGATGCAAGGACAAGACCAGCGAGAAGAAGCTGCGTCGCGACTAGAGACTTCAGGGAGAAGCCTGGCCCGGTCCGCATCGTCGCATTAGCCCTGGCGGGCTTTGTAGCGGCGGTTGGTCTTATTGATGACGTAGAGTCGTCCACGCCGCCTGACCACGCGGTTGTTGCGATGGCGCTTGCGGAGCGCTCTGAGCGAATTCTTGATCTTCATGGCAAAGCATCCATCGCTGCCGGGAAAGGGAGGTTTGGCGGGCCCGCGATGTGTCGGAGCCTCGAGCCGGGCGGACCATAGAAAGCCAAGCCGTCCCTGTCAACGACCCTCCGCCGCTCGAAATGAAGAGGGCGCCGCACATTGACGCGCGACGCCCCGCTTGCGATCCAGCTTTCGGTGGGAAGAATTAAGAGAACCCGCTCTCCTAATCCTCTTTTTCCTTCTCGGTGATCTTGAAGTCCTTGTCGAGCAGCATGTCGTAGTTGCCGTCCTTGCACTCGACGTCGTCGGCCTTATAGCCGTCGCCCTTGGCCGAGATGTCTGTTTCCTCGACCGTGCAGCCAATGGCCTTGATGGCGGCCTCGACGCCTTCTACCTGCTGCTCGGTCAGCGCTGCCGCAAAAGCCGAGCTTGCCGCGAAAAGGGCGAGAGTAGACGCTGCGATCAAAATGCTTCTCATTGAGTTTCCTCCCAAGGAACATGGGTTTCTTGAGGGCCGTGACTAGACCGGACACGCTGGACTGCCACAACCTCGTAACCCTTGCCAGAGCGCGGTAACGAAATTGCCAAGCTTGGCAAGCTCGCTCCCGAGGCCAGGCGCATTGACAACCGGAGTTTCCGCCGCCTATACTTAACTATATGGTTAAGTATCAGCACGCCCACTCGCTCGACCGCACCTTCGCCGCCCTGGCGGACCCCACACGCCGAGCGCTGCTCGCGCAACTCGACGAGCACGAGAACGTTTCAGTGAGTGAGCTCGCGAGGCCCTTTCCGGTGTCGCTGCCGGCGATCATGAAGCATCTCGACGTGTTGTCGGACGCCGGCCTGATTACCCGGACGAAAACCGGTCGCACCGTGTCCTGCCGGCTTGCCGCGGCGCCCATGCAGGAAGCCGTAGGCTGGCTCAACCGATATCAGCGCTTCTGGTCCGAGCGTCTCGACCGTCTTGCCGCGTTTCTTGAGGAGGAAGAGTCATGTCCGTCGCAACCAGCGTCCTCATTGAACCGAGTCTCACCCTCAAGCGGCGGCTCAAAGCCGCGCCGGCTCAAGTCTACACCGCCTGGACGGACCCCAAGAGAATCGTGAAGTGGTTCGGCCCCGATGCCGGGCCAGTCGAACAGGCAAATCTCGATGTCCGTGTCGGCGGGCGTTACAGCGTCACCTTCCGCACCGAGGACGGCGAAGAGCATTACGTCAGCGGCGTCTATCGCGAGGTGGTGCCGAACGAGAAGCTCGTCTTCACCTGGGCTTGGCGGTCCACGCCCGGGCGCGAGTCCCTGGTCACCGTGTCGATCAAGCCGGAGGGCAGCGGCTCGCTGCTCACTTTGCAGCATGAGAAATTCTTCGACGAGCCGGCCCGCGATCGCCACCGCCAAGGCTGGACCGGCTGCCTCGACAAGCTCGAGCGGTATCTTTCGTAACCCCAAGAGGAGTCACATGGCCCAGGCATCAGCCCGTCGAAAGAGTGATGATCACGCCAAGGCGCCGGGCGAAAGCTTCCACGGCACCTTCTGCTGGAACGAATTGATGACCAGAGACATCGAGGGCGCCAAGAGATTCTATCGCGACACCATCGGCTGGACCTTCGAGCCGATGAAGTTGGACTGGGGCACCTATTGGATCGCCAAGGAGGGCGGTAAAAGTGTCGGTGGCTTGTCCGAGCTGAACAGCCCCGAATTCGACGGCGTGCCGGAGAGCTGGATGTCCTACCTCGCGGTCGACGATGTGGACAAGCGCGTCGCAAAGGCGGTGAAGGCAGGCGCCAAGCTGATGAAGCCCATCTTCGACGTCCCTGGCGTCGGCCGCATCGCCATCTTGATGCAGCCCGGCGGCGCCGGCGTCGCCTGGATGACGCCCAAACCCAATTAAGTGGCTGGCAGCTACGGGAGTCCGTTATGCAACCTCACAAGATCGTATCGCAAGAAGAGTGGCTCGCCGCGCGCAAGGCGCATCTCAAGAACGAGAAGGCTCTGACCCGCTTGCGCGATCTCGTTGCCCGCGAGCGGCGCGAGCTACCTTGGGTGAAGGTCGAGAGGCAATACGTCTTCGACACGCCGCAGGGAAAGAAATCGCTCGCAGATCTCTTCAGGAAGAGCAGCCAGCTGATCGTATATTATTTCATGTGGCGATGGGACATCGACTCAGGCTGTCCAAGTTGCTCGTTTCTGGCCGATCATTTCGACGGCGCCAATCTGCATCTCGCCCATCATGATGTCAGTCTCGTCGTCATTACGCGCGCACCGGTGAGCAAGTTTGCTCCGTATGTGAAGCGGTTGGGGTGGCGCTTCCCATGGGCATCGTCCTACGAAAGCGATTTCAATTTCGATTACCACGTCTCCTTCACCGAGGACGATCTCGCCAAGGACAGCATCTATTACAACTTCGGCACAATCGAAGATCCGGCCTACCAAAACGATGAGCTTCCAGGGCTGAGCGTCTTTTACAAGGACGCGAAGGGCAGCATCT
>DATAFR010000075.1:0-7205 GCA_036257375.1 Methyloceanibacter sp.
TCCTCCGACAGCACGATATTCACCGCCGCCACGTTCTCTTCGAGATGGGAAACCTTGGAGGTGCCGGGAATGGGCAGCATCACCGGACTGCGCTTGAGCACCCAAGCAAGCGCGATCTGGCTCGGCGCCGCCTGGTGACGCTTGGCGATCGAGTCGAGCAGCGATCCGGGCTTGGCAAGATCGCCGGAGGCGAGCGGATACCAGGGGATGAAGCCGATACCCTTCGTTTCGCAATGATCGAGCACGGCCTGGCTGCCGCGATCAACAAGATTGTAGCGGTTCTGCACCGTCGCCACGGTGAACACCTTCGATGCCGCCTCGATGTCGGCCACGGAAACCTCGCTCAAGCCGGCATGGCGAACGATGCCGTCGTCGAGCAGCGACTTGACCGCGGCGAACTGCTCGTCGCGCGGCACCTTGGGATCGATGCGGTGCAGTTGCCAGAGACCGATCTGATCGAGTCCAAGCTTCTGGCAGCTTCTGATTGCTTCCTTGCGTAGATATTCGGGACGGCCATCCATTTCCCACACGCCCGGCCCGGGACGCCTGAACCCCGCTTTTGTGGCGATGAGCATATTCTTGTAGGGATGAAGCGCCTCGCGGATAAGCTGCTCCGACACGTCGGGACCGTAGGAGTCTGCGGTATCGACGAAATCGATGCCGAGTTCAGGCAGTCGCTTGAGCGTGCGGATCGCTTCCTTGCGGTCGGCCGGAGGGCCCCAGATGCCTTTTCCGGTGATGCGCATGGCGCCAAAGCCGAGGCGATTGATCTTGATATCGCCGCCGATTCTGAAGCTGCCGGATTTCGCCGCGTTGACGTCTGCCATCGTAACTTTCCTTGCCGAGCGATGCTGCCACGGCTCCCGAACGTTCGACCAGCCTTCTCTTAGGAGTTAGGGACGCAGGGACCGAAGTTCTTGCGGTCGATTGCCGCGCTTGCGATTTCTTGCCATTGCGGAGTTGCGCAAGCGCACGGCAAGCGCAGCCAGATTGCACAAGCTTCGTGCAGAAACCGTTCCACACGGTGACCTATTGTCATCCTTAATCGTTATACAGCCAGGCTCAAATGAATCCGCCTTGGAGATCGGGAGCAGACCCGGCATAGTTGGACAATCGTTGAAAGGCATGTGACGTGTCCGCCTTTGACGAAAAAAACGTGCTTGTGTTGCAAGGTGGCGGAGCGCTCGGCGCCTATCAGGCCGGCGCTTATACGGCGCTGGCCGAAGCGGGCTATATGCCCAGCTGGGTCGCCGGCATTTCCATCGGCGCCATCAACTCCGCTATCATCGCCGGCAATCCGCCCGAGCGCCGCGCCGAACGGCTGCGCGCCTTCTGGGAAGAGGTGTCGAGCCGTCTCACCGCCTGGCCTCTCTCCACCGACGACAATTCTCGCAAAGTGTTCAATGAGACCAGCGCCGCACTCGCCGCGCTCTGGGGCGTCCGCGGCTTCTTCGAGCCGCGCGTCCCGCCCGCCGTGCTGATGCCGCCCGGCACGCCCGAGGCGATCAGCGTCTACGATTCCTCCCCGCTTTACGCCACCCTGAACCAGCTCGTCGATTTCGACCTGCTCAACTCCGGCGCGGTCCGTGTCAGCGTCGGCGCCGTCGAGGTTCTCACTGGCAACATGCAATATTTCGACACGAAGACGCAGAAGGTCGGACCTGAGCACATCATGGCGAGCGGCGCGCTCCCGCCCGGCCTGCCGCCCATCATGATCGACGACAAGCCCTATTGGGACGGCGGCCTTCTCTCCAACACGCCGCTGCAACACGTGCTCGAGCGCGGCGGCCCGCGCCACGACATGCTCATCTTCCAGATCGATCTGTTCAGCGCCCGCGGCGATTTGCCGGAAACGCTGTTCGATGTCGGCCAGCGCGAGAAGGAGATTCGCTATTCGAGCCGCACCCGGCTCAACACCGACATCTTCTGCCAGTTGCAGGCCATGCGCCGGGCCATCAGGCATTTGCGGCCGAACGTGCCGGACGAGTTCGACGACAACCCGCATTGGCAGTTGCTCGACCGCCTGAGTTGCGACGCCGCCATCACCATCGTGCAACTCATCCACCGGCGCGCGGCCTATTGGACGCAATCGAACGACTACGAGTTCTCGCGCTACACCATGGAGGAGCATTGGACGTCCGGCCGCGCCGATGTGGAGCGCACCCTCGAGCACCCCTCGTGGAAGAGCCGCAGGCCGCCAGAAGAAGGCGTGACCGTGCTCGACCTTACCCGCGAGATCGACACCGATCGGAAGGAACGACCTCTATGAAGATCGCCGACGTGCGGAAACGCGCCTTCGCCATGCCGCTGACGAGTCCCGCCTTTCCGCCCGGTCCTTATCGCTTCGTCGACCGCGAATATCTGATCATCGCCTACCGCACCGATGAGGCGGCGCTCGAAGCGGTGATCCCCGAGCCGCTCACCTTCGACGAAAAGGAAGGCAATTACACGCTCGCCATGTTCGTGAATGACGGGCCGCCGATCTATGGCGGCCGCGAGCTGTGGGGCTTTCCGAAGAAATATGCCCAGCCGACGCTCTGCGTCGACCGCGACACGCTGGTCGGAACGCTCGACTATGGACGGGTGCGCATCGCGACCGGGACCATGGGCTTCAAGCACAAGGCGCTCGACCTCGATCAGGTGCGCGCCGGCCTGGAGAAACCGAACTACCTGCTCAAGATCATCCCGCATGTGGATGGCAGCCCGCGCATCCTCGAGCTTGTCGATTACCGGCTCGAAGACATCGTCATGAAGGGCGCCTGGACGGGTCCGGCCACGCTCGATCTTGCCTCGCATGCGCTGGCACCCATCGCCGAGCTGCCGGTACGCGAGGTCATTTCCGCCACGCATATTGTCGCGGATCTCACTCTTGGGCTGGGAAAGGTCATTTACGACTATCTCAAGGAATAGGAGTGCGTTGCATGAAGCTTGACGGCAAGGTTGCCCTCATCACCGGCGCCGCGAGCGGCATTGGTTATGCCATCGCCAAGCGCTATGTGGAGGCAGGCGGCCGCGTGGTTATCGCCGATCTCAACGAGGACGGCGCAGCCAAGGCGGCCAAGGATCTGGCGGGCGCCGAGCAAGCGCTCGGCGTCGGCATGGATGTCTCCAAGGAAGACCAAGTCAATGCCGGCGTGAAGCGCGCGGTCGATGCCTTCGGCACGATCGACATTCTCGTCTCCAATGCCGGCATTCAGATCGTGCACCCGATCGAGGAGTTCCCCTTCGCCGACTGGAAGAAGATGCTGGCGATTCATCTCGACGGCGCCTTCCTCACCACCAAGGCCTGCGTCAAGCATATGTACAAGCAGAACTCGGGCAGTCTGATTTATATGGGCTCGGTGCATAGCCACGAGGCGTCGCCGCTCAAGGCGGCCTACGTGGCGGCCAAGCACGGCTTGCTCGGCCTTTCGCGGGTGATGGCCAAGGAAGGCGCCAAGCACAATGTCCGCGCCAATGTGATCTGTCCCGGGTTCGTCAAGACTCCGCTGGTCGAGAAGCAAATCCCTGAGCAGGCGCAGGAGCTCGGCATCAGCGAGGAGCGCGTGATCAAGGAAATTCTCTTGGCCGAGACCGTCGACCATCAATTCACCACCGTCGAGGATGTCGCCGAGGTCGCGCTCTTTCTCGCGGCCTTCGAGACCAACGCGCTCACCGGCCAGTCGATCTGCGTGAGCCACGGCTGGCATATGAGCTAAGGCACGAACAAAGCTTCAAGCAGCGAGAGGAGTTTTATGGACACGATCAAACCGCTCTTCACCGCGACCGCCACCGCAAACGGCGGACGCAACGGCCACACCCAAGCCGCCGACGGCTCGGTCTCCGCCGATCTTTCGGTGCCGAAAGAGATGGGCGGCCCCGGCAAACCCGGCACGACGACGCCGGAGCATCTCTTTGCCGCCGGCTACGCGGCGTGCTTCGGCGGCGCGCTCGATCTCGTCGCCAAGCAGCACAAGCAAGATGCGAGCAAGGCGAGGGTGACTTGCGCGGTCTCGATCGGCCCGCGCGAGGGTGGCGGCTTCGGTGTCGCGGTGAAGATGCGCGTCGAGGACAAGAGCTTGCCGCAAGCCGAGCTCGCGGGCCTGGTGAAGGAGGCGCATGAGAAGATCTGCCCCTATTCGCATGCGACCCGCGGCAATGTGAACGTCACCTTCGACGTCGTCGGCGGATAGCGACGGCTCGGTGACCTATTCGTCGCGCGGAGGCGACGAGCCTCAGCGCGAGGGCAAGTCTATCCGTAAGACCCCGTAGTCGGAAGCGGTTTAGCGGCGGGACAATTGCTCAAGCCGTTGCTGCATGGCCGTAAGCTCGGCCTTCAGCGTGGCAATTTCGTCCTCGTTCGGCTTGCTGTTTCCCGCCGCTGCGGGCTTGGCCTCGCCCCGCTCGGCCGGCTTGCCCTCTTCGGGAGCCCCGTTCTCGCCCTTGGAAAACGGCGTGAAGAGGCCTAGTGCCCGCTCGAATGCGGCGAAATTCTTGCGCACCTGCTCCTGCATCGCTTCGAACGCAGCGGTGCCGAAAGTGTGGGCGAAACGCCGGCGGTATTGCTCCTGTTGGCGGGTGAGCGAATCCAGGCTGAATTCGAGATAGCTCGGCACGAGCTTCTGCATGCTGTCGCCATAAAAGCGGATCAACTGACGCAGAAAGCCGATGGGGAGAAGATTGGTGCCCCTGCTTTCCTGCTCGACGATGATCTGGGTCAGCACCGAATGGGTGAGATCTTCGCCGGTCTTGGCGTCGTAGACGACGAAGTCCCGCTCCGAACGGACCATTTCCGCCAGGTCCTCGAGCGTCACATAGGTGCTCGTGTCGGTATTGTAGAGTCGGCGGTTCGCGTATTTCTTGATAATGACCGGTCGGCTCTCGTGTTCCGCGTCCCTTGCCACGTGCCTATCGCTCCTACGCCTTGGGCGGCGGCCCAAGGTGCTTTATGCCGCAACTGCGAAATCAGTAGCACGTTCTTTGTGCGCAGCACCAGAGGCTTTGCCGAGACGGCCTTAACAGGGCCCCAACCGTAGGCTTCCATTGCAGGAATCACTACGTTATGACGGGTCCCGTGGGAAGTGGAGGCCAGTATGAAAGAGGAAGAGATAGTCATCGTCAGCGCGGCGCGGACGCCGGTTGGCTCCTTTAACGGTTCGTTGTCGACCCTGCCGGCGCATGCCCTTGGCCAGGTCGCCATAAAGGCGGCGCTTGAGCGGGCAAAGGTCGATCCGGCCGATGTCGATGAAGTGATCATGGGTCAGGTCCTGCCGGCCGGCCAGGGGATGAATCCTGCGCGCCAGGCTGCGATCGCCGCTGGTGTGCCGGTGGAGGCGACCGCCTGGGGCGTGAACCAGGTGTGCGGCTCAGGTCTCAGGGCCGTTGCCCTTGGCGCTCAGCAGATCGCGACCGGCGTCGCCTATATCGTGGTTGCGGGCGGCCAGGAGAGCATGAGCCTTTCCCCCCATGTCGCTCATCTCCGCAACGGCCAGAAGATGGGGGCCATCGAGTTCATCGATTCCATGATCAGGGATGGCTTGTGGGACATCTTCAACGGCTACCACATGGGCAACACGGCGGAGAACGTCGCCCGCCAATGGCAGATCACCCGCGAGGAGCAGGACAAATTTGCCACCCACTCGCAGAACAAGGCGGAAGCGGCCAAGAAGGCCGGCAAGTTCAAGGACGAGATCGTCCCCGTCACCATCAAGACGCGCAAAGGCGACGTCGTGGTGGCCGAGGACGAATATATCCGCGAGGGCGCCAAGGTCGAGGATGCGGCCAAGCTCAAACCCGCCTTCGACAAGGAAGGCACGGTCACTGCCGGCAACGCCTCGGGCATCAATGACGGCGCCGCCGCCGTCGTGCTGATGAGCGCGCAGGAAGCCAACAAGCGCGGGCTGAAACCGCTGGCGCGCATCGCCTCCTGGGCCGTCGCCGGCGTCGATCCCAAGATCATGGGCTCCGGGCCGATCCCGGCCTCGCGCAAGGCGCTCAAAAAGGCGGGCTGGAATATCGGCGACCTCGATCTCATCGAGGCCAATGAAGCCTTCGCGGCGCAGGCTCTCGCCGTGAACAAGGACCTCGGCTGGGATACGAGCAAGGTCAATGTCAACGGCGGCGCCATCGCCATCGGCCATCCGATCGGCGCCTCCGGCGCGCGCATCCTCACGACGTTGCTACACGAGATGCAGAAGCGCGACGCCAAAAAGGGCCTCGCCACGCTCTGCATCGGCGGCGGCATGGGCATCGCCATGTGTGTCGAGCGGGACTAGTCGTTCCGCTCGATCGTCCGACATTTCATGCCCCGCGAGATCTCGCGGGGGATCATCTGCGTTAAACGTCTAACCAGGCGCCGAAGAAGCGCTTCATTAGGGAGGAAGGCATGGGAAGGGTTGCTCTCGTCACGGGAGGAACGCGCGGCATTGGGGCTGCGATCTGCCAGGCTTTGAAGAAGGCCGGCTATAGCGTTGCCGCCAATTACGGCGGCAATGACGATGCCGCCAAGGCCTTCAGCAAGGAGACCAAGATCCCGGTATTCAAATGGAACGTCGGGGACTACGTCGCTTGCGAGCAGGGCATCGTCAATGTCGAGAACGAGGTCGGGCCGATCGAGGTCTTGGTCAACAATGCCGGCATATCCCGCGACGCCATGTTGCAGAAGATGACGCACGAGCAATGGGAGCAGGTCATCCGCACCAATCTCGACTCGCTGTTCAACATGACGCGTCCGGTGATCAACAACATGCGCGAGCGGGGCTTCGGCCGCATCGTCAACATCTCCTCGATCAACGGGCAGAAGGGGCAGCTTGGCCTGGCCAATTATTGCTCGGCCAAGGCCGGTGTGATCGGCTTCACCCGCGCACTCGCGCTCGAAAGCGCGCGGAAAGGCATCACCGTGAATGCGATCGCCCCGGGCTATGTGAAGACCGACCTGCTTGCCGGCGTCTCCGACGAGGTGATGAAGGGGATCGTCGCGCAGATTCCCGTCGGGCGCCTGGGCGAGGCCGACGAGGTCGCGCGTTGCGTGGTGTTCCTCGCCGCCGACGAGGCGGCCTGGATCACCGGCTCGACGCTCACCATCAACGGCGGCCAATTCATGGATTAGGGCTTCCAGTCCTCCGGCGCCAACTCGAAGCCGGAGAAATCGAAGCCGGGCGCGACGGTGCAGCCGACGAGCGTCCACGCGCCCAAGCTCCGTGCGCTCTGCCAGCCATGCGCCGGCA
>DATAFR010000076.1:0-16653 GCA_036257375.1 Methyloceanibacter sp.
CCAGTCCGCTAAGCAGTTGGCAATGTAGGCTTCTCTTTCTCTCGGAGTGAGCGCCGGAAGAACGCGATTGGCGTGATACCAGCAGAGATCCTCGACCCATTGTGGAGCTGCGAATGCCGGGGTCGCGCTGAGTATGAGACCGGCGACGACCATCGCTATCAGTGTCACACACCTCAATCCTGATCGTGCCACTCGCCGCTACGGCACCAAACGTCGGGAAGCCGACTGCGGTTCCAGGGAATCAAGCCATTTCGTCATCTCCCCTGTCGAACCGCCCGAGTCTGTGCCAGCCGGCGTGACCGGGCATGTCGTTGGCAAGGCGACAGCCAAAATGCGTCGTTTCAAGCTTTCGATTGAAGCAAACGGCGCCGGCACCAACGGGCGAGCGGCTCTACCAGGAAATCGTCCAATTTCGGAGAGCCATAAAGGCGATGAACGCCGAGGCCATCGCCGCCAGCATCGCTCCGCCGGCGACTATGAGAGCGGCCGAAGCCCGGAGCTTTGCATTGACGGCCTCGTCGACGGCTTTCTGAGCCGCTTCGCGAGCTGACCGCGTGGCCTCTACCTGTTCCGCCGAGGCCGCTTCCAGCCGTCTCAGTTTCATGTGCTCGAGGAAGCGTTGCACCACCGGTCGGGCCGCCGGGTCGCTCCACACGCCGGCTTCGAGGCCAACCTCGATCTGATCCTCGGTGAGCGCCTCAAGGTCGATAAGTAGCTGTCTTGAGCTCAGGGTCATACGCATACCTTGTCGCTCGTGGAACCCTTGCATCTTACAACATCAGAAACGCGGCAACATCCCCTCTGGACGCAGGCCCTCCCACCAGAACGCAGACCCAACAAGCAAGTTCAGGGCAATTGATTATGACAACTTGTTATCGTACCGATCTTGTCGGTGTACGCATGGCAGAACGCATTTCCGGCTGCCCAGCCAGGCGGGGTTGACTGGGCAGCGTTCGTCTTACGGTGAGCGAGTCAGTCGTGGCAAAGGGCAAGAAGTACAAGACGGCAATTTATCATCCGCCGAAATCCGGCATGCCGTATTTGGTCGTCACGGTCTCGCCTGAAGGCGTGTCCGCAACCGCCGTCGAGTCAAAAGACGAGGCGAGAATCCTCGCTTCCAAGAAGACCTTGACGGTTCAAATCGAGGATGCAGCGAGCAAGGGCTGAGCCGGCGCTCGAGAGCGTGATGTCATAGCTGCCTTCCCGACCTGCTGGAACCTTTCGAGGTGACAGCCGTTATTGCTTACGAAAGCTCCCATACCCACTCCCAGCAGGCTGGCCCCCGTAGACATTGGCAAAAACCCCGGGCCCGGGGTTTTTGTTTTCGCGCCCATCGGAATTCAACCACTCGTCATCCGCTTTGTCTCACATCCGCCACCATGACTTGCCACTGCTGCGGGCAATCTCGGATGGAGGGATCGACATGATTCGTTTTCGCTACGGCCTCGCCGCGCTTGCCTTCGCGGCAGCGCTCGGTCTCGTCGCGAGCGAGGCCGCTCGCGCCGCGGTTCAAGATGACAGCGGCGGCACACGCGCCTCTTCCGCGCCGCAGGGCGCGATCGTCGTTGCTGAAAGGGACGACAGGGGCAAGAACTGGAACAAGGGAAAGAACAACTGGAACAAGAACTGGAGCAAGAATGACGACTGGAAAAAATACAACAAGAACTGGAGCAAGAACGACGACGATTGGAAAAAATATAACAAGAACTGGAACCGGAATTGGGGCCACTACAACAACAATTGGAACAAGAACTGGAACAAGCGGGCCTATGTGCGCAATTGGAATCCCCGCCCCTATTACGGCGACTTCATCGGCGGCGTCGTACTCGGTTCGATCCTTGCCGCGAGCGGCGTAGGCGTCGTGCCTTACGCGCCGGCCCCCTATCTCTGCTGGTACTGGGCTGACCCGTATATGTATCGTGGCTATTGGGACTACTGCTACTAAGCGCGCAGGCGATTTGCGCCGCTAAAGCATCGGACGCCAGCTTCGGCTGGCGCCTTTTCCATGCCGCCTATTCGGCCGGGCGCGCGGCGCGGCGGCGAATGCGACTGAACAGATTGCGCTTGAGAAAATAATAGGCCGGGCGGCCCATGATCGCGAGGGCGACGAATTTCGACATGAAGGGTGTCGCACCAAGCAGACCCGAGAGCGCGGCCTTAACGCCCGGCTCGAGATCGGTCATCATCACCACGGGGATCAGCGGCCATGCGGCATACGCCCCGACAAGAACGAGCGTGCCGAGGGCAAAGCGCCATCCGATCTGCTCGGTGGTGAAGACAGGGTCGTTCGCGGTTTCTATGGCGATCTCCTTACGATCGTCGGCGCGGCCGATAATCCATCAGAGGTGGCAGAAGATTTGGGTTTCCACGAGGCATGGATGAGGCGCGCCCAGCCCCAATCGTGCCCCTATAGATTGGTAGCCTCGACTGACCTAAATCGGAACATTTAATTCTCCGCAAGTGCCGGCGCAGGCCGATTTTCTGTGCATTGCCGGCAATTAAGATTCCGGCCAAGGCGCGCGCCGTGCGCCCTCGCTTTACACGAGCGACTCATCCCAACCGGCGACGCACGGCCGCTGAGTCTTTGGAGCGCGGCGAAGCTGTGCAGAGCGCGCCGCACATTCAAGAGGCGATGGTGAAGCGAAAGGCCGCGGTCGAGCCCGACCGCGGCCTGCAAGTCCTTATGACGTCGCTTCGCATTAGGCGCTCAGGATCGATAGACGCCACCGCACACCACGGTCTGATCGAGCCTCTCGCAATACATCTCTTTCGGCTCGACCTTATGCGTCACCGGGTTCATGAATTTGTAGGTCTGCCAGAAGGTCGGCTGCGTTGCGGCGAGCTCCACGCGCTCCTTCACGAATTCCTTGCCGTCGGGATCCTTGTCGGCGATCTGATTGGTGCCGATGCGTCTCGCGTCGGCGCCGTGCGCAAGCACCATGCCGTCGAGAGCGTAGACCACGATGTAGAGGTCGCGGTCGACGAATGGACCTGATGGATTGCTGATCTCGGAATAGGCTTGGTCAGAGCCTTCGGCCTTGATGGCGCTGACGGCCTTCCTCACCATGGCGACAGCGTCGTCCTTGCTGGCGCCGCTCCCGGCCAGCGTCGTGCCGCTTATCGCGAGCAGAGCGACGAGCGTGGCGGCGGCGAGCGACGCGAGAGAGAGGGAACGAGAGTTCATAATGTCCTCCGCGCACCCCCGACGCGGCCGACCCTAGCGGCTTTCCCGCTTCGGCCATAACCCAACCTCACGTCATGCTTTCGCAATCGCCAACGGCTCAGAGGTTGACCGGCTTTTCCGCGGCGACGAGCCAGGCGGGGTCGAACCAGCGGTCCGCTTCGCCGTCATACGGCAGCCGGTTGATGTCCCAGTGCCGGATATAGGGCGCATAGGTCTCCCAAACTGGCGGCCCGCCGCCGACGAAAACCACGCGGTCGGGGAACCAGGCCAAGACCTCTTCCGGATGGTTAGCCGAGCGAATCTCGCAAATAGTGCGGTCCTCATAGGCAAAGGCTGGAATCGAGGCGATGGTGGTCGGCCCGGCGATGATCACGTGGCCGCGGGTCACTTCGAAAAAGCGCGCCACATCGGCAACATATTCGCGGCCCTTGTTGCCCTCCCAGGGCAGTCGGCCATTCAGTCCAAGCTGGCCCCGCTGGCCTATGGCGCATATCGCGCGGATGTCGGCCAAACTTTCCTCCGTGACGATGCCGTTCCTGGCAGTCCGCTCGCGACCTTAGCCGCCGATGGTGTTTTGGCAAGGATTGATGCAGAAACACGCCTCCATGACACCACGCCCGATTCCCCTCGCCGCTGTCGATACCCGCCACAGGCTGAAGGCGATCGGACTCATGGCACTCGCCACGCTCTGTTTCGCCGTGCTCGACTCGACGGGCAAATATCTCATCGTCAAAGAGGGCATTCCGGTCGCCCAAGTCACATGGCTTAGATTCGTGGGCCATGTGGTGTTCAGCGCGGTGGCGCTATGGCCGTTCGCCTTCAAGCCGTCGCTCCGTTCGGCCAAGCCTTGGGTCCAGATCTTCCGCGCCGTGCTGATGGTGGTGACCACCGGATTCAATTTCTTGGCGCTGCGTTATCTCCAGCTCGATCAGACGGTCACCATCTTCTTTCTCACCCCGCTTCTGGTCGCGGCATTGGCTGGGCCCTTACTCAATGAATGGATCGGCTGGCATCGGATGCTGGCAATCGCCGCGGGTTTCCTCGGCGTGCTGCTCGTGATGCATCCCGGTACCGGCACGGTGCATTGGGCCATGCTGCTCGCGCTCATCGCCACCTTCGGCTATGCGCTCTACAATATCGCCACGCGCTATCTCGCCGGCTTCGATCCGCCCGAAGTGACGCAGACCTACACGCCGCTTGGCGGCGTGCTCATCCTCGCACCGTTCGCCCTTTCCGCGTGGCATTGGCCCGAGAGCGCGCTGCAATATCTGCTGCTCGCATCGCTCGGCTTTTGGGGCGGCCTCGGGCACTGGCTCTTGATTCTCGCGCATCGCAGCGCGCCTGCGGCAGTGCTGGCGCCCTTCATCTATCTTGGTCTGATCTGGATGTCGGTCGCGGGATTTCTCGTCTTCGGCGACGTGCCGACCTGGTGGACGCTTTCCGGCGCGGCGGTGGTGATCGTGTCCGGGCTCTATCTGCTGGCGCGCGAGCGTAAGGCGCTGGGCGAAGCCAAAACCGGGCCCGCCTCAGACATCGCCTCGCAATAAATCTCGGGGCGACCTTCATTTGCCTTGCGGTGTTGTTGTGCCGGACTTGCGCGCTGGGAGGCGCCGTCATGCAAGCCAAGCTCAAAGGAGCGATGCTGGCGAGCCTCGCCGGGGCGGTGCTTGCCGGCGTCGCCGTCGCCGCCACGCAAATAGCGACGCTGACGGGAGCGCTCATGGTCAGCCATGAAGCCTTCGCTTCGGCCGCAGCTGCGAAGCCGCTGCTGCAGCCTGCCGGCTTGCAGACAGTGGCGCTGCGGCCCGAAGCGATCCAGCCTCGAAGCGTCTCGCCATGGGATAGGCGCAATATCGAGAATGCCATCAGGCTGCAAATTCGCGCCTACGCCGCGCGCGACGCCGAGGGGGCTTTTGCCAAGCTTGCCCCCTCGACCCAACGCTTCTTCGGCGCGCCCGAGCGATTCCTGCGCTCGCTCGCACAGGAGGTGCCGACGGTGCTCGACGCGCGCCGCTTCGCCTTTCTGGGCCTTGAGCAGGCCGGCAAACGCACCGTGCAGCAAGTGCTGATCACCGACAGCACCGAACATGAATGGCTGGCGGAATTCCAGCTCGAGCAAATGAAGGACGGGGCCTGGCGCATCAAAGGCTGCATTCTGCAATCGACGCCCGGGCAGCAGGCTTAAGTGTCGTCCGTTTCATCCGAACTTCTCGCGTAACGCCGGCGCAGCTCCTCAGTGAAACTGGCGAGGCGCCCGTGCTCGATCGCCTCTCGCGCGCGGCCCATCAGCTCCTGATAGAACTGGACGTTGGCGTAGCTCAGCAGCATGGCGCCGAGCGTCTCGCCTGCCCGCACGAGATGATGCAGATAGGCCCGCTCATATTGCGCCGCGGGACAGGCGCTTTCCGGATCGAGCGGCGTCGCGTCTTCCGCGTAGCGTGCATTGCGCAGGTTGAGCCGTCCGCCCCAGGTGAAGGCTTGGCAGTGCCGGCCTGAGCGGGTCGGCATCACGCAATCGAACATGTCTATGCCGCGGGCGATCGACAGCAGCAGATCCTCCGGCGTGCCCACGCCCATGAGGTAGCGCGGCCGGTCTGCGGGCAGACTGGCCGTGGTCACCTCGACCATGTCGAGCATCGCCCCCTGCCCTTCGCCGACGGCAAGGCCTCCGACCGCGTAGCCGTCGAAGCCAACGTCGATCAGCGCGCGAGCGCTTTCTTCCCGCAGCTCCGGATAGACGCTGCCCTGCACGATGCCGAACAAGGCCTGTCCTGGCTTTGCGCGCGCGGCGAAGGCCGCCTTGCTGCGTTCGGCCCAACGCAGCGACAGATCGAGCGAGGCCTTCGCTTCGTCGCGCGAAGCGGGGAAAGGCGTGCATTCGTCGAGCACCATCTGGACGTCGGCGCCGAGCAGGCATTGCACCTCGATGGCGCGTTCAGGCGTCAACTCGATGCTCGCGCCGTCGATATGCGATTGGAAGGTGACGCCGCTTTCGTCTATGCGCCTGAGCTTCGCCAGAGACATCACCTGATAGCCGCCGGAGTCGGTGAGGATCGGCTTCTCCCAACGCATGAATTTGTGCAGGCCGCCGAGCTTAGCGATGCGCTCGGCGCCGGGCCGCAGCATCAGATGATAGGTGTTGGCGAGGATGATGTCGGCGCCGGTCGCGGCGACATCCTCGGGGAACATCGCCTTCACCGTGGCACCGGTGCCGACCGGCATGAAGGCCGGCGTGCGGATCGTCCCGCGCGGCGTGCCGATAGCGCCTGTGCGCGCCTTTCCGTCGCGTGCTTTCAGGGTAAAGGAGAAGCGCTGGCTCATTTCGCGCCACGCGCCGGGCTGAGCAGGCAGGCGTCTCCGTAGGAATAGAAGCGGTAGCGCGCCGCGACCGCATGCGCGTAAGCGCGCCGCATCAGA
The DNA here is from genome assembly GCA_036257375.1 of Methyloceanibacter sp. Taxonomy (GTDB): domain Bacteria; phylum Pseudomonadota; class Alphaproteobacteria; order Rhizobiales; family Methyloligellaceae; genus Methyloceanibacter. The sequence goes on from DATAFR010000076.1 coordinate 6,602, forward strand.
TCGAGTCCGGAGAAAGCGCATACAAGCATGAACAGGGTTGAGCGCGGCAAATGGAAATTGGTCAAGAGGTGATCGACGAAGCGGAACCGATAGCCCGGCGTGATGAACAGGTTGGTTGCGCCGAAAAAGGGCGCGAGCTTTCCGTCCTCGCCGGTCGCGCTTTCCAGAAGCCTGAGCGAGGTGGTGCCGACGGCGACGATGGCGCCGCCCTTCTGCCTGATCGCGTTCAGGACTTCAGCCGTCGTTTGCGTGACGGTACCCGTCTCGGCGTGCATGACATGTCCGGCCGTGTCAACACTACGAACCGGAAGAAAGGTGCCCGGCCCGACATGCAGCGTCACGAAGTGGCGCGACACACCCCGGACGTCGAGCGCCTGCATCAACGCTTCGGTGAAATGCAAGCCTGCCGTCGGCGCGGCGACGGCGCCTTCCTCGCGCGCGAATAGGGTCTGATAGTCGCTGCGGTCCTGTTCGTCGGCGGCGCGGCGCGAGGCGATGTAAGCCGGGAGAGGCATCGCGCCCAAGCGAGCGATCGCTTCATCGAGGCTCGCATCGCTGAAATCGAAGGCAAGCGTCACCTCGCCATCCCTCCCCCTCTCCTCGACGGTCGCGACCAGGCTTCCGAGGAGACAGACATCTCCGCCCTCGCCGAACAGGATGCGGTCCCCGGCTTTCAGCCGCTTGGCGGGGCGCGCCAAAGCATGCCAGCGATTGGCGTCGAGCCGCTCGGTCAAGGTCACGGAAATCTGTGCACGGTCGCCATCGCGCTGGCGCACGCCCTTCAGCTCCGCGGGGATCACCTTCGTGTCGTTGAAAACCAACGCATCCCCGGCCTCGAGCAGCGACGGCAAATCCCGCACCATCCTGTCGGCGAAGGGCCGCGCCGCGCCGGGCTCCACCACCAAGAGCCGCGCCGCATCGCGCGGGACGGCCGGGCGAAGCGCGATCAGCTCCTCCGGCAGATGATAGTCGAACGCATCGACGCGCAAGGGCTTAGCGCTTACGCCGCGTCGGCGGCGACCCGCACCTTCAGCATCTTGTCGGGATTTGCCGGCGGCTCGCCGCGATTGATCTTGTCGACATTCTCCATGCCCTCGATCACGCGTCCCCACACCGTATATTTATTGTCGAGGAAGGTCGCGTCGTCGAAGCAGATGAAGAACTGGCTGTCGGCGGAGTCGGGAGACTGCGCGCGCGCCATCGACACGGCGCCGCGGGTGTGCGGCTCCTTGTTGAACTCCGCTTTCAGTTTCTGGCCCGATCCGCCCATGCCTGAGCCGGTTGGGTCTCCGGTCTGGGCCATGAAGCCGTCGATGACGCGGTGGAACGGGACGCCGTCATAGAAGCCTTTGCGCGCCAGCTCCTTGATGCGGGCGACATGGGCAGGCGCGAGATCGGGGCGCATCTCGACGGTCAGGCGGCCCTTGGTGGTGTCGATGATGAGCGTGTCTTCCGGTTTTGCCATGGGTGCGATCCTTGTTGCGGTCGGGCGCTATTTCACGATCGTCGCGGTCTTGATGTAGTCGAGCTTGGGAAACGCCTTTTCGAGATAAGCGTTGCCGAGGCTTTGCACGATGCCCTGGTTGGGGCCGTGGCCTTGCGGCGCGCCCTCGCCATAGCCGCTAAAGAGCGAATCCACGACCTCCATGCCCGAGATCACCTTGCCGAAGGGCGAGAAGCCCTGCCCGTCGAGGCCGGCATTGTCGCCGAAATTGATGAAGACCTGGGTCGTGCGCGTGTTGGGTCCGGCGGTGGCGAAGGTGATCATGCCGCGCGTGTTGCTCTGCTTGACGGGATCGTCGGAGATATTGGCGTCCTGCCACACCGCCGAGATCTTTGGATTGCCGTTGATTCCGAACTGCACCATGAAGCCATCGATGACGCGGAAGAAGCGCGCATCGTTGTAGAAGCCGTTCTTCACCAGATTGTAGAAGCGGTCGGCGCCGTTCGGGGCCCAGTCGCGATGCACCTCGACCACGAAGGGACCTTTGCTCGTATCGAACTTGACCTTGTACACCGCGGGCGCCTGCTCGTTCAGGCTTGCGGGATCCGACAGGCTGCCCGCATGAACCGTGCCTTGGCCGGCGATGAGGCCGAGCGCAAGCGCGGCGGCGAACACGATGCTTGCCTGAAATCGCATATTTCCTCCTTGGAACACTGGCGGGACCGGACTAGCCGGCAAACTTCTTCCTGAGTGCCGCGGCGACGCGTTTCGGCACGAAGGACGAAACGTCGCCGCCCATTGCGGCAATCTGGCGCACGAGGCTCGCCGCGATATGACGGGAATTGGGCGAGGAGGCCAGAAACACCGTCTCGATCTCCGGCGCAAGGGCCTGGTTCATGCCGGCCATCTGCATCTCGTAGTCGAAATCGCCGGCATCGCGCAGGCCCCTGATGACGACATTGGCGCCGGCATGCTTCGCTGCATCGACCGTCAGATTGTCGTAGGTCGTCACCTCGAGCTTGAGCTCAATCTCCTTGGCGACGGGGCCGAGAACCTCCTCGGTCAGCTTCACGCGCTCCTCGGCGGTGAAGAGAGGATGCTTGTCGTGATGGGTGCCGACCGCAATCACGAGTTTGTCGACTAGATGCGCCGCCCGGCGCACGATATCGACATGGCCGAAGGTGACGGGATCGAAGCTTCCGGGATAGAGGCCGACGCGCAAGGCACACGCTCCGCTGGCGCGAACGGCGTCATGCTTGTCGCGCGAGCCCGTTTCTAGCCGCCTGCGTCGGCAAGCGCTAGAAAAAGAAAAAGGGCCCGGAGCGGGCGCCGAGCCCTTTCGCGACCCCAAGCGGACGTTTGGTTACTTTATTGGGGCGGCTTCAGCGCGATGGCCGAAAATGGAGCCGAGGTCGAAGCGGTAGCCAAGCCCGGCCGAGAAGATCCAAGGATCGAGATCGGCGTCGCCGACGACGTTCACGCCGCCGAGCGCGGCGTTATTATGCCAGGTGATGGTGGTGTCGAGCCAGGTCTTCTTGACGTCGGCATTGAGCGACCAGCCGTTGCCGAGCGAGATGTCGAAACCGGCTTGCAGGGTGAAGCCCCACGCGTCGTCGATACTGACGCTTGTGGCGCCGAGGCGGTTGATGCCCGTGCCGGTATCGAAGAAGTCGATGTATTGCACGCCGGCGCCGACATAGGGCTCGAACCGCCCGAGACTGGTGAAATGATATTGGAGCGTGAGCGCCGGGGGAAAGATCCACGTGTCGGCGATCTCGCCGAGATTGGCGATCGCGCCCTTGCCGTCGACCTCATGCTCGGAGAAGCAACAGAACAATTCGAGCGCGAGATTCTGGGTGAGGTAGTAGCTGAGGGTGAGCGCGGGGATGACCTCGGTGCTGGCCTCGGCATTGGCGCCGGGAATGACCGCACCGCCGGCAGACACCGTCGCGTCAGTGTCGGGATCGACCACGGTGGCAAGCACGCGCACCTGGAAATTTCCGTCATCGCTGCCCGCCGACGCGGAAAAGTACCGCCCGCCAAGCCCAGCCCGACCGTTAGGGCGGCCAGGGCGCCACGTGCCATTCGTCTCATCGTCATGTCCCCTCTTCATGCCAGCGGACCCAAGCGCGGGCGATCTTCTTCATTTCTGGGACGAGCCGGTTTCTCATCAAAGCGCGGATCGGCGTTGTGCACTGACCGAGGTCAGAGTCCGGCGCATCAAGCGCGTGCTGTTGCCCCTAGGCCACAGATTTTCTTGATCCAGATCAAAACTTTGCGGGAGCACGCGGATGCACGGTCGCTCGCGGTTCGTATCTTGACCGAGATCAAGGCGGCACCGCCTGCCGCGTCGGACCACTAGGCGAGCAATTCTCTCCGCTTTCGGAGAAAGATTTTCGCCATGACGTCGAGCGCTAAGACTACAAGCGAGGCGCGGTTGGGAACGAGCGCACTCTGCAGCGCCGCGAAGGCACCGGCTCTCGTCCAAGTTCCCGCTGCGATCGGCTCTCAAGCCACCGTGCTCCGCACGCGGCGGGGACAAGCTTTGAGCCTGTCTCTCGAGGGTGGGGAGACGATTTTCATCGTCCGCTCCGGCCTTCTGACGCTTCAGATCACCCTTCCCGGCAGCGCGCGTCAGATCGTAGCCATGCTGTCCTCGGGCGATGTGTTCCGCTCAAGCTTTGCGCCGCCTCACGCCGAAGCCGCCCTGGTTGCTGCCGGTGCAGGCGAAATATCGCGGATGCGCCTTGCCGCCCTGGAGACGGCCGCTTCTGCCGATCCCGCGGTTCGGCATTATCTCGATCAGGCCTCGGCGAGCCGGCTGGCGCGCCAGGCGATCCATGCGGCGACGCTCGGTCAATTCGATTGCGAGCAAAGGGTCGCAACCTTTTTCATCGAGCTTGCGCTGCGCACCGGTGTGAGCGCGGCAAGCGGCGGCGTGGTCTTCGAGCTGCCTTTCAACCGGAAAGACATCGCCGACTATCTCGGGCTCAATCCCGATACGCTGTCGCGCATCATGTCGCGATTCAAGGCGGCCGGCCTGATCGCCCACTCGGACCGGAATCGGGCGGTGGTCCGCGATGTCGCTGCTCTCGCCGCGCGCACGCCCGCGGCACGGGCCTTGGCGGCGATCAGTGCAGGCAAGCCCGCCGAGGCATCGCTGCACGCTTGCGTCTAAGCCCCTGCTCCATGCCCAACTCTAAGACTTGATTTGAAGCCGCTTTTGGCTTCGAATTGCCGCACGGGGGTATGTGGCTAAGGAGAGTCGCATGCCTAAGGACCGGAAAGAAGGCGTGGCCGAAGTCACGTCTGCGGAGGCGCTGGTAAGGTCGCGGGTCTCAGTCGATCAGATTCGACTTTCAAGACTTGCCACGCAAAATGCGATAGAGCGCAGCCGCGACTCTCTGGCTGAAGCCAGGGCCGCTTTGGTTGCTCTTCGTGATCTTCACGCGTCAGAGCTGCGACAGAAGGTTCAGAAGCGAATCTACGCCCTGAAACCCAGAAAAGGGACGCATTAGGGCGCGCCCTGTGCGGAGCTAGCGACGCTGCTGCCAGGCAAAGAGATGCCGCGCCGCTGAGCTCAGCGGCGAAGGGCTGGCATTAGGATTTTTCTTCTCACTGGCTCGCTGCGGCATTTGCTGAGGGCTGTCCTTGGCGAGCATCGCCGTCAGCTTTGGCTTGGCGCCCAGGCGCGCCAGCATGCGAAACCACTCTGCCTTGCGCGCGAACGCCGTTCTGAGCTGCGGCGGCACCATCATGTCCGACGCGGCCTTCTCGTAGGCCGAAGCGATCAGGGAGTGTTGGTCGGGCGTAAGCGTCATGCGCCTATGGTGGCGCATACCGATTAACGAGCGGCTAATCCTGCTCCTCTTCGCCCTCACCGCCGTTCTCGTCGGGAATATGCTCGACCGAGACGACGCGCTCGCCTTCGGCGGTGGAGAACACGATCACCCCTTGGGTCGAGCGGCCCATCACGCTGATGTCCTGGACGGGCACGCGGATCAACTGCCCGCCATCGGTGACGAGCATGATCTGGTCGGTTTCCTCCACCGGGAAGGAGGCAATCAGCTTGCCATTCCGCTGATTGACGACCATGGCGATGATGCCTTTTCCGCCGCGGCCCGATATACGGTATTCGTAAGCCGACGTGCGCTTGCCGTAGCCGTTCTCCGACACGGTCAGCACGAATTCCTCATGCGCGCTGAGCTCGGCGTAGCGTTCGGGAGTCAGCACTACGGTTTCCTCGCCATTGGTCTCCGCATCGACCTCCGGCTCCTGCACGTCGGCGCCGCCGCGGCGGATCGTGTTGGCCTGGCGGATGTAGGCGGCGCGTTCCGGCGCGGAGGCCTCGACATGGCTCAAGATCGCCATGGAGATGACCTGGTCGCGCTTTTCGAGCTTGATGCCGCGCACACCCGGCGACTCACGGCCCTTGAACACGCGCACATCGGACACCGGGAAGCGGATGGCCTGGCCGTCCTGCGACGTGAGCAGGACATCGTCCTGTTCGTTGCAAATCTGCACGCCGACGATGCGGTCGCCCGGATCGAGCTTCATGGCGATCTTGCCGTTCTGGCGGACCTCGATGAAGTCCGAGAGCTTATTGCGCCGCACGCTGCCGTAGTTGGTGGCGAACATCACATCGAGCTTCTCCCAGCTCTTCTCGTCCTCGGGCAGCGGCAGGATGGTGGTGATGGTCTCGTCCTTGTCGAGCGGGAGCAGATTGACCAGAGCCTTGCCGCGTGCCTGGGGCGCCGCGAGAGGCAGCCGCCAGACGGTCATCTTGTAAGCCATGCCGCGCGAGGAGAAGAACAGGACCGGCGTGTGCGTGTTGGCGATGAAGATGCGGGTAACGAAATCCTCTTCGCGCGTCGCCATGCCGGCCCGGCCTTTGCCGCCGCGACGCTGGGCGCGATAGGCCGAGAGCGGCACGCGCTTGATGTAGCCCTTGTGGCTGACGGTGACGACCATGTCCTCGCGCTGGATCAGGTCCTCGTCCTCGACCTCGCCTTCCATCTCGAGGATCTCGGTGCGGCGCGGCGTACCGAACTCCTCCTTGATCTTGTTGAGCTCGTCCTTGACGATGGCGACGATGCGCGCGCGCGAGCGCAAGATGTCGAGATAATCGCCGATCTGCTCGCCAAGCGTTTTCAGCTCGTCGCCGATCTCGTCGCGGCCGAGAGCGGTCAGCCGTTGCAGGCGGAGATCGAGGATGGCGCGGGCCTGCTCCTCGGAGAGGCGATAGGTGCCCTTGGCCGACACTTTGTGGCGCGGGTCGGCGATCAGCTCGACCAGAGCCACCACATCCTTGGCAGGCCAGTCGCGGGCCATCAATTGCTCGCGCGCGGTGGCAGGGTCCGGCGCTTTGCGGATGAGCTGGATGATCTCGTCGATATTGGCAACCGCGATGGCAAGACCCACGAGCACGTGCGCCCGTTCGCGCGCCTTGCGCAGCAAGAACTTGGTGCGCCGGCCAACGACCTCCTCACGGAATTCGGTGAAGGCGCGAATCATGTCCTTGAGGTTGAGCTGCTCGGGCTTGCCGCCGATCAGCGCCACCATGTTGCAGCCGAAGGAAGATTGCAGCGCCGAGAAGCGGTAAAGCTGGTTCAGCACCACGTCGGCCATGGCGTCGCGCTTCAGCTCGATGACTACGCGCATGCCCTGGCGGTCCGACTCGTCGCGAATGTCGGCGATACCTTCGATCTTCTTCTCGCGCACGAGCTCGGCGATCTTCTCCACCATCGCCGCCTTGTTCACCTGATACGGGATCTCGCTGATGATGAGCGCCTCGCGCTCCTTGCGGATGGTTTCGGTGGTGACGCGCCCGCGCATCAGGATCGAGCCGCGGCCCTTGTGGTAGGCGGCGCGGATGCCGGTGCGGCCGAGGATCAGGCCGCCGGTGGGGAAATCGGGACCGGGAATGATCTCGATCAGCTCATCGATCTCGATGGCGGGATTGTCGAGATAGGCGGCGCAGGCGTCGATGACCTCGCCGAGATTATGCGGCGGGATGTTGGTGGCCATGCCGACGGCGATGCCGCCGGCACCATTGACCAGCAGGTTCGGGAACTTGGCAGGAAGGACCGTCGGCTCCTGGAGCCGGTCGTCGTAGTTCGGCTTGAAATCGACGGTCTCGCTCTCGAGGTCGTCGAGCATCGTCATGGCCGCCGCGGCGAGCCTGACCTCGGTGTAGCGGTCGGCGGCCGGCGGGTCGCCGTCGACGGAGCCGAAATTTCCCTGCCCGTCGATCAACGTCAGCCGCATGGAGAAACCCTGCGCCATGCGCACGAGCGCGTCGTAGATGGCGAGATTGCCGTGCGGATGGAAGTCGCCCATCGTGTCGCCGACCACCTTCGACGACTTCATATGCTTCTTGTTGTTGTCGAGCCCGAGTCGCTGCATGGCGTAGAGGATGCGGCGATGCACGGGCTTGAGCCCGTCGCGGACGTCGGGCAGCGCGCGCGAGACGATCACGCTCATGGCGTAATCGAGATAAGACCGCTTCATCTCGTCGATGAGCGAGATGGGTCTGATGTCCGAAGGTCCGGGACCCTCGACCTCTGTCTTGTCGTCGTCAGCCAAGGACGGAAAAAGCCTGTTGCAAAGAGATCGATGGAGGCCACGCTACCGGCAGCGGGATGGCGGGAAGCCGTCTCGCGCGGGACCGAAAACGATGGCCGTAAGACGTTTCTCTATAGCTGATTTGCCGGCCCGTTCGCAACCATCCAGACGCGGCGAGCGGCGTCTCGATTCATCATTTTCTTCAATGCCTTAGAGTGACAAAAAAGGGGCCGCTTTGGCCCCTCTGGCGAAGCGCCATTCCTCAGCCTACGGAGAGTCGCCGAAAGGCAAAATCGGGAACGAAGGACTCGCCGAAACGTTGTTCCTGCACCTGGTCAGGGGTCCCGCAAGGCCTCGGCCCGATCGCACCGCGATCATCCTCCAACCCTGATGAAAAGATACGGAGCGAAACGATGAATCGATTTCTAGCATGCACGGCCGTGGGGCTGTTTTTGGGCTTGTCACCCGCAGTCGCGCAGGACTCCCCTCCCGCCGATGATGTGCAAACCCCACCGGCGGCGAATGCGCCGTCGCAAATTCCCGAAGTGATGCCCGATCCGGCACAGCCTTCCGATCCGGCAGCCCCGGTGCCCGGCGACTCTTCGCAAGTAACGCCGTCGCCGATGCAGCCGGGCGATAGTGCGGCTCCGCCCCCGCAGTCTTCAGAGGCGCCGCTGTCGATCGAGCCGGCGGCACCGAAGTCGGCAGAGGCGCCAGGCGGAGCTCAGTTCCTGTCGAAGCAGGCCAGCGACGATTGGCTCGCCACCAACCTGATCGGCCAGTCGGTCTACAACGCGCAGAACGAGGATATTGGCAGCATCAACGACCTCGTCACCGACCAGAGCGGCAAGATCGTCGCCGTGCTGATCGGCAGCGGCGGCTTTCTCGGCCTCGGCGAAAAGGACGTGGCATTGCGCTTCGAGGACCTCAAGCTCGCGCGCGACGAGAATGATAGCGTCAAGATCATCGCCGACGTGAACAAGGAAACGCTCGCCTCCGCCCCGGACTACGAGACTCTGTCTGAGCAAAAGCTGACGGTGGGCTCGACCAAGGGCGACCGTGAGGACGCCGGCGGAGAAAAGACCTACTAAGGTAGCTCCCCTGTAAGTCGTAAGCGTCAGGGGTATCGAGCCCGGCCCATCGTCAAGATGGACCGGGCTCTTGTTTGTCTTGACTAGCGCCCGCTCGGCGAGACGCTGTGGTTCCCTTTATTTGTGCTACTGCGCTTCGCGCTACTTGAGCGCCTTGGGCGCAGCGGCAAGCCCAAGCGAGGCCGCCAACCGCTCGCGCACGCCATGCGATAACCCCGGCCTCTGGCACCGTCTCGAACACGCCGGGCAGCGTGAGCGAATGGGTAATGAGTGATGCGGTGAGCGGCACGTAGATCCAGGGGCGCGAATCGCCGAAATAGTCGTGCAAGGACGCGGTCGTCACCAGCGGCCCCAACACAAAAGCGATGAAGATGGTGGCGACGAAGAGCGCCGGAAACAGGCGCAGGAAACGCGGTTGCGTCATCACGCTGCGCGTGACGAGAAAGCCCGAGACGATGAAGAACACATCGACTGCGAGCCGGCCGATCTCGAGCCTGGCAAAATCGATGTAGGAGCCCGCGGCGATTTCGGGCGCGACTAGCGCGAAGCTGTGGTCGAGCAACAGCCGAAGCCGCGACGAAGCGGATCAAATTGAAGTTGTTGTCCCTGCCGTGAAGCAGAGCGGCGACTGTGTCCGCCATAATCTCACTCGCCGATCCGCTTCGTGCCGACGCGCGTGGGGATAGCGTCCGCTGATCCCTGCAAAGACCATACCGGCGGTTGAGATCGGGTTTACAGGCGGGGCGGCCTCGAAGCGCTAACGGTCGTGCTTAACGGCGCAAGCCTTACCTGCCATCGCCGGGCTCGAGCCGACGGTCAAGGGCCGCCTCTCAGGGTTGTTCCCCTGGATGCCGGGCTCAAGGCCGGACATGACGATGTCAAAACCAGGTTTAGGCGCTAGAACGGAATCTCGTCGTCGAGCTCCTTGTCGAAGGAGCCCTTCCCGCCGGCGC
>DATAFR010000077.1:0-2872 GCA_036257375.1 Methyloceanibacter sp.
TCGCCGACGCAATTCAAGTTCGAGCGGTCCTTGATCTGATTGCAGCGGTCGAGAATGATCTTGCCGATGGCATTGGCGCGGCCGCAGAGGTCTTCCTCCTCGATCGCGTCGAGAACGGCATGCGCCGCCGCGCACGCGACCGGATTGCCGGCATAGGTGCCGCCGAGGCCGCCGGGGTTCGATGCGTCCATTATATCGGCGCGCCCGGTGATCGCCGAGAGCGGAAGCCCGCCGGCCAAACCTTTCGCCATCGTCACGACATCGGCCGTGACGTTCGAATGTTCGAGCCCGAACATTTTGCCCGTGCGCGCGAAGCCGGTCTGAATCTCGTCGGCGATGAGCAAGATTCCGTGCTCGTCGCAGATCGCGCGAAGCGCCCGCAGAAAATCGAACGGCGCGATGTAGAAACCGCCCTCGCCCTGCACCGGCTCGAAGATCATGGCGGCGATGCTCGAAGGGTCGGCGGTGTACTTGAACAGGGCGTTGAGGGCGGCAAGGCTCTGGTCGCTGCTAACGCCATGATAATCATTAGGAAAAGCGACGTTATAGACCTCGGCCGGGAACGGGCCGAACCCTTTCTTGTAGGGAACGACCTTGCCCGTGAGCGCCATGCCCATGAGCGTGCGCCCGTGGAAGCCGCCGCTGAAGGAGACGATTCCGGGGCGCCCGGTGAAGGCGCGCGCGACCTTGACCGCATTCTCGACGGCTTCCGCCCCGGTAGAAACCAGCATCGTCTTGGCGGGGCTAGCGACCGGCGCAATCGCATTCAGCCTCTCGGCGAGGCGCACGTACGATTCATACGGCGTGACCTGGAAACAGACATGGCTGAACGCCTTGAGCTGCTCCTCGACGGCGGCCACGATCTTCGGATGCTGATGGCCGGTATTGACCACGGCGATGCCTGAGCCGAAGTCGATATAGCGTTTCCCCTCCTCGTCCCAGATTTCGGCATTCTTGGCGCGCTTGGCGTAGATCGTGCTCGCGTGGCTCACACCGCGCGCGACGGCCGCCATCCTTCGCTCATGCAGATCGGCAGATATCGACATGTAGACCTTGCATTCGTTCCTTGCCGCGGGCGCGCCCGATCGAAAGGGCCGCGCCGTCAGGATTGCAGCACAACCGGGCTCGACCCGGCCCAGCTGATCCAGACCTTCTCGCCCCAGTTGAAGTCGTCCTGATCCCAGCGCGAGCGATTAGGACGCGAAATGCGGATCAACCGGCCGTTAGCGAGAAGGACGTGGTAGATGGAGATGTCGCCAAGATAGGAGATCTCCTTGATCTCTCCTCTGGCGACATTGTGCGCCACGCGGCATTCGGGCACTTGCGGCGGCGCATCGGAATCCTTGTGCAAGGTCATTTTCTCGGGGCGGATCGCCACCCATGCCTGCGACATGGTCTTGCCGGGGACCGAATGCGGCACGTGCACGCGATGCGGATCTAGCTCGGGACAGGCGACAATGGCCTCGTTCGGCTTGTCCTCAACCAGTGTGCCCTCGAACATGTTCACCGAACCGATAAAGTCGGCGACGAACCGCGATGCCGGAAATTCGTAAAGGTCGGACGGCGTGCCAAGCTGGGCGATCGATCCCTTATTCATGACAGCAATGCGCGAGGCAATCGCAAGAGCCTCGTCCTGGTCATGCGTGACTATGATGAACGTGATCCCGACCTTTTGCTGCAGCTGCGACAGCTCGAAACGCATGGCCTCGCGCAATTTGGCGTCGAGCGCCGAAAGCGGCTCGTCGAGCAGGAGAACTTTTGGCTTCTTCACGAGCGCGCGCGAGAGCGCCACGCGCTGGCGCTGACCGCCGGAGAGCTGATCGGGCATGCGCGCCGCCAAATGGCCGAGCTGCACCAGATCGAGCGCCTCTTGCACGCGTCTGTCGCGTTCCGGTTGCGGCACCCGATCGATCTTGAGGCCGTAAGCGACGTTGTCGGCGACCGACATGTGCGGGAACACGGCGTAAGATTGGAACACCATGTTGACGGCGCGCCTGTTTGGCGGGATGTCGCCCATATCCTGCCCGTCTATATAGACATGGCCTTCTGTCGGCACTTCGAGGCCGGCCAGCATGCGCAGCAACGTCGTCTTGCCGCAGCCGGAAGGCCCAAGCAGGGCGAAGAACTCTCCGGGCTCGATATCGAGGCTGACCTTCTCCACGGCGACCGTCGGGCCCCATCGCTTGGAAACGTCGCGGAAACTGATGATGGGCTTGGCGGCAACCTTGTCGCCCTTGGCCCCCACTTGGTCCATAGCACTCATCCCTTTGTCTTTTTCTGCGACCTGCTCTGCATCACCATCATGACGATCATCAGCATGATCGTGAGAACGATCAGCATTGTCGAGGCCGCGTTGACTTCCGGCGTCACCGAGAAGCGGAGCATCGAATAGACCTTCACCGGGAAGGTGACGGTGTCAGGTCCAGAAGTGAAAAAGGTGATGACGAAATCGTCGAGCGAGAGCGTGAAGGCAAGTAGAGCCCCGGCGATCAGGGCCGGACGGATATGCGGCAGGAGCACGTCGCGGAACGCCTGCCAGTCGTTGGCGCCGAGGTCGCGCGCCGCCTCCTCCTGCTCCTTGTTGAAGCTCGCGAGCCGTGCCCCCACGACGAGCGCGACGAAGGGGAAGCAGAACGAGACATGCGCGATGATGATGGAGCCGAGATTGAGCGGCCAGAACAGATTGTTGGGCCAGGGTATGACGCGGGTGAAGAACAGCAGCATGGCGACACCCATGCAGATTTCCGGCACCACGAGCGGCAGGGTGAAGGCGCCCTCCACGGCGACCTTGCCCGGAAAGCGGTAGCGCCACAGCAGCACGGCGGCGAGCGCACCGATGACGAGCGAAATGACCGTGGCGACAAAAGCGATC
>DATAFR010000078.1:0-5320 GCA_036257375.1 Methyloceanibacter sp.
GATTTCCGCTCGCTCGCTGTGGCTTTGCCGCAACGTGCCGCGCTCGGACGAGGCGTCGACAAAAATGAAGAGCCGCCCGGAGGCGGCTGTTCATGCTTGGGAATTTGGTTTGGCGAATGAAGCGGCGGTCGGGTCAGTTACTGATGCGCGCGGTGCCCGAACGGCCGTCGTTGCGGACCCAATTCACCTTCGCCCCCTCGCGGGTCAGGCGGTAGCAGTAGGACTTGCCGTCCATCCAGCTCGACCATTGCTGGCACAGCCGGTCGCCCTCCACCCACCATTTGCCGCGATCCTGCGCGCCGTCGCCCCGGGCAAAGCTCGCGGCTACGGCGCCCATCTTGCCCGACATGCGGCCGTTCGCCGAATAGCTGATCGGCAGTTCAAAACCCGAGATGCTGAGAAACACGGTCTTGCCGCTGACGGCCTGACGCAACCCATCTCCCGAAAGAGCCACGGGCTCCGCGCGAACCGCCGCCGCAGGCTGCGCGAGCGCCATGGCGACAACCAGAGTTCCGACTTTCATCGCTTCTCCTTTGTACTTCGAACCGAGCTTCGAGACGGCGATAGGTGCTGTCAAACTGGGACAAATTGCGGCCATTGCAAGCAATTCGCGTGACAAAGTTAAGGGGATTGGCGGGCAGTCAGCCCTTCTTGTGCCCAGTGCGCGCGTGTTTCGCGGTCCGCCGCCGCTTACGCAAGGCGAGCACATTAACCACCTCGACCGCGGCCGCGAACGCCATGGCGAAGTAGATATAGCCGCGCGGGATGTGGAAATGCATTCCGTCGGCGATGAGCGCCGCGCCGATCAGGAGCAGGAACGAAAGGGCCAGCATTTTTGTGGTGGGATGGCGCTCGATGAATTCGGCGACAGGTCCGGAGGCGAAATACATCACCGCAATGGCGACGGCGACTGCCGCGATCATGACTTCGACGTGGTCGGCCATGCCGACGGCGGTGATGATGGAATCGACCGAGAACACCAGATCGATAATCGCGATCTGAAGGATCGCCGTGGTCATGGTGTCGGCGACGGCGTTCGGCCCGCCTTCCTCGTTCTCCCCTTCGATATCCTGGTGCATCTCGCGCGTTCCCTTGACCAGGAGAAACAAGCCTCCGGCGATGAGAATGAGGTCGCGCCAGGAAAAGGCGTAACTGCCGATGCTGAAGATCGGCGTCGTCAAGTGAATGATCCAGGCGATGCCGGCAAGCATGATGACGCGAAAGATGAGCGCAAGCGAAAGCCCGATCTGCCGCGCCATCTTCCTCTTCTCGACCGGCAGGCGCGAGACCAGGAGCGAGATGAACACGACATTGTCGATGCCGAGCACGATCTCCATGGCGCTGAGCGCGATGAAGCTTGCCCAGATATGCGGGTCGGTCAGCCAGTCCATGATCATGCGTGCGGGGCTTTAATTGCGGTTGAGGGTTCGGGCAGACGGCGCGGGCTTCGCAAGGAGCTAACTTAGCCAGGCGCCCGCGGTCAACCGCCCATTGGGGCGCTATCTTCGCCAGGCCCGGAGCGCGAACGGCGAGCGGGCCACACGATCGCGGGCGCGCGTCGGCGCGCTCAGAAGAGCCTATCGATTGGTGGGAGGGGGCGTGCCCGCGCGCTAGAAGCGGCGCTTGACCTTGCCGAGAACGGTAACGTCGCCACTCTCTTCATCCGTGATGGGCGGACTCAGGTCCAATTGCGGCTGGTCTTGGCCATACATCACGTCGAGGCCGAAATCGAACTTTGGCAGCACGGTGTAGCCGAACATGCTGAGGCCGCCCTGCTCGGTTTCCGGAGCGCCTCCACCGCCCGGCGTGCCAAGCTGGAGCGGGCCGAGCTGAGGGGTCGCGGACGGAACGTCGGCGGGCGGCGGCTCCGGCATCTCCTGAAAGGCAAGCGCAGGCAGGCTGCCAAGAGACAGCGCCACGAACCCGGCGATGAAGACAGACCTACGCATGGCAATCGACCTACCCGATAAAATGGTTTTGGCTAGGGCATATTGCAAGAATCGGATGAATTGCCGGTTAAGGCCTTCTCATCGCTCGCAAAAATCCTCAAAAAAGAACCGCCGCCCCTGACTCAAGGGCGGCGGTCTGGCAGCGGAGGGGACTAAGTAATCCGCCTTACCAGTCGAAACGTAGACGCGTGCCGAAGCCTTCGATCTTGGCGTTGTTGTTGACGTTCGCGGAAGCAACCACGCCGGGAGAGGCGGTGAACAGTTGTGGGCCGCCGTCGATATCGGACTGGCTATATTGGAATTGCAGGCCAGTGTAGTCGTTGAGCCACCAGTTGAGGACAACCTCCCAGGTCTTCTGCTCGCCGCACAGCGAGCAGTTTAGGTTAGAGGAAGAAATCGAAGGACTGGCGATCGAATTTCCTTGTATCGTCGTCGCCTGGTCGGTGAGGTCGATGACGTCGTAGCGTCCGGCGATCTGCCAGGCGCCCCAGCCGCCGCCCTTGCCGCCTCCGAGCACGGGGTTCTTGACCTTGATGCGGCCGAACTCCCCTTCCTTGTAACTGCGCGTCTCGCCGGTGAGGAACCAGCCAGCCTCGATGTACCAGCCGTCATAGGTGGGATCCTTGCCGTTGCAGCATATGATCGGCACCCCCGGCGCCAAGGAGAAGGAGTTTTTAATGACCTTGGCCTCGAGTTGCGTGTACTCGCCAACCACGTGGACGGGTCCCCAGATCGCCGCCCCCTCAACACCCCAGAACTGGTCCTCGTCGAAGACTTGCGGTGTCGAAACGAAGCGGTCGGCGAGATGGAGATCGGCGCCGCGCGCACGGTAACGGAAGAACTCATCGTTGAATGGGTTCGTGATGCTCGTCCCGCTTGGCGGGCTCCGCCGGTCCTCGGCATTCTCGCGTCCACGCCAGCTCGCGCCGAGATGCAAGACCTGATGCACGCCGTTGACCTCGCGATTGATCGGAGCGACCGTGAGGCGGGCGGCACCGGTTTTGACGTCATCCAGGAAAAGCTCGTCCTCGAAGGGCTCGGGACCAAAAATTCCGGCTGACAGAGTGAAGTGCTCCTGCGCATAGATCACGCCGGCACCGATCTGGCGATCAAGACCCCAGGCCTCGACGAAGGCGGCGCGCTCCAGGAAAGTCAGGAAGCGCGAGCTTGTCATCTCGTCGATTGAGTTCGGTGTCTTGAAGTTACCGGCCCGCAGACTGAGACCGTCAGCCAAGCCGTTGTATTCGACATACGCATCCTTGATCGCCGTGACGTCGTTGGCGAAGTCGACCTCGAACTTGTAGGCCACGTTGTAGAAGACGACGCCTTCGACGCCGAGACGGGCGCGGCGGATTTCGGCCGCGCTCACATCGGGCCGGCCGGTTATGTCGAAGTCCTGATCGATGGCGTTATAGTCGGTCTGAAGGCGCCCGCGGACCTTGAAGCTGAACTTGCCGTCGCTGCTCGACAGCTCCGGCGCGCCCTTCCACTTGACCTTCAAATCGAGATCGCCGCCGCCGGCATTCGCCGCCGTAGCGTTCGCCGCGGCGGCCTGGGCCTTGGCGTCGGCCACCTGCTTTTGCAGCGCCTGGATGGTCGCTTGCATTTCCTGGATCTGCGCTTGGATTTGTTGCAGATCCTGTGCCTGTTGCGCCTTTGCCTCCGGCGCAGCAGCGAAAATTCCGATAACGCCCGCGCCTGCGAGCAGATAGCGGTTGATCGTCTTCAGTCCCCCTGTCATGCCCCTCTCCACTGTCGAAAGTTGCTTCGCGTACCCGTTGTGCAAACCAGGAAACGCTTCGGTTTCCTCGTATTTTTGTCCCGTTGGACCCGCTAATTCGGCCCCTACCCTTGTATTTCCGCCCCAATGACGCGCTTGTGACACTCAAGCGACAGCGCGCTTTTTGGAAAGACTTGTTGCTTATCGGCAACGCTCGGTCCTTCGAGCGCTCGAACGAGACTTGCAGTCCCCTCACGCCTAACGAGATCGCCCGCGTCCCACTTTTGCTATGCTTTTCGGATGCTTGACGGAACCTGGCCGTACAATTGGCTCGGGTCGCCGAATCTGGAGCACGGAGGAAGAGAATATCGCCTCGACCGGCCAATTGCATGACGTCGCCGTGGTCGGGACCGGCCCTTCGGGGCTTGTCGTCGCCCTTGCGCTCGCGCATGTGGGGGCCGATACCGTCGTGATCGGTCCGGCGCCGGCGCCATCGCGCGGCCCGGTCGAGACGAGGACCGCCGCGCTCTTCACAAGCTCCGTCGATCTCTTGAAGACGCTTCACGTCTGGGAGCGGCTTGCGAGCGAGGCGGCGCCGCTCAAGGCCATCCGCATCGTGGACGCTTCCCAGAGCCCCCTTCGCGCGCCCGACATCACGTTCGAGGCGAGCGAGGTTGGGCTTGACGCGTTCGGTTACAACATCGCCAACACCGCACTTGTCGCCGCGCTCTACGCCTGCGCGCAAGAGACCTTGCCTTCCGTCGTCGAGGCAAGCGTCACCGGCATCGTTTACGACGATGAAAAGGCGCATCTGAGCTTGAGCGCAGGTGCTCCCGTCTCGGCGCGGCTGGTCGCCGGCGCCGACGGCAGGCGGTCGATCTGCCGGACAAGCGCCGGTATCGGCGTCACCGAGCGGCATTACGATCAATCGGCGCTCGCCGCCAGCTTTCGCCACACGCTCCCCCACCGCAACGTCTCGATCGAACTCCACCGGGAGCATGGCTCGGTGACGACCGTGCCGCTTCCCGATCCTCACGCCTCGAGCCTGATTTGGGTCGGGACGCAAGTTGAGATCGCGCAGCTCGCCCAAGCAACGGATGCCGATTTCATCGCGGCGCTCGGCGAACGTCTCGGCGATCAACTCGGCGCGGTGTCAGATCCCGGCGCGAAGGCCGCGTTTCCCGTCGCGGGGCTATCGGCGGACCGGCTCGCAGCAAGACGCACCGCGCTTCTCGGCGAGGCCGCGCATATCCTGCCCCCGATCGGCGCGCAGGGTCTCAATCTCGGCTTCAGGGACGCAGGCGCGCTTGCCGACTGCGTCGCCGACGCGCTGGCGCAAGGACAAGATCCCGGCGGCGACGAGACGCTCGATGCCTATGCCGAGGCGCGCCGGCTCGACGTCATGACCCGCACGTTCGGGGTCGATCTCTTGAGCCGCTCGCTTCTGACCTCGCTTCCTCCGCTGCAAGCGGCGCGCGGCATCGTCCTGCACGGGCTGAACGTTCTTGCGCCGCTCAAGCGCGCGGTCATGCGGATCGGGCTCACGCCGCCGACGGCGTTGCCCCGCTTGATGCGCCCGCGCGCCGGCTAGAGTTCGCGGAAGCCTTGACGCCCTACCCCGCTTTTGCGACGAGGAAGGCCTCACGCCGCT